>SEOL01000004.1 GCA_016808295.1 Candidatus Liberibacter ctenarytainae
TTGAATAGACCTTAAGTCACCACCATTAGCCAAAAGATGAGTCGCAAATGAGTGGCGTAAAGTATGTGGTGTCGTGTTTTTTGGTAGACCCAGATATTGACGTACATGACGGATATTGCGTTGAAAAACACTTTGGCCCGCCCTTTAACAACCTTTTTTTGGATTATTGCTGATCCTTTCTTTATTAGTTTGGTGGGGTGTGGAAAAAAGGAGGATAATAAAATCCTCCCTTTCAATCTTAATCCCCTTTGAACAAGACATCATCGCTTGTATTTTGGGATTTTGGTATACAGATAACATTGTGAAGAAGAAGAGGAGTTAGGTGAAAATGTAAGGGGCCATTTCATCCAGTTGACCCAGCTGCCTCGTATCCTGTGCAATCATATTTTCTAGGTGTTGCTTCACTTCTTCCACACTCTGATAATCTGCTTTGTCGTTTCCATTTTCTGTCGTACTTGCCAGGGTAGAGTTTGAATTACAATTCTTGTTGTTTGAATTACAATTCTTGTTGTTTGAATTACAATTCTTGTTGATGAGTTCTAGCTCAGCTTTTCTGCGGCTCAATTCTCCTTCTTGTTTTTTTCGTCTATCTCTTATTTTATCACCATATGGGTTGTTATATGCTGTGTTTACAACTTCTCTTTTTGGATATCCATTAATGAATTCACCTTTAAAATCTTCCCAAAAATCACATCCACCCAATACAGCAGTGGTTGACAAAAGAGATGCTATTATAATCTTTTTTTTTATATCCACGAATGAACTCCATTATAAAATAATTTTATAAAATTATCTTTAACCTAATAATGCTGTCTAAAGCATATCAAACAATAAGGAGTCAATTCTGGAGTTTTAAAACATCAACATTTCGCTACTATTTAATGTTAATAAAAGGTTTGAAGGACTATGGCTATCTGCCTATCGATGTCCTGCTGGTGTTGCAGATTCCTGTGTGTCAGCAGCTACTGGTGTTGTGGATTGCTGATTGTTAGATGCCGCTGTGTCAGCAGATGCTGGTGCTGTGGATTGCTGATTGTTATCTGCCGCTGTATCAGATGCTGTTGCAGATACCTGTGTGTCAACAGTTACTGGTGTTGTAGTTTGCTGGTTGTTAGCTGCCTCTGTGTTAGCTTCTGGTGTTGCAGATGCCTGTGTGTCAGCAGATGCTGGTGTTGTGGGTTGCTGATTGTTATCTGCCGCTGTATCAGCTGTTGTTGCAGATACCTGTGTGTTAACAGTTACTGGTGTTGTAGTTTGCTGGTTGTTAGCTGCCTCTGTGTTAGCTTCTGGTGCAGCAGATGCTGGTGTTGTGGGTTGCTGGTTGTTAGCTGCCTCTGTGTTAGCTTCTGGTGTTGCAGATGCCTGTGTGTCAGCAGATGCTGGTATTGTGGGTTGCTGATTGTTATCTGCCGCTGTATCAGCTGCTGTTGTAGATACCTGTGTGTCAGCTACTGGTGCTGCAGATACCTGATTGTTAGCTTCCTTTATGTTAACTGTTGCAGATACCTTATTGTTAGCTGCTGGTTTTACAATTTCTATTTTTGGATACCCATTAACGAATTCACCTTTAAAATCTTCCCATAAATCACATCCACCCAATACAGCAGTAGTTGACAAAAGAGATGCTATTATAATTTTTTTTTTGATATGCACGATATGAACTCCAATATAAAATAATTTCATAAAATAATCTTTAACCTAATAATATACTATAAAGCATATAAAACAATACGGAGTCAATTCTGGAGATTTAAAATATCAACGTTTCGCTACTATTTATTAATGTTAATAAAAGGTTTGAAGGACTACGGCTATCTGCCTATCGATGTCCTGCTGGTGTTTGGACGATTGTATGGTCATACTAGGTATGGTGTCTATGAAGGGCAACTCATATCTGTTCGACAAGCTGATGCTCTTTTGCATCAAGACGTAATAAAGTGTTTAAACCAAACACTCAAAGATTCTCCTATTCTTGCATCATCTGGTGAAAACCATTTATCAGCTGTTGGAGATTTTGTCTTTAATCTTGGCCGATATCGTTCAATCACTTTCAAGAAGCGCATTAATGAGGAAGATTGGTCTAATGCTGCGATTGAATGTAATAGATGGGTCTTTGTAGGAGGCAAGAAGCTACGGGGTCTCATTGTCAGAAGAGAGGTTGAGGCAGAGATGTTGTTAAAGAGGGCTTAAATCCAGTGGAGCAATTTAACAACTATTCCAATAACTGTAATGAGCACAGAACAAATGGCGGGTATTTTCCATAGCAGTCCATGCATTTCAACATGAACGTTTCCAATTTCTTTGAATACTTGTTCAAAGCGCGCATCGACTCTTTCAAAGCGTGCATCCATCTTATCAGATAGTCTGTCTACCTTATTCTCTAATCTATCATAATTCTTTTCAAGCAGAGTTAAGCGATACTCTGTAAGAACATGAGGAACGTGGGCCTTAGATGTTTTTTTTTACAGCAACGTTTGTCATAGATACATTGTAAATCAAAAGGTGCGGGATTATAATAAAGAACATGTAATGGAATCAATGGCAACTTAAATCAGGGTTATGGCTATCTAAGTGATTGATTTTACATGAAATTTATCTAACCAAAGAATATTATTAAAATAATTGAGAGAAAAGGAGGAAAAAGTGAATGTAGGAACATAGAGAAGTAACAGAGGAATATTGGGCGATTGTTCGCTTGGCACGACGAAATGGTGTTTCAAAGTTTTGATGGATATCTTCTCCTGTTTTTTCTTCTTGGGATAGGGAAACTTATTGATAAAAATCGGTTGTCGCACCATGAGAATATACTCATTACTATAATCATCAAAAAATCAACGAAAAGATGAAAATCATTTTCATATACGTTTTTGTATAATCATCGTGCACATGATTTTGAGGCGACAATTCCATAATGTGTAACGAGAACATCCATTGCACAGCATGCATCAACGATAGTATGCAATGACATCGTATGCGTTATACCATCATATCGCGTGAGAAAATAATCAAGAGCCTTCCACAAATTGCATGATGACATTGCTTCTGCTTCATCAATTGCTTGTTTTAAATACAACCAACGTTTTTTTATAGCCAAACGATGTCTGGTATCTGCGTCTTCGCAGTAGGATAGGTGTTGGACATATTCACCGTTGCGTCGCAAGCTATCTGGAACTTGAGTCATCGTCATATATTGGCGATATTGATCAGCAAAACACAGAAAGGCTTGGTATTGTTCTTGGGATATTTTTCCTGCTAACCTCAAGCGACCTATACGGCTTCCGCTTTCCTCTTGAGAAGCTTGAAGAGCGCTTAATCCAAAAAGGCGCATTCTGGCTTCTTGTGCAACAAATGCAGGTGGTAGTGCAGATTTTTTGGAACGAGAAATCCTACCACTTTCTGTGCGGGGAACTCCTGTTTTGCAAGGACGTCCTGTGGACTTTTTATTGCGACGTTTCTCGCTTTTGCTGCTCATAGAATCCTCCTACCTTTTTGTATCAAAAAATTACACTTATAATTGTTAGTAGCGATATTTTTTAAATAATTGTTTCTATACCCCATAATTGAACATTCATCTTTGATGAGAAATCGTTATGACAATGATGATAAGTCGCTGTTTTTGAGAAGTGACGGTGGAACACAACACCCTTTTTGCCCAGGAGATGGACCCCAATCAGATGGCCATATTCCATCGCGATGAGCCCATATAAGCCTTTTTTTCCAATGTTCCTCGTTAATTTGTGCAGGATCATTAACAGTGATGGAATCATGGTATTTCTCCGAAGAAATTTGATTTTTTTTCCAAGAAGGATATTTTGATAATCTATTTATAGTTTCTGGTTTCTGGTACGTATGCGCGGACTCAAGTATCTCTTGAAATAAGTCATTGTTTTTATTGGATAAAGAACGCATTTGAGCTGATTTTACTCCACCTTTTCGACCATTTTCCTGACGTTCTTCGGCCGCTTTCATGGCCTTTATAAGCTCTTTTTCAACACGTTTATTATGAATGTATCCTTGTTGAATAGAAATTTTATTGGCTTTTTCTAAAGATAAGCGAATGCTGCGCCATTTTCTAATGGAACAACCACAGACACCTGCAATATATTTATCATCATCTGGAACAGATCCTCCGCGGTCATACATCAGATCAAGAATGATACTATAGGCTCCTTTTTGTTCTAGCGTGAGACCCAGAACTCCAGAGATAAAATCAGCAGGATAACGTTTATACCAGGGACGATTATTCATGATGCTTGTTCATTTCTTATAGCGGAAAAGGGCATATCAACAAAAAGAGGGAGAGATTCAATGGGACCATTACGTTGTTTGGCGAGGATGAAATCCATTCTGTTTTCACACCGCTCTAGTTGATCTCGTCTTTCAAATTTATCGTCAGATGATCCTCCGTGTTCTCGTGCCAAATAATAAGCTTTTCGATATAAAAAAGCGATTGTATCAGCATCTTGTTCAAGCGCACCAGAATCGCGTAAATCAGCTAGTTGTGGAATTTTGTTGGTCCGGTTTTCAACAGAGCGATTAAGCTGTGATAAAAGAATAACCGCGACATTTAATTCTCGTGCCATGACCTTGAGTGTGGATGTTGTTTCGGCAATTTCATAGGTACGATTACCTTGATAACGATTAGAGGGGCGTATGAGGCTGAGATGATCAATGATGATGACTTGCAACTCGTGACCAAATTTGGCTGCTTGTGCTGCCATGCGTTCGCTACGTATGCGAATATCAACTATTCCAGGAGATGGATGATCGTCAATCATGAGGGGAAGGTCGTGCAATGTATGACAGGCCTTAAGGAGTGACTGTTGTTGTGACTGATTCATTTCTCCTCGAATTAAATCAATGTAGGGAATACGTGTAGGAGTATCATATAGAAGGTCGGATAATGCTCGAGCAGCGAGTTTTTCTCTGTCCATTTCAAGGCTAAAAAATGCTACTCCATGGCTATTCATGGCCATGCGCAAAGCAAGAGAGAGAGCAAAAGTTGTTTTTCCCATAGAGGGACGTGCGCCAATGAGAATGAGCTCACGTCCTTGAACTCCGCCTGTGAGAGAATCAATGCTCTGTAAACCCCATTTTGGATGAGACTGAATGTCTTCTTCATTGTTTTGTATGGCTGCTTGAAGAGCCGTTTTTGCTGCAGTGGATAGGGAGGTACATGAAGAAGATGTGTTTTGATGATTTATGAGGGAAACTTCTGAGATAATGTCCTCTAAATCTTGCATACAATCTCGTGTGAGCATAATCGAATTACAACGAGGATCGGCCGTATCGGCTGCAAGTTTTTTTGCTTTATGAGAAAGGGTTACTCTGCCCCATTGTTCAACAACGCGACGCGCAGCATTCAATGCTTCAGGACCTATGGAAGAGGTTGAAGTTAGCAAATTCGTTAAATAAGTGGAAAGAGGGATTTTTGCTTTATTTTCAAAATGAGAGATAATATCAGCATCCATAATGCGCTTTACGATGAATGGATTGACCATTGCAAATCGTTCTTGTGCCAATAGAATTGCACGAAATAACTCACTGTGGATTGGTTCAATAAAATGCTTTGCATCTAAAAAAGAAATAATTGGTTGTACATCACCACCTAGTAAGATGGCTCCTAAAATTTCTTGCTCAAATTCAATAAAAAAATTAGTTTCAATGTTTTCCATCGATGTATCCTGTTTTAAAAATAGACTGTCTTAAAATAAAAAATCTTGATAAATGAATATGTGGATTATCGATTCACTAAAAATGATAGGAATTCTTCGGAATATTTTGGATAAAATATCCGTGATATCAGTTTATTGTTTAGTATTGTTACAATATATATCTATTTGTGAGGAGATGAGCATTGATTATATTTCCTTATGAAAATAAAAAATTGTTTTAGAAAAATGAAGTGATACCTCTGAATGACTTCAAAAGTTTCCATTACCCAAATTATGTTAATTTTCCTAGATATTTTTTTAAAAAAATATTGCTGTATATTTGAACAAAATAATGAAAAAAACATTTTTTAAGTTGTAATAGTAAAATTTTTCAACGATCTTAAAAAGAATTTATTCCTTAATATAATCCATTTTCCGTAAAAAATCTAGATAAAATACGATATATAAGAAATTTATGTGTTTTTTGATATATTAATAACCGTTTATAGGAATAAAATAATAATTTAAGATTATTAACTTACATTAGTGCATTAAATTCCTATATTCTCTTTTTAGGAGGATTATTGTCCTTCGCGGCCATGATTTAATGGTTCTATTATTCTATTATTCTATTATTCTATTATTCTATTATTAGGGAAAATTCTTCATAAATCATGAGTCATTTCTAACAATGATAAACTTCTGGATCAGCATTTTTATATTGTTTTAATTTGGCCATAAATTATTATATTGTTTCAAATTGACCGTAAAATAGGAGCTCAATATTTGAGCTCCCTCTGTGACCAATAGGCAGTGGTTAGGCAAGATCTCTCTGGAGATGTAGAGGCATAGATTGCCATAAAAGTTACATAGTAAAATTTGAAGATGGTAAATATCACAGTGCCTATCGTTCGTTGGATAGAAACAAGCTGTTCTTCCTTTGGGCTGTGATATTGGGGAACAATGTAGGTGGCTTGGTTGGGGCGAGAAAAAGAAGGCCAATCCTCCTTGTATATACACAATATTCTTTCCATGATTTGATCAACAATATGAGATGTGGATTCAATATTTATTTTTTTCTATTACCGATAAACCAACATACCTAAGGTATAAAATGACCACAAATGAATATGCTGAGAAAGGTAATAGAGAGATGATGAGGATTGGTTCACAATGAAAGAATCTAGAAAGAAAAATTTTCAATCAATGGTTAAACCGTATATGATTACGGCTAACCAATAAACCAGCAATGTCAACCATATCCGAGTTGTTTGTTATCTCAAAACGAGACACAGATTTTTCTGCCTTATGTGCTTAATAATCAAAATAAATTAAGGCCTAAGAAGCTTCCACAGTGGGGTTTGTAGAGTATGAGCCAGAATAATCATATTATCAATATTAATCGTTGATTTTCCTGTTTCAAGTTCACTAATCCATGACTGGGCGAAACCAGTTCGGGCTTTAATTTCTTTTTGTGTTATTTTTGCTTCTTTTCGAATGGTGCGAAAATTGTTCACAAAAATCATTCTTTCACGGAGGATTTCGTCAGGAGGATATGAATCATCTCTTTTGCGTCGTGGCATATGTGTTTTACTTTCTTTTGTCGTCTACAAATAGGAATATATGGTTTTTATGACGAACGTATACCTTTGTTCTAGAAAGGCGCAATCCCAGAAAATAGTTCCTAAAATATAGTACATGGTTTTGTTTTAAACTCTAATTTGGCTGAATAACTTGTCTATTAAAATTGGTGTAATATGAATCATAAAAAACAATAATGTATTATAATGAGAATATCGATAGATAATTTAATAAAATTATTGATAGCAAATTGTATGTGATCTTTTTGCACAGGATTAAGATCAATTTTTGAGCTAAAAACCCATTTCATTCGTTTCTCTTCTCAGGAAAGAGAAAATTGGTGGTATTTTTTCACGCTAAAATGCCATTTGTCTTCCTACGATCTACGATGATATATGCATCGGATGATTGATTTATCAACGAATCAAACTTTAATACAGAGGTGATTAGCTCTTTTGATAGGAATGTGCTTTTTCTTCGGCCATCTTGGCTAGAAATGTTTAAGTATGAGAGGAAACTCAATAAAGATTGCATCATCAATCATATTTTGAGCTATTGAAACAGCGCTTCGCTCATTGTGATGATTTTTAATAAGACAACGAAATTGTGTCATTTAGGGAAAAATCATACTCTACTGCAATGAATAAAGATTACGGAGGATTTTATGCAAGATAACATCTTTATTTAGTAGAATAAAAAGTATATAAAGCAGGAATAATGGTGGTTATATTAAGGTCTTGTTTATACAATTGAACTACAGTTATCTTGTCTTTGTCTAGGATATAAATATATTGTGATTTTTCTCAATAAATAATTTATTTATGTAAATTTTTTATCTAAGGTAATTGAGCAATTTTTTGACTTTCAAAATCCTTTGTTTTTTACGATAATTCATATTAAGATAAAGTTGTGTTGTGTCTTTACTCTCATGTTTTTATATTACCTTTTTTCTGGAGAAGAGTTTTATGTGTGCCCAATTTTTACAATCGCAATTTTTTGCTGTGGGTTGTTTCTTGCTCTTTTCGATTGTAGATTGTTTAATTGCAAAACAAAGGCGGATCTTTGCTAGGATACCTATTGTTGCAAATCCTAGGATACCTATTGTTGCAAATCAAAGATCCATTCAACAAGTTCATTTAGGTCGGATGAAGGGATGTTGTTTTCTTTCATAAAAACATCATCAAGGGGCCTCTTTAATGATGTGGCATAATCCTATATAGGGTAAATTGACTTCAGTTGATAGCCAAGGTGATATGGATACGCGGGTAGTTTGTGTGTTTTTATGCGTTGAAACGTGCTTTTATTATCGAATCTTCTTTGTTTGAGTATTGTGCAGATGCCTTTTTTTAAGAGGAAGAGTCTTTTTATAGATGTTTTTTCTTTGATTCATTCCTCATTTTAAAATACTGCAAGGATATATTCATGAGGATAGTAAGATTGCTCTTGTTGATGATTATATGAGGCGGTTAAGAATATCTGAAAAGATGAAGCAGAGGATGAATGGTGATATTCATTTCAAGCACTGCACTATTAACGATCTTTCATAAAAATATGTAGATACAGCCACAATATTTTTATTGTCGTTTTAAATAAGGTTTTTTATGGTTAATAGATAAAAATAGATTGACATTTGTCCTAAATAGGTATATAAATCCCCTATCAATAAGTTCGTTTTGGGTGCGGAAGAGGTGGTTATTTTAAATAATAATCTCTTTATTGATAGATTTAAGTTTTATTTTATCATTTTCTATGAATATATGACGGTATTATGATAATTTTTTCGATGGATTAGGATTTTTATATCGAATCCTTTTTTATATTATCTCCTTTGATCTTAATTGTGTTTACGAATCATTACAGGTACGGTGATCGTTTGTGCCTCTGGAAAACACCGTTTTTCAGTTCAATATCTCCCCATGTTATGTCAATTAAAACAGTCTATCTTTAATGCATTACTCTGATTGCCGTTGAGATTTTTGGTGGATTTATCCTATGAAGCATTCTTCTATCTTGTGGTTTATAGAGGATATCGAGAATATTTCGTCTCTGTAGTTTATAATTCAAGAGACTGATCGTTGAGTGTTCTGGTAATTTTTTATGAACGTACGGAAAGAAATTATACTGAAGAATGGTCGTTCCACATAAAAAATTTTTAAAGCTTAATTATACTATTATTGAGTTCTCTTTAGCAGCGATTTTCCGGAAAATTTGATTTTAAATGCACAGAAAATCAATACAATTAAAGTATTTCAGGTGACTGTAGGCGCAATAATCTTTCCGTATAATAATCTGATTGTATGAGACCAAAGATCATTTTTAGTTGAGATGAATAATGATTTATGGGATCGTTTATTGTGTTCAGGGAATTTAAAAACGATTGAAGAACCATAGAGATGTATATAAAAATGCATATCATCAGTTCAAAGTGTGAATGGTGTGGAGCTCTGTGGATCAATGGACAGTATCATTTGTTGTTTTATCATTATGATAGAGCAAAAAATTTTGCATAGGAAATTTTACTGTACGATAAAAGACCTGTTGGCTGAATAGAATATACAATGTTCTTGAATTTCTCTTTGCAGGATGAATCTGAATTCTTCTGCATAGATTTTGATTGAGAAATTATGGGTTGGGATTGTTGGATTAAACTGAAAAGACTGATTGGTGGTTATTATCAGGATCTATGGATGGTTTTGATGGTCAGGACTGAATGAACAGAATCCAATAAACAAGTGCTATACTGTAGCTGCAGAAATTTTCTGGTATAGGTAGTGATCGTGTATTTAAAATATTGTCGGCATTATAGGCCATTTTTTGGATGTTGTCCGTAATTTCTGAAAAATAAACATGCTTTATGAATGATATTATGCAGAGATTCAATTCTTTATTTGCAAGAATAAGGGGTTTCTGTCTTTTTTCATGTCTACAATTATCGATATTGTTTCTCTCATAGGGTATTTGTATCAATGTCTATCATTACACTGTGTCCTGTGGAAAAGGATGATTCAGAAAAGAAAAAATTATACAGCAAGAATGTCTCTCTACAACAATTATATAAGGATATTTTAGTTAGAGATTTTTCGAGACATGGACGAGCAGTCGTCAAGGCTTTGCGCAAAGAAAAACCCGAACAATATTTACGTATTATTGCCCAAATTTTTATAAAAAAAGAGAAAAATGAAGAAGAGATAAACAACGGAGATCAACTGACCGATGAACAATTATACGAAATCATCCGATCTCTCGAAAAAGAATTGCACAGTATCACAGCTTCTAAGACAAAAGATGTCCATCTTACAACAGTTGAAAAAACGGCATCATTTTCGACGTCTTGATTTTTATCAGCCATATGCAAAGCAAAAAATATTTCATCATATGGGAAAAATAGCACGAGAACGTCTCTTTATGGCGGGAAATCAGCTGGGAAAAACTCTTGCGGGAGCTGCTGAGGCTGCAATGCATTTGACTGGTTGTTATCCCTCATGGTGGCAAGGACATCGTTTTAGCTCTCCTATTGTTATGATTGCAGGATCGGTATCATATGAATTAACCCGAGATGGGATTCAGCGTCTCTTATTAGGAGAGCCAATGTCTCTCCATCAGAAGGGAAGTGGGATGATTCCTGCCCATGCAATTGTGAAGACAACACGTTGTGCTCATATAGCAGGAACTTGTAATACCGTAACAGTCCGACACATAGCTGGAGGAACATCTGTTTTGTTTTTAAAAGCTTATGAACAAGGAAGAGAAAAATGGCAAGCTAATACTGCAGACTATGTATGGTTTGATGAAGAACCTCCGGAAGATGTATATTTTGAAGGATTGACGCGCGTTAATGCAACTCAAGGTCTAGTTGTTGTGACCTTAACACCCCTCAAAGGACGTTCTTCTATCATTGAACACTATCTTTCTTCTCTTTCAAATGATCGGCAAGTCATTCGAATGACTCTTGAAGAAACTCCTCACTATACGGTGCAAGAGAGAGAACGGATTATCAATAGTTATCCTATTCATGAACGAGAAGCACGTACAAAAGGAGAACCAATGCTTGGGTCAGGACGTATCTTCCCTGTGATAGAAGAAGATATTACCATCGCACCCTTTGATATTCCATCCCATTGGTTGCATATCGGAGGAATGGATTTTGGTTGGCATCATCCTTTTGCTGCTGTACATCTTGTGTGGAATCGTGATTCAGATGTGATATATGTGATTAAAAACTATCGCTGTCGGGAACAAACACCCATATTTCATGTTGCTGCATTGAAAAATTGGGGCAAATGGTTGCCGTGGGCTTGGCCACATGATGGTTTGCAACATGATAAAGGTTCAGGCGAACAATTGGCGGCGCAATATCAAAAACAAGGTTTAAAAATTATCAAAGAATGCGCTACCTTTGAGGATGGTAGCAATGGTGTTGAAGCAGGTTTGTCAGATATGTTAGACCGCATGCGCTCTGGGCGCTGGAAAGTCTTCTCTGACTGTCAGGATTGGTTAGAGGAATTTCGTCAGTATCATCGCCGTGAGGGGCGTGTTATCAAAGAAAAAGATGATCTGATTTGTGCCAGTCGGTATGCCTTGATGATGAAACGTTTTGCTCTTGTTCAATCTCTGGCATCTTCTTGGAAATATATTCCTAGAACAGTTATTTAATCTTCTTCTGAGTCCACAATATTGTGTTGTAAAACTGGAAAGGGACAAGAAAAATAGGAGAAGAGATCGAAGTGAGGCGTTCACAGAACGTCTTGAATATCTTGGTATATTTTATTGTGTGACAGAATAGTTTTTCTTGCAAAAAAAAGGATAGGAAAAAACTCAACTATGCGTTGTTTTGAGATTGTCAGCAAAAAAGTATCTGGTGAATATATGACAGAACATAAATAAGCATGAGGGAACATGCAATAAGAGGGATGCAATTATGATTACAGACAAGAAACGTTGATAATTGAGAACTCTCATGATTGTTATTGGCATAAAGAAAAGTGTCGGAAAGAATGGGTGATCATAGATCATTGCTATTTTACTCAACAAAGACAGTGGTTTGCGTCTTTATCAGAAAGCACAATCATTCTCATCCTGATAGGATCCACATACGTTAAGGTATCATGCTATCTCTCACAGAAAATATTTTAAGGTTATTCTATCCTTTATAGAGCCTATCATTTTATTGTTCGTCTGTTGTTTTAATATTTAAAAAAGTGCATTTCACATGATAATTAATGATCGAAATATTCATTTTGCTAATCAAATATCGCATCTTATTGCCGAGGCAGAAGAGATGCTATCAGAGAGGCAACACACGTATATCCGTTCACAAGAATATTATAATGGTATTATGCATGATGTTCCTTCTATGGCAGGACATTCTTCGGTTGTATCTTGCGATCTTCGTGCTGCAATTCGAAAAATTATGCCATCTATTTGCAGAATTCTCCTCTCTGGGCATAAATTTGTGGAATATTGCCCTGTACGGCAAGGAGATGAAGAGATGGCTATTGCAGCCAGCGATTACGTAAATCACATTATTTTTCCAGAAGGAAAAGGGCGTGATTCCGTTGAAAATGCGATCTATGACGCCTTGTTATCAGGGATTGGTATTTTGACATGGCGTTATGATCTGCAAGAAAATTGTACAACTAGCTTGCATACGGGATTAGACGAACAGTCCTTTATCATGCTCGTTCAAGATCCTGACGTGGAGGTACTGGAGCACAGTCAAAGACAGGATGAAGGAGTGATAATCCATGATGTACGGATTCGCCGACAATATTGTCAAGGAAAAGTATGTATTAATGCTGTTCCGCCTGATGAATTTCTCATTCATCCTCAAGCAACGGATATTGATAGAAGTCCTATTATTGGTCGAAAATTATATCTCACACGTTCTGATTTAATTTCTATGGGTTATGATCGTCAGCTGATTAATCAATTACCTATTGCGTCATCTATTCAACAGAAAACCTCTTCTTGGTCGTTCCAGAAAAGTGATCATTCTGATGGAGCTTTGGAAATGATTGAATATTATGAACTATATGTGACCCTCGATTATGATGGAGATGGAATTGCCGAATTACGTCGTGTTGTTATGGCTGGAGGAACAAATAAGGAAAATATTCTTGCTAATGAAGAATGGGATGAATTGCCCTATACGTGTTTGCGGGCTATTCGTTCTCCACATTGTTTTGTTGGTGAGAGTTTGGCGGATTCAATTATCGAAATTCAAAAAATCAAAACTGTTTTATTGCGTCAAACTCTTGATAATCTTTATTGGCAAAATCAACCACAAACAATTGTTCAAGAAGGATCTATCATTGATCCAGAAAGTGTTTTAAATCCGCAATTTGGTCAACCTATTCGTGTTTCTGCGGGAATGGATGTGCGTAGTGTATTAGGGATTCATACGGTTCCTATGATTGCAGATAAATCTTTTGCGATGCTGCATTATTTGGATCAAGAGCTTGTTGATCGTACCGGTATTTCGGATATCGCTTCTGGACTATCTCCGGAGATATTGCAAAATATGACTGCGACGGCCACTTCTCTGATCGAGCAAAGTGGTATAGGGCAAGTAGAGCTGATTGTGCGGACATTAGCACAAGGACTAGAACGCCTTTTTCGCGGATTATTGCGATTGATCATTCAACACCAAGATAAAGTTCGTATGGTAAGATTGCGTGATCAGTGGATTTCATTTGATCCACGATATTGGAATGCAGATATGGATGCTAAAGTAAATATTGGTTTGGGGTCGGGAAGCCGTGAGAGAGACATCATGATGATGTCTCATCTTTTATCTGTTCAGAAAGAGATTCTGGCGGTATTTGGCATGAATAATCCTTTTGTATCTTCAACCAATTTATATAATAGTATTGCGCGTCTTGCTGAATCAACAGGCATTCAAAATGTCAATGAATATTTCACGCGACCGGATGCTGATTTTGGTAAATCAACAAAAACGCAGCCAATAAATGAACAAATGCAACATGTGCAATTTGAACGATCACTTGCTTATGCGCGCCTACAGGCAGAAATGGAGATCAAACGTGCAAAAATGGATGCTGAAATAGTTCTTAAAAATCACCAAATGGCTGCAGAATATGCCCTAAAAGAAAAAGCTGCATCACAGCAAAGACTTGATGATTGATAGTGAGTTTTATTCCAATAAAAAATCTATATCGCCACAAAGATCGTATTTTTAATTTTAAGTTTTGTTCGGAATTGAATAAAACACTGCTCACATTAGTTCAAATAAAGGAATATTCCTCATGATGACATCACAATCGCCGTCTTCTCACTCAGACCCTTCTTCCCATCTATCACAACCCCAACCTTGGGAATGGTGGAATAAAAAATCAGGGGATCAGATTGATGATCGTGCAAACAACAATTTTGGATACATCTTGCCACAAGATATTCAGCAGAAAGAAATTCCCGATACTCTCTCTCGGTCATCTCGTCATATTGTGCATGAAGGGGAGAAAAAAAACCATAAAAATATAGTTGATCGGCAGCATAAAAAGCTCAAACAAGATGATTCCTTGCAATCCTTAGAACATTCATCCGATTATAATTCACAAGAATGGGAAGAATTAGAAGTTGATCCAGAAGTAGAATTAACATTCCAAAAAGATGATTCTGATCAAGAGACCGATGAACAGAAATATTTCATGCTTGATAATGGAGAAAAAGTAAGAATCAATGATCTTAAAAAAGGATATATGCACTATAAAAAGGATCAATCGCACCAACAAGATGTTGACGAGCAAAAAAGTTATTTGCGTCATCAGGCAGAAATGTTGGCGAATAGTGCAGAATCACTAGCACAATTAATTCATCATCATATCCCTGAACAACCTAATCCTGCTTTGGCAACAACGAATCCGGAAATGTATCAGAATATTTTCCAATTGAGACAAAAAGCTTTGGATATTATCAATCATTTTGTCGAATCAGGACGTCTTCCTCATCAGATTGCACAAGGATTTGAAACAGAATTTTCAGAAAAAAAACTGGAAAATGAAAATGAAAAATTAGAAACAATGTTTCCGCAGACAAAAGATCCAGCGCAACGCGAATCTTTCTTTCAAAACATTTTTCAGATTGGCAAAAAATTTGGTTTTCAAGACAAAGAAATGCGCGATATTATGGATCATCGTCTCCTAGCTCTTGCCCATTATGCGCAGTTGGGCATGCAATTTCAACAAACATCTGACAATGTATATCATAAAACCCTTTGTAAACCTTCTGTTACAATGGCGCCTAGGGCAAAGAGATTGCACAAGCAACATCGCATGATATCGCAAGAAAAAGCCCTCAAAAAATTGTATCAAACAGGGTCTTTGGAGGATGCTTTGAAAATAGATTTTGTTTAAATGCAAACAATATCTAGGGAGAATCTTATATAATCTTTTTGGCATTATTCTATGAGATACCGTAAAATTCAGATATATTTATTGGGAATTGCGTAAAAATAGGAGCGATTCATCCAAAGAATCATTCATATATCACGTCTTTTCCCATTATGTTTATTTTATCCAATGCATATTAATCTTCATTTTTCGGAGGGGATATCAGGTATAGTGTCCTCGATTAAGTGCGCAAATTGACATAACTAATAGTAATTTTTGTAATAGTAAGCGGTTTTTTTGTGCTTCATCAACTTGATTGAGCAAGAAACAATGATTTAAATATTTCAGAAACAGAAAATGGCTTCTATCAATAGGTTTATATTGTGCTCTTCTTGAGGAATTTTCTTCTGTTTACGATATGTCCAAGTCAATCAGAAGATTATAGAGACCTTCCGATCAACGTTCCATTATAGTGATTATACGCTTATATAGTGATTATACGCTTTATGTTGTTTCTTTGCAGTAACAATGCCCCAGCAGCCTTGGTTACTGCTTCAATTGTTGATGTACGGCTCTTCGTGACAACAGCTCTGTATCGTTTCAGTGGCCTTTATGAACAATGATTGAGGGATAAAGTCAAGAGCTTGTGTCTAGAATAAAGACAATTTTATCAATTTTTTTAATCATAATAAACAAAGGAATTTTTGAATCATGACTGCCGTTCATAATACATTTATCAGTTCTTCCTCAAACACTAACAAGGAATCACTCGGTGATGTGGTTTCTTGTATTACTCCTGAAGATACTCCCATTTATTCTATGATAAAAAAGGGAAAAACAAACTCTATTCATCCAGAATGGATTGTAGATGAGCTTGATGCTCCCAGTGTCAATGCACAAGTAGAAGGTGATGAATATTCCTTTGAATCAGTAAAAGCTCCTGTAAGATTAGGGAATTATACACAAATTATGCGTAAAAGTTGGATTCTATCGGGCACGCAGGAATCACTGGATGATGCGGGTTCGGTTTTAAAACATAAAAAGCAAAAGTTGAAAAAAGCTCTCGAAATTCGTAAAGATGTTGAATTCGCTCTTGTGAGCGCTCAAGCATCAGACAAAATATCTCCCCGTAAGATGGCTTCTTTGAGCACTTGGATTAAAACAAATATGAGCAGGGGAACAGGAGGTGTTTCAGGGGGATATGATGTTGCAAGCGGAACAACTCAAAAAGCAACAGACGGACAACAACGACCTTTTACCAAACAACTGCTGGATGAGGTCATGCAAATGGGTTATCAGAATGGCGCTAACTTTCGTCATATCGTTGTTTCTCCCTATGTCAAAAGTGAATTTGTGCGGTTCATGTCAGATTCAAATGTTGCTTCTTTTCTGTATTCTGTTTCTGATAAAAAGAGAGAAAATACAATTGTTGCAACTGCTGATGTTTATGATGGTCCCTTTGGAAGGGTTATCGTTCATCCCAATCGGGTGATGGCCGCGAATTCTGAGACAGCGCGCAATGCTTTTTTGATCGATCCTGATATGATGGAATTTTTATGGTTGCGGGATATTCAAGAGGATAAGGATCTTGCCAAAACTGGAGACTCTCATAAAGGTGTTTTGATCGGTGAAGGAACGTTGAAAGTAAACAATGAAAAAGCAATTGGTGTGATTGCTGATCTTTTTGGTTTATCAAAAACATCCTAAGAGAAGAGAGTAGAAAGAAATGGATATCTATGATGGTTCTTGGAAATTGATCAATTATGATCCAGCCACAGGCAGGACAATTTGGTATTTATTAGATAACGAACAAGATGTGTATCGTATTGATTATCCAATCAAGCACCTGATAGATCAAAATAGAAGAGATTGTGAAGAATCTTCTAGAAAACGAGTAGGAGATTGGCAAAGAATAGCCAGTATTCCTTTGAATATTTTGAACAGTTCACATCTGATGCAAGCCCATAGTGAAGGAGATGATGTTTGGATGAGAAATTGGCTCAATAATAAGGATAACGCTGTTTGGCGTACATCGGAAGGATATGTATAATGGCACAAGATTATATCTCTTTATTCGTTGATGCAGGCCATTATGCTGATAAAAATGGTTTTTCTTGTCTTTTTAAGGAATTTCTTCATAGAGTTGAAGTGAAAATTAATCGTGAATTACGTTTGCGAGAAATGGAAAAACACCGCGCTCTTTCTCTTGTTGATGGATCGGTGACATTACCTGATGATTATATCGAAATGCGTTTTCTGCAAGATCATAAGGGTCAAAAACTAGATCATCTCCCTTTAAGTATTTCGCTCAATAAGAAAAAGGGATATATTATTACTGCAGATTCAATTTGCGTCTTTCCTTTATCCACGGAAAAAATTTTCCTGCATTATTATGGATGTATTCCTCCTCTGACGGAAGATAATCCGGCAAATTGGTTGCTGCATAAGGCTCCTGATGCGTATATATATGGGCTTGTAGAGGAAATAGCTCTCTGGGAAGAAAACATTGATAAAGCCACAACAGCTCGTGCATTATTTCAAGAGGTTATCAGAAAATTACAGATGAATGATGTGCGTCTCCGTTGGGCTGATGCACAAATTGCTCATCCTGGACTGACACCATGAAAATATTAGCATTATTGAATATGGTGTGTGATTTAATGGGGCTTTCACAAATTGATACTATTAGCGGAGATCATGATGAAAACACCGCTTTGCTGGTAGCCTTGTTGCAACAATCTGGTGCGGAAGTCAGTGTGCGGATTGATTGGCCACAATTTCTCTGTAGTACTATCATCAATCATGTTCCTTTTAATCTTCCCGAGGATTTTCATAGGCCTTTGCGAGATGGTGCGGTCATGATGCGTGATCATTCTTTTGCTCGTCAGGTCATGACTGTTGCTGATTGGCAGATTGTGCACAAAAACTCTCGTTCTCCGTGGTATTGGATTAACGATAAAGTTCTTCATCTCACGATAAATGATCGTGCTATTTTGCGATATTTTTCGAAAAATTGGGTGATGAGCAGCCAAAACGATCAAAAGTCAATGATTACATCTGATGATGATCTTATCAAATTACCAACATATCTTTTAATCAAAGATATCATTTGGCGTTGGCGTCGTTCGCAAGGATTGGATTTTAGCAATCAGTTGCAAGAATTTGAGACATCTTTTGCTGCAGAAAAACTCTTATTATTTGGAACATAATATGTTTGATTTTACCGGGGGTCGATATCCACCTGATGGTGATATCAGTAGGACACCCTCCTTTATGTCATTAGAAAATCAAAATTTCTTGCATTTTCCCATGGGAATGGGTCAATCGGAAGACAATATCGCCAGTGTTTTGCGTAATTTTTGGCCGACTTTACAAGGGGCTGTGATGAGAGGAGGATGCCGAAAAATATGTTCTTTACAGAATAAGAGCAGAGTTACATCGGCATTTTCGTACAACAGCGAATCCCAGCAAAGAATATTTCTCGCCAATCATCAAGAAATTTATGATGTAACCTATGCTTCTTTGCAAGAACCAGTTTCAGCATGTGTTTCAGAAATGAAATCAGGAGATTGGTCGACATTTCAGCATACGACACCAGAACAAACATTTTTGATCGCAGTCAATGGTCGAGATAAACGTCAGATTTATGATGGAAAAGAGTGGATATCGGATCTTCCTCATATGCAGATGAATTTTGAAGGTCATGATAATATGAGTTCTGAACAGTTGTTTTATGGATGGCTGTTTAAAAATCGTCAGTGGTATATTGCTTCAGAGAGTATGGATGCATGGTATTTGCCTATTAGATGTTTAGGCGGGACAGCGAAACTCTTTCCTTTAGGAGGAGTGATGCAAAAGGGTGGATCATTGCTTGCTGGTTTTGCCTGGTCAACAGAAAGTGGTAATGGTTTATCAACATTTTGCGTATTTCTCTCTACGATGGGTGAAGTAGCTGTTTATGCTGGTGATGATCCAGAGGATGCTTCTTCTTTTTCTCTCAAGGCACTTTATCATATTGGGCGTCCGTTAGGAAAAAATGCTATTGCTGTTGTCAAAAATGATGTATGGATTGCGACAATCAATGGTTTGATTTCTATGAAAAGTATTCTCTTGCGAGAAGGAAAAGAACCATTTCCCCTCTCTTGGGCGATTCAAGAAGAATGGAATCAAGCCATTATGGCTGCACCAACCGGATGGGTATTGACCCTTTGGGAAAAACGCAACATGTTGCTGGTGAGCTGTCCTCAAAATCCTATTCTATCGGATAAAACATTTGTGATGAATGTTTCCAATCATCATTATTGGGCAATTTTCCACAATTGGTTGACACAATCTTATGTTGTTTCCAAAGAAAGTCTGTTTTTTGGAGATTATGAGGGGGGTTTTTGGCAAGGTGATGTGACAGGTTCTGATGATCATAAACCTTTTTTTGCTGCTTATCTTTCTCCTTTTCGAGAATTTATTTCTCCTTATAAAACAAAAAAAAGGGCTTGTCTTGCTCATATCACGGTTCAATCTTGTTTCCGTCCATATCTTAAATTATTTGCGCGGGCTGATTATGATACAAGCCATCCGAATTTTTCAAAAGTAACCGTCAACAACAATTTCATACAGAATGGTATATGGGATAATTCCTTGTGGGATGATGCGACATGGACAGATGATTTGTTCGTAAAAAAGAAAAGTATCTTCCATTTTTGCCAAAATGTGATGGCGTATGGACATTTTTTAGCAGTGGGTTGTGTCATTGTTTCCGCTGGAAAATGGGTCAACGATATTCAAATTGACAATACAAAACTCTTAGTTGAATAAGGAATGTATAAAATGGAAATTATTTGGGGAGGTGCAAGAGCACCTAAAGTCAATTATTTTATTGCAGATTTTGTGGCAAAACGTATTAAAAACTGTGAAAACGGATGGGATAAATTTGTCAGTCTTGGTTTCTTAAAAGATGAATCATTAATCGCAGGAGTTATATATCATAATTATTGTCCTACAGCACAAGTTATAGAACTCTCTGGGGCATCTGATGACAAAAGGTGGCTCACTTCAAAGTCGATAAAACAGATTTATCACTATCCTTGGAATGAATTAAAGTGTCAGGCTGTTGTGAATCGTGTGCCAGACGAAGACTTACCACAGCATCGTATGCTGGCTTCCTTAGGCGCTATTCGCCACCATATTCCACGTTTACGAGGTCGAAATGCGGCAGAAAATATTTACGTTATGACGTATGAAGCATGGATGAGCAATAAAATCACGCAGAAATAAAGCATCTCGATCAAGAGATTCTTTGCATATATGATATCTTTTCTTTGAATAGTCCATTTTTCGCCCATCAGACAAGCGATTTTTGACATTTTTCTAAAGGAAATCTTGTTTCATATAGACAATTGATAAGGACATTATGATGGGAAAAGAACAAGCTCCTTCTTCGCCAGACCCAAAACAAATTGCTTCAACGCAATTTGCGGGGAATGTTGGTTCTTCTATAGCTAATTTAGCACAAAACCATATGGATCAGGTCACGCCATATGGGCAGTTACAGTATAAACAGACTGGAACACAGACTATTGCAGATCCTTTTACAGGTCGTAACATGGTTCTCCCGCATTATACACAAATACAGTCGCTGAATCCTGTGACACGAAAAATATATGATCAGCACTATCACAGGCAGGATCTTTTGTCAGATGTTCTGACACAGAGTTTCAATAATTTGATCCAACAAAAATATCCTTCTGGTGAGGAAAACAAATCTTATGTCATGCCTGATATGTTGAATAATCCCGCTCTTGTTCCTCATAAACCGTTACCCAATCAATATGATAATATTTCTGATGATGATGGAAAAAATCACATAAAAGATTATGAAAATGCATTGTTTTCTCGATTAAACCCACATCTTCAACAAGATCGGCAATCTCTAGAAACGAAATTAGCCAATCAAGGGCTATTGCCCGGATCTGTGGCTTGGAATAGATCGTTTGATGAATCCAATAGAAATGAAAATGATGCACGATTAGCAGTACTTTTAAAAAGTGCTGAAGAACAAGAACGTATGGAAAATATAAGGACAAAAAAACCATTTTTCGATCATCTGATGCAAATACAAGGTAAGGAGCAAAAGATGAAAGAGAGACAACAATCATTGCAAGAGATATTATCTCTGATGCAGGCGACTTCTTTGCCAAATCTCCCTTTTCAGAAGAATAATGAGCCGCCTATTACTCCGATTAATTATGCAAATATGGCTCAAGATGATTTCGATAATCGCTTGTTAATGTGGAAAGAAAACAATAAAAAGACGCTTGATGCCTTGCGATTGGGAGGGCAGGTCTTGGGTGCAGCAACTGTATCGGATCGTCGCATGAAGCGCAATATCAAACCTGTAGCTGGCCTTTATCAGTATCGATATCGCTCAGATCCAGAAAATATTCAGCGTATCGGTGTTATGGCACAGGAAATCAATAAAATTCGTCCAGATACAGTCAAGGTCGATTCTCAGGGAATACAATCTGTTGATTATGGTCGTCTTTTTCAGACTGCTCAAATACTGCGCAAAAAGGCAGCAAGGAAATCTCGATAAAAAGTAGGTGCAATCATTGCACTTCTGTGTCTAGAGAGATTTTCTTATCACATGTTCCTATTTTAAAAAAATTCCTCGTGAAGAAAAACAAAAAAATCGGTTTTTCTGCTTAAAACCCTTGATTTTTCAAAAGGATAATCCGGATGCCTCGTATTAAAGATATTTATGTTATTCCACCTGGATCAAAAGCTTATTCCAACAGCAATATTAGCAGCATTTCTTATAATCATTTATTGGAAGATTTAGCGTTTGATAATAATAGTCCTCGTCCTATTTCTTCTGGAGGAACAGCGGCTACAAATACTTCTCAAGCACGTATTAATTTGGGATTCGATAATGCAAGTTATCTTACAAAAGGAACCATTGCAGAGAACTTGCTTCCTTTCCATCCTGTGCAGCAAGGAGGCGGTGATGGACAAGAATCTAACAAAATCTATTTGGGTTGGAATGGACGTCAAATGCTATTACAAGTAGATAATAGTGTAATGGGAGAGGTATGGACTTCTCAATTAGCGCCTGCTGCATTGCGTGATTTGATTTCTCATGCCAATACAGCCGATCATATTGTCTATACCAATTCTTCTAAGCAATATGCTATTGCTCCTCTTTCTTCTTTTATGCGCAATTTATTATCTTGTCCCAACCATGCAGTATTACATACTTCTATTAAAACGAATTTTATAAAACAGACAACTGTTACAAACATGGAAAGAGGCCCAGGATATATTCATTTTGATACTAATATCGGGGCTGTAGGATGCAATTATTTTATATCCGATGAACGTCTCAAACATATTCATGGGCCATCAAAATGTTCTGCTTTAGATGTGTTGGACAAGTTGATGTTTATTGAGTTTAACTATATCCCCGACAGCGGAATGGATTGTTCTGTGCGTCATTTTATTGGTTTTTCAGCGAATAATCTGCAGGAATCTAATTCAACATTTGTTGATCAAATAGGTGATTATCTTTCTCCAAATGTGACCACCATCATTCCCTATCTGGCGAAAGCAATACAAGAGCTTTCGCAGGAAATACAAGGATTACGGAGTATTGTTGATCAATTACGGAGTAATATTGATCAAAGGATGCAATCATAGAATAAAATGATCTTTCCTGATGAACAATATATATGAGACCTTACCCTAGATAGAGGGGATAAATGGAATGTTATGTTTGTCATCATGGTTTGCTGAGGCATTGATCTTCGTTTCAAATATAGCAAATCTTCTTGTTCAGAGAACATCTCACCATAATTTTTCTCTTGAGTTTCTCTTTGAGATTTGAATCTCACTCACTTTGCAGGAGATATGTTCCCTATAAAATCATCGGTTAGCGGTCTTTGGTGCGAGAAATAAGATTCTATTTTAGGGGGATATTTCACTCATGACGAGTGATGTGTCCCACAATAAAATAAATTGAAAAAGGCACAATAATGAGCAATTACTATTATAATACAAACATAAAGGTTATAAAATGAATTATTTATTACTCCAAATTATAGACATATTTCAACCTATAGTGACGTTATCAATTTCCATCTTAGCTCCGCTATTTTTTAGAAAAATTTCTGATCCTTTGATACGTTTATTGCAACTAAAAGAAGAATCAAAGCAACTAGAGATAGAAAATATGTTGCGGGATAGTTTACATAAGGCTGCAAGCAACGCCATTAAATTTGCTATATCACGTCTTCAATCCGATTCTATGACGCCTGAAACGATGGATTTGGCACGTGAGTATATCCATATAAGCAATCCTGATACGATAAGTCAGCTTAATATAAGTGACCAAAACCTTACTAATATTCTGGAGGTTCAATCATCTTCGTTGAATCAATAGGTCTGCATCATAAAAAGATAAGATTTTTATCTTAAGGATATTATTTTCTCTGATATTTAAAAAATGACCCCCGAAGTTTTTTTGATCAACTTGGGGGTCATAACTGTAGGAAATACAAGTATTTTTATTTGATGCTAACATATAACAGACAATCTCGTCCTTAGAAATGTATTGTTATACCTGTCGATAAACGACTTCTATCCCATGCAGTTTTGTAATCAAAGGAATTTTTTATATCAAAAACATAACGATATTCAGCGCCTACAGACAGGAAACTAGTGATTTTTTTCTCAATACCAGCACCGATAATAGCGTCTAAATCTGACTTATTGGCTCTTAGAAGCGCATTTTGGACATTTTTAATGCTTGTAAGAGAATAAAAGTCAATATTTTTGAGACGAATTCCTCCAAGGCCGTAGAACAGAGTGTTCTGCAATATTGAAGAATTAGCGTTGTCCAATGTAAACCCACTATGCATTGTAGCCGATACAGCAAAATTTTGGATCTTTCTTGGATCTGTAAATGCTGCGTGATAATCTTCACCAGAAAGTGAAAGACCGTAGACAAGATATTCATCCTGACTATTATAACCTAAGGAAACTCTTCTTATAGAAGAAATTGTATTAGGATTCAACATACCACTTGTATCATAATATTTGTTTCCTGGTGCGAGCGCACTATAACTACCTCCAATATATAATCCTGACCATTTAGGTATGGTTGATGATACTGCAGCAGGATACGGAGGTACAAAGGTATATGTACCGCTGTTGGCTAATGAGGTTGATGAGAACGCTCCTAACATAATCCCACTATACACTGCTATGGATAGTTTTATATGTTTTTTTACAAACTCTATATTTATCATTGGTATTCTTCCTCCTTTTGACTGGGGATCGGTATTCTTCCTCCTTTTTATTTTGGATATAGTACTCTCCACAGAGTTTATTGTCTTAATTAAAGAATTATAAAGAGGAATATTTATAATCTCTAACTTATTACATAGTTTTATATAAACATATAAATTTAACAGTAAAATTATATGTTTACTTTTAATATTATACTAATTTTATAAATTTTATTTCAATATTACTTTTTAAAAGTGGAGATAATCTGATAAGACAATGTCTTTTATTAATGTCATGTGTTTTTTTTGTCTAAAATATTAGAAAAAGATCTTTTTTCGAAAGAATAAATATAATAAGATCAAGGTTTTCGTTGATTTTCAGGGATATCGGTTGCAATGGCGTTTCCAGAACGTTTAGCGACCATAAATATGGGGTGCTGTATTTGATTGTTGGTTTTTGCCAGATTATGGGAAGAGAAATCATTTCATCAACAATTCATGGCTAGGATTTTGCACATAAGACGATAGCAATAAAAATTATAACCCATAATATTTTTGAAAATTGATTGATATACTTTATATTAAATAAGAAATTCTATCCAGCACTTCCTGCAAAACAAGAGCGGCAGCAATAGAATCGACCCTCTTTGCGCGTTTTTTTCTGGATACATTTCTCTCTAATAGAATTCTATGTGCAGAGACCGTAGACAGTCGTTCATCCCAAAATATAAAAGGAACACTGATTCTATCATTTATATTTTTTACAAAAGCACGAGTAGATTGTGCGCGTGGGCCTTCTGAGCCATCCATATTGAGTGGTAATCCGATAACGAAAGCAGCAATCTTTTCTGTTGTAGCAAAAGAAAGTAATTCTGATGCAGTTTGTGTAATTTTTTTTCTGGTGAAGAACGGACGAGGATGGGCAAATCGTCTTCCAAGATCAGAAATTGCGACCCCAATATTTTTCGATCCTAAATCAAGAGATGCTATAGGTTGATTAGGTTTAAGAGACTGTACCAATTCCTCGACAAGCAGTACAGGCATATGGGTTCTTTCTTCTATTCATTGATATGAGAGGATGAAGAAGCGCATTGTCAACAAGTTCCAGATCTTGTATGATAATCGCACCTTGTATGAATCATGATTATGGAATTCTGAGCAAGGGAAAGCAAATAGGTTTTCGTCTTTATCCATCACTATCAGATGTTTGCTTAAAAAGAAAGAATTGCAATGGGATTTTGATCAGGAAATTTCTTGCAAGTGATCGTAGTGCCGATGACCAATCGAGGTGGTATGACTAGTAACATTCTCTATAATAAAGAATGTTACTATATCCCTTAATATAACCGATATGTAATATCGGTTGAAGGTCTTTAAATCAATCCAATAATCTATACAACGAATTGAGGGAGTCATACAATGTCGATGAATGTTAAGGATGTAAAACGTATTGCCAGCCTTTCTCGTATTGCTTTAGATGAAGAAGATGTGCCATATCTTTTGTCCCGATTGAATCATACCTTGAGTTTCTTGGAGCAGATTGCAGAAGTCAATGTTGAAGGTGTGGAGCCTATGACATCCGTTGTTCCTGTGAAAATGACAACACGAACCGATGTGGTGTGTGACGGAGGAAAGGTCGAATTAATTTTATCAAATGCGCCAAAGGTTGGAGGAAATTTTTTTCTTGTTCCAAAAACCGTAGAATGATGCAAAATAGTCTCTTCAATATAAGGGTTTTTATATGTCAGAATTAAATCTCATGAGCATTGCAGGATTGAGAGATCTTTTAAGGTCTAAGAAAATTTCTGCTGTTGAATTGCTTGAATCATATATTCAAGAAATTGAGAAGGCAAATGCGAAGATTAATGCTTATATAGAAGTAGTCGCAGATAAGGCACGTGCATCTGCAGAAGAATCAGATAAAAGAATTATCAGTGGGGATGCAAGAAATTTGGAAGGAATCCCCATAGGAATCAAGGATTCCTTTGCAACCAAAGGCATTCATACACAGGCATGTAGTCATATTCTAGACGGATTTAAGCCAAATTATGAATCGACAGTGACCCAAAAGTTATGGAATGATGGCGCTGTCATGCTTGGAAAGGTTAACATGGATGAATTTGCCATGGGATCTTCTAATGAAACGTCTTATTATGGACCAGCTGTCAATCCGTGGAGAGCACTCAATTCTACTGATTTTTTTGCGGCTGGTGGATCTTCAGGGGGGTCTTCTGCTGCCGTTTCCAGTGGTTTATGTGCGGCTTCTTTAGGAACCGATACAGGGGGATCTGTGCGTCAACCAGCATCTTTTACTGCAACGGTTGGAATAAAACCGACATATGGAAGGTGTTCTCGTAGGGGAATTATTTCTTTTGCGCCATCTCTTGATCAAGCTGGAATCATCTCTCGCACTGTGAGAGATTCTGCTATTATATTGAACTCTATTGCAGGATATGATGATCGTGATGCAACCTGTGTTGATTATTCTGTGCCAGATTATGAATCAATGATTGGAAAATCAATTAAAGGGATCACAGTAGGGATTCCAAAAGAATATCATATTAATGCGTTGTCTCCTGAAATGGACAAGACATGGAGTGAAGGAATCTCCTGGCTCAGAGATGCTGGGGCAAAGATTGTTGATATATCTCTACCGCATACACAATATGCTCTATTCTCCTACTATATTATCGCACCAGCAGAAGCATCTTCTAATCTTGCCCGCTATGATGGTGTACGTTATGGCTTGCGTATTCCGGGAAAAGATATTGCAGAAATGCATGAAAAGACCCGTGCTGTTGGATTTGGTAAGGAAGTAAAATACCGTATCATGATTGGAACGTATGTTCTTTCTGCAGAGCAGAATAGCTCCTATTATCTCAAAGCTCGTAAAATTCGTACTTTGATCAAGCAGGATTTTGAAAAATCATTTCAGCAGGGAGTAGATGTGATTTTGACTCCAACGACTCCGACATCGGCATTTCCTCTAGGCCAAAAAGAACATAATTCTGGATCTATGGATAATATGTACGATGATGTTTTTACGGTGTCTGTTAATATGGCTGGATTGCCTGCTATTTCTATTCCTGCAGCTTTATGCAATCGAAAAATGCCCCTTGGATTGCAATTAATTGGTCAACCATTTCGTGAAGATGTTCTCTTCAGTGTTGGAAACGTTATTGAACAAGCAGCAGGATCTTTCCAGCCGCAAAAATGGTGGTCATAAACAATATTGACTATTAAACTGTTTTTTATAGAAATAGGGGGTATTTTGACCCAATGAAGTTTTTTATGCGTATGTGATAATGCAAAAAATATTTAATATTGCATAATTAATTCGGTTAATTTATCGCAGCAATTGCTGCCTCTAAGGATTTGTCATGGTTTCACTTAACACTCATTCTGCAAATTCAAGATCTTTGATATCTGGTGCAACAGGCGATTGGGAAGTCATCATTGGCTTGGAAGTGCATGCGCAATTATCTGTCGCATCAAAGTTATTTTCAGGATCATCAATTGATTTTGGCGCTGATCCTAATACTCAGGTGAGTTTTTTTGATGCAGCTATGCCAGGTATGTTGCCGGTATTAAATAGTCATTGTATTCGACAAGCTATCATGACAGGTCTTGGTTTAAATGCTTGTATCAATAGGCATTCTGTTTTTGCACGAAAACATTATTTTTATCCGGACCTTCCTCAAGGATATCAAATTTCACAACATGAAGAGCCTCTTGTAGGAGAGGGAAAAGTTTTTGTTTCTGTTCCTCATAAGAAAGGTAATCAATTTGACACAATAGAAGTGAGGATTGAGCGTATTCACCTAGAACAAGATGCTGGAAAATCCATTCATGATCAGTACGATTCTTTCTCTTGTATCGATCTTAATCGTTCAGGTATAGCACTGATGGAAATAGTTACGAAGCCTGATATGCGTTCCTCTCATGAAGCTAAAGCTTTTTTGACTAAATTGCGCAGTATATTGCGTTATCTCGGTACGTGTGATGGTAATATGGATGAAGGTTCAATTCGTGCCGATGTTAATGTTTCAGTTTGTCGTCCTGGAGATCCATTTGGAACGCGCTGTGAAATCAAGAATGTCAATTCTATACGTTTCTTAGGACAAGCAATTGATTACGAATCCCATCGCCAGGTTGCTATGCTTGAAGGAGGAGAAACAATCAAACAAGAAACGCGTTTATTTGATCCTTCAAGAAATGAGACACGTTCGATGCGTAATAAGGAAGATGCGCATGATTATCGGTATTTTCCTGATCCAGATTTGCTTCCTCTTATCATTAGCGAGGATTTAATTAAAGAGATCCAAGAACAACTTCCTGAATTACCTGATGCAAAAAGAGAGCGTTTTATTAACGAATTAGGACTTTCTTTATATGATGCCTCTGTATTGGTATCGGAAAAGTCAATTGCAGATTATTTTGAACAATTGGTTGTTAATCGTGATCAAAAAATTGCAGCTAATTGGGTAATTAATGATCTTTTGGGTGCGTTGAATAAAGCAGGAAAAAGTATTGAACAAACGCCTATTTCCCCTGATCAATTAGGGGGGGTGATTGATTTAATCGCTGATGGGACAATATCGGGAAAGATAGCAAAAGATCTTTTCCATATCTTATGGGATAAGGGAGGGGATCCAAAACAAGTTGTGGAAAAACTTGGTTTGCGTCAAGTGACAGATGTGTCTTCTATTGAGAAGGTTATTGATAAAATAATCTGTTCCAATCCAGATCAGGTTGCAAAAGTTGCAGTAAAACCTAATTTAATAGGATGGTTTATTGGACAAGTCATGAAGGAGACAGGTGGGAAGACAAATCCTAGCATTGTGCAACGCATTGTAAAAGAAAAACTTGGTATCAAAGATTAGTCGTGAATATGTTTATATGGATATTTTTCAGCGATCTTCTTATCTATGGTAGAGCTAGAATGGGTGATGGTTTGAGGAAATGTGATCAATCTATAGGAGAGATGACCTTTCCATAAAAGCAATGCACCAAAAGATCTCAAAACAATAAATAGGAAAAATCTCCAATAATAATACAGAAACAAAAAATACTATCATATCTAGAATAGATTCTAGATAGGAATTAACACTCAAACTAAACGGTTTTTAGGGATTATTATAACCATATATTATAGGATTTAGGATCCACAACAACAAGACTCTTGAACTTTCTTAATCACTAGATATGGTACATCTCCTTTTTTCTTTGAGGAGGAGAAAAACACATGATGAGGCTGAAAACTGTTACAGGGGAAATAATAGACTTATACCGCTGAATATGAATGCGCTGCCAAATATATAACCCTGTATTCTGATCTTTCGTGGATCTCTAAAGTAGCTCTGTACACGGCTCGCACTAAAAGCGTAAGTATTTTTTACAATAAAATCGACAATAACTACCAACGGGGTCATTATAAAAAGTTGCTCCCATAAAGATTGGGTGGGAACAATAAATTGAGGCATTACGCTAATCATAAATATCAAAACTCTGACATTAGTGGCACATGTTATAAATCCAGTTATAAAACGTTTTAGATTAGAAGGGCATTGTTGTAGAGAATTTATATGAGAATCTTTTATATGAGAATTTATAGGAATTGAGACGGATTTAATCAATAAAAATCCCGAATAAATTAACCAAGCAGATCCAAGTACCTTTATTGTTGATAATACTATGGGTGATATCATGATGATTCCAGTGCTGGTTCCTGCTGTCAGCATGATAATTGCCAGCGCCGTTTCCTGTCCGATGATGGTTAAAATAGATTTGCGCCAGCCGTATAAGAGACCATGGTTCATTGCCTGTATCCCGCTAGGACCAGGAGGAACAAATCCTAGACAAACCACTATTAAAAAAGACAACAAGTTGGTATAGGGCATCAAATTCTTTCCTCCAAACGATCAAATTTTCTCATTATTTGTGATAAAAGTCATAGAGATTCTTATCATAAGAATACATAAAATTACGAATACGTTTTCTTCGAGGAATCTTCTCATATAATATGCGTTACTGACTGGTTAATGATCCATTTTTCTCTCTACATATGTTGTGTGGAACTATCATAAACTATTGCATAAATCAACTAATATTGTTTGACCTAAACTTTTTTTGAATATGCCACTGTGACTTCGAGATGAGAAAACACAGGTGTAGAAGATTGTATTCTTTGCATCACAATTATTTCTTTAGTATCATATATCTTATGTATAATATACAGTTAATTTACCTTGTTCCCTATAGATTATACCATTGAAGGGAGAAAGGGATTTAAGCTTATAAAATCAGGAAAATTGAATGCGTTAGAACAATTTGCGTATAATAACGAATTATCGGATTTTGGAACATCCAATTGAAACCATTTTTGAGCAAATTACTGTATTGACGAGAGGAACTATTATCCTAGATATCAGCATAATCTTGTGTGAAATGAAAAGATATAGTTTAGATTGATAGAATCTATATTATGAATTAACCAATAAACCTCTGTTCATTCGAGTCGAATCCTTCTTCTAAGCAGATGGATAGATAAAAACGAAAAAACAGCGAAATAGTTGGTATTTATACAATATTGCTTAGTGGCTCAGAAGTCATTTTACTTTTAAAAATCATCCATATTTTGATTTTGATTGCTAAGATAATCTTCTCACGACTGGTTAATCTATTTGCAGGTTTCATATATCGTTGCTTTTACTCAACCATAATTATTGAATGGTCGACCATATCACGCTGAATGTATCCATAATTGTTGTTATGAATATTTCACAATATGGATATGGATAAAAATTTAAATGAGTTCTACATTTCCAAGTAGATGGAATCTTCTTTTTCCTTTAAAAGTTTAACTTCTCTTTTTCGCTCAATAATACGATTCAAGGAAAGAATGAATTAAAAGACATAAAAGGAAAAGCCATCCAACAGGGATACCAAAATTCTATCAATTGAAAGATAAATTAAGATAGATCTACACGAGATTCTTGCATCATAGCATAATGTGAAATAGAATATTAGATCAGACAATATTAAATATCCTTAACCACAAAAGGAATTTATTCCTTTTGTGTTCGAGGGTACTCAGAGTATCTCATGCAGAAGAGGTTAATGGAACACGATTGATTGAAGAGTGAATTCCTCTCTTGCATGCAAAAAGTGGTTTTTGTTGGAGGCAAGAAATGAAGAGGTTTAATTGTGAGAAGAGAAGTTTGTTATTGAAAGATTAAGATGAATTTGCTATTCCAAAAAAAGTTCGGGGAGAAATAAATAAAATAACGTAAAATCAATGATGTTAGTTGGCGCTCTTCCTATTGTTATAGATAATCACAGTTATTGGGTTAAATATAATTTTTGAAGTCATTGATATTATTTGTATTTTTCGAATGAAAACTGTTGTCAATGGTGATCACAAAGAAAAAGGTTATGCTTGTGACAAAAAAGGCTGTTTATACAGGATCCTTTAATCCTATTACCAATGGACATATGGATATACTCAACCAAGCTCTTTCTTTCGTCGAAGAAGTTGTTGTGGCTGTAGGTTGTCATTCCTCCAAACAAACTAGTTTCCTTTCTATTCAGGAACGTTCAGAATTAATTATGCAATCTGTTGTTGATTTATATTCAAAGAATCAAACGCGGGTTTCTGTCATATCATTCCAAGGATTAGCTGTTCATTTAGCAAAAGATATTTCTGCACAAGTGATAATACGTGGTTTAAGAGATATGGTGGATTTTGATTATGAAATGCGTATGGCGTCTGTCAATCGTCGCCTTTATCCAGATATTTCAACTCTTGCCCTTTTTTCTGGAGAACAATCTAGGTGCATAAATTCGACATTGGTGCGACATCTGGTCTCAATAGGTGGAGATATCCGTTCTTTTGTGCCAGATCCGGTTTGTGTTTTTTTAAAAAATCGCCACAAGTAATTTTGAAAAATTGGAGTATTAACGGTAAGGTTCGTCGAAAATAGTTGGCTGCTTATGTTGATCCCAGCAAAAAAATTCAACTAGGTGATGAAATTTGTTTTTTGCAGAATAGTCAGTCTAGATTGGAGGAAAGCATTGCGGAAAAATGGGATACAGGAGAAGTTTTTACTGGTTTTTCCTATATCAGGTGTAGAATTAGATCGATAGATTGCATCGGTGGGGACCATTCCATTGCCACCTTATATTTCATGAAAACGTCCTACAGATGATGCATGTAATGCATAGGGAAGTGGTTTTTGTTGATATGAAAAGACACAAGCTTTAAATGTTGTCAAATTGTGAGGAGGACGAATTATTGCTGTGGGAACGACATCACTGCGTCTCTTAGAAACGGCGACGACACTGAGGATGGTGCTCATGGTCTGGATTAACTAATATTTTTATCACTCCAGGATATCGTTTTCCGTGCTATCAATACATTGATGAGTAATTTTCATTTGTCAAAATCTACTTTATTAATGCTAGTATCAGCCTTTTATGGAATAAAAGAGATAAAAATATTTATCAACATGCTATAGCTAACTCTTATCGTTTTTATTCATTGGGTGATGCAAGATTGCTTTTTTATAAGCAATAATTCTGTTAAATAGAAGATTCTGGAAAAAGTTTTGATTCCAATGCAAATAATATAAGTGGCTTTAGATAGCAGGGTTATGTCATTTTTTTTCATCGTTAGATTTATTGGTGGAGAGGAAATTTCTTCTATTTAATAAATATTATATTGTCGTATAGACTTGCTGCAATAATGAGCAAGTTGTTTTTTTATAGAAATGTTGAGTATGCATAAAGTATTTTGTTTTAATATTAAAGCTAAGAATGGTAACGCTCGTTTAGGTGAAATTGAAACACCCAGGGGAACTATAAAAACACCAGCATTTATGCCTGTTGGTACTTCTGGCGCAGTCAAGGCTATGTATCTTGATCAAGTGCGTGATTTAGGCTCAGATATTATCCTAGGAAATGCATATCATTTGATGTTGAAACCTGGTGCAGAGCGGATTGCTCGTTTGGGTGGATTACATAAATTTATTCGTTGGTCTCATCCGATATTGACAGATTCGGGTGGTTTTCAAGTGATGTCTCTTTCAAAGTTGTGTTCTGTCGATGAGCAGGGTATCAGTTTTAGGAGTCATATCGATGGTAGTTTGCATCAGATGTCACCAGAAGATTCAATTGCGATACAAGGCCTTCTTGGATCTGATATACAGATGCAGCTTGATGAATGTTTGGCATTGCCAGCTAGTCATCAAGAGATAAGACGGGCTATGGAATTATCGTTGAGATGGGCTGAAAGATCTCTGACCGCGTTTGGAAATCAACCTGGAAAAGCTATGTTCGGTATTGTGCAGGGGGGTGATAATGTTGAGTTGAGGTCTTTTTCTGCGGAAAAACTCAAGGAATTAGATCTCAAGGGATATGCTATTGGTGGTTTAGCGGTTGGTGAGCCACAACAAATGATGTTGCATATTTTATCGAATGTTTTGCCGGTATTGCCTTATGAAAAACCGCGCTATTTGATGGGCGTTGGTACACCAGATGATATTTTAAAAGCAGTCAGTCATGGCGTCGACATGTTTGATTGTGTTATGCCGACTCGTGCAGGACGGCATGGTTTATCTTTTACTCGTTTTGGTAAAATAAATTTGCGCAATGCAAGACATGCAGAGGATATGCGTCCTTTAGATGAAGAATCAAATTGTCCGGCGCTACGTGATTATTCTCGTGCCTATCTGCATCATTTGGTTCGTGTAAACGAATCTTTGGCTGGAATGATTCTTTCTTGGGCGAATCTCGCTTATTATCAGGATTTAATGAAGCAGATCAGAAACGCTATTGCTCAAGATTGTTTTGCAGATTTTATGATGCAAACACAAGAAGATTGGCAAAAAGGTGATATTTTTCCGCTTGGATGAGCAGAAGATTACAATCTCACATTGTTTTTCAATGATTAAATCATTTGAATAAGAGATTTTTCAGGTGATTTTTTTGTAAATAACGCAAGAATGGAATAAATATTTCTTCTGAATTATAGTTGTTTCATTAGATCATTCTTGATTGATAAGAAAATTGCACGATCATCATTCTATGATGAACAATAATAACGATTAAGCAGTCAATCATTTTGGTTGTGGATAATGGTGATTATTACTGCTGATCGGATTCCAGTAATCGGAATTTGGTGCGAGAAGATTGTCTGATGAGCGATAGCCATTGTTCTATTGAAATTGATCTATCATTGTGTTGATAGGGCAATATTTCTATATGATGACAAAATTTTGAGGATAATTTCCCTATTATTGATAAAAATTGCACTTTAGATATGACAGTGCTTGAATGAATGAGTGATATTGATTGCTTTGAAACGAGCATTTTGTAAAATTAATAGTTCAAGCATTTATATCTTTTGGAAGTATTTGTTATTGTGTTTCTAGAGTACGCAAGAAGGAATAATGGATATAAATCCTTTCTTATCTTTTGCGCCTTTTACTTAAGAAATGATTGTTTGCATTATAAGATTTTGGTTTGTTTGCTATTATTTATATTCGTATAACGATGTCGCTCCGAAAATGCTTTCGAATGATTTTCGAATAAGCGAATCAATGTATGGTACTGGATAGCAGTATCCAAGATCTTTTAAGCTCGTAATTCCATATTGATTAATGCCGCAAGGAATAATTCCATCATAATGTTTTAAATCCGGAGAAATATTGAGTGAAAACCCGTGGAATGAAACCCATTTGCGTATGCGTATTCCGATGGCAGCAATTTTTTTTTCATCTGAAGGCTGATTTTTTACTCCTTCTTTTGTTTGGATCACCCAAACTCCGACGCGATCTTCACGTCTTTCTCCCAATATACCCAATGTTTTGAGAGTGCGAATAATCACCTCTTCAAGAGCGGCAACAAAACAATGGATATCTCGATGACGTTTTTTGAGATTTAGCATAATATAGACAACGCGCTGTCCTGGGCCATGATACGTATATCCGCCACCACGTCCTATAGTATAAATTGGAAAACGTTGAGGGAAGAGTAAATCATGAGGATTTGCACTGGTTCCACTGGTATACAGAGGAGGATGTTCTAAAATCCAGACGAGCTCTGCGCTTTTACCCATAGAGATACACTGAACTTCATGTTCCATTATTTTGAGCGATTCTTCATAAGAAACGGGATCATGAGTTATCCACCAACGAACAGGAGGCATATCCTCAATGGGCAACATTGAGATATTTATATCATTTCTCAACAATATCACTCCACCAAACACTGATTTTGGTGCGGTCGAGAAGACTCGAACTTCCACAGGTTTCCCTACAGCGACCTCAACGCTGCGCGTATACCAATTCCGCCACGACCGCTTTTAATAACTATGTCCATCTAACAGAATCTGATTTCTGTATACAAGATGTTAACGTTATAAAATTCTAAAATATATTACATAATATATTATTTTTCGTCTACAATTTAATATGTATTCTATTTCATAATATTGCAATACGAAATAATGCTTAGAATTTCCTTTTATCAGAAAAAAGAGGAATTCTCGTATAGGAGAGAAGTCCGTAAGATTTCTTTTTAGCAAATCTATGGTATGGAATTGAGAATATATAACAGAACAGAGCTAAACTTTACTAAACGTTTTTCTTTATAACATGCGGATATATATTTTCTCATGTGCATAAAAACGGACATTGAACATATGATTTTATGGGTATTATCCGATCGACATTTTATTTTCGAGATAGAGACTTCACATAATTTAAGACATCCCTTGCATGATTTTTAAGTTTTACAGGATTCCATATTTGAGAGATAATTCCTTGTTCATTGATTAGAAAGGTTGTCCTGTTTATTCCCATATATTTCTTTCCAAACATACTTTTCTCTTTCCAAACACCATAAGCTTTCAAAGTATTTTTGGATTCATCAGAAATAAGAATAATAGAGAGATTATGTTTTTGATAAAATTTTTCATGACTTGCAATTGAATCAGGGGATATGCCGATAATAATAGCAGATTCTTGGTCAAAATCATCTTTAAGTTTGCTAAAGTCTACAGCCTCAAGAGTGCATCCCGTCGTATGGTCTTTGGGATAAAAATAAAGTATTACCTTTGATCCTTTGAGCTTAGATAAGGTGATCTCTTTTTTACAAGTGCTAGGAAGACTGAAGTCAGGTGCCATCTCACCTAGGGCTAAGGATACATTTGTCATTAAAGATATTCCCTCGAATATAAATATTGTATTATATAGTTTTAACTTTATTTTCCGCAAACATTTTCTTGCTTCAATATTTTATTCTTACAGTATATCATTTTTGTATATTACGTGAAAAACCATTAAATACTACTAGTTATTTTTTGGAGGATTCAATTGTTCTATGCTGTTATCGGTAGGTTTCTCTGTAGCAGTACTATCTATTGCACCTATTTCTTCTTTCCAAAAATTGTGCACAAACGTTTCAGGGCCATGGTTCATTAGATTGTCAGTTGTTACTATGAACTCTTTGCCGTTAATTATCTCTTTTTTTTGCTCAAGGATAACTTTCTTATTTTCGTCCTTTAGTATTTTTCTTCTATGTAGAGGATCGTTCGTATTTTTTGGCACAGTGATGAAAGAATTCTGTGTTTTAACAGGAGAATGTAGAAGGTAGACTGATTGTGCTTTTCCTATACTGCTACTGAATGCAAGACATAGTATGGAAGCTAAAATAGAATAACGCATATAATACCCCTTGAATTAAGATAAAAAAATAAAATCTATTTTTTTTGCAAATAAAACTGTTTGTTAGAGTTTTATATGTTTAATAAATAATGCAAATATTTTCATTGTTTTCTTTTATCATGTTGGCCTGTTGTTTGTAAGCCTATATCTTTACGGCAGAAACCATCTTTCCAATTTATACCTTGCACCATATGATAAGCACGTATACGAGCTTCATCAACTGTTTTTCCCAAGGCGCTGGCACTCAATACTCTTCCCCCATTGGCTACTAGATGACCATCAACTATGGATGTGCCTGCATGAAATAATTGAGTATGAGGTTGTTCCGGAGGCAATGCTTGAATGACCGTTCCTTTCTTATAGGTATCAGGATAACCATTGGCAGCCATAACAACTGTTACGGCATATTCTGTCATCCAATCTATACTAACATTGTTCAAATTTCCCTTAACGCAGGAATATACAATGTCTAATATATCGCTTTTTAGTCGCATCATCATAACCTGACATTCTGGATCGCCGAAACGTACATTATATTCAATCAAATAAGGACCCTTACTGGTAATCATTAACCCAGCAAATAATACACCTTGGAAAGGCATACCTTCAGTTTTCATACCTTCGATTGTTGGCTCAATAATTAACTGCATAATATTAGAATATAATTCTTGCGATATTCCTAAAGCAGGAGAAATGGCTCCCATGCCACCGGTATTAGGTCCGATATCACCATCACCAACACGCTTATGATCTCGTGCAGTTGTAAAAGGTACTGCGGTTTTTCCATCGCAAATAGCAAAAAAACTTACTTCAAAACCTTCTAGATATTCTTCTATCACCACAGTTGAATTGATTTGTTGAAAACAGCGATCAATAGCTTTCTCAGCTTGATCGACCGTTGTGGAAACGACTACACCTTTACCAGCGAAAATTTTGTCAGCTTTAATAACAATGGGCATTTTTTGTTGTTTTATATAATTCTTTGCCATGGTCGCATCAGAAAAATGACGATATTGGGCGGTTGGAATAGCGTATTTTATGCAGAATTTTTTTGTAAAAGCTTTAGAAGATTCAAGTTGCGCTGCTAATTTAGAAGGTCCAAAAACTGCAAAACCAGCAGCACTTAATGCATCAGATATGCCATCTACTAAGGGTAATTCCGGACCAACGATAATAAGATTGATTTGTTTTTCTTGGCAAAACTTAATAATCGCCAGATGGTCGTTTACATTAATAGAAATACACTTTGCATGTTTTGCAATACCTGGATTACCTGGAATAGACCATAATTCTGATAATAAAGGTGATTGTGCTATTTTCCAAGAAAGGGCATGCTCTCGTCCACCAGAACCAATTAACAAGACTTTCAATATTCCATCATCCTCTATAAAATGTATAAAACAGGTAATAATTGAAGAAGTATAAGAGTACCTGCATCATTCCCTCAATATGATAGGACTATCAATAGTCTATATATCAGAATTATGAAAGTATCAAAATCGCCATTTTTCAATCTGATTGATTGTCATATTTTTTTTGTATATTGATATAAAACAAGGTATAAATATATGGAAGATATCTATTGAATGAGAATATACTAAGATGCTTTTATTACATGATTGGATTCATCATCGTATTGTAGATTCGGCGATTTTTCCTTATGTTCAGTTAGCACGATGGGATCGTCCGACAGGATGGCGTTTGTTGTTATGGCCTTGTCTTTGGTCCACCATTCTTGCTTCCTATCCCTTAAATAGAACGGGGGTATTTTGTTGGTCAACAATTTTTTGGCATATCTTTCTGTATGTTCTAGGTGCTATTATCATGCGTGGTGCTGGGTGCACCTGGAATGATCTTGTGGATCATGATATTGATAAGCAGTGTTCTCGTACGCAATCGCGGCCTTTGCCATTAGGAAAATGTAGCCGTTTTCAGGCTTATTGTTTTGCATTTTTCCAATTGATAATGGGTTTTATAGTTTTAATTCAATTTAACTATTATACGATTTATATAGGATTTATCTTACTTGCTATTATTATAGTATATCCCTTCGCTAAGCGCTTTATGCGCTGTCCTCAGTTTGTTTTAAGTTTTTGTTTTGCCGGGGGAATACTCATAGGATGGGTTTCTTTACAAGAAAGTCTTTCATGGCCAGTTTGTCTATTATACATAGGAACAATGTGTTGGGTTGTTGGATATGATGCGATATATGCATGTCAAGATAAAGAAGATGATGAATTGATAGGGATAGGTTCTGCAGCAAGAGTTTTTGCAAATTATATCAAAGAATGGCTCGTTGTTCTCTATGGTATGTTCATTTTTTTGTTTATGCTGGCTTTTTATCTGATTCATGTCAATTTATTGGCTTGGATTGGTTTATTGATTGCTTTCTTTTTGTTGATTAGGCAAGTCGTTGTTTTGGATACTTCCTGTCCAGATCAGTGTCTAATGGCTTTTAAAAACAATGATACTATCGGGATGTTTATTTTTATAAGTTTGATAATGTCCTTGTATTTTGAGCTTTAATTCTACAGAATTTATAGAGTTAGAAGTGGGAGTATATTATATAAATCTCGGTGGAATGGGTGATATTGAAGTGAAGAAGCGATTCAATAATAACTCAATATCCATTTGCGTTTAGTGCTTGATGGCTTAGATAAAACCCATATCCGAAGATGAGATGGATCGCAGTTGTTTGTTTTCAATTATAAATACGTTTATCTTCTGTAAAAAGAGCATCAATAGATACTAAATTTGTGGAATTTATTGGAAAATATCCAATATAGTAGTAACATTTTCTGCTAACAAGATAAAAAAATTATTTGTATATGAAAAATATAGGATATCAATAGAATGATGGTGAAGTATAAAAGAATCTTCAATTCTTAATCTAGGATATAAAAGTTTAGTCATGAAATTGTACGCTATTAAAGAAATTTTCCTAACCCTTCAGGGAGAGGGATTTCATGCAGGGCGTGTCTCTGTTTTCTGTCGATTCTCTGGTTGTAATCTTTGGTCAGGAAGAGAAAAGGATCGTTCTTCAGCACAATGTCGTTTTTGTGACACTGATTTTGTTGGAACAAACGGCAGGATGGGAGGTCGTTATAGTGCTGATGCATTGGCTGATGTCATCGCAGCAGAGTGGGTGGCCAATGAACATGAACAGCGTTATTGTGTTTTGACAGGAGGAGAACCTTTATTGCAGCTCGATGTTTCATTAATTAAGGCTTTAAAAAAACGTAATTTTGAAATTGCTATTGAAACGAATGGTACAATTGAACCTCCTGAAGGCATTAATTGGGTATGCGTTAGTCCTAAGGAGGGATGTGATATCAAGGTTCACAAAGGTCAGGAATTAAAGCTTGTTTTTCCACAAATAGATGCTCCACCAGAGCGTTTTATTGGTTTTGATTTTGAAAGATTTTCATTGCAACCGATGGATGGATCTTCTCTAGAAGAAAACACACAGTTGGCTATTGCCTATTGTTTAAAAAATCCGCAGTGGCGTGTAAGCCTTCAAATGCATAAGTTTATTGGAATCCGTTAATTGATTGGTATTTTAAAATATAATTCATATTAGAGGTTGAATTATTGATAGGAAAAAGCGTATTTCGCTTCAAAGAAAAACCTGAAACAAAGGACAAAGTTGTTTTTCGTCTTAATATAGACAATCAGGGTCATCTTCATACTGCCTATATACCAGTGAATAGTTCTGGATATTATGTGTTGTGCTCTTCTTCGATACAACAGAAGATTACGAGCGAAGATGTTTTGATAGAAGAATTAAACATGATAGACGCACTTATTTTTTGGGTTCGATCGTTCTTTTCTTATTCAAAATACAGTCAATTGTCTTTTTCTGGTTTTTTGTTATTGTTTTATGGTTCCAAGAAGGAAAGAAAAGGTTTTTTGCGACTAAATCGTTTTATGTCTCAGCATCAAATGCCGTTTGGCAGCAACGAATTTTTATATATTCCAGAATTATTTGAGGGATGGAATGATCATTCATATGCAAAAAATATGCAGAAGGTCAAAATAAATTCAAAAATAGCAATCGTTGTGCATTGCTATTATCAAGATTTATGGCCTGAAATCACTCATCTTTTATCAGGAATCAATTTCGATTTTGATTTGCTTGTTACTATAGTAGAGGGTAATCAGACTCTTGAGGCAGATATTAAGAAGACCTTTCCTTCAGTAAAATTATATCTTATGGGTAATAAGGGGAGAGATGTTCTTCCTTTCTTATATTTGTTAGAGCTTGGAATTCTTGATAGTTACGACTATATCTGCAAGATTCATGGAAAAAAATCTCATAGAGAAGGGTATCATCCTATTCAGGGTCTTTTATGGAGACGTTGGTTGTTTTTTGATCTTTTAGGATCCCATGATTCTGTCATGAAAATTATCAATATGTTTGAGCAGAATCCTCATATAGGTATGATTGGTTCTGCAAGGAATAGACGCCGAAAGAAATATTCGATTTTTGCGAAGAGAAGTCAGATTTATAAGCGTATTTCCAATCTTTCTAAGAGGGTTGGGATTCCTTTGAACAATCTTGATTTAGATTTTTTTAATGGAACTATGTTTTGGATTAGGCCAAAGTGTTTAGATCCTATCAGAAATCTTCATCTTCTAGGAGAATTTGAAGAAGAGTGTAATCTTCAGGATGGGGCTCTTGAACATGCAATTGAGCGATTTTTTTCTGTATCTGTTCAGTATACAGGATTTTCTCTTGCAGAGGTCGATTTTGTCTCTGAATACGGCCGTTCTTCTCAGTAGTTTATTTTATAACCAACTGTTTCTTGCAGAAATAATTCGTCGAACATAAAAAGATGAAGATTGATCTCACGCAATTTTACGGTGATGAGAAAGGGGGCTTCGCAAAGTTCAAGGTAGAAATAATTATTAGGGTCATGAGTTCTCTCTTATTCGTACAAGAGATTATCGCTTGTGCTTTAGGGTGGGTGATGTGCCAGTAAATCATGTGCATGGTAGAGAAAAGGATAAAGGTTCTGGGATTTTAAGAATCATCTCGCATATTTCTATAGATAGATGTGAAAGATAATTAAAACAGAACAATAAAATCAATTATTTAATTTTTAATTTACTCTGATTTTGAAGTGGAAAATTCCATAATAAAGAAGAATGATTACATATATAAAAATAACTGAGATAGATGATCAATTCATTGAATTCTATCTTTTTTACCAGAGATATTGTCTCTGAGAATCTCATACAGAAGCGGTCAATAGAATACGATCGAGGGAAGATTGAATTAGCGGAGGATCAAGATAAGATTCAATTATATCTCGAAGAAATTAAATATGGGATTGAAGAATTCAAGGCGGATAAGCCTATCAGATGAGCAAGAATAAGGTCGTAAAAGATAAGGAACCGCATTCGATGGATTGTGATAGGGTAAACGGTCCGCCTTTTAACAACTTTTTTTTGGATTGTTGCTTATCCTTTGTTGGTTGGATGGGGTGTGGAAGGAGGCATATTTGATAAAGCCCCCTTTCAATTTTTACCCTCTTTGAACAAGAAATAATCACTTGTATTTTTGGTTTTTGGTATATTGATAATATAGTGCAAAATAAGAGGAGGATTTAGGTTAATATTCCAATATTCCTTCTGATATTTCGGGTAAGTTTGGTCTTCTTTTGTATAGTTTATACTCGAATTCAATTTTTTCTGCTGCAGTCAATTGACTCTTTCTTCTTTCCAACTCATTCGCTTTTTTGATTACTTCCGCCAATTGATCTGCAATTTTGCACCCTTCATCACATAATTTGTCAATTGAGCTCTTTTCGGTCTCAAAGAGATCACAACCCGATAGCAATGTGGTTGACAAAAGAGATGCTATTATAATCTTCTTTTTTATATCCATGAACGATCCCCATTTAACATAATATTAACTTTAATAATACCACCTAAAGTATTAAACTAAATAAGTCAATACTTTAAAATTGAAAATATCAACTCTTGATTGCTTAACATTAGTATAATTCAATATTTTATAGGTCTCTGCCTATCTGCCTATCGATGTCCTTCTAGCATATGGACTATTGGATATGGGCATTGGATGTGGTGTCTATGAAGGACAACGCATATCTGTTGGACAAGATGATGCTCTTTTAGTATCAGATTAGGTGTCTAAACCAAACACTCAAAGCTTCTCCTATTCTTGCATCCTCTGGTGAAAATCACTTATCCGCTGTTGGAGATTTTATCTTTAATCTCGGTATCAACAGATACAAATACAGCACTTTCAAGAAAAGGATTGATGACGAAGATTGGTCTAATGCTGCGATGGAATGTAATAGGTGGATCTTTGCAGGAGATAAGAAATAAAAGGTCTCATTATCAGAAGAGAGGTTGATTTGGGGATGTTGTTAGGTTAGTCGCATCCTAGGAAAGGTGCGGAGTTGCAGTTAAATAATATGCGGTAGAATCAATATCTTATATAACCATAAGTTGTTTGAATTATAATATGTAAAGCTGATTCAAGTTTTTGTTGCCTCAAAGTATAATTATCTCTGCTAGAGAGATCAAAAATTCGTTCCAATATCATGGACAAAAAACATAAAAATCCCATTCCAGCAGATTAGAGGATAACCAACTAATCTGTTTGGAAGGGATAAGTTTTGTATTAGCCTCTTTTTGTTCGGATATAATCAAATTATCATATAAAAAATGATCATTTTATATTATTTATAACCATATTTATAATATTCTACCTGTAAGAATAGTTAGAACATTATCGATTTTAAGAGAGAACATGAGAATCATTAAAAGTGCATATTAATTCCTACAGAGCCAGTATGTGATTTATCCTGTGTGGAAATACTCTTGACATCTGATACTGGAGTCTCTCCGTTCTTATCTACGCCACCAAACAAAAGATTACGAGGTGAATAACTATATGTAGCATAGATAGACAAACCACTGTCAGGCAGCATATGTTCTACACCAGCACCGAGGCTATAACTTCCGTTATATCCCGAAAATGAAGTTTTAGTAACCTCTTTGGTTGTTTTGCCAAAGTTCGTAACATGTCCTTGTCCCATATAGTTCCCAGAAAATCCACCTATTGCATAAAAAAGCATTGATTCTACTGAATAACCTGCGCGTAGGAGAATGTCTGTGCCAATGGAATAGCCGCCATTAAGTTTGCTGAGTTGTTTAGTATCTGTTGGTGTGGTAGGTGTAAAAGTCCCTTTGGAAGAACCATAATCGAACAATAAATTGGCGCGAGGACCTATAACAAAATCACCAATCTGAATGTCATATCCGATAGAAGGATTAATCAAATACCGATTCACATGACTAGATTTTGCTTTGACGTAAGCATCAGTGTTAGGAACTATGTTTTCGTGAGTTCCAGAGAAGTTGAGTCCTGCATAAAAACCAGACCACAAACCATATTCTTCATCTGGTTCTATTTGATGCTGTGCTGCAGACGATGCTACCTTCATAGGAGCTCTGTGGGAGGAAATGCTCTGTTCTTTATGAATTCCAATGATAGATTTTTTTGGAATATACACATCTCCAGCCAATGATTGGCCTGGCATAATTCCTAGGCTAATAGCCAGACAAGATATACTATACTTATTGTAATTCATAAAATCGCTCCAAAATAATATAATAAAAATAAATTTGAAAAAGTTTAAATAACTATTTTATAGTCTGCCATCAACACTATTTTTGTCAAGATAAGAAGTTTAAAAACTATTAAAATTGACTGATAATTATTAATATTTTATTAGATGGGTGATTAATTATATTGTTTTTACAATGGATTTGTTCACAATAAGGGAAAATTCCTGTTTTTCAGAAGAATCATTATTAGATTGCAAAAATCACGATTTTTTGTGAAAATCCTTGAAATATTTTTTATATTTAGTGATTAGTGTCCAAAAAATATTTTTGCAATGCCTTTATACGAATCAGTAGAAATTGATCAATGATTGATAATAAAAATATAGAGGATGGGATTGCATCATTAAATTGAGTAATACTTTGCGTTGAGGTAGGGCTTTGCAGTGTGCTCAATAGATGGATGTATAGATTCTCGATATTTTTTAATTACATTTAAAAATCTAATACTATTAATGGTGTCTGGGAAATTATTTTCTCTTGGAGAAGAGATAAGAAAGATTATGTGCAACAAAAAAGTACCACATATATCAACTCTGTGAGGAAAATAATTTTTTGATATTTATCACAGTATAAGGGTCATAAATTAAATGGTTTCTGTCTTTTTTAGGCAGTTATCTGATTATTTAGAGTATGAAATATCTTCATTGATCTCCCGCTAAATCCCATGACTGTCTGATATAAGCAAGCATTTGCTTTTAAATCTTTTTATTCATCCTTAACCATACCAAGAGCACGCAAATAAACTTCCAAAATTTGTTCTTCTTCCATCCACTGTTGTTCATCTTTTTTACGCAAGGAAACAATTTTTCTCAGAGCCTTAACATCAAATCCAGTAGATTTAGCCTCAGTATAGACATCTTTAATCGTTTCAGAAAGAGTTTTCTTTTCTTCTTCGAGACGCTCCAAGCGTTCAACAAAACTACGCAATTGATTCTGTGTAACGTTTTGGATATTATCAGAAATCATATTTCCTCCGAGATAAAATGGATCTAATCATTTAATAAAACATTCGTCATGCAGAATAAAGATAGAAATAGAGAGCAATAAAAATTGCTCTGATTATTGGCATATAATCCGGTAGCTGCAATCAAAGACGAATCATTCATCATTCCTTCATTATAATATATGATACCAAAAACGATAAAGCACAATCTCCAAAATTGAAAATATCACATAATTATGAGATCGCACAGATGGAAAGAAGAAATCCTTAGACAAATAGATGATGTGGTTTTAAAATATCAATGATATATGTGGCTTTGATGATTTTTCGGGTGTTCATCTCTGAAAAAGAGGCTGGATTTCTTTGTTGTCTGAAATACTGTTAGGGATAGGCGCTAATATGCTAACAAAGGAGTCGGCATATAAATTCCTCAAATGTCTTTGTTTGTTACAATCAAAAAAAGATTTTTGCGATCAGATAACCTTTCTATAGGCCTTTACATTTTAAGCTTTATTTTGGCTAATCTTTAGCGCCATTCAGGATTTCATCCGTTGGCTTTTTCTTTACTTGATTTTTGCTTGATATGTGAGAAATTTTTTTATCATGTGTTTTTCTGAGGAATATTCCCCTAGCAGATCTATTGCAAACCCAGAATTTGGAATAAGCACATAATACATTGTTATTGTGCAATTTTCATAATCATTCTCTACTATTTACAAAGTACGAGTAAATTTTTGCAACCTAAGGCAATAAAAGTAAATGACTAAAGTCTACTGTAACCCATAAAAAACAGAGTTTGTAATGAAGTTAATTCTATTTTTTATGAGATATTGAATGTTAATAAAATATCGTAAAATCAATCATTTGATAGAATATAATTCATAAAATTGATTTATATCGGCATACAAATCATGACAGTTGTTCCTCGTCCTTCTTGAGAGAGAATCTTTAATTTGCCGCCGTGTAGATTAGTCAAGGCATAAGATATTGTAAGCCCAAGTCTAGGCCCGCCTTTGTTTTGAACATAACAGTTTTTGAGTTGTTCAAAGGGTTTTTCAACTTTTTCTAAAGCGGATTGAGGGATTCCAATTCCATTATCTAAAATAGTGATTAGGAGATACCTTCCTATCTTAGAAACACGAATTATGATTTTCCCGTTCTCTTGTGTAAATTTGATAGCATTAGAAAGAATATGAGTGAGGATCTGTTCTATAATGCGCGTGTCAGCATTAAAGAGCAGTTTTTGAGAAACTTGTTTTTCAATTGTGATATTCTTATTTCGGGCAGGAATAGAGATCCTATGGATGCTTTCTTGCATTACAGAAGCTAAATCAATGATTTTTTTATTGATATGGATATGATCTGCTTCTATTTTTGATATTTCAAGAATGTCATTAATCATACCCAAAAGGTGTGTACCGCTATCATGGATGTCTTGAGCATATTCATGGTGTTTAGCGGATCCTAAAGGTCCAAGTACTTCTCCTTTGATAATTTCAGAAAATCCGAGAATAGCATTAAGAGGCGTTCGTAATTCATGAGACATTTTTGCTAGAAATTCTGATTTAGCTCTATTTGCTATCTCAGCACGCTCTTTTTCAGTCTGATATTTTAAATTGGCGATTAAAAGTTCGTTTTTTTGGCGTTCAAGTATTTGGCGTGATGTGGAAAGATCATTAATAGTTGCCATAAGACGACGTTCAGATTCATGTAGTTTCTTTTGATTGTGTTTGAGCTGAGTAATATCTGTTCCAACGGAGATTGTTCCACCGTCATGTGTACGCCACTCGTTAATTTGAAGCCATCGTGAATCAGCTAGTTTTATTTCTTTTGTGATGGTTCGTGAATCTTCTGGATCTGACGTATAATATTCAAGAGATGGATGAGTTCCAGAATCCTTAATAACCGAACGTTTTGTTCCTGGAACGAGCACTTTATCAGGTAGTTTATACGCCTGTTGATAGCGGAAATTGCACATAACCAATTGATCATTTTTGTCCCAGAGAACAACAGCTTCAGAAGTGCATTCTATTGCTTTTGCTAATCGTTGATCTGTTTCCACATAACGTCTTTCTAGGTTATGTTGCTCTGTAATATCCATGGCGATGCCGATAATACTCATACCTCCTGATGTTGTGCGCATAACCTGAGCACGTACTTTTATCCAGATAGGGGTTCCGGTGGCATGGCGGATGCGAAATATTTGATCTAATTGTGTTGATTTTCCTTTTGCAACCGATCGGATGATATTATGAACCTCTTGGCCATCCGTATAAATAAGACGTATCACTTGCATTAATGATAAGGCTTTATCTGAATAAGGAATACCAAGAATTTCATACATAGATTGCGAAAGATGGAATTTTTTACCGACGAAATTGAAGCTCCAAATACCACATCTCCCACGGGATAAAGCAGTTTCAATACATATATTGGCTTCTAATAAAATATCATCTGTTTCTTTAGCGCGTTTTGCCTGTTTATAATGGTTGAACAGAATAAACAAGAAAATGGTAGAAACGCCTGAAAATAATACGACTCCTGTTGTGACTTCGTCACGCCAATAGCGTAAAAGTGGCAACTGAGAGCTGGCAACCAAGACTAATCCGTTGTTTTCGGCAAGGTGGACTAATGATACGTAATACGGTGTGTGTGCAAGAAAAACTTCTGCTGTTTGAGTGGTATTACCAATACTCTTTAAAAGGTGTGGGTCCATAATAATATCGCTTATTTTTTTTCCCACATGAAGAGTATTTTCTGCGGATGATGCGATAATCAGTCCATTGGATTGAGAGATCAGGATGAATTTTTCGGGAAAATATTTCCTGTCGGGTAGAATGTTTTTGAGTATTGACTGGATTTCTCCTTGGCGTTCCAACACAAGATTTATATGGGTTGTATTCAAGATGGTTTTTACAGAATGTGCTAGAAGAAGTATTTCTTCAATGGCGGCTCGATCTTTTTGAGAATAGTTAGAAGTGACTTTTATAGCGCTGGATATTGCTACAAGCATTAGACAAAGAATACTGATCATTGATATCGTGTGATTCAACGACAGAGCAGGAGATGAGATCGGTGATGTTTTTGTTTCGAACATACGCTTGAACCATATGGTTAATTTTTGCCAAATTCTTGACGAATATAGGTCGCGATATGATATGATGTTTTCTACATTTTCCATAAGGATGGTCTCGAAAATTAAGCTAGATATGAATTTTGAAAAAATGTATTAATGTATTTTTCCCCCGAATCACCTTCAATGAATCAAAGCGGATTCTGCTTGTCCAGAGAAAAATTATATTTTTTACGAAAAAATTAATATATTTTATATACTTTCGTGAATTTGTTTGTTGTGAATCAGTGTATTGCATTGGAAATGTAAGCAAATAAACAAAAAATGAGTAATCTTGGGAGTATATTGATTGCTTATATGAGAAAAGGCGTTTTCATGACAAAATATGCTCAAAAATTGCAGAGTTCTGAAGAAAGTCCTGTAATCATCCTTGTTGACCCACAGCTTGGTGAAAATATAGGTATGGTTGCGCGTGCAATGGCGAATTTTAATCTTACACAATTACGCTTGGTGAATCCTAGAGATGGATGGCCTAGTGAAAAAGCGCGATCTTCTTCTGCTAATGCAGATAACGTGATAGATGCTGTGCGTGTTTTTCCTAGTTTAAAGGAATCTATTGCTGATCTTAATTTCGTTTATGCGACCACGGCTAGATCTCGTAATAATTTTAAATCTATTTATTATCCGAAAGAAGCTGCTATTGTGTTGAAAGATAGGATTGCTTCTGGTCAGAAGGTTGGTCTTATTTTCGGCCGTGAACGTTGGGGATTAACAAATGAGGAAATTGCATTATCTGATGCGATCGTCAGCTTTCCTGTTAGCGCAGATTCTCCTTCTTTAAATATTTCACAAGCGGTTTTATTGATGGTTTGGGAATGGATGGAAAATAATGTTGTGATTTCGGAAGAGGAATCTCAAAAAGGTGATGTGCCTGCTACAAAAGGTGAGTTATTCAGTTTTATGTCTTATCTTGAAAACGCTTTAGAAGAACGAGGATATTTTCGTCCCATGGAGAGGAAAAAAAAGATGTTGGATGATTTGCGTTCCGTATTAATTCGTCCCGAATTTATGCGACAAGAGATTTTTTTGTTACGGGGGATTATTTCTTCATTAGATCGTTTTTCCAGACATTCACCTCGTGGAAAAGTTGTTGGTTCCAAAAACCAAAAAAAAACGTAATTCTAATACATAGTGGTTGTTCGTGAAAAAAAAATCCAATAGGCCTATTCTTTTGTTTGATAGTGGTATCGGCGGACTGATTGTATTGCAGAAAGTGCGTTTTCTGATGCCTGAATACAATTTTGTTTATGTTGCAGATGACGCAGGATTTCCTTATGGAAATTGGGAGGACCATGCGTTGAAAAACCGTATCATATCTCTTTTTTCCGATATTTTGGATCAATATAACCCTGTGTTGTCTATCATAGCCTGTAATACTGCTTTTACTCTTGTTAAAGATGATCTGCGGTCGAATTTTCCATCTATGACCTTTATTGGATCAGTTCCTGCTATTAAACAGGCAGCGCTCCATACATCTACAGGTCTTTTTTCAGTTTTATCAACGCCTGCTACATTAAGACGAGCATATACAAAAAATTTGATTCAATCTTTTGCGTCACAATGTTGTGCTCACTTGGTGTTTTCTACAAAACTTGCGTCCATGGCAGAAAGATATGTTTGTGGAAAAACGATAAACGAAGATGAAGTTCAGAAGGAGATTGAAGGTTGTTTTGTCAAGAAAGGTAACAGACGGACAGATATTGTCGTTCTTGCTTGTACACATTATCCCTTTATGACCAATATTTTCCAACGATTAGCTCCTTGGCCAGTTGAATGGCTGGATGCTGCGGATTCTATAGCACAGTATGCACGTTCTTTGTTGCCTGCTCTTTATGAAGATAATATTGCATTATCAGACGATCTCGCTGTCTTTGTGTCAGGAAAACCTGATATATCGATGCAACGTTTGGTGCAAGGATTTGGTTTGAAATCCTCAAAAATGTAAAAAATTGAGATTCAAATCTTGATGTAATATGAATTTTTATAACGTTTGGATAGTGATCAAGCAAAGATGTAAAAGAATCCGCCACAGCTAGATGATATCAATGAATCAGGTCTTTCATTCGTTTCTCATGATAAAGTTTTATCTAAAGAGAGTAGGGGGACTATGCAATCTACTGTATAGAGGAACTTTTTTGGAAAAATGCCAATACAAATAATGCACATCATATTTTAGGATTGACCTTAAGAGAAATTCCTTTTACAAATAAGTGATGTAAAAAATATAGTGGATGTTATCTGCTTTTTTTTTAAACGTATCCCATGGTTATGTTTTTATTGTGGCCTGTCAGATTTTTGTAAAAAAATCAGAGGAGGGTGCGTTTCCTAGTCGTTCCTTTGAAAGTTAATTAGAGGATATGGAAGCGGTAATGAGAGAGGAATAAATATCATATGAGTAAGCGTGAGTCATCAAAGCATAAGATAGATCGTCGTCTGGGTGAGAATATTTGGGGGCGTCCAAAATCGCCTGTTAACGTGCGTGCTTATGGGCCTGGTTTACACGGTCAGCGTCGTAAGTTAAAACCTTCTTATTTCGGTTTGCAGTTGCGTGCAAAACAAAAGCTGAAAAAATACTATGGGGATATTAGTGAAAAGCAGTTTCGCTCTATTTTTCAAAAAGCTAATCGTGCTAAAGGGGATACTTCTCATAATCTAATTGCAGCTCTTGAATCTCGTCTTGATGCGATGGTATACCGTTGTAAGTTTGCTCCGACTATTTTTGCTGCTCGACAAGTGGTTAATCACCGTCATATTTTGGTAAATGGTCGCTGCGTTAATATTGGATCATATCGTTGTAAGGCTGGTGACATTATTGAGGTAAAGCAAAAATCAAAGAACTTGGCTCTTGTTTTAGAATCTGTACAACTTGCTGAGCGAGATGTTCCTGATTATATCAGTGCTGATCATGAAAATATGGTTGCTACTTTTGTAAGAGTTCCTACAGCATTGAGCGATGTTCCATATCCTGTTGTTATGGAACCAAATCTTGTTATTGAGTTTTATTCTCGTTAGATAAATTTTATTGGTATGTTCTTTGTTTTTTAAGGAAAATGTATTTGGATCTTCAGGAAATTATAAATGGTATTTATTCAGATATAAAGCCCCATATTGGTCAGGGGCGTGTTGTTGATTATATCCCTGAGCTGGGACAAGTTCCTTCTAACCAATTTGGTATATCTCTTGCGTTGCCAGATGGTAGTGTTTTTTCAGCTGGTGATGCAGACGTTTTTTTTTCAGTTCAAAGTATTTCCAAAGTATTTCTCCTTACAGTGACTCTTAAAAAAGTTGATGAAGATATTTGGAAACGTATCAATCGCGAACCTTTTGCATGTTCTTTTGATTCAATTGGTCAATTAGAAAAAGGAAATGGCGTTCCTTGCAATCCATTTGTCAATGCTGGTGCTATAGTGATGACCGATGTGATTCTTGAGGGGAGTTCTGTTGAACATGAGATAGAAAATTTTCTGAATTTTGTACGTGATCTTGCTAATGATACATCTATTCATATTAATTCTTCAGTAGCTAATTCAGAAATTTCTACTGGTTATGCTAATATTGCATTTGCGAATTTCATGCGTTCTCAAGGTAATTTGAAACATGATGTAGAAGATGTTTTACAGGTTTATTGTCACCATTGCGCTCTTACGATGAATTGTTTTCAATTGGCAAGATCGGGATTATATCTTGCATGTCGCGGCTATAATCCATTAACAAATAAAAAAGTGATATCAGAACAACAAACCCGGTGTTTGAATGCAATTATGTTGACATGCGGTTATTATGAGAATTCAGGTGATTTTGCATATCGCATTGGATTTCCAGGTAAAAGTGGTGTTGGTGGAGGAGTTCTCGCTATTGTACCACAAAAAGCATCTATTGCAGTATGGTCTCCAGGATTAACTGATTCAGGTAATTCTTTGTTAGGGATACAAGCTCTTGAACTATTATCTGCGCGAACAGGTTGGTCAATATTTGAGTGATTTTAAGGTTATATGTTTTTGCGGTCGGATAATTACAGCTAGCCTCTGAATAAGAGAATCATCAATCAGTGGGATATAGTTTATATAGTCAACAGGAGATGTTTTTATATATTTTATATCTGTTCTTGAAGGATGAATGTGAAAGATACCTTTCCTTTTGAAAAGGAGTTTTTTAACATGGATTATTTCCTCCTTTTGTTAGAGAATATAAAATATTTTTCCTCATCATATTTTTAATAATTCCTGCATTTTGTCCATTACAAAATATATCTTAAGATCTCTAATCCATGTATTCTGATAACGATTGAGATCTGATAAGAATAATATAATGAAACATCGATTTTAAACGTACAATATTTGCAATGCAAAGGATCTAAAATCTTTAATTTCCTTGATATACCGCAGGATCAAGCAAGGAATGTTGAGGACCTCATCCATAAATCCTCAATCTTTAAGGATTTTGATGATTTCTATACAACCTATAAAGTGATAAATATACAAAGTAATTCTCATCCATTATATTTCACTTATTTTCAGAAATCACGTCTTTTTAATAGTGCATCGTCATCGATATCTCGTTAACAACGCAAGATACTATTATCTACAGTTTTCTTAACTCTCTTGTATATTTGGATTTTCCTTTCACATCCTCAATAACTTGTTCAAAACCTTTTCTTGAATAGATCAATCATTAATTTTAATCTATTCCTATATAAGATAACCTTAAATATCTTATTCATCCTGTTTATTTTGAAACATCTTTCCTTTTTCAGCGATAAAGATAGCAATAAAGCAGAAAACGGCTATTACAAAGAATCCTATTGTAAGGGGATAAGTTGTTCCATCAAATGCTTGTCCTATAACTATTCCAATTCCTGTGCTGATCACCGTATTGATAAAACCAAATACAGATGATGCTGTTCCTGCAAGATGAGCGAATGGTTCTATAGAAATACTGCTAAAATTAGCATTAATGAGCCCAATTTGAAAAAATGATAATAGGAAAAACGCAAAAAAGACAAAGAGACTAACCGATTGACCTACTATTAATTGGGTTATAAGCCATAATGTCGTAACAGCGACTAGGATAAGAAGGGAATAATGCGATAGACGATGTCTTCCCAACTTATCTACAAGGTATGTGTTTAATAAAGACGACAAAGACATTGATATTCCGCCGATTGCAAAAGCGAGAGGAAACCAAGCTCCAAGATTATAAACTTCAGTATAAATTTGTTGTGAAGAGCTTACAAATCCGAATATTGCTCCCATAAGGAGACTATTAGCAATATTATAAAGGGTAGCAGCACGATCTTTGAATATGAGAGAAAAACTACCAAGTATTAAACGCCAATGCAAAGAACGGACATGAAGTGGATCCATCGTTTCTGGGATGCGTACACCATACCATATGGTAATGGCTGAAGCAATTGCTGCCATCCAAACAAAAATTCCAGCCCAACTACCAGAAATATACATTGTTAATTGGCCTATACTTGGAGCTATGATGGGCATAATCATGAAGATCATCATGGAAATAGACAAGACCTTTGCCATTTGTCTGCCCCCATAGATATCACGAATAATTGAGATAGAAATAATTCGAGGAGCTGCTCCACCTATTCCCTGAATGAGACGGAAAAAGAGCATAGCAGAGAATGATGTAGTAAAGAGCACGGCAATTGTAGAGATAACATATAACATGAGACCAGGAATCAAGACAGCTTTGCGACCAAAACGATCTGATAATGGGCCATAAAAGATTTGACCTATAGCAAAACCAATAAGATAGAAAGAAATGAGATGTTGTCTGTGGTTCTCATTAATTATCCCTACGTATTCACCTATTTGTGGCAAACAAGGGAGTATTATATCAATTCCAAGAGAATTTACGGCCATGAGCATTGCTATTATGGTGACGAATTCTATATGTCCAATATTCGCATTTCTTAATTTTGAGGGCATTTGACTTTTCACGGAAGGAGTCCTTCAAGACATAAAATGATATTCAGGAATTCATATGATGATGAACCCAAAATAGAGTGGCAGATAGATATAGGTGCTCAACTAAAATGACAACCATATTTTTTACCTATTCCACAATTTTATGAATTTCTCCTGATTGAAACATTTCGGACACAATATCACAACCACCAATAAATTCACCTTTTACATAGAGTTGCGGAATAGTCGGCCACTGTGAATACTCTTTTATGCCTTGACGCAAACGGTCATTCTCTAAAACATTTATTCCTTTATAGGATACATTCAAGCTATCAAGAATTTTGACAATCTGTCCAGAAAAACCACATTGTGGATATTCTGGAGTTCCTTTCATAAACAGGACAACATTATTTTGTTGAATTTCGTCTTGAATGCATCGAATCATCACATCTTCCATTTCATTATACTCCATACTAGCCATAACAGGTTCTTGTTACATTCTTATTGTGATATACTATTTATGGTTTTTGATTATCAGAAACGGGAACAGACGTCTTGATAGCAAGAGCGTGCAAATCATTTCCCATTTTTCCCTGTAACGAATCATAAACCATTTTATGCTGTTGGATGCGGGTTTTGCCGCGAAATTTCTCAGAAACAACTTCTGCCGCATAATGATTACCATCACCTGCTAAATCACGGATGATGACATTTGATCCATGTATTCCTTCTCGAATCATTTTTTCTATTTCATGTAAGTTTATCGACATCAATTACCCCAAATAGTTTATTTTTTTTTTATAACTTCTCATTCATAAAATGAGGAAACCATGATTCATATTTTTCTTGTAATGTTGATACAGGAACATCCATTACATGGTTAATAGATAAAGCATTTCCTGATACATGCCCCAAACAACGAATAGGAATACTATCATCAAAAGCTTGAGTCATTATTAAGTCTCGCATATCAGCAGGAATGCAGATTATGTATCGTCCTTGATCTTCTCCAAAGAGGAATGGGATTGGATCTTGATTTTTTGGTAAATCAATATTCATTCCCTTACCAGAAGATATAGCCATTTCTGCTAGAGAAATGATTAATCCTCCAGTAGAAATATCGTGACAAGCTGTCACTTGACGAGAGCCAATAAGAGAAAGAATGAAATTCCCATGACGTTTTTCCACATGACAATCAACTTTGGGGGGGGGTCCTATAGGAGAAGATGCGCATTCGAGACTGTAGATAGAGCAGTCGAGATGACTCCCATCTTGACCAATCAAAAAGATAAGATCGTCTTCACGAGCGCTTCCAATGCGTGTCATGAATGACCAATCGTGAATAATTCCAACTCCAGCAATTGTAGGAGTTGGAAAGATAGCTTGTCCATTTGTTTCATTATAAAAAGACACATTTCCGGAAACAATTGGAAAGTCTAAAATTTGACAGGCTTCACGAATTCCTTTTATGGAATAAACAAATTGTCCCATTACTGTTTCTTTTTCAGGGTTTCCAAAGTTAAGATTATCTGTTGCAGCAAGGGGTTTTGCTCCAGTAGCAATGATATTGCGCCAACATTCAACAACCGCCTGTTTGCTTCCTTCAAAAGGATCTGCCTCAACATAGCGTGGCGTTACATCGGAAGAGAAAGCAAGAGCTTTGGTGCCATGGCTTGTAACTCGGACGACCCCAGCATCTCCCCCTGGAAGTTGTATAGAATTACTTTGGATAATGGTATCATATTGCTCATATACCCACCTTCGGGAGGATAGGTTAGGAGAAGATAGAAGCCTTAGAAGAGTGCAAGCATAATCTTCCTGAGAACGAAGGAGTTTGGGATCAGAAGGGGGAAGAAGAATGGGTTCGATCCACGCTCTATCATATTCTGGCGCTTCATCGCTTAATGTCTTGATGGGAAGATTAGCCACTTCTTTCTCATGGTGAATGACGCGCAAACGATGATCGTCTGTTGTTTTTCCAATGATGGAGAAATGAAGCCCCCACTTGTCGAAAATATCTTGGGCTTGTTGCTGTTTGTCTGGATTTAAAAGCATCAGCATGCGCTCTTGACTTTCTGAAAGCATCATATCGTAAGCAGACATTGCTTCTGCGCATATTGGAACTTGATCAAGATCCAACTGAATTCCAAGATTCCCTTGATTCCCCATCTCGACTGCAGAGCAGGTTAATCCTGCTGCCCCCATATCTTGGATGGCAATTACTGCTCCTATTTGCATTAATTCTAAACATGCTTCTAATAAACATTTTCCTGTAAATGGATCGCCTACCTGGACAGTTGGGCGTTGATCCACGATATTATCGCTCAATTCTGTTGAAGCCATCGATGCGCCACCAATTCCATCTCGACCCGTTTGAGCACCTAAGTATACAATGGGAAGTCCGACACCTTGTGCTTTTGACGAAAACAGTGCGCTTGTCTTAGCAAGTCCAGCAGCAAAAGCATTCACAATAATATTACCATTATAGCAGGGAAGAAATTCGACTTCTCCTCCTACTGTTGGGACACCAAAAGAATTACTATAACCAGCAATACCTGCAACTACTTCTGAAAGCAAATGTTTGGTTTTAGGATGATCTACAGAGCCGAAACGTATTGAATTCATTGCAGCAATGGGTCGTGCGCCCATTGTAAAGATATCACGCAAGATGCCGCCAACACCTGTTGCAGCTCCTTGATATGGTTCAATGTAAGACGGATGATTATGGCTTTCCATTTTAAATACAATACAGTCACCATCGCCGATATCAACAACACCAGCATTTTCTCCGGGGCCTTGAATAACGTGTTTTCCAGTGGTGGGTAACGTTCTTAGCCATTTTTTTGAGGATTTATAGGAACAGTGTTCATTCCACATAGCTGATATAATGCCAATTTCCGTTAAAGTAGGCTGGCGTTGAATAATCTTCATAATTCGATCATGCTCACTTTGCGTGAGACCATGCATAGCAAAAAGTTCAGATGTAGATAATGATTGAGACATGAATGATGACATAACCTAGATAAAAAATCCAAACACCCAATAGGTATTCTAAATAAATTGGAATATCTAGTGATCATTTGTTGATATACAAGAAAAGACCTTTTGTATAGAGAACAAACAGATGATTAATGCGTCTTATAACATTAGGTGTCAAGAGTACGGTTACATAATAGGGATATACAGCAAGATATTCGATTGTTCTTCTATAATTGTGAATGATTTTGACTGGGTATACTGTCCAAAAAACAAGTCTTTTCGAAGAATATTCTGATCAAAAATAGGATAATACAATACAAGGTAATACTGCTATGGAAGTCATTCCATTATATGATTCAAAAGAGATGTAAATATACCACGTCCATCTGTTCCACCATGGATATCTTCTATTATATTTTCAGGATGGGGCATCATTCCTAATATATTTCCTTGTCGATTGATGATACCCGCAATATCGTGTAGTGACCCATTGGGATTTGTGTCAGATGCATAGCGAAAGACAACCTGATTGTTGTCTTCGATTTCTTTTAATCCTTCGGAGTCAATAAAATAATTTCCATCATGATGAGCCACAGGATATGTAATGATTTGATTTTTATGGTAAGATTTTGTGAATACTGTGTTAGCGTTTGCGACTTCTATCAGAACCTTTTTGCACGTGAATTTTAATGAAGCATTGCGCATGAGGGCACCTGGAAGAAGGTTGAGTTCTAAAAGAATTTGGAATCCATTGCAAACTCCAAGAATTTTGACGCCGTCTTGGGCTCTTTGTTTAATAACATCCATCACTGGAGTACGTGCTGCAATTGCACCACAACGAAGATAATCTCCATAAGAAAATCCACCCGGGATAATAATGAGATCAACTGGTGGAATATTGGTATCAGTTTTCCATACTAAAATCGGAATTTTACCGGTTATTTTCTTCACGGCTGTTATCATATCTTGATCGCGGTTTAAACCTGGAATCTGTACTATAGCCGTTTTCATGGATACATTCCGAAATTGCGTTGAGAATACCTTACTCAGGTAACAGGAAAAAATGAAAGATACAAGGCTGTAGAAGAGGAACTATATCACAATAGCGATTCGAAAAAAGGTTTTTGACATCAAGATTTCTCTGTTGATAATTTTTCGATAGAAATTTCATAATCTTCAATGACCAGATTAGCAAGAAGATTCTTGCAGATAGATTCAATTTTTTCCCTTGCGCTATCAGAGTCGATTTCGTCTATTTCAATATCAAAAACTTTTCCTTGACGAATCTGATAAATATTATCAAAACCAATATTGATCAGAGTATTTTTTAAGGCTTTCCCCTGTGGATCAAGTACGTCTTTTTTAAGCTTTATGGCAACACTTGCCTTGATCATAAATTCAGTCTCCCCGTGTTATTTTTTGGGTGGATATGTGGATTGGACTGAGTGCTGGATCGCTTTTTCTAAATATTCCTAAACGACGTGCAATTTCAGAATAACCTTCTAACGATTGATCACTGTTTCGACCAAAACGCTTTTTATTGTTTTCTTCTTGCGTTTTCATATCCCATAGTCGACAGCAATCAGGAACAATTTCATCGGCAAGAATAATGCGCATTGTATCGCTATCAAGAAGGCGTCCATACTCAATGCTAAAATCCACAAGATGAATGCCTATTCCGAGAAAGAGACCTGTCATGAAGTCATTGATTCGAACACTTAAAGAGGTTATGTCTTCTAATTCAACTTGATTAGCCCAATTAAAGGTTGTTATATGCTCTTCTGTTACCAAGGGATCGTTTAATAAGGTGGATTTATAATAAAATTCAACTATTGATCGTGGAAGCGATAATCCCTCTTGGATTCCAAGTCGTTTGGCAAAGGATCCTGCAACAGTATTTCGTACGACTACTCGCAAAGGAATCATTTCTGATTCTTGTATCAGCTGTTGTCGCGTATCTAATCTGCGTATAAAGTGATTTGGTATACCAATTTTGTTGAGTTGAAGAAAAATGTATTCGGATATCTTATTATTTAATACACCCTTCCCATTAAGCGCAGTACAATTCTCTTTATCGTTTGGAAGAACATCATCTTTAAAAAATTGGACGAGAGTGCCTGGTTCAGGCCCTTCATAAATAATTTTAGCTTTTCCTTCACAAATAGGATTTCGATGTTTCATCAATCCTCGCTCCAATTATAATATGACCTTCTTGATGCAGAAAGCAATATAAAATCCTCATTCAATCACTTGCAAAACAATCACAGAATAATCATGTCTTATTTTGCTGAAAAACACGTTTAAAAATGGTATCAACGTGTTTGGTGTGATAGTTATAATCGAATTTATCACGAATTTCTTTTTCGGATAATATCTGGCGTATATCAGCATCACTCAGCAATTCATCAAGAAAAACGCTGTTATTTTTCCAAACCTTCATAGCATTACGCTGAACAAGCCGATAGGAATCCTCTCTTGATGTTCCTGATTGTGTTAATGCAAGCAGGATACGTTGAGAATGAATGAGTCCACGAAGTTGTTCAAGGTTATTCTTCATGTTGTCGGGATGGACGATTAATTCTTCTATGACATCTCTTAAACGGATTAATGCAAAATCAAGATGTATTGTCGCATCAGGACCTATTATTCGCTCAACGGAAGAGTGGGATATATCTCTTTCATGCCAAAGTGCAACATTTTCCATTGCTGGAATTGTATAAGATCGTACTAATCTCGCCAATCCCGTCAGATTTTCAGTGAGAACAGGATTGCGTTTATGGGGCATTGCTGAAGATCCTTTTTGTCCAGAATGGAAAAACTCTTCCACTTCAAGGATTTCAGTGCGTTGAAGGTGTCTTATTTCTGTTGCAAATCTCTCGATAGAAGAGGCGATGACACCTAATATAGAAAAGTACATTGCATGACGATCACGAGCAATGATTTGCGTGGAAATGGGATCTGCTTTGAGACCCATTGCTTTGGCCACATGCTCTTCAACGTACGGATGTATGTTTGAAAAAGTACCCACAGCACCAGAAATGGCACAAATAGATATTTCTTTTTTTGCATGAAGTAGCCGTTGTCGAGCACGCGTAAATTCTGCATACGCCATGGCTAATTTAAGACCAAATGTTGTGGGTTCAGCATGTATTCCATGAGATCGACCTATGGTCATTGTATATTTATGTTCAAAAGCACGTTTTTTGATACTTTCGAGTAGTTGGTCAATATCTTCTAATAAAATATCAGTCGATCGCATTAGTTGAATACTAAAGCATGTGTCTAGCACGTCGGATGAAGTCATTCCTTGATGAATAAAACGTGCATCAGAACCAACGATTTCTGCAAGATGTGTCAAAAAAGCAATAACATCATGTTTGACGACTGATTCGAGATCAGCAATACGCTCAATGTCAAAATGCGCATTTTTCCCTTTTTCCCAGATATTATGGGCTGCTTTTTTTGGAATCACACCAATTTTAGCAAGTGCATCACATGCATGTGCTTCTATCTCAAACCATATTCTGAATTTTGTCTCATCAGACCATATGGCTGTCATGGTTGTTCTAGAATAACGAGGAATCATATCTTAACCGATTGTTGATGCCAAGGTATGCTTATGTTTACTAAAAGATCGTAAAGTACAGATAATGCCCTTGCAAGCTGTTAAAAAACACAAAGATTTGGCAAATAGATAAACTGCCTATGAGTTATATAGAACTGACAGTAAAATATAAAAAAGGATACTTCAAGCTTAAATTGTCATCTGACTATAATCAATGTAGAGGAAAGATTTTCGAATGATTCAGATAAAAAATATATTTTATCATGACGAGGCATATTCTAAAGCTGCTTTTTTTAAATCATTTAAGGATTGTTCATAGGATATTATATGCTTTTTATTGAAAATAGAAGATCCAGCAACAAAGAAATTAGCCCCAGCTTGGGCTAAAAGTCCGATGTTTTGGGATGTGATTCCGCCATCAACTTCAAGTGTGATAGGGCGTCCATTGATAAGAGATCGAGCTTGTTTTATTTTAGGTATCATTGATTTGATGAGAGTTTGTCCACCAAAACCAGGATTGACTGTCATGATGAGTATCATATCAATGTCATCGATAACATGTTCTATCATAGAAACAGGAGTAGCTGGGTTGATTGCCACTCCAGCTTTTTTTCCCAACGCACGGATGGTTTGTAGTGAACGATGGATATGAGGGGAAGATTCTACGTGCAGGGTTATGATATCACATCCAGAATCTGCGAAAACTTTCAAGTGAGAATCAACAGATGAGACCATAAGATGGCAATCAAAAATAGCTTTGGTATAAGGTCTAAGCGATTTAATAACTTCTGCGCCAAAAGAAATATTAGGGACGAAAGATCCATCCATAACATCAAAATGAATTTGTTTTGCGCCTGCCTGAGAAAGACTAGAAACTTCTTCTCCCAGACGAGAAAAATCTGCTGCAAGAACAGATGGGACAATTTGAATTGATAAAGACACTATGAAAATATGGTTCCGATTGTATTCCAAAGATGAATCATGCCACCTGCTATGATATAAAATGCTATAACCTTACAATGAGCTATCCCTCTCTGGGAACAAACTCTTTTATTCTCTAGATTGTTTTGTGCTATATGTTTTTGTATGATCATTGTTCAATTTATCCACTATTTATTTTGTATGATTCCGATTTTAGTATCAATGTGTGTCGATAGCAACTAGCAGCATTTCTATGGCTTGTCTAGAGATTTTCAATAGAATCTTCGAGGGATATTCTGTTGTTTTAGAGTAATCCATAAGATTTTTTTGTTTTAGAAGGGTATGTTGTTGCAGAAATCATGGACAATCTAAAACAAAATGATTTGTCATGATGGGAATAAAAGATCAAATAAATAGAGAGAAATATGACATATGATCATAGCATAAGAATCTTTAAAACACCTCAATCTCGAAAAGAGGATATTTTATAAAGCATTTAAAATATGATTTATTAGAATGAAATTCTTGATTTTTTTCGATACTTTTAATGTGCAGGGAAAACTATCTGGTGGATAGAAGTGATATATCTGATAAAAAAGATATCTTAGAATATGATGTGATTATTGTCGGTGCTGGACCAGCAGGTCTTGCTGCAGCAATACGGTGCAAACAGATTAATCCTCAGTTTTCTGTCGTCATCATTGAAAAATCTGCAGATATTGGGGGTCATATTCTTTCAGGTGCGATTATTGATCCTATTGGAATAGATAGCTTGTTACCAGGTTGGCGAGAAGAAAAAGGACATCCTTTTCAAACTATCGTCAAAAAAGATATTTACTTGTTTCTCAATTCTTATAAATCGATTCGCTTACCTCATTTTTGTATCCCATCTTGTATGAAGAATCACGGAAATTATGTTGTTTCTTTAGGAAGAGTCTGTCGGTGGTTGAAGAATAAGGCTGAAGCGCTTGGAATAGAGATTTATTGTGGTTTTTCTGTCAAGGGAATCCATTATGGAAAAAGTGGAGAAGCTATTGGTGTTTTCACCAGTGAAAAAGGGAGAAATTGTGATGGCACAATAGGGAGAAATTATATTCCTTCTATATTATTGTTGAGCAAATACATGCTCATAGGAGAAGGAGCCTGTGGATCTTTAAGTCAGGAATTGATAAAGCGTTATTCTTTGACAGAGGGACGTCAACCCCAGAAATTTGGCCTTGGTGTTAAGGAATTATGGAAAATTAAACCGCAACATCATACACAAGGTCTTGTTCTTCATAGTTTTGGTTGGCCACTTGATAAGCGTACATCGGGAGGAGGGTTTATCTATCATTTGGACAAAGATTTGATTTCTATAGGTTTTGTGTTGCATCTTGATTATAAAAATCCTTGGATTTCTGCATATGAGGAATTGCAGCGTTTTAAGACACACCCAGATATTAGACCTATATTTGAAGGTGGAGAACGCCTTGAATACGGAGCGCGTGTTATTAGCGAAGGAGGATGGCAATCGGTTCCTAAGCTTTCTTTTCCAGGGGGAAGCTTGATTGGTTGTTCAGCAGGTTTTGTGAATCTTATTCGCCTTAAAGGATCTCACAATGCTATTTTATCAGGAATTCTCGCGGCAGAGAAGATTATGGAACGGTTATCTCAAGGATATAAGCACGATGATCCTTTGGAAATTGAAAATAGTTGGCGTCAAACAAAAATTGGTCGAGATTTGTGGATTGTAAGGAACATCAAGCCTTTGTTGTCACGTTTTGGTGTATTCATGGGGTTATCATTGGGCTTGATTGATGTTTGGATTCAAAAAAATCTTGGTTTTTCTATTTTGGGCACATTAAAACATCAGAGGATAGACGCTGATTCTTTAGAACATGCTGCTCTACATAATAAAATTAAATATCCTAAACCGGATGGAAAGTTGACTTTTGATATTAATTCATCACTTTTTTTAGCAAAGGTGAGCTATGCAAAAGAACAGCCAACGCATCTTCTTGTCAAAGATAAGGCTCTACAAGAGAATTCAGAACTTGATGTATATGCTGGCCCTTCCATGCGCTATTGCCCAGCTGGAGTGTATGAGTGGAACGAGTATAATGGAGAAAAAAATTATGTGATCCACGCACAAAACTGTATACATTGCAAGGCATGTGTTATTAAGGATCCTAATCAGAATATTGAATGGAATGTTCCACAGGGAGAGGATGGTCCCTATTATTTAGATATGTAAAAAGAATATCGTTGATGTCCCATTATGGGATGCCATGCAATCATATTATAGTAATTAGTTTAGGATAGGATATCTCTTATGAAATCTGTTAGTATTTCTTTTTTGCGTCTTCCCCATGCATATGGCTTGCCCCTTCCAACATATAAAACAGAAGGAGCATCAGGAATGGATCTATTCGCTGCTTTGCCAGAAGATGAGCCTGTTGAATTATTGCCAGGAATGCGCTCTTTGATTCCTGGTGGATATGCTGTTGTGATACCACCAAATTATGAAGGACAGGTAAGGTCTCGTTCTGGGTTGGCACTCAATCATGGAATTTCTTGCTTAAATTCTCCAGGAACGATTGATAGTGATTATCGTGGTGAAATAAAGATATTGTTGATCAATCTTGGTCAGGAAAACTTTCTTGTTGAAAGAGGAATGCGTATCGCTCAATTAGTGATAGCAAAATTTATTCGAGTTTCTCCTAGCCATGTATCAGTTCTTCATTTGGAAAAAACCGATCGGAATGACCAAGGGTTTGGATCCACTGGAAATTATTAGGATCAGATGAGGAGGTTTTGCCTATTGATATTTTTCTTTGTTAGTCTCTCTCCTAAATGAGGGGATAAGGTTAAGCGGGATTCTGTTTTCGAAGAGTTGAATGTAATATGCAATTTAATCTCTGCTATAAGATATTGAGATACAGTTCTTTTCTGTGCTGTGAAATAGGTAACGCAGTGGCTATATTTTGATTCAAAACAGAAATATACTAAAGCGGTTGAGATATAAATTAATTACAATAATTTTCATCAATCTATTCGAAAATTATCAGAATGATTGGCTTGTAGTACAGCCTATCTATCGATTCTTATTGAACAGTGATTAGCAGATCAACTGCAAGAGAAAACCGTTTTATAGGCACTCAAAAAATAGATTTAAGCGGCGAATATCATTTTTTTCTATATGAAATCCATTGATTTTTTAAAAGAACAGACAGCATAAAAAAAGTAAGTTGTTATTTTATTTGTTGGCAGATATGAATTGGCGATATGCGATGGCCTCAGCAATATGAATTTTTCTGATTGTTTCAGATGAATCGAGATCTGCAATTGTTCGAGATATTTTGAGTATTTTATGGTATCCACGTGCTGAAAAAAGCATTTTTTCGGCAACTTGTAAGAGAAGAGCATTACTTTCTGAATCAAGAAGTGCTATTTTTTCTATGATTGAAGGAGAACAATCAGCGTTATATGCTATAGAAGCTCCCAATTTTTTTAGTCTCTGTTGTTGTTTCTGTTGGGCGAGAAGAATACGAGATGCAACTATAGTACTGCACTCAGACTGATTATGTGAAAAAAGATCTATAGTCGGTACAGATGGAACTTCTATATGGATATCAATTCGATCTAGCAAAGGACCAGAGATGCGAGATTGATATTCTATTGCACAACGTGGGCCTCTTATGCAGATGTTATGATCTTTTCTTGCCATTCCACAGCGGCAAGGATTCATTGCGGCGATGAATTGAATACGAGCAGGGTATCTAACCTTGCGATTAGCGCGTGCAATAATACATTCACCTGTTTCAAGAGGTTGACGAAGAGCATCAAGTGTGTGGGGAGAAAATTCGGGGAGTTCATCTAAAAACAAAATGCCATTGTGAGCGAGAGAAGCTTCACCAGGAAGCGCTCGTGCACCACCTCCTACTAATGATGCTGTAGTAGCTGAGTGATGAGGAGTACGAAATGGTCGATCCTGAATACAAAATGATTCATACATAAATTTTCCAGAAATTGAATAAATCATTGATACTTCTAGTGATTCTTCCAAAGATAAAGGTGGTAGTATAGATGGTAAGCAAGAGGCAAGCATTGACTTTCCTGAACCAGGTGGTCCAATCATGAGCAAATTATGTCTTCCGGCGGCAGCGATTTCTAGGGCACGTTTGATGGTTTTTTGACCTTTAATTTCCGAAAGATTAGGAAGATTATCTTGTTTTTTATATTCAGATCTCAGAGGACGTGCTATAAGTTGTTTTTTGTTTAAATGATTTTTTAATTCCAATAGATTGGCAGGTGCTATAATATCCAACGTATCTGCTGCCCAAGCAGCTTCAGGACCACATGCTTTGGGACATATAAGACTTTTTTTAAGATTTTGAGCACATATAGCAGCAGGAAGCGTACCATTAATTGCAGCTAATGATCCATCAAGGTTGATTTCTCCTACTGCGAGATAACAGGACAATGATTCACCATGAATAGCTTGAATGGATGCCATTAAGGCAAGAATAATAGGTAAATCAAAATGAGAACCTTCTTTTGGTAAATCAGCTGGCGCAAGATTAATTGTAATTCGTTTGTTGGGAAGGGCTAGGCCACATGCATAAAGCGCAGCTTGTATTCTCTCACGGCTTTCTATAACAGCTTTATCAGGCAATCCAACTATTTGTATTCCAACTCTACCAGGAGACACCATAACCTGAACATCAACAGGGATTCCTTTGATACCTTGAAAGGCAATCGTAGAGATTCTTGAAATCATCTTTAAAACTTTAAAATTTACTTAAATACAAAGAAAAAAATTACTGAATTGTAATAGCATATATATAATCATTACTATGAATTGATACTTCTAGTAAAGTCAATTAAATTTTGTCTGATTCCTTGAAGGAAATAAAACGAACAAGATGTTAAACGCATGAAATTTATTCCCAGTTTTTTTATTACATCAAGTTCAATTAACATGCGTAAAATAAATTACAGAGATATTCTATCCTCATTCGATGTGATTCAAAGTATGTTACGAAGCGTTATCCCTAGGTGATCCGATTCTTCATGAAATTTATAAATATTCTGAAGGCAAAATCATATACATAAAACCATGTATAATAAAATCCTGAAGGAAAAGAGGACGTTCGAATCTTCTTCTCCCACAGTCAAATAATTATCTCATAAATTCTATAGCTATTTTATAGTAGTATAAATTTCATGAGGAAATAATACCTTCTCTATAAGGTGCGTCCTGACGCATGTACAAGCATTGTATAAACTTTGCCATGATTTGACATGATGTAATCCTGAGCAACAGAAGGATCGGCATTAGAATGGGCGCTATCGGCCAACATTTCCTCAAAGTTGGAAATATAACTATCTACAGCATGCTGATATTCTAAATTCCCATGGTATTGTTCTTGCACAGAAGTGAATATCTTTTGTCCCCGAATTGTATATAAACGCTGACTAAATATATCACTCTCTCCTTGTGTATAACGTTTCCATAAATCAACAAAGGCATTATAGTCAATAAATTGGGAAATATCTTCTATAAGAGCATCAATCATCTTATGATCATGAGAAAGAGATTTTACTCTATCTTTATCCTGAATCGGGGAACCTAAAGAATTTTCTAGCCATTCATTATTGAACTTATCACTTTTTATGATTTGATCGGGTTTAGATTCATCCAATTGAGATAGGTTTATGTCGTGATCTTTGACATTATTACGATGAAGAGAAGATACATCTTGTCCGTAATGAGCAATTAATTTCTTAAAATCTTTTAGTGCATCAATTTGCTCTTCTATGACGTTGCGTAAGGAATCTGCACCTTCCTTTGTTTCTTGTGCTAGGTGGATAGAATCACGTTTTAAAACATCTCGAGTTGTATTCAATTCTTTGGTTATTTGGTCGGATGTTAAATGAATATCCTCACTCATTTTGGACAATGTCTTAATAAAAACATTGACTTTACCATTAAGAGAATCGAAAAACGCTTGCATTGATTTGTCTGATTTTTTCTCAAGATCAACGAGAAGACGATCGATATTAGGAAGCGAAGAACGGACCTTTTGAAGAAGATGATTTGATAAATGATGTGCTTTTTCTTCTATTGTTTCAAAATTATCATCAATGGTTTGGATGGCTTTGCTTCCCATATCTTTTAAATCATGATTTATGATCTCAACCGCATTACGAGTGCGTATTTCTACATTTGATAGATTCTTTTCAATATCTATAAAAGAGGACGAAAGTCCATTCGTAATATTTTTCATTACTTTTTCTGAAACCAAATCAGCTTGTTCAAGAACTTTTCTTATGTCATTTAAAAGAGATACAACAAATTTCTGGGCTTCCCCAGACTTATCGAGCAATCTATTTGTTAAATCTGACAAATTAGTTGCTCTTTTATCGAGAATAAGTCCTGTTTCAGATTGTGTTTTCACCAATGAATCGTGTGATTTTAAAAGAATTTGAGAATTTTTCTCACATTTATTGATAATATCAGAAACTTTTAACAGCACCATTTCTGAGACTTTGTTTAAATCTTTTATCTTGTTTTCGAATAATTTTGATGACTGATCAAAAATTGCATTAATTTTTCCTGTTGTCGTAGTGATACGATTAGTTGTTTGATGTAAACGTCCATCCACTTCATTGAGAGAATGCGTGGCATTATGGATGATTGTTGCAACACCCGTGCTACTATCAGAAATTCGAGCTGTGATTTTTTCCACATCACTAATTAACAATTTTTCGAGTTTCTCAAGAGAACCAGCTGCGTCAGATATCTTTTGGTCAATAGTATTTGCAATGGCACTTTCTTCCTGATGAAAGGCTCTAACAATAGCACTTGATAATTCATTTGAACGTTTTGACAAGAGGTTATCTAGTGCAGATGAACGTTCATCAAGAGAACTTTTGAATGACTGATTATTGTTGTCTAGAAGAGATTCTACATTTGCAATATTAGACTCAAAAGACTTCATGTGTTCTTTAAGTTGTTGAACCATGGCTATTCCATGAGATTCTAATACATTATTAAGATTGGAAAGTACTTCCTTGAGATGATGGGCGCGCTCTTCTATTAAAGAATGAGTCTTATCAGTACGAGATTCAACAGCTTGATCAACTTGGAGAAGCACTTCTGAAAGATTATGGCCAAAATTATCTAAAGTAGATTGGAATTTTTCCTCTCTTTCTTCCAAAAATTTACCTGTTTCTGAAAATTTATTCGAAACAAGATCAATCTCTCTGCTGATACGATACGTATTATTGACTATTTTATCAGAGACGATATCACTGTTTTGTAATAGTTTTTGTGAAAATTCTTGTGTACTTTCAGAAATTTTTTGTTCTGAATTTCCCATTATTGTAGATATTTCATTTGCAAAGACAGTCACATTTTCTCCAAAATATTCTTTGCATTTTTGGAATTTTTGGCTCACATCGTCAATAGACGTTTTTAATGTCCCAGAAATATCAGTTGTAGATTGAGATAGGTCTCCAACCAATAAGGTCAATTGATTTATGAGATTCTGGATATCATCTGACAATCCTTTGACAGAAGCAGCAGACGAGTGCACACTCTGGCATAAATAATTCTCTTGTTCCTTCAAAACATTTTCTAATGTTATTGTTTTATCAGATACCGCCATTGAAAGAGAAGAAGTTCTGTTGTCTAAAATTTGAACGAGTTTATCAGATTTATCTTGTAGTAACTGATCTAATTTCTGATGAGCGCATAACAAGGTATCGTTGACTGAATCGTTTCCACGATTGAGAAGATTATCTATTCGCATAGAGTTCTCATTCAACAATCCTTTAAGGAACTGGGAAGCAGATTTGATCGCATCATCCATTTTATCCTTGCTTCCTGTAAGAGTAGTTTGCAAAACTCTAATATGTTCAGAAAGATTTTGGTCTAAAATATGATGATTTTCTGTGTATGATAAGCCAATATGATCCATCCGTTCCTTAAATGCTTTGATAAATTCGTCATCAGAGTGAGACATTTTTTCCAATACAATTTGAGAATGATGTTCTAAAGTAGCAACAAGATTCTTTTGAATTTCAGAAAGAGAAGCAGCCAATCGCGTTGCTTTCTCACAAACAATACCCGTAGCATTGCCGATTGTTTCTCCAGCCATAGATAATTGTGATCTAATACCTGCTACACCACCGCTCAATATTTCTTCCATACGTTTCGTATTATTAGAGAGTAGGGCATCCATATTTTTAGAAGAACTGTCAAAGACCCCATGAACATGATTGCTTTTACTGTTGAGTGTATCAGTAAGGGATGAAAGATGTTTCTGTAGTGTTTCTTCAAGCTTTTTATTATTATTGTTATAGGAAAAAACTATATTGTCTTTGCCTTCGCTAAAGCAAGTTGCTATTTGAGATTCTGCTTTTGTAATCTTGTTGATGACATCACGAGTATGTATTTCAAGGGTATTATCAAGAGATTTTTGGCTTTCAGATAGCGCCAAAGCAAGCACCATGGTCTTATCATAAATTGTATCGGTTAGCTTTTTTATATCCTTTGAGATGGATTCAATGATAGATTGAGGCCGATTGGCAAGAGATTCTTCAAATTGAACCTGTGCTTGCATGAGAGAACTAAGGAATGATTCCTCTCTACTGGAAATCAAATCGCCTACCTTTTTGCAGGAAGAATCAAATGATGAGCGCATTTCCAACGACTTTTTATCGATATTGGAAGCAATTTCCTGACGCCTTTCATCAAGCATAGTGGTCAAATGATCAATACTACTTGTTAGACTATTCTCTAAACTTTCTACATTCGTACCGGCTATATGGATGATTTTTTGTTGTTTTTCAGAAAGCGTATTGGAAAGAAGTAGAGTCTTTTTATCCATATTCAAGTCAATTTCTCGTATATTAGAAAGAAGCAATTCTTCCATATTGCCTTGTGAATTAGATAAACATCCACGCATTTCTTCTATATTACTGCTTAATTTAGACTTGAAAGCATTAAAACTATTATCAAAAATATCTCTAAAGTCAGCAATGCGTTGATCAAATGTTTGCGAAGTATTGTCAAGCATTTGATTGACTGAAGATTCTAATACACCGATACGGTTATCAACTGCATGCACTGTATTGTCTGCAGATGATTTAATATTATGACGGAAAGTATCCTCTTTTTCTTTGAGATTGATGCTTAAATCTGCCATCATAGAATTTAATACTGTTAAAAGGGATTGTTGTTTTTCAGCAAGTGCGTGTGACATATCTCCTATATGTGATGTTAGGAATTGGATGAATTGCTGAGATTGTTCTTTTAACGTAATGCTTAATTGATCGGTTTTTTTTCCCCACAAGGAGGCGTGTAAATTCAAATGATGGCGCAATTGATCAGAAGAAGAATCGAGAGTAGTGGAGAGCAATTTAATGCGGTTATCAAAATCACTGGTCATAACAGTAGATGTTGAATTTAGCACATCTAATAACCGATTCATCTTCGAAGATATGATTTCTGCAGATTGTTGCACGGCTTGACTTGTTTGGTCTGTTAATTTGGTAATTCGTGTATTGACAACAGATGCAAATGATTCTGTCGCATTTGAAAGATGGATAGCAATTTCTTCGCCAGTGATAGCAAGTTCTTCTTTAAGAGCCTCATGGACTTCAGAAACAGATGCACGAAGTTCCATGCCATGGTTGCAGATGGCATCACTTTCCTCTTTCAAATTCTGTATAAGATCTTGAAGACGTGATTCGTTTCTCGCATAGTTTCGTTCCAGAACATCCACTTCAGAATGAACGATACGTTCTAAATCGTGGGCGCGAGAAACAGCCTGTTCTATTCCTTCGGTCATCATTAAAATTTCTTTGCGCACAGCGCCGCTAACCGACAAAACCTTCTCTGAAGCATATGTTTCTGGCTCCATAAGGCGTAGTGCAGCTTCAGCAATTGATAGAGAAGCATTATGCATATCGCGTGCACGATAGATCATAATAAAAAACGCAAAACAGAGAAAAACAGGGATAATATTTGTCGTTAGAAAAAAGATTACTGATTCTGGTTGTGTAGCAAAGTCATAAAATGAATTCATAGATGAGCTGAGATAGGACCTTATGGTAAATCCCAATCCACAGACAAACCAGAGAGAAGAAACTATAACAGCGTTACGCAGAGCTGATCCTAAGGAGTTTTTCCCGATATTTTGTAGAATACGAGCAATACTGTTACTGTTTAAATCATTGGCAGGTGAAAATTCTGAAGAAGAACGTGCGCTGTTCTCTTGCATAAAAAATCGTGTACGATTAGGGTCTTCTTTATCATCCGCGTGAGAATTGGTAACATTGTCATGAGGAGAATCATTTGTTCTTTTGTCACGACCATTAACTCTTTTAGACTGATTATAACTTTTGTTTTTTTGTTGATTCGACTTTAAACCATCTTCAGGTATTTCAAGAGCCTTATTATAACTTGTTCCACTTTGTTTCTCACTGCTCATAGATAATATATCCTTAAGACTATCGAAATCTCTTTAATTTTTTCAAAGAAAAATGTGCATACGATTTCTTTATATTTTTCTGTCAAAAACCATATTGATGCGATAGATAACGAATTTTTTGCAATCCATACACCACATCTACTAATCTATAAACCGATTCTATCGCTTTGCGGCTGCATAAAAACAGTTTTTATGAGAAAAACTCCTGTTATGAGAGTTTGTTAGCCTTGTCTCTAAACTCCAATAAACGGCGAATCTACACTAAAGTTGAGTATATCGATTTGTGGTCACCCTGTATACAATAATCCTACGTTATGCACAGAATGCTCTTGTAAAGAAACGTATGTTCCTATGAATATAAAACAGCACTCTATTTTTAAATTAAAAATCTTAATGATAGTTTATGGTAAGAGGGTGTATTAGAGGCCGCAAAGGAAGGTAGTGGATCAGAAGATGGACAATAAATATTCTGAGGTTATTTGGAATCTTGCTCACGGTCGTCACATTAGTATTGGTCCTATTGCCCGTATTATGGCTATTATTAATGTTACGCCAGATTCTTTTTCTGATGGTGGACATTATTTGTCATCTGATAAAGCAATTTCTTACGCTCTTCAATGTTTAGAAGATGGGGCGGATATTCTTGATATTGGGGGTGAATCAACTCGCCCTGGTGCTATCCCAATCACACCCAAGGAAGAACAGGATCGTATTTTGCCTGTTATAGAGGCGTTAGCACAACACACAGATGCGCTTATTTCTGTTGACACGTATCGATCAGAAACCGCCAAAATGGCCATTCAAGCAGGGGCGCATATTATTAATGATGTATATGGATTGCAATGGGACAAAAATATGGCAAAAACAATTGCAGCATATACGGCGGGTGTTTGCATTATGCACACAGGACGTGGTCGCAAGAAGCTTGCTGATGTTTTTGAGGATCAATTATATTTTTTCAAAAATTCATTGAAAATTGCTGATAATTCAGGGGTATCTCGTGATTCTATGGTGATTGATCCAGGTTTTGGTTTTGATAAAAATACACAAGAGAATCTTTGTATTATGGCAGGATTTTCACATCTTCTGCAATTTAATCTTCCAATATTGGTTGGTATTTCACGTAAAAGGTTTTTAGGCGAAATTACAGCAAGAAATAATGTGTTAGATCGAGACGGGAGTACGGCTGTAGCAAATTGCCTGTTGAGAATGAGAGGCGCTATGATTTTTAGAGTGCATAACGTAAAAATAAACAGAGATTCTTTGCGTATGACGGACACTGTGATAAAGATCCAGAATATAATTGAATAGGTTGAGAAAGGAAGTAAAATGGCGGAAGGAACATATATATTATCTTTGAAGAATTGTGCTTTTTTTGCGCACCATGGTGTTTATAAGGAAGAAGAAATCCAAGGACAGAGATTTTTTGTCGATATAGAAATGGAAGTTATCAATGATGCGTCTTTGGAAAGTGATTGTTTAGAAAAAACCATTGATTATAGTACTGTATTTTCTATGACAGAAACCATCGTGATGGAAACGAGGCGGAGTTTGATTGAAACTCTTGCAGCGGATATTGCACAGGCATTGCGCAAAAATTTTAGAACAATTGTGCGAATTATTGTTGCTGTTAGAAAGCCTCATGTCTGCGTTAAAGGAATACTGGATTATGTGGAAGCCAGAGTCGAGTATATTAATTGAACAGAATTCTGATCTGATAGCTATTGGTATAGGAAGTAATATTGGTCATAAAAAGCATTATATTTCTTGTGCATTGAGACTCATTCACTCACATGGGGAATGTGAGCTGGTCTCTGTCTCAAGTTTATATCAAACAATTCCTTGGGGAAAAACAGACCAGGATTTTTTTTTGAATGCTGTTGCGCTCGTTAAAACATCTGTTTCTCCAGAAAATTTATTAGATATCCTTATTTCTATAGAAAATGACTTGGATAGGAAACGGAATGAATTGTGGGGCCCTCGCACCATTGATCTAGATATTCTTCTTCATGGAGATTATTCGTTATCCACAGATCGTTTAACCATACCTCATCCCTATATGACGCAGAGAGCTTTTGTCATGGTGCCATTGTCTGATGTTTCCCCCCATATATTGATAGATGGTTTATCTATTGAAAATTGGGTTCGTCAAATGGATATTTCTGGTGTGCAAGTTGTGAAGAAAGGTGGTTATTGGTGGATTGCTACTGATTGACATGTATTCTTATGGTATTTATTTAGCAATATTTGGTTATATTTTTCTCTTATGCCTTTTTGATCTTGAAGTATAAATGGGTTAATATAGTTGATTAACTATTAACTGATGAATTTTTGTTTTTTATAACTATTTGTAGGGGTTTTTTTTGGAGAGATTCTCTTTTGTATATTTTACTAGAATATGTATTGTTTGTATTGCTTCTATAGGTTTTAGTTCTTGCTCAACAAGAGATAAGGCGGGTGTTGATCTGAATGGAAATGAATATTTTCCTGAAAGTCGATATGGTGTCAGCGCAAGCAATCGAGTTGCTTTTGGAAATAAGGTTCCTAAGGGGGGAGGATATTACCTCCTAGGAAAGCCCTATCAGATTAGGGATAGATGGTATGTTCCTCGGGAATATATTTCGTATGCTGCTGTTGGAATGGCTTCATGGTATGGGACGGCCTTTCATGGGAGGTTGACTGCTAATGGTGAAGTTTATAATACAGAATCCCTGACAGCAGCACATCCAACCCTTCCTTTACCATCTTATGTTCGTGTAACGAATCTTGAAAATGGTTTGTCTCTCATTGTGCGAGTCAATGATCGTGGTCCATATCATAATAATCGCCTTATAGATCTTTCAAGTGCAGCAGCAAGAATTCTACAAATCAAAGAAAAGGGAGTTGCAAAAGTACATGTACAGTATATTAAAAAGGCAGATTTAGGGGGCGATGATCGTAAATATCTGCAGTCTACATTTCAATTTTATCAAAAGAAAATGTCATTGCCCTTAGGATGTAAATATCGAGAACGTATTTCTAATATTCCTTTTTTTTGGACGAGCGATCGTATTGTTTTTTTGAATAATTGTGATGAAGACAGTTTGCAAAGAGAGAGATCTATTGCCTCACGAAGAGGAGATAATTCACATCATATTCCGGTTCCCACGAGAAATTTGCAGCATACTACTAGATCGCAGAGATCGCAAAAAATCCCTGTTCCATCTCGTGTCATTGAGGATCGGAAATAATATAATATCTTTGACCATATTATCAAAAAACATGATTCATGTTCAATGGATATGAATCATCATTGGTTGGATTATAATAATTAGTTTAATTATATGTCTTGAATACATGAATAATAAAAATGAATTGAGAAATAGGTGGGTATTCCAAGGAATCTTTTGGGTGCCAACAATAGATTGTCGTTCCTATTGACGGTACCCACATTATTTAAGATATTCTTTTTCCCTTGTCACAAGTGTATCGATTCACAGACGATTATATACACTCCATGTCTGGAGATGCTATAAAGGGGATATTAATTTTTTCTATAAGATAAAACCACTTGTAGATTTTCAAGAGAACAGTACATCGAGTTTTTAAGGAATATATTTCACACATTCTTTATTTCTGAAAAATACCTGAAAAATGTCCGTCCTCGAGAAGGAATAATCAATATTTTTTTTTAATACTGATTATTCCTCTTTCATAATATGTCCTTGTGTATTTGATGGAATGTCAGCTTTATTTAATGGTGATTTTTCCTCAGGTTTTTTGGTGGGTTCACGCGCAATTTCATTCTTAAGATAAGCAAGGTCTATAAAATGGTCTGCTTTGCGACGTAGCTGATCAGAAACCATAGATGGATTAGAGAGCATTGTTGAAACAATCGTAATTTTCTTTGCTTTTCTCTGGAGCGCATCTACAAGACTTATAAAATCTCCATCTCCTGAAAATATCACCAAATGATCTACCCCTATGGATTGTTCGAGAGCATCAACTGCCAATTCAACATCCATGTTTGCCTTGATCTTTTTTTGTCCGCCAGTATTTATAAATTCTCTAGCGACTTTTGTCACCACACGATAACCATTATAGTCTAACCAATCAATCAAAGGATAGATAGGTGAATATTGCTGGTCTACATCTCCAATAATAGCAGTGTAGTAGTAAGCTCTCCATACATTAGCGCGAGCTTTAAAGGCTTTCAGAAGTTTGCGGTAATCAACATCAAATTCTAATGCTCTGGAAGCGGTATAAAGATTGGCACCATCAATAAACAGGGAAATTTTTTCACGTGAATCGAACATTTTTAAGCATCTACCTATATTTAATATCTAAAACTAATTATCTTCAATTTTACGTTTAATTATAAACCAACAAAACAATCTATAGTAACATATTTTTTAACTATTTTGCTCGCCTTAAACGAGTATTTATTAATTTGTTTATTCAATATATTGCTGTGATGCAAGAGATGTAAAGCAAAGTTTATCATTAAAAACTTGAAATTAGTATAATTTTATTGTACTACCATCAGAATGCGATGAATCTTTTTCATTGATTTATATTTTTTTTGGGGCTTTATCAGATGGTATGTGTAACGGTAGAGGATTGTATTGATAAAGTTGAGAATAGGTTTGAGCTTGTCCTGCTTGCGAGCCATCGTGCTAGACATATATCTCAAGGAGCACGGTCGACGATCAGTGCTGGAAACGATAAGAATACGGTTGTTTCTTTGCGAGAGATCGCAAATGGAAATCTGTCTCCAGGTGATTTAGAAGAGGATTTCATCCATTCTCTCCAGAAGCATGTTGAGGTTGACGAGCCTAATTCTGATGCAAACTCTGCCTTTTCTTCGTCTCATCAATCTGATTCAGGCAATGAATTCTTTTGGAATCCTTCAGAGGCTCCTCCTTCTTTCGAAGAAATGTCGGAAGTAGCGCTATTGGAGGGTATTGATCGGATAATTCCTCCAGATAAAAGAGATGATTATTAATTCTAATCATTCTTACTGATTATACTTGTCGTTATCTTATTCCTTAGTCGATTTTTTATCATTTGATAATGCCAATTATAACAGTACTGAAATACTAAGAAGGGATTTCTATTTTCTCTTAACATCGTTATTCATAATCTCTGTTAAAAATATTTTTGCATAGTCGCAATATTTGGTTATATTTTTTAGAGTATTTTTTCCTATTTTGATTGCGAAAGTTATTATGATTTCTCAATAGAAGAGGATAAAACTCAGAAGCAAAATGCATTTTTCCGTACTTCGTTAGAATTAGGGAACGAACTTTTTACCTTGGTCATATTTGCCAAACCAAAAAACAAAAGATTAAATTTGTAGGGGAATTAGAATCCACTGTTAATTTTCCGCCGAAGATTAAGATTTGATTTTATGGCGATGAAGGAGGCGATAATGATTATTATCTGTGATAATTTCGATTATTATGGTTTTTGTTGCCTTAATCTTGCTCAATGATAGCTAAAATTCAAAATTATCTTCTAAAAAACATGTAAGGGAAATTATCCTTAATCGTTGATGGTGCGTTAAATTTATTCGATTGATGCGTTAAAGTTGGAAATCAATTAAACAATGTATTGAGCTAGCATAAGGGGAATGTCGATTAACCTATTATGACATCCTGATCAGCATGGTTGCTTCAGGTTATGAGGAAATCATAGGTTTTTGTTCTCCAAGGTAATGGCGTAAACAGGAAATATGTTGATAAACAGTAAGGAGACTTGCAAGAGCTTTTTGTGTGTCCTGTAAATGTTTTGACGAATCAGATTCATAGTAATCAATATAGATTCGAATCGTACTTCTATCTGTATCTGTCCCAGATATACGATAAATGATCCTAGTGGAATCATCAAATATAATGCGGATCCCTTGTTGGTCGCTTATACTACAGTCAATAGGGTCTTCATAGAGAAAATTTTCAGCTTTTTCTATTGTTTTTCCTATAAAGCGCTTTCCAACCAAAAGTCCTAGTTTAGAATGAAGAGCATTCATAAATTCTTGTGCATTTTTTATAGGAATATTGACGTAATCATGTCTCGAATAATAATTTCGTCCATAAGTAGTCCAGTGTTGATGTATAATATCTACAAGGCTTTCTCCTCGGACAGCTAAGATATTCAGCCAACATAAAATAGCCCATAATCCATCTTTTTCACGAGAATGATCTGATCCTGCTCCAAAACTTTCTTCTCCACAGATTGTTATTTTGCCGCTTTCAAGCAAATTACTAAAAAATTTCCAACCAGTAGGAGTTTCATAAAGTTTCAATTCAAGCTTCTCTGCGACACGATCAAGAGCAGAACTAGTAGGCATAGAACGCGCTACACCCGCTAATCCAGCAGCATAACCAGGAATTAAGCCAGCATTAGCAACTATAATAGCTAAACTATCTGATGGATTGATAAAAATACCCTTTCCGAGAATCATACTTCGATCGCCATCTCCGTCACAAGCGGCTCCAAAGTCAGCGCCATCATCCTTCATCATTCTTTCATATAAATCTTTTGCATGGATGAGATTAGGGTCTGGGTGACGACCTCCAAAATCTTCTAGAGGAACAAAGTTTCGTATGGATCCAGAAGGAGCTCCTAGTCTTTCTCCCAAAATTTCTTTTGCATAAGGACCTATTACACCATTCATGCAATCAATATCAATCTTAAACCCAAGAGTAATTAATTTTCTAATTGCGTCAAAATCAAATATTTTTTCCATTAATTCAATATAATCCTCCAGAGGATCAATAATGGATATTGTCATATGAGCAAGTTCTTTTGTGCTAATATTTTCAATGTTTATATTATCTGTTTCCATGATTTTATAAGAACATATTTTCAAGGATTCTTGAAAAATCACTTCTGTTATTTTTTCAGAAGCAGGGCCACCATTGCTGGTATTATATTTGATTCCAAAGTCTCCTGTGGGGCCGGCGGGATTATGCGAAGCAGAAAGGATGATGCCTCCACAGGCTTTATATTTGCGAACAATATGAGAAACAGCAGGGGTAGATAGGATTCCTCCTTTTCCTATGATGATTCTCCCAAAACCATTGGCAGCAGCCATCTTAATAATTTTCTGTATGACAATACGATTGTAGAATCGTCCATCACCACCAACAATAAGAGTTTTATCTGTACAATCTTTCATACTATTAAAGAGTGCTTGTATGAAATTTTCTACATATGATTCTTGCTGAAAGACTGAAATTTTTTTGCGCAATCCTGATGTGCCAGTTTTTTGGTCACTATAGGGAGTAGTGGGAACCGTGATTGACAATGGTTGATTCATGTTCTCACCCATTAATCAAAAGTACCATGCATAACTAAAATATAATTACATATATATTGCAAAAATGACTTAAACATATATTTTAAAGGCCCCTTAAACCAACGGTTATTTTTCATTTTTGACAAACTAAATGCGATAGCAAAAATATCGATCATTATAGAAAATATGAAAAATAACGTAAGATAATTTTTAAAAATGCACTTACATGATTAATCTCATCAGAGATGATTGCACCTCCTAGAAAGAGACAGTATACAATCCAAAACAGCACACACTACACTAAGGATTGACCATTTACAAGAGTACTCCGCGAAATTGATATATGCTATAGTAATATACAGTTATTTGGTTGCAAAAAGTTTTCTTTTTTGTACAATATCATTAAAAAATGACATGTTTGATATATTAAAATATATCTTAGAAATTGATATGACTGTCATTTATTTGAGCATGATCCATTTTATCGATGAGGGATTGTCTTCTTTTTAGAGCTATTCTACGTGACTAATTCCATTCGATCCGCTTTTTTGGTATAATAAACCTCTGTTGGTGCTATAAGCGGTTTTCTGCAATTTTACTGGTCATGCTGTTTTATGATTTGTTTGTCATAGTATCATGGTGTGATGGTCAATTGTACTTTCTAAAATCCATGAACGGAAATTCTATAGAACAGTAAAATAAAATACCTCAACAATCTATTGAAGAATATTATAATTTTATCTCGAATTTCTCCATTTATTGACGGACTGAATAGGCGATATACCAGCATATTCATCGCAGAGGGATATGGAGCGCTAGAATTATATGATGAGATTAGGTGTTTTATCCTTCCGAGGATGTAGCCTTCTCCAAATATACAAGGAAAAATCAATTTCTCGAGTAATTTCCTTTTGGTATCGTATGCATGATTAGAAATGATGCTTACAGGCAAGGGGATATTGCAGTAATATTATGTGCACCAATCAGATTTCCTATATTGGAGAGTAGAAGATGATCTTCTATAAAAGAATCTACTATGATATAAAATGTATACTCATTCGACTATGGTTAAGAGGAGGGAGCCTCTTTTTTTAATACTATACTCCATGTTCTCGGACGATAGTGCTATCGATTATTATGTATTTATTATCAGAGTCTTTGAAAGAGCGTTCAATAATTGTAACTAAACATGTAATTGATATCCATTGGCTAAACCGCTTATGAATAATTATAAATGACTAAATTTTGGAAGAATATCTCGCAAGTATCAGTTTTTATAGCGCTAGAAGGTAGAATCAATAAAAAGACGATTGTCTATAACTATAATTCCTATATAGCTACATCTGTTTGGAATGAGATTATTGATTCATTCCCATACTCCTGAAAGCGATCGTATTCATTGGTTATCAAAAATTGATGAGATATTGGGTATAATAAAATAATGGTTGATAGGCTCTTATGAGTGATATATTGGTTTTACGTTCTTGCATATGAAAAGAATACGGTGTTATATACAAGACTTGATAGTTATTGTTCTGTTATTTGCACAGAGATTTCGGAAGGATGGCCGAGCGGTTTAAGGCACTGGTCTTGAAAACCAGAGATGGGAAACCATCCGTGGGTTCGAATCCTACTCCTTCCGCCAAAGAAAATAAAGTTTGATCGTGTCCACCACAGAGTAGTAGAGATCAACTTTATTCGTGAATAATCAGTGGACCATAAAACGGTATGGTACTTTACTTTCTAACATATAATTTGCTATCATTTTAGCTGCTTTATAAGACATATTTTTTTGCACTCATTTCTCTTGTACAGAGATTTCTCATATCGCTCTTGACTATTCATACATAGTTATGAGCCCATATGAGGGATAGCACACGCATTGGCTGTTATTATCCCCCATTTTACTCATTTTATATGCTCTCTCAGCATCTTTCTTCTTTGCACCTATCTCTATCCCAATTTTCAAAAGATGCCGAAGAGGAAAAAGGTTTTCTACGGGCAGTTATCAAAAAAGTATCTCCATTTGCTTTTCCTCGAATCAAGCATATTTGAAAATATTCAAAAATTGGGATTGAACTATCCTTCCTGTTTTGTGGATACGTACGAATGGATAGGGCGCCATGATCTACATTGATTTTCCAAATTGATGTTACATCGACGCAATTCGATAAATAACATGCATTTTAAGGCTAATCCAGCCATTATATTCATAGATACGGTAAGATGCGCACGGATGCACATTGGCATCAATGTCGGAGATAATCCCTCTCAGAAGTGATCTTTACCGTGTGGAATACCCAAGCGAGAACAGCAATGGAATTTTAACATTTGGCATAAATGGGAATAATTACATTACTCCTTCCGCAGCGGACAAGGCCAAAGATTGGAAAGTTGTAGGGAAAAATGCAGGTAGAGATGGAGCTTGGCATTGGCTACTAGAGGTCATTGAATAATGGCACAGCAGCAAGAAACCACTATTAGTCTAAGACAATATAATGATCTTATCGCCAATGGTGATAGTCTCCTTGCTCTTCTTCTGCATAGTCCAAATCACTTGTGGTTATTTTGTTTTATCCACATCTTGGTTATTAGATTCCGCTGTAGCAGCCGCTGGTATTGTAGATTCTTGGTTGTTAGATGCTACTATACTACCAGCTTCTTTTGCTATCCTTTCCAAATGGCAAAAGCAACGATTGGTTATAGATGGATCTTTCTCCCTCTTTCTTCGGCTCAATTTCAATCCTCTGTGTTAGTTGTTTTTTAAATGCTGTTGTAGAAGCACCTTGCTTATTAGCCTCCTCTGTGTCAGCTGCTGTTGTTTTAGTTGTAGCTGCTTTTGTTACAGTTTCAGCTGCTGTTGTTGCGGTTGTGGCTGCTTTTGCTGCAGTTGCAGCTGCTATTATTGCAGTTTCAGCTGCTGTTATTGCAGTTTTAGCTGCTTTTGCATCTTTTGGTATTCCAGCTTCTTTTGCCGTCCATTTCCATTTGGAGGATGTTTTTTCCTTTTCTTTGTTAGATTCTTTTAGTGCAGTTTCTGTTGCTGCAGTTGCAGCTGCTTTTGTTAGAATTTCTAATTTTTCCATAATGTTATTTTCCGAAAGATCACATCCACCCAATACAGCAGTAGTTAACGCAAGAGACGCTATTACAATTTGTTTTTTGATATCCATTAATGAACCCACTTTAAATAATAATTAACCTAATTTTATGCAATCTAAGGCATATACGTTAGATAATATTAATATTTGGAGATTGAAAATATCAATCCTTGCTTGCCGTTTATTGGTTTAATCCACAACTTTAAAGGTATCTGCTTATCTGCCTATCGATGTCATTCTGGCATATCGAATTGGCATATTGGATATGGGGTCTATGGAGGGCAGTGTATATCTTATGGGCAAGAATGCTATGTTTCTTTAAGATATATCAAGGGCTCTAAACCAACCCAATATTTAATGTTTTTCCTATTCTTGCATCATCAGTGCAAGCCACCTATCCGCTGTTGGTGATTTTGTTTTTAATTGTGATATCAGCAGATACAAGAATAGTACGGTTAGAAAACATGTTGATGAAGAAGATTTGATCAAGGTATCAGACGAATGCAAAAGATGGGTCTTTGCGGGGGGCAAGAAATTAAGGTGTTTCATTGTCGGAAGAGAAGTTGATGTGGGGCTGTTGTTGGTCGGGGTTAAATCCAGTGGAAACCTTTAACCATCATTGTTTTTACCCCTAAATCAACTGCTATTAAAGCACCAAAAGTAAATCTAAAATCTTTTTCCATACCTTAATTTACTCTTTGTAGATTCTTTGTCCATTTTGTCTAGGATAGAGTCAAAATAAGAGACCATTTTATCAGAGAGCCAATCTACCTTGTTTTCTAGTCTATTATAATTCTTTTTAAGCCGAGTTAGGCGATACTCTGTAAGAGAATGAAGTGCATGTATCTTAAAGGTTTTTGTTCCTTCAGTATTTGAGAAAACACTCGATGTTGTGTCCGAGTATCTCATGCAGAAGAAGTTAATAAAATACGATCGATTGCAGATTGAATGGGCAAAGGCACAAGGCAAAATACCAATGAGGTATCGAAGAAATACAATACGGAATTGAAGAATTCAAAGATAATACACCTATCAGATGAGCAAGAATAAGGTCGCAAAAGGTTAAGAGCGGCATTCGATGGATTGATGGGGTGAACGCTTTGGTCCACCCTTTAACAACCTTCTTTTGGATTATTGCTTATCCTTTCTTTATGAGTTTGGTGGGGTGTGGAAAAAATGGGGATAATAAAATCCCCCCTTTCAATCTTAATCCCCTTTGAACAAGACATTATCGCTTGTATTTTAGGGTTTTGGTATACAGATAACATTGTGAAGAAGAAGAGGGGTAAGGTTAAGGGTTCAATTGCCTCTTGAGATTTGTAATTGAAGTGTCTAGTGCTTTCTCCTTTGTTTCCAAGGAGTTTTCCTTTCTCTGATATGCTGCTTTTGTGCCTTTGTATTCTGTCGTCCTTGCCAAGCCAGAGTATGTTAGATAGTCATCTTGGGTATCTATTTTCTTATATATTGTGCGGCTTAATTGTTGATTTATTTTTAGTGAATATCTCTTGTTTTATAGTAACCTTGGTTGTACCTGCCCCTGTGTCAACCGGATGACTCTTGGTATATGTCATACTAAGGAAATAATTAGGTGGTAGGTCCGCGAGCATTTTCGACTTGTCGTCCTTGTCGCTATAGGTTGGGGGTTTGTTTTTATCTTTTTCTGCATAGTCCAATTTATTTTGTGGTTGTTTTTTAACTCCTGTTTTATCACCATCTTGGTTGTTAGCTGCCGCTGTGTCAACTTCTAGTGCTTTAGATACCTGATTGTTAGCTACTGGTTTGTTGGTTTCTTGAGTGTTAGCTGCTGGTATTACAATTTCTGCTGGTTCTACAACTTCTACTTTTTGTATACGTTTGTTCCCAAAAAGATCGCACCCACCCGATACAGCAGTGGTTGACAAAAGACATGCTATTATAATCTGCTTTTTTATATTCATGAATAAATTCCATTATCAAATAATTTTTAACCTAATAATACTTGTCTAAGTATGTTAAACAATAATATAGTATAAATCATATAAAGTCATACGGAGTCAATTCTGGAGATTTAAAATATCAACGTTTCATGACTATTGGTTAATGTTAATAAAAGGTTTGAAGGACTACGGTTAAAAGCTTATTGTGATTCAGAAAATATTTTAACGGTAAGTTACGGCCATACAGGCGCAGATGTTTTTGAGGATAGAGTCAAAATAAGAGACCATTTTATCAGAGAGCCGATCTACCTTGTTTTCTAGTCTATTATAATTCTTTTCAAGCCGAGTTAGGCGATACTCTGTAAGAGAATGAAGTGCATGTATCTTAAAGGTTTTTGTTCCTTCAGTGTTTGAGAAAATACTCGATGTTGTGTCCGAGTATCTCATGCAGAAGAAGTTAATAAAATACGATCAATTGAAGATTGAATTGGCAAAGGCTCAAGGCAAAATACCAATGAGGTATCGAAGATATACAATACGGAATTGAAGAATTCCAGGCGGATAAGCCTATCAGATGGGCAAGAATAAAGTCGCAAAAGGGTAAGAACCGCATTTGATGGATTGTAATGGAGTGAACGCTTGAGTCCGCCCTTTAACAACCTTCTTTTGGATTATTGCTGATCCTTTCTTTATGAGTTTGGTGGGATGTGAAAGGAGGCATTTTTTTTATAAAGCTTCTTTTCAATCTTAATCCCCTTTGAACAAGACATCATCGCTTGTATTTTGGGGTTTTGGTATACCGATCACATTGTGAAGAAGAAGAGGGGTAAGATGAACCACTAACCCCTCTTCTAGATTTAGCCTCCCCAAGCTAAATTTTAGCTTGTAGAGTTTGTATACCAGTTACCAGTATTTTTTTACTTGGTAGTCTTATCTACTTTTGCTATCTGCTTGCTTTGGCAGATTTTGCTTTTGCACCATCTTCTGGTTTGTCAGATGCTGGTGTAGTAGATTTGTTAGTTGCCGCTATACCAGTTTCTTGCCCTCCCTTGCAATTTGGAATCGGTCATCTGGGATTCCTGTCTCTTCGTCCTCATATCTTGAAGTTGTTGTTTAAATGCTGTGTTAGCAGCACCTTGTTTGTTAGATTTTTCTGTGTCAGATTTTTGTTTGCCAGTTTCTATATTTTCTATACGTTGCTGTTTCCAAGAAAAGCACCCAGCCGATACAGGGGTGGTTGACACAGCAATGGTTGACAAAAGAGATGCTATTACGAGTTGTTTTTTGATATCCATTAATAAATCCACTTTTAATAAGAATTAACCCAATTTTATACAATCTAAGGCATATCCATTAGATAAGTCAATATTTGGAGATTGAAAATATCAATCCTTGCTTGCCGTTCACTGGGTTAATCCACAACTTTAAAGGTATCTGCTTATCCGCCTATAGATGTCATTTTGGCATATCAAATTGGCATATTAGGTGTGGCGTCTATGGAGGGCAGTGTATATCTTATGGGCTAAAATTCTCAGGTATGGAAAAAGATTTTAGATTTACTTTTGGTGCTTTAATAGCCGTTGCTTTAGGGGCAGCAACAATGATGGTTAAAAGTTTCTACTGAGATTAACGATGCAAGAATAGAAAAAACATTAAATACTTAGTTTGTTTAGAGCCCTTGATATATCTTGAAGCAACTGAATCTACTCTTTGTAGATTCTTTGTCCATTTTGTCTAAGATAGAGTCAAAATAAGAGACCATTATATCAGAGAGCCGATCTACCTTATTTTCTAGTCTATTATAATTCTTTTCAAGCCGAGTTAGGAGATACTCTGTCAGAAAATGGAGTGCATGTGTCTTAGAGGTTTTTACTTGTTCAATAACGTTTGTCATAAATGTATTATAACCTTAAACGGTATGGATTTTATGGCCATATAGAACATATGTTCTCGAGGGTTGCGTGGCTATTATGTAAGAATAAAAAGTTTATATTCATCACCTATGGCATTGTATCTCGACTTATCAGATGTCTGTTTTTTCTTAGCAAGAGATTTTATCATTGTGGGCATCAATGAGGAACTAAATTATTGATGAGGATTTTGAATTATACCATTAATATGCTGATTTTTCGTATCTTTTCGAATATATTATTTCAATGAAGAAGCTCTTTCTATTAAAAATAGATGTAATTTCTTTTTCAACGATTCTCTTTCTTTAAAACGGCGCGCGCGGATATCAGATGCATGATCATTCACTTGATTATTATTCTTGTTAAGGATTCTTCATTATGTTTCAATATCTTGTCTAAACTTATCGTATGTTCATGTAGTCATAGTTGTTATATCTTTTGGAATCAGATATCGAAATATTAATGATTGTTTTTTTACAGGTCAGGGCTGTCAAGAGGATTAATCACCGTTATTTCTGGAAATTTTTGTTTGATGATCTTTTCTGATTCTTGGGTAAATAAAAGTTTTAAATTGGGTCCTGCGTCTAAAGTAAAATAAACAGGAATCGATTCCTCGCGTGCTTTCCATATTCTTTTTATGCCTGTGATGGTCTCTTCTTGCCAATATAAAATTGTAGGATAAGAAGCGATCATGGTAGCGTGCATTGTCAAGGCATTATGTTCTGTTATTTCTCCTAGTTGAACCAAATCTTGATTGATAATCGCTTGTTTAAGATTAACAAGATCGCCATAATTCTGCTGTATCCATTGTTTAAAAAAAGGGGAGTGATGACGTGTTATTTCCATAGCTTCACGAGATCCCCACTTTTTTTCTATTTGAATCAGTTTTAAGAGTCCAATGCGTAAATTAATCCAATCGTGTTTAAATGGTATGGCAAAACTATCCATACCATTAGGATCTGTTCCGCATATCCACTCACTAAATCCTCTATAAAAAGATCGACAAGCGCTTCCTGAACCAAGACGCGCAACACGTGAGAGTGTTTCAGGTCTTTCTGGAATAGAATAGAATCGAAACAATGCTAAAGTTAATGCAGCAAATCCTGAGGCTGAGGATGCCAGACCTGCTTTAGTGGGAATATTATTAACAGTTTCTATTAAAAATCGTACTTCTCCAAATTGACGAAATAGATCGCAAAACGCGATTGTTTTTTTGAAAAAAGGACTTTGAGGCGGTACCGAACAGCCATTAAGTAGGACACGATCTTCCTGTGCATCTATGGCTGTTATCTGTGTGAAAGTTCCGAGAAGTCCTAAACTCAGAGAAAGAGAATTGGTTATCGGAAGATTCAGTTGTTTATCTCTCTTTCCCCAATATTTACACAAAGCGATATTGCTAGGAACAAATGCACTGCTATGTGCATTCATTTGGGGCGAACAATCACCGAGATATAGACGCAGAATGTGACGAAGTGAGTGTGACAAGGCGTAATCCTTCTGAATGCATTGTGCAATGAATTGACTGATATGGAAGAGAATCAGGGTGGACTTTTCCAAGGGCAATCACACAGTCACCTAGTCCTGACCCAGAAATTTTAGCTGCCATAACATCGGGTTGTTTCCTCAGCATCCAAACGATTTCCGATAGTTTTTGGTCAGATACTCCTAATGTTTCTAATAATCCTTGTTGCATATTCATCGCTTGAGCCAGCAGCTTGAATTGACCATCAAGAATCGCTTGGGCAGCAATATGACTTAATTCTCCCATTAATGCATATAGTTTTTGATGCATCACTTTTGTTGAAGGATATTCAGTTTCCATATGAGAAATGATGTCTAAAACCTGAGATGTGGATTTTTTATATCCCGAATAGACAAGATGAATTGGAAAAAGAGTAGGGATGGGCTCAACATGGTAGTCTGACATACAATAAAGAATCAATCCTCCATAGAGAGAGGCTGCAAGATCCATTCCAGAAGATTGCCCTTGTACCTTTACAACAATATCATGTGCTTCTTTGAGAATCTCTTGTTTGAGAGGTTTTGCTTGATTTTGAAGAGTCAGGAGAGCGGCTGTGATAGATGCGGTTATGGCAGCAGAAGAACCAAGACCCGTTTGATGATCAATGTGAGAAGTGATCTCTATCGTAAGACCACAAGATGGTTTAAAATGATCAATTGCCGCAAGTATAAAAGAAAACAAAGGATGAGACATTGTGCTGTCAAGAGAACCTTGATAATGACCGAGTGATGAATGAATCTGGAGGAGGCGATCGTTTCGTACTGTTACATAAAGGGTTAGAACTTTGTTAATGGCACAAGCAAGTGCTGTATGTCCATGCAGAACTCCATGTTCTCCCATTAAGACTACGCTTCCAGGTGTATCAACACGAATCCTCTGTAAGCCTTGTACCATTTTTTTCTCCCTGTATTGGATAGCACGTATATCCGTAGAAAGATGCACATTCTTGTGGATTGTAGTCATATACGAGAACAAGGCCAGCCGATTCTCCACGAATACTTCCGGCGCCAGAAATTTTGGCGGATCCTCCTCTTTCTTCAATGGAACGAATCAATTGACTGATTGATGAAGGAACGATATCTAAAGATTGTAAGAGTAGGTGATTGGTGCGGATGGTTTGGCCTATTTTTTCCCTATTTTCATCTTGAATGTTTTCGACCATTGCATCGGTTACAGCATTAAATTCACTCCAAATATTGCTTTTTGAAAAATGTTTGTCCACAAATGCAACACATTCTCCTGTAGAGCTCTCGGGTCTTCCTGTGTCAACAGCCCACCATTTACCTATGATTTTATCCTGTTTAATGGTTATAGAAGGTTTTATATATACGATTCCTCCTTCTATAATGGTAGTAGAATCGATTAAACCAGATTTGCCATGTTGAAGACGTTCTATATAGATTGTATCAGCGATAAATTCTTTCTTTCCATCAAAAGGTTTTCCCATGATTTTCCTTAAAACAAGAGATAATGCAGAGATAATCGCAGATGAAGACCCAAATCCACTGCCAATAGGAATTGCAGAATGAATATTTAATGATATTCCCTGTGAAGAATAATTATGAAAATGACGATTGAGTATGTATAGAATCAGATCATCTGAGTGGCTTAAGACATCTGTGATAGGAAGATGGCCATCTAAAAATGCATTGTATTTTTGATCAATTCTTTGCGCTATCATACGACATTCTTCTATGGAATATTCCATCGATTTCTCTTGGAGAATGCGTATAGTCGGAACATTAATTATTTTTACTGATGTTTTCAAATAAGAAGCAATGGCCATAGCAAGAGCCGATGCTCCGTATAATATTGAGTATTCACCGCTTAAGATCACTTTAGCTGGAGAGATGCTTGCCGCTTGGATTTGTTGAAATTTTTGTTTTTTCATAAATTCTTTTATGGTTTTCTATCTTTGCCAAACGAAATGGACCCGTTGTTTGATGAGGAATATAAAGATTTCCTTCATGAGAAGGAACGATATTTTGATGTAAATCGCAATATACCTGATACGTAATAGGAAGACGGGAATTGATTATGTTTTGATGATATTCCTTATGCGATTGCTTCAGATAGTCTTTTTGAATAACTCCTGAAAAGAATTCTGCCATACATCCTGAACCATAGCTAAAAAATCCGATTCGTTTTCCGGTCAGGTTTTCAGAGATATTATCAAGCAAAGACACAAAAGAGATATATAGAGATGCTGTATAGCTGTTTCCAATTAAACGATTATACAGCATTGTTGCTCCGATGGCTTGTTCAATATCAGCGTGAGAAAGGTTTATTCCAACTGTTTTAGATAAATGAATATGTGCCTTTTCTGCCATACGTGTAAAAGGTTGATGATAGCAAAAATAGTGAAATTGACTAAAGTCATGTCCGTTTTTTTGTTGGTAATCTTGCCATGCAGCTTTAAGCGATTGCAGATAGATTTTAGTGGAGTATTTTCCATCGACTAATGCTGTACTGCGATAGTTAGGGCGCCAAAAATCCATAACATCGTCTGTATACAGTCCGGTAGTATGCTCAATTTTCAAGATAGATGCATTAGATGAAACAAGCATTACGACAGCGCCGCATCCTTGAGTGGGCTCTCCTGAAGAGTTAAGATCATAACGGACTATATCCGATGCCACGATGAGTATTTTTTGATTCGGCATTTGTGCAACCAGTGCACAAGCCATATGCAAGGCGCATGTAGCGCTATAGCACGCTTGTTTTAGTTCTACAACTCGACAAGAATGGTTGAGTCCTAATAGTTTATGTAACCATATTCCTGCTGATTTGGATTGGTCAACACTGCTTTCTGTAGCAAAAAAGAGAGCATGGATGGATTCTTTGTCTTGATTTTTGATAATAGGAAGAGCTGCTGCTGCTGCCATTGTAACAATATCTTCATCAGGACCAATAATACTCATGCGTTCTTGACCAATTCCTACGTAAAATTTAGCAATGTCAACACAATGTTGATCCGCTATAATAGAAAGATCAATATACTGATTAGTCGTATAAAAAGAGATATCTTCAATTCCAACTATCATGAATCAAACAATCCAATCATTTCTGCCATAAAAGAGTTGTATTTAAATGCAATTCTGGGACACACTTTGTTCCAAGCAAAAACATTGATATGATAAATTGCTTCCGAATGGATTCTATCATAGAGATGACTGCATCGGCTGAATCCATAGCTGGCTTTAAAAAGGGAGCGGCAATACCTCCTAGGGAGGCTCCTAAAATGATTGATTTGACGATATCCAATCCATTTCGCAAACCGCCGCTGGCAATAAACTTTGCTTTATGGCAATATGGACGAGCCATTTTTAAGGCAATGGGTGTAGGAATTCCCCAATCTTGAAAAAACATTCCAATATTATCTTGCGAATTGCGGTGATTTTCAATACTGCTCCATGAGGTTCCTCCTCGTCCTGCAAGGTCAAAATAACGTATTCCTGCTTTTAATCCTAATTCTATATCAGCAGGAGAGATTCCACATCCTACTTCTTTTAGAAGAATTGGAACATCTATTTGAGACGATAAAAGCGCAATTTTTGAACTTAGATTGGAAAAATTAGTATCGCCTTGTGGCTGGACGATTTCTTGCAATGGATTAAGATGAAGGAATAAGCCATTTGCTTCCAAAACATCAATGGATTCACGGGATTCTTTGAGGGAAAAACCATCATTAAGTTGAACGGCACCTAAATTAGCGAGAAGAACAGTATGAGGAGCATATTGGCGCAATTCAAAGCTTTTAATAGATTGAGGATCAGAAAACATAACTCGCTGAGAACCAACAGCCATCGCGACTCCTGTTGCTTCTGCTGCGATAGCTAAATTGCGATTAATACGCTGTATTAGTTCATGATCTCCTCCCGTCATAGAAGAGATAAGCAGGGGAAAAGAGAGTTTTTTACCTAAAAACTCAGTAGAGGGATCAATGTCCTTGAAATCTATTTCAGGTAAGGCTCTGTGTACAGGATGCCAATCGTCGAAAAAATATTGCTTGCGATCCACTTCAGGATTGTCGCAAATAATGCGTATATGCTCCATTTTCCGTTCATTCACCATTTGGATATGTCCTCTCTAGGCGTACATGAGCTTTCATTAGTTCACCAGGATTTGTCTGAGCAGCCATAAGTGATAATTCCCCGCATAATACTGTTGCCGCACATATGGCCGCAAGACGGCGTGCATTGTCTCCCATTGCCCGTTTTTCGGCGCATCCCAGTGCTGCTATATTCTCTCTGATAGCAGGAATATTCTTTCCATTTCCAATAGTTCCTACAATTAAATTAGGAATTGTACAGGAAAAATAAAGACAATCATCATGTAATTCTGCATAGGTGAATCCTTGAGATCCTTCGACAATATTGGCACCGTCTTGTCCAGTAGCAAGATAGTAAGCAAGTAACATATTGGCAAAATGTGCATTTGCTGAACGTATTCCTCCTGCTAGACATGTTCCAATCAGATTTTTTTGTGTATTAAGTTGAACTATTTTTTCTGGAGAAGTATGCAAATATTTTTCACATATTGCGCGACTGATAATTATTTCTGATACACAATTCTTTCCTCGTCCCATAATTCCACTAATAGCCGTAGCTTTTTTATCTGAGCAAATATTTCCTGAAATAGATCTATAATGCAAGTAGGGCCATTTTGATAATATCCAGTTCATAATGGCATCTGCTGCTTTTGTTACCATATTATGACCGGAAGCGTCGCCTGTTGAAAATTCGAACCGTAAGAAAAGAAGGTTGCCAACGATTTGGGAATGCAAATCAATAAAACGAATAAACCTTCCAGTTGTTTCAACAATTCTTTCTATTTCCAATTTACTTATGACAATTTCTCGTAATGCTGTCAATGCTCGTTCAGCATGTTCTGTTTGGAGTAAAATAGAACGAGACATACGTTCGTTGACGAGAGTTGTCCGTATCCCATCTTGACAAATCAACGATATGCGGGCACCTCGCTTAACTGCATACCAAAGAGGAGTTTCATATGTTGCAAGAGGCACGTTGACCACGTCTTGCACAACGTTTCCTGTTATTTTAAGAGGCCCTATCCAGCGCATGGGCATCGAGATGCTTGACTTTTTGTTCATACTTGCGTTTTTCAGTTATACAATACTTTGATTTATGATATTTAAAAAATATAAGTCAACTTAAGATCTTTCAATAGATTTTTCTAGGAATATCAGATGTTTTCAAAATCTTTTAAAGGAGGAATAGAGGGGGTTTTTGATTGGAATAGAATTTCTTGCATATTCATGCACATATAATAAATACTAGATATGAATACGAAATCATTTTTTGGGTAATATATATAGTTTCTGTTCAAAAAAATTAGATCAGAAATCATTTTCGAAACCATATGTATTGATTGCATTAAAAGACGCTAAGAGCATATATGAGAAATAATACGCATACGAGAATTTCTTTCAAAAGAGAATTAGAGTATAAGAGAGGAAAACAAAATCGCCAAGAAAAAGGCCAAAAAAGAGGTATTCCTGCTGGAGTAAGCATATCTGCTATCAGATGACTCGCATAACCGATAATCATTGAATCTCGAAAACCTTGGTAGGCAGTGGATTCTAATGGTAAGAATTGATTTAGCAATTGAAAATAGAGAAAGAGTGATAATAAACTATGGGTATAACCCCGATGCTTGAAGATTTTGGTCGTCCAAAAGGATATGATTTTAAAACGTTGTGATATGACCGATCTAGGATGATCGATATCTGGTATAAGGCAAGATAACATACATCCTAGAATAACAATCATCCATTCTGTGTTTGCAAGAGCAGGCGAAAATCCCGTTCTTTTTGCAAGAATGATGCTCGCTAATGCAAAGATACAATGCCCTTGAATAGTCACCAAGTATATACTCCCATAATCCTATTGTATCCTATCAAGAAAATGATTCTAGTAAAATCAAATATAGCATTTATATAATATGATATATTCGTTTTGGAGGTTTTTTGTGTCTTTATATTTTATTGAGATAACCACAGTTTAGATATGGTGTTTTTTATTTGTTTGGTTTAATATTGGATTCGCCAGTTGGCTAGGTAACCGCGCTTTGGTGAAATAATATTTTGTTGAGGTGAGGAAAGTCCGGGCTCCACGAAAACTCGACACCGGATAACGTCCGGCAAAGGTGACTTTAGGGAAAGTGCCACAGAAAATATACCGCTCTTGTATTTGTTTATGAGAGTAAGGGTGAAAAGGTGGGGTAAGAGCCCACCGCGTTTCTGGTAACAGGAATGGCAGGGAAAACCCTGTCGGGAGCAAGACCAAATAGGGATGGTGTGGGGCAGCAATGCCCTAGATGTGTTTTCGGTCTAATCATCCGGGTAGGTTGCATGAGGCAGCGTGTAAACGTTGTCCTAGATGAATGGTTACCAGTTTCCGCAAGGGAATATACAGAACCCGGCTTATAGGTCGACTGGCAAAATTAGTCTTATAGGCTTTGACCAACGGATAATAAAAGAAAGAAGCCTTGTCTCTCTCATGTTGTTTTTTCCACTATATTGTAATCATGAAGAGTCGAAACTCCTGCTTTTGATAGGGTTTATGCGAGAAATATAAGCGAAACAGTTGTATTAAGAACCTATGGTGTTCAAGAAAATTATTCTTGAGGCGAATAGAGGAGATGTTAAACCCCGTGCCGTGGCTCAAACCGGAAATATTTCAACTGATAGATCTTTAGTTGCCTATCCGGATAATAAGGCTATTATTTCTCATATTGACGCTTTACAGAAAAACTCCTTGAGCCTCGCCGATACCCGTTATTTCAAAAACTTAAAAGATATTGTTTTGAATGAAAATCAGATTCGATTGACAGGTAGAAAAAACGATAACTTTGGCGTCATTAGTTTGCGGGGTCACAAAAACGATGCAGTTGCTCAAATTGGTTGGAATGGTTCTCCTTCGTTAGTAACAATAGGATCTGTTAAGGAGATAACACCTAAAGTCGCAACTGGTTAAGAGCGGCATTAGATGGATTGACGGGATGAACGCTTTGGTCCGTCCTTTAACAACCTTCTTTTGGATTATTACTTATCCTTTCTTTATGAGTTTGGTGGGGTGTGGCAAAAAAAAGGGGGGGGGGATAATAAAATCCCCCCCCCTTTCAATCTTAATCCCCTTTGAACAAGACATCATCGCTTGTATCTTGGGTTTTTGGTATACAGATAATATTGTGAAAAAGAAGAGGTTTTTAAGATGAACCACTAACCCCCTCTTCTAGATATATCCTATCCAAGCTATATTTTATCTTGAAGAGCCTGTATTACCGTCTTATTTTTCCAAACCAAGGGTTGTCTCTGTTTTTATCAGATTCTTTTCCTTCATTTTCTTTTTCTCTGGCTGCTTTTTCTCTAGCTGCTTTTTCTCTGGATTCCTTTTCTCTAGCTGTCTTTTCTCTGGCTTCTTTTTCTTTGGCTTCTTTTTCTCTAGCTTCTTTTTCTTTGGCTTCTTTTTCTCTAGCTTCTTTTTCTTTGGCTTCTTTTTCTTCAGCTGCTTTTTCTATAGCTGCTTGTTTGTCGGTTTCTTGTTCTCTAGGTTCTTTTTCTTCAGCTGCTTTTTCTATAGCTGCTTGTTTGTCAGTTTCTTGTTCTCTAGGTTCTTTTTCTTCAGCTTCTTTTTCTATAGCTGCTTGTTTGTCAGTTTCTTGTTCTCTAGGTTCTTTTTCTTCAGCTTCTTTTTCTATAGCTGCTTGTTCGTTAGTTTCTTGAGTGTTATCTGCTGGTGTTGCAATTTCTCTTGGTTTTGCAAATTTTACTTTTTGAAGCTTACGAATTGTTTTTTGATATTCATTTATGAATCCACTTTTACAGTCTTCCCACATATCACATCCACCTAATACAGCAGTAGCTGACAAAAGAGATGCTATTACGAGTTGTTTTTTGATATCCATCATGACCCTCATTTTTAATAAGAATTAACCTCATTTATGCTACCTAAGATATATTTATTAAAAGAGTCAATACTTGAAAGTTGAAAATATCAACCTTTACTTGCTTTTTATTAGTTTAATTAAATATTTTGAAGGTATTCTCCTATCTTTCTACCGATGTCCTGCTGGTGTTTGGACGATTGGGTATGGGCATACGAGTTGTGGTATTTATGAGGGCCAATGTATATCGGTTGGTCAAGCAAATGCTCTCTTACATCAAGATGCAACGAGGTGTTTAAAACCAAATATTAAGGGTTTTTCCTATTCTTGCATCATCTGGCAAAAATCGCTTATCAGCGCTGTTGGAGATTTTGTCTTTAATTGTGGTATTAGTAGATACAAATACAGCGCTTTTAAGAAGAAGATTGGTCCAACGCTATGATTGAATGTAATAGATGGATCTTTGCAGGAGGCAAGAAGCTAAAGAGTCTCATTGTCAGAAGAGAGGTTGAGGCAGAGTTGTATTGGGTCAACAACTCCTTTTAAAAGGTGCGGGTTTGCAATAAAGAATATGCAGTAGAATCAAATACCCCTAATTCAGGGATTAGGGGTATTTAAGTAATTGATTATAAGGGGTTTTAATCTTTATAAATAATATTTGTATTCAAGGACGCTAAAAAGGATGGAAAGGAAAAAGATTATTGATCTTATTTTAAAAACAAGATCTTTCCTTTATCTTGAACGGATTTCCACAAAATAATCCCATTGACGCCCAAAAATTCCCATGTTATCCCATATTATACCTTTATGAAGCTATTTGATTCGTTGAATAGCGGTATAATTATGGTGGTGGTTATGAGCCGTTTTTTATCCAATGCGACGAAAAAAATAGATTCAAAAGGACGCGTTTCTATTCCTTCAGTTTTTCGAACAGTCTTAATAGAGCGTAGTATGGGCGATTTATATTGCTTCCAGGATTTTTTCTTTCCAGCTGTAAGTGTTGGAGATAGTTCTCTTTTAGAGCGTTTTGAGAAAAAAATAGAAGGATGTGATCCTTTCTCAATGGAAGCCAACCAATTATCCCTTTTGATTCATGGAGGAGGGGTTTTTTTGAAAATGGATACTGAGGGAAGGATTATGATCACAGATTTTATTCGTGAATTTTCGGGTATTGAAAATGAAGTTTCTTTTGTTGGAAGAGGAAATTGCTTTCAATTATGGAATCCTCAGACATTTAAAACCTTTCAAGCAGAATCTCGTAATGAGTATTCGCGTCAGGTTTCTAAGAAAAAAGAATAAAAGGAATTGATGATGAAATGTGCATTTTCCGAAGATATCTCATCTGCCATCAATCAGGAGGATCCGCATACTCCTGTTCTTTTGCCAGAGGTTGTTGCATTGATGAAACCAGAACCTGGAAAGAGTATCGTGGATGCTACTTTCGGCGCGGGAGGATATAGCCGTCATTTTTGTAAAATGGGAGCAAATGTTATTGGCTTAGACCGTGATCCATTGGCAGTCTCACGAGGTCAAGAGATGATGAGCCATTATAAAGATCAATTCTCTCTCTTCAACACGACTTTTTCTCAGTTACAACACCATGTTCCTGATGATGGAGTTGATGGGATCGTCTTTGATTTAGGGGTCTCTTCTATGCAGATTGATCAGGGATCTAGGGGTTTTTCCTTTCAAAAAGATGGTCCTCTCGACATGCGAATGTCTTGTTCTGGAGTGTCAGCATCCGACGTTGTCAATCGCGTTAATGTCAAAGATCTTATTCGTATTTTGGGTATTTTAGGAGAAGAAAAACAAGCCACTCGTATCGCGCATGCAATCGTCAAACGACGTAAATCTCATCCTTTTCAAACGACACAAGATTTATCGTCTTTAATCCAAGATATCGTATATATCAATAAAAAAAGCCGCATTCATCCTGCAACACGATCATTTCAAGCGTTGCGTATGTTTGTCAATGATGAATTAAAAGAGTTATTACAAGGATTAATATCCGCAGAAAAAGTTTTGAAGTGTGGAGGGATTCTCGTCGTTGTTTCTTTTCATTCTTTGGAAGATCGTCTTGTTAAAAAGTTTTTTGTTAGTCGTTTATGCAGGGTGAAGGCTCTTCGACATATGATTCCTCCTGATGCGCCTTCTGCAATTTTTCAACCTGCGTTCAAAAAAGTAATGATTCCAACTCGTGATGATATCGCCTTGAATAGACGGGCACGTTCTGCAAAATTGCGTGCTGGAGTTCGTACTTCGGAAAAACCTTTGGAAGATGCTCTTTCTTTTGCGAATTTAGCGAGACTGCCGACACTTTCTCAATTTGGAATGCGACGTGCCCAAAACAATTGATTTAGCAATGCTCATCATCCTCATCATCGCTATTGTAGCAACATACTCTATTAAACATCAATCCGCGGTTAGGAGAGAAAAGATGAGGGTTTTGGAAAATGCGATCGCAGTGGAAAATGATTCTATTGATTTATTGAAAGCACAGTGGGCGTTGTTGGTTCAGCCTTCTCGAATCAAAAATTTATCTTCTCTTTATCAAGCAGAATTGCAATTACAGCCAACGGATCCAGTTAATTTAATCTCTTTTGATGATTTGTTGAGGCTGAAATGGCGATTAGATTCGCGTAAGGAACATCTCTTTCAAACCAAAAAAGGACGTTTAAAATCCATAAATATCAAAAAACACAGTAAAAACAAATAGTTTTATTATTTATAGAAAAAAATATTGATGCAAAAATTGTAGGGTCTTCAAATGTTGTTTCCTTTTGTCATAATGTCTCAATTTCAAGTAAATTATTCCATGGATATGGCGCATCATCTTGTCAGTGAATACAGTATGTTTTACAATTTAGAAAATAGAAAAAAGGTTATTAGCAAGCGTTATAAACAAGTCATGACACAAAGCAAGAATCGTATTAGGATAACAATTACTGTATTTCTTTTGATCCATATTGTTCTCTTCATGAGGTTGATTCAATATGGAAACATTCAATTAGAGCTGAATTCTCCCGTACAATCTTCTGAATGGTTGATGACGTCACGTCCAAATATCCTTGATAGAAATGGAGAAATTCTTGCGATGGATATCCCAACATTTTCCCTGTATGCTGAGCCACATAAGATTATTTCTCCAGGTGAAATCATTGAAAAGTTGCAAACGGTATTACCCGATCTTGATATAAAAATGATTCATCGAAAATTATCTTCTCAGTCAAAATTTCAGTGGCTACGTCGCCATTTAACTCCGCAACAGCAAAATCGTATTTTAAGCTTTGGGATTCCTGGTTTGGGTTTTCGTCTTGAGAATCGTCGTTTTTATCCTGCTGCTTCCAGTACATTGCATGTTGTAGGGTACGTTGATATCGATAATCGTGGTATAGCAGGAATCGAAAAATTTATTGATGCGCAAGGATTAACGCACTCATCAACAGCAGTTGGAGATGAAAAATATCTCGCTCCAATTAAGTTATCTCTTGATTTGCGCGTTCAAGAGATAGTGCATCAAGCGCTGATAGAAAATAAGAAAAAATATGATGCAAAGTCTGCCGGAACTATCATTTTGAATGTTTCTACAGGAGAAGTGGTCGCAATGGTCTCCATTCCTGATCACGATCCTCATGACCCAATAGATAAAAAAAAAGAAGGTTGGCTTAATCGTATTTCCTATGGAATTTTCGAAATGGGATCTATTTTTAAAGTATTTACCATTGCGATGGGAATTGATAGCGGATTATTTACAATCAACGATACGATTGATACGCGTCATCCCATCAAGATAGGGAAATATTTCATCAAAGATTTTCATCCAAAGGCACGCATATTGACTATACCAGAAATTTTGCAATATTCTTCCAATATTGGAGCGGCTAAAATTGCCGATGCTATAGGAATTAGTCAACACAAAGATTTTTTACAAAAATTAGGTTTATTAACCAAGGTTGAAACTGAATTACCTGAAATTAAGGCGCCTTCTCATCCTCACCAATGGAAGAGAATTCATTCTTTGACGATTGCGTTTGGACACGGTATTGCGACAACTCCTTTACAAACTGCGGTTGCTGCTGCTGCACTCGTCAACGGTGGTTACCTTATTTCACCGACTTTTATGATTCGGAGTCGTTCGGAAGCTGAAAAAATATCTCGCACTGTTCTTAAAAAGAATACGGTAGAGACGATGCGTTCCTTATTGCGCCAAGGCGTTGTTGGTGGCTCGGGACGACGAGCCTATGTTCCTGGATTTGAGGTTGGAGGGAAAACTGGAACAGCTCAAAAAGTAATTGATGGGAATTATTCCGATGAGGTAAACTTCAATTCTTTTCTTGCAGTTTTTCCTACAAGGAATCCTCGATATATTGTCCTCAGCTTTATGGATTCTCCTAAAATAAAGTCGCATAATCAGTTGACTGCTGGGGTAAATGTAGCTCCTATGGTGGGGGAAATTATTCGTCAATCAGCCACTATGTTAGGTGTCAAGCCTGTTTTTTAAATTTAATGACTTTAATTTGATGATGTTGTAGGTGTGATGAGAAATTTGAGAACAAGAATTCATTTTATAAGGAGATATTATTGAAATTAAAAGATGTGATATTTCATGATTATCCACAACTGATGAATCAATTGCTGAAATTTCCTATTGAATGGAGCGAGTGTGACATTTCTGGTGTTTCATCAAATAGCTGTTTTATTCAGCCAGGATGGATGTTTGTTGCCATTAAAGGGAATAAGGCGGATGGACATCATTTTATTTCAGAAGCCTTCAAACATGGTGCTGTTGCTATTGTTATTTCTTCTGCGCATTCATTGCAAGATTTTTCAAAAATCAGTATGGGTGTTCCAATTCTCATCGTTGAAAATACAAGAATTTTTTTGTCTCTTATCGCAGCCAGATTATATGGGAAATATCCTGATAAAATATTAGCTGTTACGGGAACATCGGGAAAAACTTCAGTGGCATCTTTTGTGCGTCAGATATGTCAATATGCTGGATTATCATCCGCCCAAATTGGAGAGGTAGGAATGATATCACATCAGTTGAAGGATGAAAGTCGAATGACAACTCCTGATCCTGTATCTCTTGCACAGACACTCGCACATTTTTCTTCTCAGGGAATAACACATGTCTCTATTGAAGCATCAAGTCATGGGCTCGATCAATATCGATTAGATGGCATAAAAATTGCAGCTGGATCTTTTACACATCTTGGACGAGATCATATCGATTACCACAAAACAATTCAGGCATATTTCAATGCTAAAATGCGTCTTTTTGAAGAATTATTACCTAAAGGATCTCCAGCAGTCATTTTTGCCGATGATATTTGGTCAAAGAAAGTTATGAATCGCGCTCAAAAAGCTGGTTGTAATGCATTATCAGTAGGCTATGACGGACAATTTATCCGCATCAAAAAGCTGGCTCCAGAGAAGGGAAAACAACACGTAAGCTTGTCTATTGAAGGAGAAAATTGGGATGTCTTTTTTCCTTTGCAGGGAGAATTTCAATTCCATAATGCTTTGGTCGCAGCAGGGATGTGTATTGCCACAGGAATCGATATTCCTACTGTGATGAGCTCTTTAGAAAAATTGGAGGCTATCCCTGGAAGGCTTGAATTTATTGGATGCAATTCAAAGGGAGGGAAAATCTATGTTGATTATGCTCATACCCCTGATTCTCTGACGATTCTTTTACAAACTCTTAGAAGTATGACCTTGGGTCGTATTATTATGGTCTTTGGGTGTGGAGGAGATCGTGATCGCGGAAAACGTAAAATAATGGGACTGATTTCTTTGCAGCTTGCTGATGTCTCTATTGTAACCGATGATAACCCACGTTCTGAAGATCCTGAAATAATTCGTGCTGACATTATTGATGGATCCCCTCGATTTATTGAAGAAGGAAATCGTCAAAAAGCAATTCTTCTTGCAATATCGATGTTAGAAAAAGAAGATATATTAGTCGTTGCTGGAAAAGGATACGAGACCGTAAAAATCGTGGATAAAGGAAAAACAAGGATATCAATTGACTGTGATATTATCAGGGAATTACTGTTGGAATCATCGTTATGAAATGTTTATGGCGATTGCATGATTTTTACCATGCTATACAAGGAACCACGAGTAAGGAAGTTCCTACAGGTTATATTACAGGAATTTCTATAGATAGCCGTTCTATAGAACCAGGAGAGGCGTTTTTTGCCATCAAAGGCCATCGTTATGATGGCCATGATTACGTGATGGATGCCATCCACAAAAAAGCATCTCTTGTTGTCATTAATTCAGAGAAGGTTTCGTCTATAAAATCCTTAGAATCTCTAGAAATTCCGATTTTATTGGTAGAAAATGTGTTGTCTGCTTTGAAAAAGTTGGCTATTGCAGCACGTCTTCGTTCTAAGGCTCGTATTATCGCTATTACGGGATCTGTTGGAAAAACCACCACCAAAGAGATGCTCAAACAAACCTTGTCCTCTATCGGAAAAACACATGTTTGTAGGGATTCTTACAATAATCATATTGGTGTTCCGCTCACATTGGCATGTCTGTCAGATGACGCAGAGTTTGGTATTTTTGAGTTAGGGATGAGTCATTCAGGTGAGATTCGGTTACTAACTGAGTTAGTTCGTCCCCATATTGCTGTGATTACGACTGTTGCTCCTGCACATATAGGAAATTTTTCAGGAATGGAGGAAATCGCTTCTGCTAAGGCGGAAATTATTGAAGGATTGGAAAAAACGGGATCTATTCTTTTAAATCATGATAATGCCTACTTTGGATTTATCAAAGAGAGGTGCCATGCAAGAGGCATTCACAAAATATTTTCTTTTGGACAATCGATCGATGCCGATTTCCAGATGCTGACATTTAATCAATCATTGGAACAATCTTGTATGACTTTAAATATCAAAGGACAGTCGTTATCTATGACAAACCATGCTTTGGGAAAGCATATGGCGTATAATATTCTGGCAACATTAGGGGTTGCTTCACTCTTGAATGCCAATGTTGATGAGGCGATCAGCGCTCTTTCTGCTTTTCATTCGCTCAAAGGACGAGGGAAACGGTATCGTCTTGCATTGAATACTGGATTTTTTACTCTGATCGATGAAAGTTACAATGCTAATCCTGCCTCTATGGCAGCTGCAATATCTGTTTTAGCTCAGATTGCTCCTTATGGAAAAGGGCGACGTATTGCCGTCTTGGGAGATATGGGAGATTTAGGTGAAATGTCGGAATCATTTCACGCGGATCTAGCGATCATTTTATCTTCGCATCATATTTCACACGTATGGCTAATGGGTAAACATATGATGGCATTGAAAAAAGCACTTCCAAAGACTATTCACGCTCAACATTATGAGAGGATAGAGGATCTTCTTTCATATATTCAAGGATCTCTCAGAGAAGGGGATGTCATGCTTATCAAATCTTCTCATATGTGTGGATTTGACCGTATAGTCCAGTTCTTGCTTGAGAAGTAGAAAATTGTATGCATTCCATATATAGGTTATAGAGAGGTATTTAAATGCTTGTCAGGTTGAATAATTTTTCGGAATATATTTCAATTATTGATCTTTTTCAATGCATCATAGTGAGATCGGGTGCTGCATTTTTCAGTGCTGCATTTATAGTTTTCGCATGTGGTCCTAAGATCATCCGTCTTCTCAGTGTTTATCAAGGAGAAAAAGGGCAACCTATTCGGATTACTGATTTATCAATACATTCTAACAAAATCGGAACCCCAACCATGGGTGGTATAATGATTTTGATTGGAATGACAGTATCATCGCTTTTATGGGCTGATTGGTCATCTCCCTATGTCAGCATCATTTTGTTATTAACAATAACTTTTGGTTTCATTGGTTTTTGTGACGATTATTTGAAAGTTACGATAGAAGACCAGGGCGGACTATCGTGGAAGATCAGAATTGCAGCAGAAGTATTGGTTGCGGCCATTGCTGTTTGTGCCATTCTTCTTGTTTCGAAACCCACACTTTTTAATAGTGGAATGAGTACTGCCATTTCATTTCCTTTTTTAAAAGATTTTATATGGGATATAGGAATATTTTTTATCCCTTTTGGTGCCCTCGTTATTGTATCATCGGCTAATGCTGTTAATTTAACAGATGGTCTTGATGGTTTAGCTATCGTGCCGGTCATGATTGCATCTGCGGCATTTGCTTTGATTGCTTATGTTGCTGGAAATAGTGTTTTGGCACAAGATTTACATATCCATTTTATACCCGAAGTGAGAGAATTAATAGTTGTCATAAGTGCTTTTATCGGAGCAGGGCTTGGTTTCTTATGGTTTAATGCTTCGCCAGCAGCTATTTTTATGGGAGATACAGGGGCACTTGCCCTTGGTTCCATGCTTGGAGGAATTGCAGTGGCGACAAAACAAGAAATTATCATGATCATTATTGGTGGATTATTCGTTGTGGAAACGCTCTCTGTCATAGTTCAAGTGTTCTATTTTAAAATAACTGGACAACGGATTTTTCTGATGGCTCCTCTTCACCATCACTTTGAAAAAAAAGGATGGACTGAAAGCCAAATCGTCATCCGTTTTTGGATTATTGCTCTTATGTTGGCTATTGTCGGAATTTTAACTTTGAAAATACATTGAATGTTCTCATGAAAACACACAGTTTTCACAACCAATTAGTTGCTGTTTTTGGTATGGCTCGTTCGGGATTGGCTACGGCTCGTGCTTTACTCAATTCTGGTGCACGTGTCATTGCTTGGGATGATAACCCGCACTCTTTGATTAACGCCCAAAATATTGGAATAAGCGTTGTTGATTTTCGAACCATTCAATGGTCACAAGTTTCTGCCCTTGTATTATCTCCTGGAGTTCCTCTTACAGGAGACAAGAAGCATTGGTGTGTCAAATTAGCCAATCAATTCCATGTTGAAGTCATTGGAGATATCGAGTTGTTTGTCCGAGAGAGGCGCCTTGCATCCTGTCATTCTCCATTTATAGCTGTTACTGGAACAAATGGTAAGTCAACAACCGTTGCATTGATTGCTCATATTTTGAATCAAAAAGGATGTGATGTTCAATTGGGTGGAAATATTGGGAATCCGGTTATGAATCTCAAGGATTTTTCTTCTAGTCGTTTTTATATTATTGAATGTTCTTCTTATCAGATAGAGTTGACACCAACGATTGATCCCTCAATTGGAGTATTACTGAATATTTCTGCTGATCATTTAGATCGACACCATAATTTAGAGAATTATATTGCTATTAAGAAAAAGATTGTAACGCAGAGTCAGCATGCCGTTCTCTGTTTAAATGATTGTTTTACAAGACAAATTGCTTCTGATCTTGCAAAAATAAGACATTCTATGACTCTGATATCTCCTCACAAAATATTGAAACAAGATCTTTCGGTCGAGAGATCTTGTATGCAATTTTCTTCTACCTCTGAAGTCATTGTTGGTCTTTCGAAAGACCAAGAAGAATACCCTGTTCAGAATACAGATGCAGCGATTGCAGTTTGTGTGAAATTGGGTTTAACCATAGAGGAAATAAAACAATCCCTTTCTTCTTTTAACGGATTAATACATCGGTTTCAAAAAATAGCTCAATTGGGCCAAGTTATTTTTATAAATGATTCGAAAGCAACGAATATTGATTCTGTCCGCTATGCACTGATGAAGACAAGATCCATGATTTACTGGATTGCAGGTGGTATATCGAAATCAAATGATTTTTCAGCTTTATTTCCGTATTTATCAAAAATTGCTAAAGCATATTTTATTGGAGAATCTGCAGAGATTTTTGCCCATTCTTTGCAAGAAAGAGTCAATTGTGAGGTATCTCAAACGCTTGATAAGGCTATCGAAAGCGTAGTTCATGATGTATACTATGCTCAAGTTCCCTCCATTGTTTTGTTTTCTCCAGGATGCGCTAGTTTTGATCAATATATAGATTTTAGAGAAAGAGGATTTGCTTTTATGTCGCAAGTTTCTAAAATCAAAGGGATAGAAATGCTTATTAATCTTGACAAGGAAAGAGAGTTTCTATGGTAAAACGCACTGAACGAGGGGTTTGGGCAGAATGGTTTTGGACTGTCGATTGGTTTTTTCTTATAGCATTTTTATCTTTGTTAGGAATAGGTTTTCTCTTATCTTTTGCTTCATCACCATCTGTTGCTGAAAAACTAGGACTTGATAGCTTTTATTTTGTCAAAAGGCATGCTCTTTTCCTTTTTCCCTCCATCGTAATCATGATATTGTTTTCTTTTTTTTCACCAAAACAAGTGAGAAATAGCGCCTGTATTTTGCTTTTTGTTTCTTTAGTAATGATGGTATTAGCATTGTTTTTGGGAATTGAAATTAAAGGTGCCAAACGTTGGGTGTATTTTGCAGGAACGTCAGTTCAGCCTTCTGAATTTATGAAGCCCGCTTTTATTATCGTCTGTGCTTGGCTTTTTTCCGAGCAGATGCGTCAACCAGAAATATCAGGAAATATTTTTTCTCTTATTTTATTTGGAATTATCGTAGCACTTCTCATTGCTCAGCCAGATTTTGGACAGAGTATTTTAATCTCTTTAATATGGGGTTGTATGTTTTTTATTACAGGTGTTCTTTGGTTTTGGGTTATTATGTTTGGTTTTTGTGGTATGATAAGTCTGATATTAGCCTATAAAATGATGCCCCATGTTGCTATTCGTATTGACTATTTTTTGACTGGAATAGGAGATTCTTTTCAAGTAGATAACTCGCGCGAAGCCATTATACACGGTGGATGGTTTGGTCAAGGGCCTGGAGGAGGAATCATGAAACGTATTATTCCTGATAGTCATACTGATTTTGTTTTTTCTGTGGCAGCAGAGGAATTTGGTATTCTCTTCTGTATTGTTATTTTATGTATTTTTACTTTTATTGTGATGCGTGCTTTTATGTATTCTTTAAGAGAAACAGATGATTTCGCTCGTTTAGCCATATATGGTCTTGCTTTGCAAATAGGTTTTCAGGCATTCTTTAACATTGGTGTGAATTTAAATCTTTTACCGACAAAAGGGATAACCATTCCCGCCATTTCATATGGAGGGTCTTCTATGTTAGGGATATGTATTACGGCAGGTTATCTTTTGGCTTTAACGTCTCGACATCCGACAAAACGTTCTTATGGCCAAAGTATTTTTTGCGATTCATCAGATAGTCATACATAAGGCTCATCCTATTTTAGCTGGCAATCTTGCTTTGGGTTTTAAACCATTTAGAAAAATAAGAAGCATTCTGGAAAGTTTTTCCACAAGAGGTGGTTAAAAATATATCACCTAACGGAGTGGCATCTATGCAATCTTTTAGGGTAGGGGATGGGATATGCGCCCCCCAGTCTTTTGGGTGACATAACCCCATCTTTTAATGGCTCCCATTCTTATAACATCGGATCTTCGTAATCCTAGAAACAACATCATCTCAAGCGCTAGTCTCGCTTTTATTCCTACAAAGCATTGGCCACAGAAGGCTTATCAGAACGTCTTTCTACTGTTGCGGTTTTGCGAATATTATGATTTTTATTTTTAATTCGGGCATACTAATTAAAAGTAGTACTTTTAAAGTTTGTTTATTCACAAGATTGGCATTATATCTGACTGTGGGTTAAAGATGAATTCATAAAAAGATAAAAACCCTTCAAGGGTTCATTAGAATGGTCTTACTGAGTTAAATAAATAAATTGTTGAGTGTATTAGTATTGTATAAATTATACTTATGATGCATGATACATGGTGCTCATAGAGATATTTTACTAACAAATAAAGGTTCTTAATGATAGCAGTACAGGAAACAGTTGATCAGGTACGCAAAATCGATGTTGATCAATACAAATACGGTTTTAAGACTGATATCGAAGTTGATAAAGCTCCAAAAGGTCTTAGCGAAGAGATTATTCGTTTTATTTCCGCAAAAAAAAATGAACCAGAATGGATGCTAGAGTGGAGACTACGTGCATATCAGCGTTGGTTAACCATGGAAGAGCCTACTTGGGCTCGCGTACAGTATCCTAAAATTGATTTCAACGATTTATATTACTATGCCTCACCTAAAAATTTCGTGGCTCCTCAATCCCTAGATGAAGTAGATGCAGAATTATTGAGAACATATGAAAAATTAGGAATTCCTCTGCATGAACAAGAGATTCTAGCTGGGGTAAAAACGTCCAAAGTAGCAGTTGATGCTGTTTTTGATTCAGTTTCAGTCATTACAACTTTTAAAAAAGAATTAAAGCGAGATGGCATTCTTTTCATGTCAATTTCAGAAGCTATTTGTGAATATCCAGATCTTGTGAAAAAATATTTAAGTTCAGTTGTTCCGATATCAGACAATTTTTATTCTGCGTTAAATTCAGCGGTTTTCACAGATGGATCATTCGTTTATATTCCCAAAGGGGTTCGATGCCCTATGGAGTTATCAACTTATTTTCGCATAAACACCCAGAATACAGGTCAATTTGAACGTACCCTGATTATTGCCGATGAAGGTTCCTATGTTTCTTATCTAGAAGGATGCACGGCTCCGCAACGTGATGAGTATCAACTGCACGCTGCTGTTGTTGAATTAATTGCACTGGATAATGCTGAAATCAAATATTCAACTGTTCAAAATTGGTTTCCAGGAGATTCACAAGGAAATGGTGGTGTCTTAAATTTTGTGACAAAACGTGGTGATTGTCGTGGATTTAAATCAAAGATATCGTGGACTCAGGTAGAAACTGGTTCAGCTATTACATGGAAGTATCCTTCTTGTATACTGCGTGGTGACAACTCTTGTGGAGAATTTTATTCAATTGCTATTTCTAACGGTTATCAGCAAATTGATAGTGGAACTAAAATGTTGCATCTTGGCAAAAACACGACAAGTCGTATTGTTTCTAAAGGTATTTCTGCTGGATTTTCTAATAATACATATCGTGGAAAAGTATCAATTCACCGTCGGGCGGATAATGCTCGGAATTTTACGCAATGTGATAGTTTGTTAATTGGAAATCGTTGCGGCGCTCATACTGTTCCTTATATTGAAGCAAAAAATTCTTCCTGTAATTTGGAGCATGAAGCAACAACATCTAAAATATCAGATGAACACTTGTTTTATTGTTTACAAAGAGGAATTCCGGAAGAGGTTGCCATAGCATTAATTGTCAATGGATTTGTCAAAGAAATTTTGCAAAAATTGCCGATGGAATTCTCTGTAGAAGCACAAAAATTAATTGAGATTTCGTTAGAAGGATCTGTCGGATAAAGTCTTATCACATACATATTCTCTGATATGTAGTGAAGTAAATGGAAAGAAAACATGCTAGAAATCAAAGATCTTCATGCAAAAATTGTAGGAACGGATACGGAGATTATTCGAGGACTTGATTTAACAATCAAACCTGGAGAGGTTGCTGCTATTATGGGTCCAAACGGATCTGGAAAATCAACTCTGTCATATGTATTGTCTGGACATAAAGATTATACGGTAACGTCTGGAGATATTATATACAAAGGAAATAGTATTTTAGATTGGGATATTCCAAAAAGAGCATCAGAAGGAATTTTTCTTGCTCTTCAATATCCTGTGGAAATACCTAGTATTATAACGATGCAATTTTTAAAGGTAGCTGTTAATGAACAGCGTAAAGAACGTCAGGAAGAAGCACTATTGGTCCCGGATTTTATCCGTAAGGTAAAGGAAGCTGCTGGCAAATTAGGTATTAATATGGAGATGCTAAAACGTTCATTGAATGTTGGTTTTTCTGGTGGTGAAAAAAAGATATTTGAGATTTTGCAAATGAGTCTTTTAGAGCCTAGTTTGTGCATTCTTGATGAGACGGATTCAGGTCTTGATATTGACGCTTTGAAAGTTGCTGCCCGTGGAATAAATGATTTACGCTCTCTTAATCGTTCGTTTCTCATTATTACGCATTACCAGCGTCTTTTGGATTATATCAAGCCAGATACTGTTCATGTTCTTCATCATGGAAAAATTGTTCGCACCGGAGATTCAAGAATTGCCCATGATCTTGAAAAAAATGGTTATGCTAGTCTAATCAAAGAAAATTGTATACCATGAACAAAAAATCAAATGTAGAGCATTTAACAGCAGCAGAAACAATGTTGATTCAAGCTTGCGATGCGGCTTGTCAAGAACAGACCGTTAATCAAGAACTAACTGCTTTTAAGAGTCGTTTATTGCATGATTTTCGTGCAGAAGGTCTTTTGCCAACACGACGCATTGAAGATTGGCATTATACGGATTTAAAAAGGATTTTGAAAATATTCCCTGCCAACAAGGAAAAGTCGTCCGTTCTTGAAAAAGAATATGATTGCCTGGTAGAAGGCAGTATAAAATTGCTTATTGGACGGAAAATTCCTTGTTCTGCACAAGAAAAAAATATACGAGTTTATGATTTTTCTCATAAGGAGGAAAAATCTCTCTATTTAGAGCCGCTAAAAAAGCATGATGTCATTGGTTATATAAACGCGATTTTGGTTAAAGATGGATATAGGATAGAGATTCCTGATGGATGTCACTTGGATGTTCCCCTTGAATTGCAGTCCGTGCAATCTGGTGGACAGATGAATCTTCGTTATTCTATTCAATGTGGTATCAATTCTAAAGCAACAATTGTTGAGCGTTATATCACCTCTCAACAATATCCATCGTTTGTATCATCTATCGCAGAGATAAAAGTATGTAGTGGCGCGGAAGTTGTCTGGGTTATTGTACAAGAACAAGGCGCAGAAGATACCCATTTGGGGCAAGTGCGTGTTTTCTTAGAAAGAAATGCTTCATTGAAAATATTTGTCATTCATACTAGCGAAGGGCTTGTTAGAAGGGAAGTATTTGTTGATGTTGAAGGAGAAGAAAGCAAGGTAATGTTGCGAGGTATCAATTTATTAAAAGGGACTACGCATCATGATTTATCTGTGTTTTTGAATCACAAGGAGCCTAATTCGCACTCTACTACCTCCGTTCGCAATATTGTATTAGAAAAATCCACAGGAGTATTCCAAGCAAAAATTAGTGTATCGGCCAAGGCGCAAGGAAGTAATGCAAATATGACTTCTCGTACTCTTTTAAGGTCGGATGAGGGTAATTTTTTTGTTAAACCAGAACTAGAAATTTTTGCAGATGATGTACTGTGTGGTCATGGAGCAACCACTTCTGACATTAATCAGAATCACCTATATTACCTTATGATGCGCGGTATTCCGGAAAAGAAAGCTTATCTTATGCTTTCTCATGCCTTTGTTTCCGAAGTTATTGCAGATCTTGAAGATGAATTATTACAATCCTCTCTAGAAAAAATTATATCCGCATGGATGAATAAGAGCTTTATGAAATGATCAGATAAATAGATTCGTCGATCAAAAAAATTTCTCCGCTTAATTTCACATAATAATGTGTGGTATATTAAACTAATATCTAGTGAAATTTTATCTATAACGTGTGTGTCTATGACAGGATATAGTAATGAATTTTGATGTCCATTCTATTAGAAAAGACTTTCCCATATTATCTAGACAGATTGGTAAAAACCCACTGATCTATTTTGATAATGCAGCATCTTCTCAAAAGCCTCGCGCTGTGATTGATTCTATCGTTCATACATACAGCCATGAATATGCAAATGTTCATCGAGGAACGCATTATATGGCACGTGCGGTAACAGAGTCATATGAAGGCGCACGTCGTAAAGTATGTGATTTTCTCAATGCTTCTTCAGAAAAAGAAATTATTTTTACACGTTCTGCAACTGAGGGTATTAATCTCGTTTCTTACGCGTGGGGTATTCCACATATTAAAGAAGAAGATGAAATAGTGATATCTGTTATGGAACATCATTCAAATATCGTTCCATGGAATTTTTTGCGGGAACACCAAGGGGCTCGTATTGTTTGGGCACCTATTGATCGTCAAGGTGTTTTAAATATTGATGCATTTGAAAAGTGTTTAACGGAACGTACTAAACTTATAGCCATTACCCATATGTCGAATGTATTAGGAACTCTTGTTCCCATAAAAGAGATTTGTCGTATTGCGCACAAACGTCATATTCCAGTTTTGGTTGATGGAAGCCAAGCAGCAGTACATACTAAAGTTGACGTTCAGGATTTAGATTGTGATTGGTATGTGTTTACAGGACACAAGATTTATGGTCCTGATGGTATAGGAGTCTTATACAGTAAAGAACATCGTCTCAATAGTATGCGCCCTTTTATGGGGGGAGGTGAGATGATTGCTGATGTACGACAAGACTATGTCTCCTATGCTGATATACCCAATCGATTTGAAGCAGGAACGCCACCCATTTCTCAGGTGATAGCATTAGGATCTGCATTAGATTATATCAACAGTCTTAATCAAGAATCTATTTTCTCCTATGAAAAAGAACTTGCAAGATATACGAGATCTCAACTAAAAGAAATTGATGGTTTGCGATTAGTAAATGATGAGATAGAAGATTCTCCCATTATTTCATTTCAAATGAAGGATGTACATCCATATGATTTATCTTTTTTTCTAGATAAAAAAGGTATTGCAGTTCGTTCTGGAAGACAGTGTGCTTTTCCTTTGTTGGATTTTTTAGGATTCGATTTTATTTGTCGTGCCTCACTGGCAATGTATAATACCAAAGAGGAATCTGATAAGTTTGTTGCTGCATTAAAAAAATCTTATCGGTTTTTTTTGTAATAATTCATAATAATACTGATATAACTCTAAGTATTTGATTTAACGATGTTTTTATTGATTATCTCCGCACTTTTTATTTGGTTCGGAATTATAAGAGGGGACAGAAATAAGTTTTGATGCTTGAATCCCAAGACGAATACGATCAGCCCCTTTAGTATATAGTTCTGCTTGTGATATTAATTTCCAACCAAAAACAGCCATTAGTTCATGAGCCGTTGCCCCAGCTTCAGCTGCTAACGTGGCAGAAAGTTTTCTGACCCCATGGGCTGATTTATCAATTCCCGCTTTCTTGGCTTTGTATATAAACCACTGAGTAAATTGTGCTGCGTTCATGCTCTGTTTGTCTCTGTTTACAAAAAAGGTGTTATCCCCAGTAGGTGTTATTTCTAATAAGATATATTAAATGTTTGGGTAATTCAATGGTTACGACAGTTCCCACTTTTTGGGTTTTAATGGAAAAGATCTTATCCTTAAGATGCTGTTTGCCTGCACGGCACGCGTCAGAACTCCGTAGCCCTGTATAGAGGAGAAATTCAAAAGCAAGATGAGCTTGAGACCCTTCTTTCCAGTAGCTCTTGAACTTTTGCATATCTTCTATTGTCCAAGGGATAAAACCATCACTCTTATGCCGTGGTCTTTCCACTCCGTTGCAAGGGTTTGTTTGTATATATTCATTCTTCAATGCCCACTTAAACAAGGACCGCATGGATGCTAAAAATTGTCCGGCGGAAGCAGGGGTGTGTTTTCGATCTTCTATCCCTAAACGAATATGCTTAGACGTAAGTTTTTGATATTCAAATTCTCCTGATTGTTGGATGAGGTGTTCAAAATGGGTTTCAAAGTTCCTTTTAGAGTTAAGAGATAGCCCCGCCCAATAAGCACTTTTGAAATATTGAGAGATAAGCCATTTAAGAGTATTGGACTCTTTTGTAGGCGATTTAATGTGCCCTTGGTCTAACGGAATTCCTGATAAAGCTGCTATATATGCGGGCATAAAACTTGGGTCTTTAGGATAGGGAAGACGGGTACGAGCGCCCCCGTTTTTCCTAAAATAAAAAACAAGCTTACCATGTCGGGTTCGTTCTTTCACCACATAGGGGGGTAATTTTCTTATCATCTACGGTGGAGCCCTAAAGGATTGCTGTTATCTTCCACCATAGGTGGTTTTTTCTTCGCTTTCAAAGGCTCAAACCGATAAATCCTACCATCCTGTTCAATCTCGATACGAATATTCATCTCTTGAGCAATACGAGCTGTATCTCGAATGCTAATCCGTCCTTTCATAGGCTCTCGTGTCATCCTATCTTTCCGTTCAATATTCTTCTTGGTTGCGCAAATTGTCCCCTTATGAGACATACCTCCCTACATGCACTGGGAATATGCTCATTGGTAACTGTGAAGTTGTAAGGCCTATATTCCCCAAAAATATCTTCAACTTGGGTTGCTGTTTGGCCTCGTTTTTGTCTTCTATCGTTCAGATCTTCTAATGATGGTGGGGCTATAAAGATTGAGACCACTTGTTCTGGAAACAGACGCTCAAAAGTCTCTAGCCCTTCCGCTGCAAGAATAAGAAGAAGATCACTCCCTTTATCCAAAGCAGATGTAACTTCGCTTTTGAGCAGGCCATAACATTCATTGCGATATGTTGTGGCTTCAATGAAAAGACCTGTTTGCTTCCAATGATCGAAGGTTTCGCGAGATATGAAGTGATAATCGACCCCTTCAAATTCCCCCGCTCTCATCTTGCGGGTTGTTATCCCCAAAGGCATGTCGATATTATAG
>SEOL01000005.1 GCA_016808295.1 Candidatus Liberibacter ctenarytainae
TATTTATACCTAAATCCCCTCAAAAAAATATTCTACCAACACCACACCAATACAAAAAAATTTGACTCTTAACCCTAAAAACTATATCCACTTGCTTTATTTCATCTTCACTGAAATGATGAAATATTGTTTTTATTAATCATGTGACGTGGCTTTGCATAGTACATTGAATAAAAGAGATATATTATCTTCCTTTGGTGACGATCAACCTATTTTAGGTGATGGGGACAAATTCCTTGCAGATAGACTCAAGGTCTCTCTTCAATGGTTGTCCTCAACATTTTTGGCTGGGATAACCTTAGGAATCCTCATGGGCGGAACACTCTTAACTGCTTTGGACGGACGACAAAAAGTTGCTATACCCGCAAAACCCTACAACCAAGCGCAGGATTTAAAACCAACCAATTTAAATGCAAAGCTTTCCTCCATAAGAAGGATGCGCTCATATCTGCTAACTAAAAATTCTAAAATCCCTGAAAAAATAATTATTGACGTTCCGACTCTCATTAAGGAACAGAGCAAAGATATTATTAAAAAAATTCCGTTTATTTATGCCAAAATAAAATTTTCAACACCTTATCCAAATGTAAAAGATTATCCCAAATTTGATCTATTAAAAATTCTTTCTGGTAGCAAGATAGAATCTTCATCCCAGATGTTAATGGATACAATTAATAATATAGATTCATTATATGGGACAGAATCCGAACTCGAAATTATCAATAAAAAATCCATATTTCCACTCAATATCAGCGGAATTAAAATAGATAAAACTGCAACAGATAATGAGATAAAACAAGCTATTATCAATCAAACTTCTCTTTTTAGCAAAGAAAAAAATCAATCCTTTACTCTCTACTATTCTGATTCTCAACCCTTACGAAAAGAGCGTAATACCACAGTGGTTCATAATACAACAGTTAGGATCCTTGAAGAAAACAGGAGTATCACAGAAACGCAATTATTGGAAAATGAATCACCTGAATTTGCTGATGATTTAATTCCAATACGACATAATACTACAATTGTTGAAGCCCTGACCAATGCTGGTTATGCCGAAAGTGAGACCTCAAAAATAGCAAGTGCACTCAAAGGAAAACTGCCCTCTAACACGCTAACAAAAAACGAATTTATCAGAGTTGCTATCTTACAGAAAGATGATAAGTCTACCGTAATTCGAGTCAGTATTTATCGTGATAAAAAACATCTTTTAACTATTGCTCTTAATGATCATGATCAATTTGTCTTAGGTATTGAACCCGCTAAAATAGATATTGACGATTATCTTGTTAATACTATGCGAGCGTCTGAAGACTTTCCTAGCATATACGATGGGGTCTGGCGCTCTGCTTCCTTTCACGGTATGGATACAAATCTCATACAACTCGTCATCAGACTCCTTGTGAACAAAGTAGACTTACAAGCACAGCTTAAACCAACTGACTTTCTTGAAACTTTTTTCTCTGTTAATCCTATCGATGGAAAAATCAATAATGATTCGGAACTACTCTATCTTCATGCTCGTTTTGGAGAAAATAGAGTTCTCTTTTACCGTTTTCAAAATCCTCATGATGGATCGATTAAATATTTTAATGAAAATGGCAATAGCTCTCAACCATTTTTGCTACGATCACCCGTTCCCCATGGTCGAGTAACTTCTGGATTTGGTATGCGGCGTCATCCAATCTTAAACTATACGCGGATGCATACGGGGGTTGATTGGGCAGCGCCAAGAGGAACACCAATAATTGCTGTGAGTGATGGTATCGTGGAAAAATCTGGTTGGGCAGGTGGTTATGGAAAACAAACTATTATCCGCCATAGCAATGGATATACTTCTTCTTACAACCACCAAGATGAAATGGTCAAAAACATTAAACCGGGAATGCACGTTAAACAAGGACAGATCATTGGCTGGATTGGCACAACAGGAATAGTAACAGGCCCACATTTACATTATGAATTAATTGTCAATGGCATAAAAGTCGATTCTATGAAAATTCGAATTCCTGAAAGAGAATCGCTAAAAGGGGATCTACTCCATCGTTTTAATATGGAAGTAAAAAGGATCAATTCCCTCATCAACAATGGAGAGGAATCTAAAAAAATATCGATTTATTAAAGATATATAGGAGCAAAATTCCTTATTTTAACTCATAGAAAAAACAGGCTATATGTATTAATTATTACAAAGATAGAAGACGTTCTCAACTGTCAAAAAGATCATACCAGAAGCAAAAAAGGAAAAAGAAAACCGAAATCATAAAACTTCTCTTTCAAGAATAAAGAGCTCTTGTTTTGTAAATCTTTCTAGGCTCATTCTCTCTCTTTGTTCCTGAGGTTATCTATCTTTTTTAATCATACATAGACAACAATCAACTTATTCATTTCTAGTGGTTTGGTGTGGTTTATTCTTCGGTCCATTTCTTCAATACTGGATATTATTTTAAACAAGAAATCATTGCTTATATTTTAGCATTATAGCATTCTTATAAAATCCTCCAGAAGAGAGAGATAGTTTTTCTTTTTTTAAATATGACATCTCATTTCCTATAAAAAAAATAGGAAAATATCTAAAAATCACAGTAGAATCAATTGTTTAGTTTTATTAGGGAGAGAACTGATATCTCCTCTTTTAAATCTTTAAATTATTTTCTCGTAATATATTTATCTGTATTAATTGCATCTTTAGAATGTATGAGGAATTAAAAAAATTGGGAATCCGGACTTGGATAGAATCAGAAAGAAGAGCAAGAAAAGTATTAAAAATGACACAATCCGTAGCAAAAAAAATCTTAATGCACGACGCAGTATAGTGCATAATACTTCTTTGAATACTGAGACGAATATATAAACCATTAATCTATTGTGTGGTTTTGATACTCTTATCTATGAACGAAAATAGCGAAATTAAATGTCATTTTTAGAATAGATATTCAAGGAAAAATATCGTTTTTCACATGAGATTAATACAGATTTGGTGGGAATAAAGATAAAAATGAGTGCTGAGAAAACTCCTGTTAGAGTATTTTAATGACTTTGTGATGCCGTATTCATTGCACCAATATTACTCATCTCTGTAATGAAAGACATCATCTTATCCGATGCAGGAAAAATACCCAAAAATCAATTTTATCAACTTCTAATCGTCAAACAGAAAGATAGAGCAGAAATTTAATAGCCTTGCTCTATCTCATCAATTCATTTGTTTTAATGCAATGAATCCTACGGTAAAACCAATAATCAAAATTTACCAATCTCAGACATATATCGAGAATATAATCCACGGAATGTCACTATAATTGATATTATTTGACGAACGATTCTAAACAATTCGAAAATCAAGGCAATCCTGTCCAACAGAAACTTCGACAGAAGTTCCATCAGATATTTGATTAGCAAGAATCTTGTCAGACAATGGATTCTGAACATACTTTTGTATAACACGTTTCAATGGCCGAACACCATAAGAAGGATTATACCCTTTACGAGACAACCATTCAATTGCTTGATCAGCAAATTTAAGTGATATATTCTTCTCTTTAATGAGGGACATTATCCTGTCAATCTGTAAGAGAACGATCTGCGCCATATCTTCCTCATGCAATCTCTGAAATAATATAATTTCATCCAAGCGATTTAAAAACTCAGGTTTAAATACAGACTGCACCACTCCCATCACTTTCTCATAAAGGGAATCTCCATCGCTATGATCTCGTATAAGATATTCTGCTCCTAAATTAGACGTCATAATAATCATCGTATTACGAAAATCTACCGTACGCCCCTGACTATCTGTCAATCTCCCCTCATCTAAAACTTGCAATAAAATATTATGAACATCTGGGTGTGCCTTTTCAACTTCATCAAATAAAATGACTTGATAAGGATGCCTGCGCACTGATTCCGTTAAAGCGCCCCCTTCTTCATAACCAACATAGCCAGGAGGAGCTCCTATAAGACGAGCCACAGAATGTTTTTCCATATATTCGGACATATCTATTCGCACCATAGACGATTCATCATCAAACAAAAATCGTGCTAAAGATTTGACTAGTTCTGTTTTACCGACACCTGTTGGGCCTAAAAACATAAAAGATCCCATTGGACGTTGTGGATCCTGCAAACCAGCTCGAAACCGACGCAATGCACTAGAAACAGATTCAATGGCCGCTTTCTGACCAATAACTGATTGAGAAAGCGTTTCCTCCGCTCGAATAAACTTTTCTCGGTCACTTTCCAACATCTTATGAACAGGAATTCCCGTGCTACGTGATACGAGATGTGCAATATTATCAGATGTTACAACTTCCTGAAGCATATCTGTGGCCATGCTATCAGATTGTTCGGCGGCTTCTAATTCTTGTTCTGCCTTTGGAATCAGACCATAAGCAAGCTCACCAGCTCGCTCAAAATGCCCTTGACGTTGCACTATAGCCAATTCATTGCGCATTGATTCTAAACGCTTCTTGATATCAGCGGCATAAAAAAGCTTTCTCTTTCCCTCTTGCCAACGAAGAGTTAAAGCCTGCGATTCTTCTTCTAAAGAAACCAATTCTTTTTGCAATGCTATAAGACGCTCTCCAGAAGATTTATCTTTCTCTTTTTTCAATGCTTCCTTTTCTATCTTGAGACAAATAATCCGACGATCAAGCTCATCAAGGATTTCAGGCTTTGTATCTATTTGCATCCGCACTCTAGCAGAAGCTTCATCCATTAAATCAATAGCCTTGTCAGGAAGAAAACGATCTGTAATGTAACGATTAGAAAGCACTGCAGCGCTAACCAAAGCTGAATCAGATATTCGCACTTTGTGATGCTGCTCATATCTTTCTTTAAGTCCCCTTAAAATAGATACTGTATCAGCAACTGTTGGTTCACTAACTATGAGAGATTGAAACCTCCGAGCAAGAGCTGGGTCCTTTTCTATATGCTTGCGATACTCATCTAATGTCGTTGCACCAATGCAGTGCAACTCTCCTCGTGCTAAAGAGGGCTTCAGCAAATTAGCAGCATCCATCGCTCCCTCTGTCTTTCCCGCTCCTATCAATATATGCAACTCATCGATGAATAAAACTATTTCACCATTTTCCGATCGTATTTCGCCGAGAAGAGATTTTAATCGCTCTTCAAATTCTCCTCTAAATTTTGCACCTGCAATTAATGCCCCCATATCAAGAGCCATTAATCTCTTACCTTTAAGAGATTCAGGAACATCTCCATTAATAATACGGGAAGCCAATCCTTCTACAATAGCAGTTTTACCAACGCCAGGATCTCCTATAAGGACTGGATTGTTTTTCGTGCGACGCGATAATACCTGAATAGCACGACGCATCTCATCATCACGACCAATCACAGGATCGAGCTTTCCGTCTCGCGCTTCTTCTGTCAGATTACGACAATACTTGTTTAATGCATCAAATCCTGTTTCTGCATTAACAGAATCGGCTACCCGCCCTTTACGCAATTTTTTAATAGATTCCTCAAGACGACCTCTACTGACTCCACATTTTTGAAGAGATTGTGCTACAGATCCTTGCACTGACATCAGTGCTAGAAGAAATTTTTCTACTGTTACAAAAGAATCCCCTGAATCCTTTGCAATTTTTTCTGCCTTAGACGCAATCTCCGCCAAAGGCTGAGAAAGATATACCTGAGATCCCCCTCCCTTAACTTTGGGCAACTTAGAAAGAGCTTCCTGGTTAATAATCTTCAATTGTTGAAGATCACCTCCAGAACATGTAATCAACGAACAAGCGATTCCCTTTTCATCCTCAAGTAAAATATGCAAAATATGTTCAGGCATTAAATTTTGATGACCTTGAGCTAAAGCATATGTCTGCGCAGATTGCATAATACCACGCATTAAGTCTGAATAACGATCACTATTCATTACAAAACCTTTCTATCTATTTAATCACTCAATAAAAGGCAATTTACTCGCAAGAATCACACAGATGTATCATTATCAAGATTCCCTTCATTTTCTGCACAAGGTTGCTTTGTCGTAGAAGAATCAGATAATTCTTCTATAGATTTATTGCTATTAAAATTACGTGGACGTGGAGATCTTCTACGACGCACCCTGTTGTTAGAATTAGGTTTTCCTCTTTCTGAAGAACCCGATTCAAATGCCATACCTTCAATGGTAGGCTGAATATCCTGTTCCCCAATCAGCATTTCTTTTTGATCTGGGCTCTCCGGATTAATCCCAAATCCCTCGGATATATGCTGCTCTTCCTTCTGCTCTTTTGCAAGAGGGTTTTCTTTTTCATCACGCTCTAACCTTTCCTGAATCTGTGCTTGAGCCATAGCAATAATGCGATTGTAATGTTCTGCATGTTGAAAATGGTTTTCCGCCACCACATAATCACCAGCACTCATCGCATCACGAGCAAGGACTGAATATCTCTCCGCTATATGCTGAGCAGTTCCACGAATCTTAACCTCATGTCCAGTGCTATCGTAGTTGCGTACTAATGGATTAAGATTCTTACGATTAAAATTCCCGTTACCATTACTGCTAGACCCTCGTCCACGAATACGCTTATATTGTTGTCCTGACCTCATGTATTATCCATCCAATTTTTGAATACTTAATATTTTTTAATAGAAAAATTAACTTATTGATTTCTTCATCCGCTCATTACACTTTTATATATCCTTATATTGTCAAAAATTAAAAAAACACCTATTATATCTCAACGACAAAACAACAATATTCTATCATTTCCTCCACAATCCTTCAAAAAATTGACTAAGAATAATTGCTTTTCTTCAAAAATATGTATCACATCTGTTTTTTGATCATAGCCAATCTCTACACCACAGAATCCATCACTCTTTAAATGTCGAGATATACCGTCTGCTATAAAACGATAATGAGACAAACCATCTTCCCCACCATCAAGAGCAATATGCGGATCAAAATTCTTTACTTCAGGTTCAAGCCTTCCTATTTCTGCTGAAGATATATAGGGTGGATTGGACACAATAATATCGAAAACACCCTCAACAGAAGCAAACCAATCACTTTGAAAGGCTTCAAATCTTTCAGAAAGACCGTTATCTCTAGCATTTTTCTGTGCAATTTTTATTGCATTATGACATAGATCAACACCAATACCCGAAAAAGAAGAATTACTCTTTAATAACGAAAGGCAAACTGCTCCCGTACCCGTTCCAAGATCAAGAATGCGCGCAGTCTTTTTCTTTTTTGAGCATAATAAGAAATGCGATAGAATAGCATCTACTAATATTTCCGTTTCAGGACGAGGTTCAAAAGTATCCGATGACAGTGATAGTCTCACATTGTAAAAATCACACCAACCTAGAATACGATGTATTGGCTCACGATTCAAGCGGCGAATTATTGCTTCTTTGAGAGACAATCGATGCTTTCCCTCAAGAATCGCACTTGGATCAGAAACGACCCGAGATGAAGATAAACCTGTAATTCCGCACAGAAAAAAACGAGGATCTCCTAATTCTTGCAGACCTGAATTACTGAAACAACGCTTAATCAAAGACAGACACCCACCAACGGTTCTAGGAATCTCTTCGATTAACAATGGATTACTCATTAGTAGAACCTATTATTCTTGCTTGATTTTCCGTCAGTAAAGCATTGATAATTTCATCAAGGCTACCTTGGAGAACATGTTCTAACTTATATAATGTTAGATTAATTCTATGATCGGTAATACGACCCTGTGGGAAATTATAGGTACGAATCCGTTCGGAACGATCACCTGATCCAATCTGCGATTTACGATCTGCAGATCTTTCATTCCTTATACGACTTCTTTCAGCATCATAAAGACGCGCTCTTAACACCTTCATTGCCTGCAATCTATTCTGATGCTGTGATTTTTCTGAAGAAGTAACAATCATCCCTGTAGGAAGATGTGTAATTCTCACAGCTGAATCCGTCGTATTAACATGTTGACCTCCTGCGCCTGATGCACGCATAGTATCAATACGAATATCTTCTGGCGCAATCGCAATATCAATTTCTTCCGCATCTGGCAATACTGCTACAGTTGCTGCTGAGGTGTGAATCCTACCACCTGCCTCAGTGATAGGAATACGCTGTACCCTGTGAACACCAGATTCAAATTTCATACGGGCAAAAACTCCACGACCAGATATTGTCCCCACTATTTCTTTATATCCACCATCATCATTCTCGCTTGAAGAAAGTATCTCAATTTTCCAATTTTGAGATGTAGAATAACGCTCATACATGCGGAAAAGATCTCCAACGAATAATGCAGCCTCTGAACCTCCTGTCCCAGCACGAATTTCAAGAATACAACTTTTGTTATCATCCATATCCTTGGGCAAAAGAAGACAGCTTATTTCATGCACAAACGCTTTAATTTTTTTCTCTAATTCTAAAATTTCCGCCTGAGCAATAGCCTGAATCTCACAATCAATGTCCTTTTCAGCAAGAAGAGATATTAAATCTTGTTCTTCTAATTTTGCCTGATCATAACTATTAAGTTTAGAAATAACAGGAGCGAGAGCAGCATACTCCGCATTCAATTTAATATAAGTATCGACAGAAGGCGATTCGGACATCTGTGATTCAATTTCTGAATAACGATTCTTTAAATCATTTATTCGCTTATGAGAAAGAAAAACCAATCCCTAATCCTCTCAATAAAATGTATTTCTCAGAATACAACCACGTGGTATCAAGACCATTCCCACCCAAAGAAACGGCGATAACCTCTCAAAAATACCATTCCATGTTAATCCTGGCTTACTATTCCATAAAACCAAAAACATCGTTTCCCAGGCAGCTCAGCTGCAACTATTTATTCTAGAATAGCACGCATCTTTACCTAATATCTGATTCATCACTTAATCTCTAGGATATACAGGTCATCACAGACCAACAGTCTCTATTACATCAAATATACACGGAAAATGAAATTATACCCATTATCAAAGGATTAAAAAAAGATCAAATATCATACTCTTCAACTGGTGACATATACTATGTTGACCTGATTCTAATAATTTTCAACCACTACATACCACTGATCAAAAACGATTTCTTCCAAAAATTTACGCGCCAAACACAACCTATGTTGGAGACCTATCTATCCACATCAACTATTCTCAAACACAGCCTGAAGTATTCCTGTGCTATATATAAATCAGAGTTTTAACAATATATAACACAAAGACTCAATCCATCTAGATATTTAGTATCTTCTGGGAAAGAATCAAAAACACAGAAAGCTCAAAATACAACAGGATACATCAATAAAAGGCACTTTCCATTATTCAAGGAATAAACACACAAGAATTATATGCACTAAAATTTTATGTATTGCATGTGTCAATTATTCAAGACAAAAATCAATAGACACCACCAAACAAAACAGCACCTAGAACCCTTATAAAACCAGAACAAGCACCATTCAATACCAAGATTCTTCAGTTCACTGCCTAAAAATACTGTCCAATAATAATGACCTGAGAAGAGTTTCTTGTCAACATAAATCCTCTCAAGAAAATCATCTCTTTACAAGAAAACTCCTGCTATCTTGCAAAACGAAATATTATTTTCTATTCAATTCTCTCAAACCAATAAAAACTAATACTCACAAATTGCATTGTATTATATGTCATAGTCTCAATCAATTTTTTAATGCTACTATTCGACAATGTAATTGTTCTATCGCTTCGATAAATCATATACAAAATATATCATCAGAAAATGCGTATCCACCGATCCACATCATTTCAAAGGGACATGCTCTTAATGACATCCAAACCATAGCAAGAATGCAAAGATCTTACAGCAAGCTCAGTATACACACTATCAATTAAGACAGATATTTTGATTTCAGATGTCGTAATGGCTTTAATATTGATTCCTTTTTCAGCAAAACACAAAAAGAAAGCTGCAGCGACCCCTGCATGACTTCGCATTCCAATACCTATAGCAGAAATTTTAACAAGCTGATCTTCATATTGAACAACATCATAACCGATCTTCTCTTTATTATCAGCAAGAACTGAAAGCGCTCGTTCTAAATTCGAGGAAGGAGTTGTAAAAGTCATATCCGTATACTTACCATCTTCGGAAATATTTTGAACAATCATATCAACATTAATATTAGCTTGAGAAAGAGGAGCAAAAATAGACGCCGAAACGCCAGGACGATCCTGTAATCGCCTCAAAGAAATTTGAGACTCATCCTTCGTATATGCAATTCCAGTAACAACTTCTTTTTCCACAATATCTTCCTCTGTACAAATAAGTGTCCCATATAATTTTTGTTTTGTAGTATTTAATGGACTTGGATCGGAAAAACTTGAACGTATACACAAACAGACATTCTGAATCATGGCCAATTCTACGGAACGAACCTGCATGACCTTGGCTCCGAGAGACGACATTTCCAGCATTTCTTCAAAAGAAACTTTGTTCATAAGACGGGCTTTGGGTTCAATACGTGGATCAGTCGTATAAACACCATCAACATCCGTATAAATATCACAGCGATCCGCCTCTATAGCAGCAGCTATTGCGACTGCTGAAGTATCAGATCCACCACGACCCAATGTTGTAATATATCCTTCAGAGCTCACTCCCTGAAATCCAGAAATAACCGGCACTTGTCCTTGCCGCATGTGAGAAATAATGTTTTTCTTATCTATATGACAGATGCGCGCTGATCCGTGCACATTATCTGTGAGAACAGGTATCTGCCATCCTTGTAATGCAACAGCTTTAACATCTATTGCCCGCAAAGCCACAACCATAAGCCCAGAAGAAATCTGCTCTCCTGCAGAAGCGACGACATCCCATTCACGTGCATTGCAATGAGAATCAATTTGCCGACACAAAGAATTCAACCGATCTGTTTCACCGCTCATAGCAGAAACAACGACTGCAACCTCATGTCCCTCATCCACTTCACGTTTTATATGCAAAGCAACATTACGCATACAATCAATGTCGGCAACAGACGTACCACCAAATTTCATTACAATACGCGCCATACTCATTCCAATACATATAGACACTTAAAATATCATCCATCCACACGCTCTAATGATCGTATGTTTTAAAGATCATACTTGCAAATATCACAAAATCAATGGATTATATCTATATTATTTTTTGCAGGAGTCTGCCCTCATGAAAACTAAATTCCATGACTATACCACCAAGAATCAAGAAGAAATAGATCGATTTTCAGATATATCCTCAGAATGGTGGAATCCTACGGGAAAGTTCAAACCTCTTCATAAAATGAATCCAGTACGAGTGGCATATATCCAAGATAACATAATGCAGCATTTTCAGCGCAATAGCCGTGATAAACATCCTTTCAAAGGATTACGTATATTAGATCTAGGCTGTGGCGGCGGACTATTATCCGAACCTATGGCTAAAATGGGAGCCACTGTGGTAGGAATTGATCCTTCTGCCAAAAATATAGAAGTTGCTCAAAATCACGCTAATATGGAGGGAATAAGCATTGATTATCGCGTATCCTGTGCTGAAGAACTGGATAAATTAGAGGAAAAATTTGATATTATTCTCAATATGGAAGTTATAGAACATGTCGATAATGTCCCTTACTTCATGAAAACATGTTGCTCTCTTCTTCTCGGTAATGGCCTGATGTTTATTTCGACCATTAATCGTAATCTAAAAGCAATGTTATTGGCTATTATCTGCGCTGAATACATATTGCAATGGTTACCAAAAGGAACCCATCAATATGAAAAATTCGTCAAAAAAGAAGAAATTGAAGCAATGTTAGAAGAAAATAACGTAAAAATTATCCATTGTATCGGCATGGTTTATAATATATTCTGCAATAAATGGCAGCTTTCCACCAAAGATCTAGATGTCAACTACATAGTTTTAGCACACCTCCCAAAAGAAAACTCATAATTCCATCGATCATAAATCAACAAGCTTACCATCTTGAATCGTCATTTGCCGATCCATTTGCGACGCAAGGTCATGATTGTGAGTCGCAATTAATGTCGCCAAACCTAAATGAGACACTGAATCTTTTAATACACCCAATACTTGTATCGCTGTTTTCGGGTCCAAATTACCCGTTGGCTCATCCGCCAATAGAATCAAAGGATTGTTTACAATCGCTCGACAAATCGCCACCCTTTGTTGTTCTCCCCCTGAAATATCGGTAACACGCCTTTGAGAATACTTGGATATTCCCATATAGTCCAAAACCTCCATGGCACGCTGGCCGGCAATTCTACGACTCACTCCTGCAATCATCTGAGGAAACATAACATTTTCTATCACAGAAAAATCCGCCAAAAGGCGATGTGCTTGATAGACAAAACCAATATTATGACAACGCAATAACGATTTCTGATCATCCGTTAAATCATAACACAATTGACCATCAATCACGACATTTCCTTGATCGGCAACCTCTAACAAACCTGCAATATGCAAAATAGTTGATTTTCCTGTTCCTGAAGGAGCAATAAGAGCAACCATTTCACCCTGCCTCAAACTAAGATTCACATTATCAAGAACTGCGAAAGATCCTCCTGTCTGGGAATAACCATGTTTGATGTTTTGGAGAACCAATACTTCCTTATTGCTCAATATATTTTCCTACTCATAACGCAAAGCTTTGACAGGATCTATCTGAGAAGCTTTCCTGCTGGGAAAAATTGTAGCTAACAAAGAGAGTAAAACCGCTATTATTATAATCCATAAAATCTCAGTCCATGAAATTTTGGAAGGCAATTCACTCAATAAATACGCTTTTGTATCAAATATGACGACACCAAAAAAACGCAGAAAAAACTTCCTTATCGCCTCAACATTGAGAGAAATCAATATACCACCAATAACACCAAAACAAGTCCCAGAGAGACCTATAAAAGCACCAACCATAAAAAAAATACGCATAATTGAGGATGTGCTGGCCCCCATAGTGCGCAAAATCGCTATATCCTTCCTTCTTTCTTTGACCAACATCACCAAACTAGAGACAATATTAAGAGACGCGACTAAAACTATCAATGCCAGAATAACAAACATAGCATTACGCTCAACTTCCATCGCAGAAAAAAAGACTTGATAACGTGTTTGCCAATCCTCAATAGACATATCCCTTCCAAGTTTCTGTTCAATCTGTACACGAACATTTTTGACCATATCCGGATCTTTGACGAAAATTTCTATGCCTGATACCGCACCTTCCATATTATAGTATAGTTGCGCTTCTTTTAGTGACATGTAAATTATTCCACCATCATACTCTGAAATACGCGTCTGAAATATTGCTGCAACAGTATACGACTTAGAACGAATCCCTTTACCTAACGGTGTAATATCTCCATCTGGAGAAAAAAGTTTTATTCTATCCCCTATAAAAACACCTAAACTTTTAGCGAGAGATTCTCCAATAAAGATTCCCTTTCCTTGATCAAAATCATCTGATTGAGCACCCTCAAACTGAGAAAAAGAATCTCCTATGTTCAGAAAATCCTTTTGGCTTATACCACGCACCGATACACCAGATCCTCCAACATTAAGCCCAGAAATAAATGCCTGACCATTCAAATAAGGAAACAATTTTGTCACATCTTGGATAGAACCAATCTGGTTTAAAAGAGAATGATAATTTGTCAGTGGAGAATATATGGGCTGAACGATTATATGTCCGTTAATTCCCAAAATACGTGAGATTATATCTGCACGGAATCCATTCATAACAGACATGACGACTATTAAAGCCATCACGCCTATCATGACTCCAATGAATGAGATCATTGCAGAGACAGAGACAAAGGCTTTTTTATGACTTAAAAATAAATAACGCCAAGCAACTATCATCTCAAATCTTGCAAAGAATCTCTTTCTTTCATTGCTTTTGATATTCAAACTATCCAATCTTATCCGCCAAAACGATCGGAGATATAATGGACAGCACTTTCTAATGACATGGATTCTCTTTTTCCTGTCTCCCTATGTTTTATTTCAACCTGAGAACTAGAAATAAATTCTGAACCAATAATAACCTGTAAAGGAAAACCTAACAAATCAGCTATGGCAAACTTAGATCCTGCCTGTTCATCAACATCATCCAAGAACACATCACACCCTGCTCGAGAAAGTTTTTCATACATCACTTCACATGCAGAACGACATTCCTGATTATGAACTTTGACATTAATAAGAGAGACATGAAATGGAGTTACTGAATCATTCCAAATGATTCCTTTCGAATCATGTGAATATTCAATAATAGCAGGCACAACTCGCGTGGGACCAATTCCATATGAGCCCATCTGAACACAATGTTCTTCACCATCTGGACCCAAAACCTTTGCAGACATCGCTTTAGAATATTTTTCACCAAAATGAAAAATATGACCCACTTCAATACCTCGTGCAACACACTTTTTATCATCCGGAATAGAATTAAATACGGCCTCATCATGAACATCAGAAGTAGCTGCATAGAGCGCACTCCTTTTTTCTACGATATCCTTGATCGCCATAACATCATTAAAATCTGTGTTTTCAGGGGGAATTGGAAAATCAATCAAATCTTTGCAGCAAAATACTTGGGTTTCACCTATATCCGCTAGAACAATGAATTCATGACTTAAATCTCCTCCAATCGGACCAGATTCTGCTCGCATTGCTATAGATTTTAATCCCAAACGATGAAAAATCCGAAGATATGATACAAACATTTTATTATAAGAGTGCTCAGAATCTTCACGATTAAAATCAAACGAATAGGCATCTTTCATCAGAAATTCACGAGCGCGCATCGTGCCAAAACGTGGCCTCATTTCATCTCGAAACTTCCATTGAAGATGATAGAGATTCAACGGCAAATCTCTATAAGATTTTATATAAGAACGAAAAATATCCGTTATCATCTCTTCATTTGTTGGTCCGTAAAGCAAGGGCTTATCATGTCTATCAACAATTCGCAGCATTTCCTTTCCATAAGAATCATAACGGCCACTTTCACGCCATAAATCAGCCGATTGCAAAGTTGGCATAAGCATCTCAATAGCGCCGATGCGATTTTGTTCTTCCTGAATAATCGCATTAACCTTATCCAAAACCCTTTTTCCTAAAGGAAGCCAAGAATATATTCCTTTTGTGTTCTGGTATATCATTCCTGATCGCAACATTAAACGATGGGAAATAATTTCTGCATTCTTAGGATCTTCCTGCATTATTGGCAAAAAGTACCGAGACCTTCTCATAAACCAACTCCTTTACTATTTCTAATTAATATCAATCTTTAAAAAACAACTTATCAAGTTTGAATAATTTTCACAAGAATCAAGATGTGTTCATTTGCAAGAAGAATTGTTTATTTAATCAATGAATACAATCTATGTCCCCAACGGGGATATACCATGACCTATAGTATCTTTTACCTAGAAGATATTTTATTAACAAAGACAGTAACAATAGGTTTTTTTCCCCAAATACGATAAACAGCAGAACGCAGGGAGCGGCTGATCGTCTCACGCAATGACTTTAAATCTTTCCGCTTCGCTTGTGGAAGACTAATTACCGTTGTTATGATCGTCTTTAACAACTCTTTGCTGATTTTCGTTCCATCACTATTGTAAAAAGGCAATCCTATATCAATAATTTCCGGAATACCGATGATATTATAATGATGATCAAGGACTACATTAACAGATAAATGACCTACGAACGAAAGTTTCTTCCTTTTAGAAATTCCTAAATTGTCCAAATTACCGACCAGATAACCATCTTTATAACAACATCCATGCACCACCTTCTCAATAATTTCCACAGGATTTGGGAAAAGACGCAGCATCTGACCATTGCGAACCGACGGAACATAACCAATACCAGATTGCAAAGCAAGCTCCTTCTGTGCAACGAGATGTACAGGTTCCCCATGGAGAGGGACTAGCATATTCGGACGAATCCACTCATACATACGTCTCAAATCACTGCGATACGGATGACCCGAAACATGCACTGGATTCTCTGCGTCTCCTATAATGATCTGCACACCCTTGTCTATTAATCTGTTTTTGACACAAGCTATTGCTACTTCATTGCCTGGTATAGAACGTGCTGAAAATATGACCTTATCATTTTCTTGCAATGCTATAGCATGAATCTTCTCGCCGCGCGATAATTTGGCTAAAGCAGAACGCGGTTCACCCTGACTGCCAGTAAGGATAACAACCAATTGGTTGCGAGAATATAAGCTAAAATCTTCCTCCGGAACAAAAAATTGATCTTGCTGTATTAAACCAACACTTATAGCAACATTAACCACTCTTTTTAATGAAGAACCAAGGATCATTACCTTCCGTCCTAATCGTTCAGAAACATCGATAATGCTACGAATCCGACCTACATTCGATGAAAAAGTTGCAATTGCAATACATCCTTCAGATTTTTCAATGATATCATGTAGATTTTGACTCACATCTTTTTCTGATATGGAATCCCCTTCAGACGTTGCATTGGTGGAATCACACATCAACGCAAGGACTCCTTCACGGCCAATAGCACTTAAAGAATCCGTATCCGTCACATCTCCACATATAGCATGATCATCTATTTTCCAATCACCTGTATGCACAATATTACCTACTGGAGAACGAATAATGAAAGCCATTGTTTCTGGAATTGAGTGATTCATTTGCAAGGATTCTACTGCAAAAGGCCCTATATCAATTTTTTCTCCTGCCCGAAAAGGTATGCAGTTAATATTTTGAGGCAAACGTTCATAGACACTTTTTGCCTCTAAAAGCCCTATTGCAAAAGGAGAAGCATAAACAGGAACATTAATGAATCGCCACAATTCATGTAGCGCACCACAATGATCTTCATGTGCATGCGTAATAACAATTGCCATAAGATTCTTACGTTCTTTCTTAAGAAAACTAATATCCGGAAACACAAGATCCACTCCTGGCAAATCACTTTTTGGGAAAGTAGCGCCACAGTCAACCATTATCCATTTACGCCTTCCAGGAACACCATATCCATAAAGGGCCATGTTCATACCAATTTCACCAACTCCACCAAGCGGCAAAAATACCAAATCTTCCTCTCTTACCATGTATGATCTTTCATTCTATTCAATAATATCTCCCGTAAAAACTTGACGAAAACAACCTTTGCTTTCTTCTAATAATAGATATCCAAAATCATCAATTCCAACGAAACGACCTGAAAGTGACTGATGAGGAAGATTAACGGTAATAGCATCACCTATCCCAGAAGCATAACAACGCCACAGACTCATAATTTCTTTTCGTCCCGTATCTCTCCTCCATATAGCTAGTATTTTTGCAATTTCTTGATACAATTTCGACAAGACGTCTTTTAAGTCTACACACACCCCTTCTTGTGCCAAAGATGTCACAGGATATAAGGTATTGTCAGGACAAGATTTAATATTGATGCCTATTCCAATAATAACTGCTTGTAAACCATTTTTTAAATCCAAGGTCTCAATCAAAACTCCAGAAACTTTCCGTCGACAAATTAATAAATCATTTGGCCATTTTATCTTGATATCTGCTCCCATAGGAAGAAAAGATGCTATAAGTGAGTGCACAGCTACAGCAATAGCAAACGACAACAATGTGAGAGATTGCTTCGATAAAGAATCAACCAATAACAATGAAGCGTATAGATTTCCCGGCTCAGAAGTCCACACTCTTCCTCTACGACCTCGACCACCCGTTTGACGAGAAGCAACCACCCATAATCCCCCTGGATCACCCGCTAATGCCTGTTTTATACATTCATCATTGGTAGAAACCACAGTATTAAAAAATGTGTAGCGAAAATTTTTAAGCATATTACACCCAGAAGAACCCCATAATATCTCTAAAAAAGCGATGAAATGGCCATACTAACCCAACCATTCAAAGCACTTTCAAACAAAATATAGAAAATAGAAAATAAACCAGCAGTAGAAACGACCAGTTTAGTTCCTCTGTTCATTAATATCAATCCATCATTCGGTTTATTAAACCACATCGCACTGATAATATATAAATAATAGTAGGCGGATATGACAGAAGATAATAATCCAACAATAGCAAAGAAATAAAGATCTCTTTTTATCGTGGATAGAAAAAGAAAATACTTACCCAAAAAACCCGCAAAGGGAGGAATACCCGCCAACGAAAAAATTAAAACAGTTAATACACACGCTAAAAAAGGGCTTCGTTGTGACAAACCTGAAAGATCTGAAATATTCTGAATATTGCTGCCATCTTTACGACGCAGAGACAATATACAAGAAAAAAAACCTAAAACCATGACAAGATAAATGACCATATACCTAATCATTGCAGAAAGCCCAAGAACCGTACCAGACGAAAAACCAAGAAGAGCATATCCTGCATGAGATATAGACGAATAAGCCATGAGACGTTTTATGTTTTTCTGCCGAATCGCGGCGACAGAACCCAATACCATAGACAAGACAGAAACAAGCATCAAAATCTGCTGTATATCAAAAATCATCGGCCAAAATGCGCTGGTTACGCGGAACAAAGACATCGTAATGGCAAATTTTGGAACAGTTGCTAAAAAGGCAGCAACAAACATAGGAGACCCTTCATATACATCAGGTATCCACATATGAAACGGAACCAATGCCATCTTAAAGCAAAGACCCACAAGAATAAATACAACGCCGATTATCACAACAAATGAATTATTGCCCACGAATAATGATGTCGCTATATGCGAAAAATCTGTATAACCCGTAAACCCATAGATAAAAGACATTCCGTATAACAAAAAACCAGAAGAAAAGGATCCTAAAACAAAATATTTAACAGCGGATTCAATTGACAACATACTTTCACGATTCATAGCAATGATAATATAAAGCGCCAGAGAATATAATTCTAATGCCATATAAAAAGAAATCATATCATTCGCTGAAACCATTAAGAGCATGCCTAAAATGGAAATCAAAATAATCACAGGAAATTCAAAACGATTAAAGGGCTTGAGATGCACACAGCTAGACATCATAGTGAATACCACTATGCTGCTCGCCAAAATCATGGCTTTTACAAAATGTGAGAAGTTATCTGAAATATAAACACGACCGAATCCTATCCCATCAAAACGCACAATAAAAAGAGATATAAAGGCAATACTCAGCAGTATTATGGGAAAAACAACCAAGTGGAATAATGTTCTTTTTCGAGAGAACAAGCCCATCAATAAAAGGAGAAGACTTCCAATAGCGATGATCAGTTCAGGAATACAAAGGCGCAAATCACTTATAATATCGACAGGATTCGTAGTCATCATCTCCGAGTTCTCTCTTTATCTGTAGAATAATATTCTATTTCCAACGCATAATTCTTCATAACAGAAGTAATAGGAGCAGAAAAAGTTGCAAAAACCGGCATAGTATATATTCCAAAGACAACAGTTAAAATCATAATTGGATAGAGAGTACAACGCTCACATAACGAAAGATCTGTTAATGCTCTCACTTCTGCACGATCTGAAACGCCAAAAACCACCCTACGATAAAGCCATAACGCATATACAGCGGATAATACGACACCTAATGACGCAACAAAAGCAACAGTATGATTGGTTTTAAAAATAGACATAATGACAAGAAATTCTCCAATAAAACCAGACGTACCAGGAAGCCCAACATTCGCCATAGTTAACACCATCATTACTACTGCATATTTAGGCATATTATGAACCAATCCACCATAGGCAGAAATCTCACGCGTATGTAAGCGGTCATAAATTACCCCTACACAAAAAAACAAGCCACTGGATACAAGGCCATGCGACAACATCTGAAACATCGCTCCTTCAACACCACTTTCTCTCCCCGAAAATATACCCATCGTTACATAGCCCATATGTGCTATCGAGGAATATGCGATAAGTTTTTTAATATCATCCTGAACCATGGCTACCAGAGAAGCATATACAATTGCTACGACTGATAACACCACAATCATTGGAGAAAAATATTGAGAAGCCAAAGGAAACATTGGCAATAGAAATCTGATACAACCATATCCGCCTAATTTTAACATAATACCAGCCAGAAAAACTGAGCCAGCAGTCGGCGCCTGTACATGAGCATCAGGTAACCAAGTATGAAAAGGGAACATAGGGATTTTGATTGCAAAGGAACAGAAGAAAGCCAACCATAACCAACACTGCACATGCATTGAAAAATGATTCCGACCATACAACTCTATAATACTACTTGTATTTTGCGTCCAACACATCACCATGATCGCTAAGAGCATAAAAACCGAACCAAAAAATGTGTAAAGAAAAAACTTATAAGCCGCATAAATACGATTATTTCCACCCCAAACACCTATAATAATGAACATAGGAATTAAGCTAGATTCGAAAAATATGTAAAATAACACTATATCAATGGCCAAAAATGCACCTATCGTCATCGACTCAAGGACAAGGAAGGCAATCATATATTCCTTAAAACGATTGTGCACAGAACCCCAACTGGACAAGATACAAAAAGGAATCAGGAAAGATGTTAAAACAACAAAGGGAACGGATATGCCATCAACTCCAAGGTGATAATTGCAAAAAAAATCAATCCAATGGTAGTATTCAACCATCTGAAACTCATTGCCGTTGTTGCCTAATGTAATCCATATAAACAAAGACAAGAGAAAATTTATGACACTTGTTCCTAGAGCAATTGCTAGAAAAGATCTTCTTCCACACCCAAAGAAAGAAGCCAAAAGAATCATAAATACACCTAGAAAAGGCATAAAAGTTACAATGGATAGAAATGGCACATGATTCATGAGATATTTCCCTTCAATAGCATCACGATCACCAACATCGACAAGCCTATCAACATAGCAAATGCATAATGATAAAGATATCCTGTTTGCAGACGCCCTGAAAAAGCAACGAGATAGCGCACACAGACCACCGCTCCAGTTGGCCCACATCTATCTATCAATGAATCAACAACCTTCCAAAGATTTCTTCCTAAACGCATCGTTGGACGGACAATGAGAACATCATAAATCTGATCAAAATACCAAGCATTTTGGAGAAAATGATAAAAACCAGAATATCTTTTAGCTAGTTTTTGAGGAAAAGTCGGAAAAACAATATACATTACAAAGGCAATAAAAAATCCCATTACAAAAGCCACAAAAGGAGCATACTTCACCCATAAAGGCACAGTATGGTATGCCTTGAGAATATGATTCTGAGGGGCCGAAAAAAGCGCTCCTTTCCAGAAAGAAGCATATTCGTGTCCAAAAAAGAAATCACGAAAAATAAACCCAAAAAACACCGATCCTATAACCAAAAAACAAAGAGGAATCTGCATTACCTTTGGAGAATCATGCGGCTTATGCGCTATATTTTTATCAATCCGCATTTTGCCAAAAAAAGTCAAAAACATGAGCCGCCATGAATAAAAACTTGTAAAAAAAGCGGCAACTAAAAGAGGAAAAAAAGCAATAAAACGATGTGACGAAACATATGCTACTTCCAAAATGATATCTTTAGAAAAAAATCCTGAAAAACCAAATTCTGATTCAGGAATCCCAAATCCCGTTAATGCTAGATTACCAAAAAACATCATCAAACATGTTATGGGAAGATGTTTGTATAATCCACCCATACGACGCATATCTTGCTCTCCAGAAAGCCCGTGTATCACAGATCCTGCTCCTAGAAAAAGCAGAGATTTGAAAAATGCGTGCGTGAAAAGATGAAAAATAGAAGCCCCATAAGCACCACATCCTAATGCAACAAACATGTATCCTAATTGGGAACAAGTAGAATAGGCTATAACGCGCTTAATATCGTGCTGAACAAGACCTACTGTAGCAGCAAAAAAAGCTGTCATAGCCCCAATAATCACCATAAAGTCCAGAATCAATGGAGCAAGCTCAAACAACGGAGACATTCTCGCCACAAGAAAAACACCTGCTGTTACCATTGTGGCAGCATGAATAAGCGCAGAAACAGGTGTTGGCCCTTCCATCGCATCAGGAAGCCAAACATGCAATAAAAATTGTGCAGACTTTCCCATAGCCCCTAGGAAAAACAGAAAACAAATGATCGTAATAGCAGTATGCGGATGTGCCTCCATTCCAAAAAAAATCAGATTTTTATGTGAAATAATCCCCGCACCAGTAGAATTTTCTATCTTCCAATAATCAGAAGCTTTCTGAAAAATTGAATCAAATTCCACTGTATCAAAAAGATAGATTATTGCAGAAATTGCAAGAATAAGACCTAAATCCCCTATTCTATTGACAATAAAAGCCTTCATAGAGGCTTGCAGTGCAGATTGCTTGGAAAACCAAAATCCAATCAGCAAATAAGACGCAAGACCAACCCCCTCCCAACCAAAAAACATTTGCAATAGATTATCCGAAGATACTAATACAAGCATCGCAAAAGTAAAAAACGATAAATAGCAGAAAAACCGTCGGCGGTGTGGATCATCATGCATATACCCAATGGAATAAACATGAACCACTGCAGAAATAGAGCTAATGACCACAAACATAACAGAAGTAAGGGTATCTATACGCAATCCCCAATATACATCAATGCTATCAAATTGAATCCAATGCAATATTTGATGTTTTATAACCTGAAATTCATTGATATTTTTAAAGCCTATTTCATAAAAAACATACCATGATAGCAATGCCACTATCACCATAATCCCAGAAGTACAAATTTCAGGAAATCTTTTTCCTATCCAACGGCTGAAAAATCCAGAAAAAACTGCGCCTATAAGAGGAAGGAAAACGATGGATTCATAAATCATAGCGATAAATCAACCCTTCATCTTATTAAAATCGTCAACAGCAATCGATCCACGGTTTCTATAAAAAACCACTAAAATAGCAAGACCGATAGAAGTTTCAGCAGCAGCGACCACTAAAATAAACAAAGAAAATACTTGACCAACGACATCCTGCATATAGGCAGAAAAAGCAACCATATTTAAATTAATGGCTAAGAGCATAATCTCTATCGACATCAGTATCGTAATAATGCTTTTTCGATTTAAAAAAACTCCAGAAACACCTATTACAAATAGAATAGCCGCAACAATTAAATAATAAGAAAGGCTTATAATCATTTACATCCCCTGTCCCGATTTTACTTTAACTATTTCAACAGAATTTTCAGGATGCCTCCCTAATTGTTTAGAAACATCTTGTCTCTTAACGCCTTGACGATGATGGAGTGTTAATACAATTGCACCCACCATGGATAATAACAAAATAAATCCGGCTATTTGTAAATGGTAAGCATAATCTGTATACAAGACTCGGCCAATATATTCGGTATTATCATTTCTTAAAACCAATGAAGATATCTCACCATCTGCACCAAAAACCATCAAATTACTTGCGCCTATCACTAATTCAACAGCTAAAATTCCTATAAAAAATGCCCCTAAAAAACCAGGCTTGATTCTCGGCTTTGCCTCTTCGACATCAGTATCAACCATCATTATAACAAAAAGGAAAAGAACAACTATTGCCCCAACATAAACTGCTATAGTAATCATTGCGATAAATTCTGCCCCTAGAAGGAGGAAAAGACCCGCAGAATTCAAAAAAGCAAAAATAAGAAAAAAGACAGAATAGACAGAATTACGTGCTGTAATAACCAGAAACGAAGATGCAATCGTCATAAAGGAAAAAAGATAAAAAAACAAAGATCATACCCCCATTCACATGCTCCTTCTCACTTTACGAGAAAAAACCATAACAACAATCAAATTTAGCGATAAGGAGAATCAATCATAATATTACGAACAATTTCACTTTCCCACCTGTCACCATTATCAAGCAGACGCTCTTTATCATAGTAAAGCTCTTTACGAGTTTCGGTCGCAAATTCAAAATTTGGACCTTGTACGATAGCATCAACCGGACAGGATTCCTGGCAAAAACCACAATAAATACACTTGATCATATCTATATCATAACGCACAGTCCGGCGTGTTTCATCACTCAAACGAGGGCCTGCCTCTATCGTAATAGCCTGCGCAGGACAAACAGCTTCGCATAATTTACAAGCTATACATCTTTCCTCACCATTAGGATAACGACGGAGAGCATGCTCCCCTCTAAAACGAGGACTCATTGGACTTTTTTCAAAAGGATAATTAATTGTAGCCTTAGGCTTAAAAAAATACCGCATAGAAAGACAAAAAGCTAGAATAAATTCTTTCAGGAAAAGAAAACTGAAATTGTAGTAAAATATTCTCATTTTATCCCTTCCTATCATGGATTATTACATGAACATTTTCAGAAAAAAAGCAACCAATATAACCATCGAGAATGATATGGGAAGAAAAACCTTCCACCCTAACCGCATTAACTGATCATACCGATAGCGTGGCACAAAGGCTTTCACCATTGCAACCATAAAAAATACCCCTAATGTCTTCAGAACAAACCATATAATACCAGGAATGTATTGAAAAATTGGGATATCAACCGGAGGCAACCATCCCCCCAAAAACAGAATACTTGTTAAAGAACACATCAAAACAATAGTTGAATATTCAGCAAGCATAAACAAAAGATAAGGAGTTGAACCATATTCTACCATATAACCAGCAACTAGCTCTGACTCTGCCTCGGGCAAATCAAACGGAGGACGGTTGGTTTCCGCAAGAAGAGAGATAAAAAAAATAACAAACATTGGAAAAAGAACCAACCAATGCCAATCTAATATTGAAGGTGGAAAACCCCAGGTCGTGCCTAAACCACTTCGCTGCGCATTGACGATATCTGTCAAATTCAATGAACCCACACATAATAAGACCGTCACAATCACCAGACCAATGGAAACTTCATAAGAAATCATTTGAGCAGCAGAACGCAAAGCACCTAGAAAGGCATATTTCGAATTCGATGCCCATCCCCCCATAATAATTCCATAAATCTCTAGAGATGAAATTGCGATAATATAGAGTATTCCAACATTAATATCCGCAATAACCCAACCATCTGCTATTGGTACGACAGCCCACGCAGATAGAGATAAAATGACCGCAACAAGTGGAGCCAAAAGAAACAGAAATTTATCAGCTTTATTGGGAATAATGGGCTCTTTGAATACAAATTTCAAAAGATCAGCAAAAGACTGCAACAATCCGAAAGGTCCTACTACATTAGGACCACGGCGCAACTGAACAGCAGCCCAAATCTTGCGATCTATAAGCAAGATATATGCAATAAACACCAAAAGACCTACCAAAAATACAATTGATTGAAGCAACATAAACAGTAAAGGTAATAGAAAATCTATCGTAGCAGAGAACATTATCCTAATTTCCTTGTTCTACCAAAGAGGGATCATGGTTTTGTGCCACAAGAGAACATTTAGCCATCGTCGCTGATGCCCTTGCAATAGAATTTCCTAAATAGAAGTTATCTACTGTCGAAATAAATCTTCTGTTTTCCATCCTCTCTGCCCCCTTAGCCAAGGAATAAATACCTTCATTGGAAGAAACATTAATCTCATTCAATTGCATAAAATGCGGATAAGCAGAATATAAATGAGAACGCAATTGAAGCAAGGAATCAAAAGGCAATCTACATCCCAATTGATCAGCAAGAGAACATATAATCTCCCAATCTTCTCTTGCTTCACCTGGAGGAAAATTAGCACGCATTCCCATTTGTACCCTTCCCTCAGTATTAACCCATAAACCCGACTTTTCTGTATATGCAGATCCAGGCAATATAACATCAGCAAATTGTGCGCCTCTATCACCATGAGAGCCTATATATACGGTGAAAGCAGTCTTATGATCAAAATCCAACTCGTCCGCACCCAACAAAAATACGACATCCATCTTCTGAAGAAGATTCATGGCATTTAAACGATTATCAGACGGAACAAAACCCAAGTCCAGAGCTCCAACACGCGCGGCAGAAGTATGCAAAACGGCAAATCCATTCCATGAATCAGTCACCGCTCCAACATTAATGGCCAATTGGGCAGCATTAGCCAAAACTTTAAAACCTTCTGATGAATCCTTAAGAGCTCCTTGCCCTACCATAATCAAAGGCTTTTGAACATTTTTCAACGTTTCAACAAAAGAATGCTTTCCTGCGACAAGATCAGCCAATACCTCACTTCCAGACCCTAAATGCTCATAACTATATCGTAAATCTATATTCTCGCCAACAACCGCTATTGGAAAATTGCCACGTCTCCAACGTTTTCGAATACGTGCATTCAAAATAGCCGCCTCCGAACGAGGATTAGATCCAATAATCAACATTGCCCCAGATTCGTCAATTCCTCGAATAGTCGGATTGAATATATAACCAGAACGACCATGCAAGGGATTTATAAAGGCTCCGTCTTGCCTGCAATCATAATTATCAGACTTTAAAGCATTCATCAAAAGCTTAAGCGCGTATATCTCCTCAACAGAGGAAAAATCTCCTGCTATCGCCCCTAACTTTGCCCCACAAGACAATACAGCTGATTTGATTGCTTTAAAAGCATCATCCCAACCAACAGAGCACAAACGCCCATTCATGCGAACGTAAGGGCAATCAAGCCTCTGGGTTTTAAGCCCATCATAAATAAAACGGGTTTTATCTGATATCCATTCCTCATTAATAGATTCGTTGACACGAGGCAAAATTCTCATCACTTCACGCCCACGTGTATCAATCCTAATCGCAGAACCGAGAGCATCCATGACATCTATACTGTCAGTTTTGGTAAGCTCCCACGGGCGACCAGTAAACGCAAATGGTTTTGAGGTTAAGGCACCAACAGGACACAGATCAATTATGTTCCCTTGCAGCTCTGATTCCAAAGATTGTTCCAGATACGTGGTAATCTCCGCATCTTCACCTCTTCCAATCAATCCAAGCTCTGAAATTCCCGCAACTTCCGTGATAAAACGCACACAACGCGTACAATGAATACAACGATTCATGACTGTTTTTACCAATGGGCCAATACTTTTATCTGTAACAGCTCTCTTCCCACCACCATAACGAGAAGAACCAACCCCAAAAAACATCGCTTGATCTTGAAGATCACACTCTCCTCCCTGATCACAGATAGGACAATCTAATGGATGATTGATAAGGAGAAATTCTAATACACCTGCTCGCGATTTCTGAACCATAGCCGTCTTGGTAAAAATTTCAGGCAATTCACCATTAGGGCCCCCACGTAAATCAAGAACATTCATCGCACAAGACGCCTGAGGTTTCGGAGGACCACCCTTTACTTCCACCAAACACATGCGACAATTACCAGCAACAGACAATCTCTCATGGAAACAAAAACGAGGGATCTCAGCACCCGCAGCCTCACAAGCCTGCAGAAGTGTAAAACTATTAGGAACTTCAACCTCTATACCATCAACTTTTAATCGCACCATCATTTACAGAGACCATTTCAAAAAAGAATATCCTACAAAATACTTTAGTTATATCCACCCCCTAAACTTATAACAGGACTGAAACTCATTCTATCAGATACCATGAGCAGTATACTGATCAATACGCTCTTCAATGACGTGTCGAAAATGCCTTATCAACCCCTGTATCGGCCATGCTGCAGCATCACCAAGAGCGCAAATTGTACGACCTTCTATATTTTTACTCACATCCAACAACATATCAATTTCATGTTTTTGAGCCGCACCCCTAACCATACGCTCCATTACCCGCATCATCCATCCAGAACCTTCACGACAAGGTGTACACTGACCACAACTTTCGTGTTTGTAAAAAACAGACAAACGCCATATCGCTTTAATAATATCTGTCGATTTATCCATCACGATAATAGCAGCAGTTCCTAATCCTGACCCAAGTTCTTTCAAACCATCATAATCCATTACAGCATTTCTCATCTTCTCTCCTGGAACACAAGGAACAGAAGACCCTCCTGGAATAACGGCCAAAAGATTGTCCCATCCTCCTCTTATGCCACCACAATGCCTCTCAATGATCTCCTCAAAAGGTATAGACATAGATTCCTCAACAGTGCATGGATAATGAACATGACCTGATATAGAAAAAAGCTTGGTACCTCTATTATTCTCACGACCAAATCCAGCATACCAATGTTTACCACGTCGCAAAATCGTAGGTACCACTGCAATTGATTCAACATTGTTAACCGTTGTAGGACAACCATATAAACCCACATTGGCAGGAAAAGGAGGTTTAAGACGAGGCTGCCCCTTTTTTCCCTCAAGACTCTCAAGAAGAGCCGTTTCCTCTCCACATATATAAGCCCCCGCACCATGGTGGATGATAATATTAACATCATAACCAAGCTTACTATTCCGACCTAAAAGACCCTCCGCATAACACTCATCTACCGCTTTCTGCAATGATTCTCTTTCCCGAAAAAACTCTCCACGAACATAAATAAAAGCACAATTCGCTCCTATAGCAAAGGAAGCGATAACAGTACCCTCAATCAGCGTATGCGGCTCATGCCTCATGATATCACGATCTTTACATGTTCCAGGCTCAGATTCATCTGCATTAACAACAAGATAATGCGGTCGATCTGAACATACTTTCGGCATAAAAGACCACTTCATTCCTGTTGAAAAACCCGCGCCACCACGGCCACGTAAACCAGATTCCTTTATTTCATTAATAATCCAATCGCGACCCTTTTCTAAAATTTTCTTAGTGTCACACCAATGTCCTCTTACCATAGATTGCTTAAGAGAACTATCCTTCAATCCATATAGATTGGTAAAAATACGATCTTGATCTCTTAACATATTCAGACTTTCTTTATCATGCCAAAAGAATTGCTCCGGACATCTTCAAAAACCCCATTCCTTCGCATTTTTGTCCTTAAAACTCATAATTTTCTACACTATCAACTTTAAAATTATCTATATTTCTTATAATTAAATCGCAAAATTGAATTAAAAACACTAATATACTGTTGAAGAAAATTTGATTATCCACATATCCAATATTCCTCATTCTTTATCGCCCCTTCTCTTCTCCTCCAATCCACCCTCAAGAAGAGACGTCAACCCTCCAGCAGGAGCAGAACGTATCCGATCAATTTGAGGTCCAGGCTGTATAGAACCACCATTTCCTGAAGAAAATGCATCTATAATCTCTTCTAAACGCTCTGGTGTTAAATCTTCATATGTATCTTTCCCAATCATAACCATGGGCGCATTGACACATGCACCTTGGCATTCAACTTCTTCCCATGATAAAGTTCCGTCACCATTTCTATGAAATGGCTTTTGATGAATCTTATTGCGACATACATTGATTAAATCTTCACACCCCCGCAGCATGCATGGAGTGGTTCCACAAACCTGAACATGGGCACACGTTCCAACCGGACTCAATTGAAATTGTGTATAAAAAGTTACAATTTCAAGAACACGAATGTATGCCATACCAAGCATATTGGCAACCACTTCAATCGCCGCACGACTAATCCACCCTTCTTGTTCTTGCGCACGCATCAATAACGGAAGAACTGCAGACTGAACCCGCATCGGGGGATATTTGCGCATAGTCTCATTAGCCCAAGCAATATTTTCTTCATTAAAAGAAAAAGAGGATGGCTGAATTTTCTGCTCTGCCAATCGACGTATAGACATATTTCTTCAAGCCCTTATCAAATTCGATATCAATACAACAATCCTATCATTATGCACAATTCATCTATCAATTTCACCCAAAACAATATCCAAAGACCCTAAAATTGCAGAGACATCTGCCAATTGATGGCCCTTGCACAAAAAATCCATAGCCTGAAGGTGCGCATACCCAGGCGAACGAATCTTACATCGATATGGTTTATTACTTCCATCAGCAATTAAATAAACCCCAAATTCTCCTTTAGGAGCCTCTACAGCTGCATATACTTCCCCAACAGGAACATGATATCCTTCAGTATAAAGCTTAAAATGATGTATCAACGCTTCCATGGAACGCTTCATCTCCGCGCGTTTTGGTGGAACAATTTTTTCATTAGAAGAAGATACAGGACCCACTTTATTTTCCCCAAGCAACCGATCAACACACTGTCGTATGATTTTTACAGATTCACGCATCTCCAACATGCGCACAAGATAGCGATCATAACAATCTCCATTTTTTCCAATCGGAATATCAAAATCTAGATCTGAATAACATTCATAGGGCTGAGATTTACGCAAATCCCAGGCAGCGCCAGATCCACGAATCATGACTCCGGAAAAACCTAATCCCCACGCATCTTCTAGTTTGACAGTTCCAATATCAACATTACGTTGCTTAAATATACGATTTTCAGTCAATAGATTATTAATATCATCAAGAACTTTTGGAAAAGAATCGCTCCAATAACCAATATCTTCTACCAACGAAGGTGGGATATCTTGATGCACGCCTCCAGGACGAAAATATGCTGCATGCATACGCGATCCAGAAGCAGATTCATAAAAACACATTAGTTTTTCTCTCTCTTCAAAACCCCAAAGAGGAGGAGTTAACGCCCCAACATCCATCGCTTGAGTAGTCACGTTCAATATATGAGAAAGAATACGTCCGATCTCAGAAAAAAGAACTCGAATTAATTGCCCTCGTATTGGAATTTTAATTCCGAGCAATTTTTCAACCGCCAAAGCATAAGCATGCTCTTGATTCATTGGAGCTACATAATCAAGACGATCAAAATATGGAACTGCTTGTAAAAAAGTCTTTGTCTCAATAAGTTTCTCAGTTCCTCTATGCAAAAGACCTATATGGGCATCAATCCGCTCTACAACCTCACCATCAAGATCAACAATCAGCCGTAAAACACCATGTGCAGCAGGATGCTGCGGACCAAAATTCACAGTAAAAGAGCGCGACTTCTTCTCATCCATCAATTATGGGCTCCAATCCTCAAAAAAATATTCGTTCTATGACAACTTATCAGTTTCATCTTTCTCTCTATAAGACAAAGATTCATCGCCCTCCCAGGGAGATAAAAAGTCAAAATCACGATATTCTTGCATCAATTCTACACGGTCATAAACAACTTTTTTAGACTCATTATCGTAACGAACTTCCAGAAAACCTGTGACCGGAAAATCCTTGCGAAGAGGATGACCTTCAAAACCATAATCTGTAAGAATACGTCGCAAATCAGGATGCCCCTCAAAAACTATGCCATACATATCCCATACTTCACGTTCAAACCATTCCGCCCCAGGATATACCTCTACCGACGAAGGAACAGAATCACCTTCAGGAATAGAAATTTTAATACGTATACGCAAATTATGTGTTGGAGATAAAAGATGATAAACCACATCAAATCGATTTGTGCGACCCAAAAAATCCACACCACACAAATCTATCATGCTGATAAAAGCACAACGCGGGTCATCCCGAAGAAAGATAAGCAAAGCAATGAGATCATTGGATTCAACACTTAAAGAGAGTTCCCCCACTGAATTAAAAAAAAGATTCAAAGATCTACCAACAGAATGAACTATATATGCTCCAAGATCCTCAATCTTACTAACCACGATGCAGCCTTTTCAACGTTTTATGCTTCCAACACGACGAATTTTCCTTTGCAACAAAAGAATCCCATACATAAGAGCTTCCGCCGTTGGGGGGCAGCCCGGAACATAGATATCAACAGGAACAATACGATCACATCCGCGCACAACAGAATATGAATAATGGTAATAACCTCCACCATTAGCACAAGAACCCATCGATATGACATAACGCGGTTCAGGCATCTGATCATATACCCTGCGAAGTGCTGAAGCCATCTTATTGGTCAATGTGCCCGCAACAATCATCACATCCGACTGACGCGGCGAAGCTCTTGGCGCAAAACCAAAACGCTCGAGATCATAACGAGGCATAGATGCATGCATCATCTCAACCGCACAACACGCCAATCCAAAAGTCATCCACATCAATGACCCAGTACGCGCCCAATTTGCCAATTGATCTACCGATGTTACAAGAAATCCTTGATTCGCCAACACACTATCATTTCCAGAAAAGCTCTTCTCCTCACCTTGAAATGGATAGAGCTCATTTCCAGTTTGCATCAATCCCACTCCAAAGCTCCCTTTTTCCATTCATAAATGAAACCAATCATCAACACCCCTAAAAAGATTATCATGGAAAAAAAACCCACCGAACCAATCTTCCTAAAACAAATCGCCCATGGGAATAAAAAAGCAATTTCCAAATCGAAGATGATAAATAAAATAGATACCAAACAAAACCGAATATCAAATTTCACGCGAGCACTATCAAAAGGATCGAAACCACATTCATACGTCGATAATTTATTTGAATCAGGAGATCTAAACGCAAGAAAAAACGGGGCGACCATAAGAGATATCGCTATCACTGACGCAACAACAACAAAGACTAATATCGGAGCATAAGAAGATAAAAGATCGTGCATCTTGATTTGTTCCTCATCAAAACAGGCGCGTATCCGAAAACACTAAAACGAGTATATTGTCATAAAAATACAATAAAATTAAATTAAGAAAAAACAAAAATCACAAAATGGCGCGAGTGACGGGGCTCGAACCCGTGACCTCCGGCGTGACAGGCCGGCGCTCTAACCAACTGAGCTACACCCGCTTTATATTTCTTTACCGACCACGCCAACAATTCAACACATATTCTATCAGCCTATGTGCATAATCGACGAATATATAAACAACGAAACTAATCTCTCATGGATAATGTAGTACAAAATTGACAAACAATACAACTAAAATCAATACATATTATCACTTTAAATCAGAAAAATATTCTCCACGCATTATACCTTTAGAAGCGAATAAATGCCAGCATGGTCTTCAACGTACCAATCCTTTGATTTATCAACAAGAAATTTTATTGTCACGATATTTTTTGTTTGCGAACATGGATAAATTGTTATATTAGTATGCTTTGTTAAGGGGCGATTAGCTCAGTGGTAGAGCGCCTCGTTTACACCGAGGATGTCGGGAGTTCGAATCTCTCATTGCCCACCATTTTCATCTAGGCCCGATAATGTGGTAATAATTGTTGTAGAACAATTTTTCTACCTGAGTTCTTCCTTAATCTAATGAACTCTCACATAACAATAGATATATTGGCCTCTATATAACGCCTTCTTCAACCGACTGAGAAAACTATTTGCTTCAAGACCTACCATTTATTCTTCCAATGCGTCAATTCGAACAATGATCAATATTAAAAAACTGCGCTAGAATAACCAAATAAAGATATTATTTAGAATCTAAATGATTTCAGACATTCAATAATTCCTTATACTATTATCTTATAGCCAACCTTATAATGCAATCTGCTCTTCAATCAAGTAGAGAAATCTACTTGGTGGGACGCTTTTTTCGATAATTATAAATCAAAACACTATCAATGATACCACATAAGATAATTTTTAAACGGAATAAAAAACTACTAAAAAATCATATTCTTGCTGAATTTCCACAAAGATATTATATCTTTTATTATAATGCAGAAAATGATTGATTATCACATATTCGAAAACTAGCCATGTAATTTTAGAAAATAAAATACCTCAACCTCCTATCATATCTTGCATATCTTAGGTCTATTGCACGAAAAAATATTTTCCGTTGAGAGAAAATAATCCTCAAACCATCGCTCAAACACTGTACTTTGCTCTTCACAACTATAAAAGATGACTCAATCATATTGATCAAAAATACAACGAAGAATAGGGTTAAACAAAATATTTTACTCGACATATCTTATGTCTCTTCCACCCCTTCTAACTTTGCGTTCATCAACACCTAACATAGCAAAACAAACAACGATTATACCATTTTTGACGACGACATAAACATATCGTAGCTTTTATAAGATTACAAAAAAAGGAAGGAAGACTTTTAAATCTTCCCTCCTAAGAGATCAAACATAAATGTATGAAAAATGATTTTTACATCATATCCATTCCACCCATGCCACCCATGCCAGGCATACCACCAGCACCAGCAGGGGCTTTAGAAGATGAAGACTCATCTTTTGGAAAATCAGTTACAGAAGCTCCAGTAATTAACAACATAGATGCAACAGAAGCCGCAGATTGAAGAGCGTTGCGAACTACCTTCATAGGATCAACTATACCTTTCTCAAACATGTCACCAAAGACACAGTTCTGAGCATCATAGCCAAAGTTAATATTCTCATTCTCTTTGATCTTACCTACAATGAGAGCAGCTTCCTCACCGGCATTTTTAGCGATTTGGTGACAAGGAGATACAAGAGCCTTGCGTAGAATTTCTACACCAGCAGCCTGATCATCGTTATCAACCTCAACGGACAATGCCTGAGAAGCGCGAAGCAGCGCAGTTCCACCCCCCGCAACAATCCCTTCATCAATAGCAGCACGTGTAGCATCGATAGAATCTTGATAGCATTCTTTTTTCTCATTCAATGCTGCTTCTGTCATTTCTCCAACATGCACAACAGCAACACCACAGGATAATTTTGCTAAACGTTCTTTCAGCTTATCACGGTCATAATCTGATGTTGTGACTTCAATAGATGACTGAATCTCCTTAACACGAGCCTGAACTTTTCCTTGGTCACCAATGCCCCCAACGATTGTTGTGTCGTCTTTGGTTATGATAACTTTCTTAGCTGAACCTAGATCCTCAAGAGTCGTTTTTTCAAGTTTAACACCAATCTCATCAGATACAAAAGTCGCTCCTACCAATACAGCGATATCCTGAAGAATTTGCTTACGACGATCACCAAAAGCCGGCGCTTTAACTGCAAATACTGGCAAACCACCACGCAACCTGTTGACAACAAGAGTCGCGAGCGCTTCTCCTTCTACATCTTCAGCAATAATCAGCAAAGAACGACCGGATTTTGCAATGGTTTCCAGCAAATTCAAAATAGGCTGTAGCGCTCCTATTTTCTTATCACATATCAGAATATGAGGATCGTCGATTTCACAACACATCTTTTCTGAATTGGTGATGAAATAAGGAGATATAAATCCTCGTTCAAACTGCATACCTTCAACAAGATTGACTGTAGTATCTGCTGTTTTTGCAGTTTCAAGAGTCACAACACCGGTTGGACCAACTTGTTCTATTGCATGAGCAACATTTTTTCCAATTTCTCTGTTACCATTCGCAGAAATAGTCGCAACCTGAACAATTTCCTCGTGGGTCTCTACTTTTTTACTATAACCTTTGAGTGTTTCTACCACTGCCTTGACAGCCGCTTCTATACCACGCTTCAAATCCATAGGATTTCTTCCAGAAGTCACAGCCTTCCGACCCTCATTGATGATAGCTTGAGCAAGGCAACTAGCAGTAGTTGTCCCATCACCTGAGCGATCATTTGTGCTGGTGGCTACAGATCTTATCATCCGAGCACCCACCTCCTGCAGCGGATCCTTAAGACTAATGTTCTTGGCAACAAAAACTCCGTCTTTAGTGACGCGAGGCTGTCCGTATTCACTTCCTATGACAACATACTTTCCCCTCGGTCCAAGGGTACACTTAACAGCATCAGCAAGTATATTAACACCCTGCGCTATACCATCTTGGGCATAAGAACCCAATCTTACATCTTTAGCAGACATAAACAAAACTCCTAATTTTTACACAATCTATACAAAAACATTTCCAAAGAGGCTAGACCATGATAAAGACTATAATGTTCTTAATCATGACTTATTTAAGCCATGATACCCATGATATCTGACTCTTGCATAATGAGATACTCATTACCATCAATTTTTATTTCAGTTCCAGACCACTTCCCAAAAATCACTATATCACCAGTCTTTACTTCAGGAGGAACAACATTTCCAGCTTGGTCTCTAACACCTTCACCAACCCAAATTACTTCACCTTCGCAAGGCTTTTCAGCAGCAGTGTCAGGTATTATAATACCACCGCTAGTCACCATTTCACTTTCCAAACGGCGTACCGCCACACGACCTCTTGTCGGACGCAAACAGCGTTTATGCTTACCTACCATATTTTCACTCCTAATGAAACAAAGACAAAGAATATACACTCGCAAGAAACCAAAACGAATTACTTGCATTATCAGCCCTCTGACCTTCTGGCCTATTGGAGTACTGACAACTAGTTATCTAGGTACAAACAGACATGAAGTCAAGAGACAAACCAAAGAATAAGTTAAAAGAAAAAATGAACCTATTATTGAAAAATAAGCATAATTGCGGAAAAATTATACAAACCGATTCACATTCAACGTCCTATTCAATAATCTTGAATTATCTACTACACACGAGGAATCCAAATGCTCAAAACGGTCACAGAAATTACGTCTCTCGGTCAAATTTCACAACTTTATGACATTATTCTATGCGATGTATGGGGAGTTCTACACAATGGCATAAAACTCTTTCCCGATAGTATAGATGCCCTGCAAAAAGCTCGTCTAAACGGCTTAAAGGTTATATTATTGACTAATTCACCGCGCCCCTCTTCAAGTGTGATCTCCCATATAAAAGCACTAGGATCCTCTCAAATATTCTGGGACGATATGATCACTTCTGGCGATTTAACTTATCATTTAATCACAAAAGAATCTCCCAAAATATTTTTTATAGGACCCGCAAGAGATCATGTATTGCTAGAAGGACTAAATATTAAAATAGTTGACGAAAAAGATGCCGAAACAATAGTATGTACTGGTCTATATAATGATGAAACAGAAACCCCTGAAGAGTATTATATGCTTTTACAACGTTTTGCGCGGCGCAAAGTTCCCTTTATCTGCGCCAACCCTGACATAGTAGCCAACCGTGGTGACAAGATTATTCCTTGTGCTGGTGCACTAGCAAAAATCTATCAACAACTTCATGGGAATGTAAAAATGATAGGAAAACCCCATTTCCCTATTTATGAAATGGCCTTAAAAAAAATATCTGTTTTATGTCATTCATCAAACAAAAAACGTATACTTGCTATAGGCGATGGGATTGAAACTGATATTAAGGGCGCCCTAAAAGCCGAATTAGATACATTGTATGTCAGCAGAGGAATTCATATGCACGAATATTTAACACATGATCAAATTGATGTACCAATGATGCATAATTTCTTTCGCAAAAAAAATCTCTATCCTCACTGGTGGATTCAGCAATTAATCTAAACAAGGATAACTATGGAAGTTTTTCACAATATTGATATCACACAGCCACTACCCAAACATCTAAAAGGAGGTGTGATAGCTATAGGAAATTTTGACGGAATACATTGTGGACATCACGCCATATTACAACACGCCATAAACATTGCAGACGGCGCCCCAACCATAGTGCTTCTCTTTAATCCTCACCCTCGAACCATCCTCAAACCCGATATCCCAGTATTTACACTCATACCGCAATCTGTGCAGCCCAAAATCCTCAAAAATATGGGACTTTCTGCACTAATTAGATATCATTTTACTGCACAAATGGCTGATTATTCCGCCGATACATTTGTTCAAAAGATACTCGTTGAATGGTTGGAAGCCAAACAAGTCATTACAGGAAACCAGTTTCGGTTTGGAAAAAATCGTTCTGGTGACAAAAATTTCTTACAACGAAGCGGAAAAGAGTATGGATTTAGCAGCATATTCGTTGATGAATTGCGCGACGATTCCTGTCAAATTATATCTTCAAGCCGTATTAGACAGGCCCTAAATGGCGGAAAAGTCAAAGAAGCATCCCAGATGCTTGGGTATCATTTTACCGTTGAATCAGAAGTCGTTCACGGGAAAAAATTGGGGCGCAAATTGGGGTTTCCTACCGCCAATATGAAGTTGACGTCGGCAATGTCTCTCAAAGAAGGTGTTTATACTATTCGTTTTCGCACACCAGACAATAAATCTTATTGTGGCATTGCCAACTTTGGCCGAAGCCCTACTATTACTCAAAATGGACCTCTCCTATTAGAGAGCTTTCTGTTTAACTTTTCCAAAGAAATCTATGGGCAAATATGCACTGTGTCATTTTTTGATTTCTTGCGATCAGAAATAAAGTGTCAAGACTTGGATGAACTAAAAGAATATATGCGAGCAGACGAAAGAAAGGCACATGAACTTCTGGCCAAAGACTCTCCTCTGAGCGATAGAGATCTCCTGATATGTTTTTAACATCGTATTCCCCTCATCCTCACATCTCAAGCCCAAAATATTGCTCAATACTAGAGCTGTTCCAGCTTCGAAGATTCATAGTTGTTTCATAGGATATACGCTATATGGAATACGGATTTATTGCATAATTAAAATGCTGTTTCTATTTCTGGCTGCTCTAACTCTGAGAGATGCATTCATATGGATGCATGACATCAAAACATGTAACTCATCAGAGAATACACTCAAAACGATCAATCCGTAATTCCTCAAAGGCAAGAAAAAAGAGATTCTTATTTATTTGGCATCCCTCTACCTCTAACCCTCCTGAGGACTATAATACAAGAACGCAAGGAGTAATTCTGTCCAGTTATAGCGCCACCCCTATCCGGGGCACTGCCCATAAAAGATATCTTCATTTTCAGCCTTGAAGTAATGGAGCGTTTATCTTATCTTGGCCAATAATCGGTCTATGCTTATATAACCTTGCATCGTTTTATCTGTAATATTTCTCTTAAGCATTGCTCATTATCAATGCATATGGCATTTCTATAGAAACAATTTTCTGCAGTTTCTATGCTGGACAAAGACAGTAATATTGCGCTATACTTTTTTATATATGAAGTTGTTTCCACGGGTGATTAGCTCAGTAGGTAGAGCAGCTGACTCTTAATCAGCGGGTCACAGGTTCGATCCCTGTATCACCCACCACATTATCGAGGCTTGTCCTTATAAACAACCATACTTGTGACGACATTGAACACCTTCATCCTTCTCTCCATACCTCCTACTCAATCGTGAGGACGATAGTTTGAGAGAATCACTTTACATGCGTCTTCCCCGCCTTACAAAATACTGTTCTCGTCTGAAACAACGATTAGACATATCTTGATCATTCCACATAATGTTCATTAACACTTGATATAACCTCATAAAAACGTCCAAAAATATTGCAATTATAATCCTTGGAACAAGTCAATGACACACAATCCATCTGTAGGTTATGTTGTTGTAAAAATACTATATAGCATTTATGTAAAATACTATATATATGAGGTAAGGATGAAGTATTGTTGAGAGTTTTTGTGTTTATTTATCAATATTCACCTTTATAGCTTTACAACTAAGGAGTCATCTATGACGAATCCTGACTATTCTAGTGCTCATTATCGCGGAAGTGTGCAAAACACAAAAATATACGTCTTTGTTTTGTTCTTTTTATTTGGAGGAGTAACTAGTTTAAACTCTATCCTTATTCCCAAACTACAAAGCGTCTTTTCTCTTACTTATCTGGAGTCCATGTTCGTTGAATCTGCTTTCTTCGCTTGTTATTTTTTCTTTTCCATACCAGCGGGACTACTCGTTCAACGATACGGCTATATAAAAACCACATGCATAGGATTGCTGACAATGTCAGTGGGCTGTCTGCTTTTTATGACAACCACGCAAGTGACGATATTTGAAATATTCTTGTTTGCATTATGTATCTTAGCGATAGGTGTTGTAATTATTCAGGTGGTGTCTAATCCCCTGATTTCTTTGCTCGGGGCACCTGATTCTGCTCCCAGCAGATTAACTTTTGCACAAATGTTTAATTCTTTAGGAACAACTATTTTTCCATATATTGGCTCTATATTTCTTTTAGGAGATATATCCACAATCAATATTTCCTCCCTGTCCAGCGCAGAAGTCATGGCCTATCAGACGAGTCAAGCATATGCCATATCAAATATATATCTGGTTCTTGCAGTCATTTTGCTCCTCGTTTCCATATTATGTTGGATAGAAAAAAGTCATTTCCCTGCTCCGGAAAAAATAAAACAAAAAACGCCTTTTCTGAAAACATTTAATCTTTTGAAAAATTATCGATTTGCAGCAGGAGCAATATGTATATTTCTTTACGTTGGTGCAGAAGTAGCCATTGGCAGTATCATGGTAAATTATCTTATGCGTGAAGACACCCTTCACCTTAGTGGAATATCTGCTGGTCAGCATACCGCAATATATTGGGGGAGTGCAATGATTGGTCGTTTCATAGGCGTTTGGTTGCTTTATCGCTATTCTGCCGCAAGAATTTTATCTACATTCGCTGCTACTGCATTTTCTCTGCTCATCATTTCTTCTTCTACTACTGGCCTCATATCAGGGTGGTCTCTCATATCGATTGGTCTGTTTAATTCCATCATTTTTCCCACCATTTTCTCTCTAGCTAGCGTTGGACTTAAGGACCGAGCACCAGAAGGTTCCGGCATTATTTGTACAGCCATATCAGGAGGCGTTTTTATACCTTTAATTTTTGGATATATAGCAGATATCAAAACCTTACGAGTAGCGCTATTGATTCCATCTTTGTGCTATATTATCATCGCTTTATACGGCTTATTCTTCTTATATCAAAAACAAAAAAAGGGCGCTCTATAAATCACTCAAAAAGAGTGACTTACGCATTACTAGGTGACGTAAAGGTGTTATTCTTTCTAATGCATGACACGTTCCGGCGCGTAGAATCTGTAAAAATGGGTATTTTGAAAACAATGATCGATTGAATAGATCCGTGCCTATTACCCTTTTTATGATATCTCCACGACGGATAGCGTGAAAGCGATCTCCTACATTCTTAAAAGAAGTTTGATTATTACGTATTAAATCCAGCAAGACAATAACATCTCGCATTGATAAATTGAAACCTTGCGCACATATCGGCGGGAGAGAATGTGCAGATTCTCCAACAAGAATTACTCTCCCCTGACCGAAACGATGTGAAATCATTCCTGACAATGGAAAACTCTGAACCTCAGTTATAATTTCGATAGCCCCCAGGAAAGAATATAAAGACTGCTCCATTTTGCGAGACAACTCCTCCAAAGGAATCTTCATGTATAATTTTGCCTCCTGCGGCTCCATTATCCATACAAATCCAGAACAATTATCCATCATAGGAACCTGAGTCATTGTTCCTGGAAATTTATGCAATTCTGTACATAAACCATTATGCGGTATAGAATGCTTAAAGTTAAATACAAGCGCTGTTTGTGGATAAAGCCATTGTTTTTCCCCAAAACAAAGTTTTTTTCGGATATGTGAATGACGTCCATCACTTCCAACAAGCAATCGACTTGTCATTCTTTCTCCTGTAGAAAGCAAGACACTCACCTCTTTTTCTTCTACCTGCACCTCGTCAACTACCGCATCAAAACAATGAATTAGAGCATTTCGTGATATTTCTTGTTTGAGAATTGTCATTAATGCATGATTGGAAAAATTATAACCAAATGATTCTAAACCAATTTCAGAAGACTGAAATATTGCATCTGGAGCGCTGATCAAACTACCTGTCATATCAAGAATCTTGATAGCAGATATAGGAGTCGCAGCATGCTGAAGAGAATCCCACACACCTATCTCTTTCAAAAAGCAGATACCTTCATCCATAAGCATAGTCGTACGCAAATCTTGAAAATGGGATAAAGGAGAAACAAGCGCTGTGGAAAGACCCTTCCTTGCTGCACCAAGTGCAACAAGAGAACCCGCAAGACCTCCACCTACAACAATGACATCTAAACCATTCATTTCATGTACCTTGACTATATTATACTGAACACAGTTATGTGTACTAATAGCATTATACTTCCTAAGAAAAATGAATGATTTTTCTATTCGATGTGTATATCATAAAATACCCTGTAAGGGATGAATTTTTCACATTTGACAAAAGACAGAAATATGGTACGAAGATTAGATGGAAAAACATCAGGATGAAGATACCAAAATGAGTGCTAAAATAGCTTGTAATAAACTTTCACATGAACGCATTCGTGCGTTTTCCGTCCATGTCCTGACTGCGTCTGGTTCTTTGCTTGCACTCTTGGGAGTTGTAGCTGCTGCTCAATATCGATTTGTCGATATGTTTTGGTGGCTCGGATTAGCGCTTATTGTAGATGGATTCGACGGTCCTATTGCACGCAGGATGCGCGTGAAGGAAATCCTTCCCGATTGGTCTGGAGACAAACTTGATAACATCATTGATTATCTAACATACGTTGTTCTTCCTGCTTTTGCACTTTATCAGAGCAATGTACTAGGCAGTATCCTTTCATCACTAGCCGCTGGGATGATTGTTATTTCAAGCGCTATTTATTATGCCCGTGCACATATGAAGACAGAAGATCATTTTTTTTGTGGATTTCCCGCCGTATGGAATATGGTCGTTTTTTTTATTTTTGCACTCAATCCTAGTGTTTTTGTATCTGCAACAATCATCTTTACCTCTGTCATTCTGACATTCGTACCAATTAAGTTTTTACATCCGACACGAGTTGTCCAACTACGTCCTCTGAATATTTCTGTCTGCTGTTGCTGGTTTTCTTTAGGGTTCTATTACTTGATTTCAAATTTTCAAGTATCACCTTGGGTCAATAATGTGTTTTCCCTATGCGGAATTTATCTATATAGTATAGGTGCTATTTTACAATACTTTTCTAAGCCAAACAAAGAACAAAAAAATCACTGATGGCTTCATCCTGCGATCAAACAGAAAATGAATGCAGTTAGGTCATTATTTCCTTTCCTATTTCAGATCTATTATCCGCACAAACTATGAAAAATATTGAAGATATGCAATCAATTCATTCCGACATAAAATGAGTGATCTTTGTTGTTTTGAATCATGTGCAATCAAAATGATAAATTTGTCTTATAACCGAAATATTCTACATTTTAGTAGAAATAGTTATAGATCATATGATGATTTTCGAAATCTCTGTCATTAATCAATATCAATCAGGATTGGATATTCTTAAACGAGAAAAAATAACACTTCTGTGTATTCATAAATAGTATTATTATGGAACTTCAATATTCATGATCTCTTCACACTCGTAGAAAAAATACTTGAATGATTTAAAACAGAAAAATCTGAAAGAAATACTTTTAATTATTTCTTCTTCTCTTTTCATCGCCACTAAAAATAATGTCTATTATGGACAACTACGACACGACTCATCGCTTGCTTCACATTGACTGTCTGCGCATCTTATCTAAAACAACTTATTCACAAAAGAACACTGTTTCGTTGATACTATTACCATTTTTAAAACAATGAAGCCATCATCTCAAGGTGATAATCACTGCCTGTAAAACGAAACTTAAAAACAAAAACACTTCAATCAAATTGGCTGGGGTGCCTGGATTCGAACCAGGGATCGCGGTATCAAAAACCACTGCCTTGCCACTTGGCTACACCCCAACAATGAAGAAAATTTTACTATTGTACACGTAACGACCAATGCTGAAACGCTTTTTTGTCATATCTTGTCGCATATAGCAATAGTATCTCGCAACATTTTGAAGAGTATTATCTTTCTCTACGATCTATCTATCGTTAATGTTTTACCATAATGAACATAAAATACAATTTATTTCTGTTGTTCAGAGAAAAATAACGGTTGATCTCACTTAGAAGATCATAGAATCCTATCTTCGCAACTGCGACAAAAATTCTATCCAGATAGAATCTGGGATAATCTATCAATCATCATTCAAGTGATATTTCTAGAAATATACAGAACAATATGAAGAACTTTTATAATAAGATTACCTCTTGAGGTCAGAAAATATTTATGGATGATTGATAGTCATAGCAATATTGCAGAAAAAGGTATATAATAGCAGTTATAGAGGTGTGGTATGGCTGGATATATCTTAGGGAATATTTCTATGATGATATCACGTGCACATCCCTCTTCTATGGCTTCAGATCGTTCATATGACGCATTGCTTTCATCGCTTTCACGACGCCCTTCAGTAAAGAATGAAGAGAAATATTATAGAGATACAATCAAGAAAATATCAACGATTGATGAATTTATCAAAGATTATCGAATATTGCGTTATGCCCTCAAAGCGCATGGCTTGCTCGATATATTACCTGCAAAAAAATTTATACGCACACTTTTAGAAAGCAATCTCTCTGATCCGAAGAGTATTGTGAATAAAACGAACAATCCGAAATATATAAAATTCGCTCAATCGTTTAATTTCTCACCGGCCCCTAAACGAATCCAAAACAATATACAACAAACACAGCTAATATCACAATATATTGATTCTTATCAGCAAGAAGAAAATTCTGCTTTTCTCAAAAGCATGCATTTTCGTCAAAATGCCCATAAAATTAATTCTCTTGCAGATTTTTTTCGTGACAAAGATATCCAAGAGTATATTTTTGCATCTTTTGGAATTGATCCACACAAGATGAATCGTACGATTCTTAAAGACATTATTGTTAGGGGCTATAGGAATCCCGAAGAATTTTCTCACGTATCTCAAGGATCTCGTCTTATCAAGATGTCAGATTACTTTCGTTTTGAACCAGATGGTTCTTTTCCCAAAGGACAGAATACGTTAACACATAAACAGATAGAAAATATCACCACCAACTATCTCTCTCAGGCCACACATTTCGTTCCTGAAAAAAATATTTCTTATAATCGCGCTTATTATGAATCGAACATTGGATCTATTGAATCGATGACCGATCTGACAAAAGATTCAACACTATTCCAAATGGTGAAAATCGCCTGTTCTATCAATCCAAACATGTCTTCCTCTACTTTTCTGAATCTGATCAAAACAAAAGATCCCTCTGTAAATGAAATAAAGAAATTTTTCCAATACAATGATATCCATCATACTAAATTACCTGGACAGCCATTACAGCAAAAAGCATTCATCTCCAAAATACTGGATCAATATGTTACAATGGTTCGAAAAGAAAAATTAGAATCAATGAACCTTTCTGTAGAAAACTATCAGAAAGACATGACAAATATTCATTCTGTTGATGATCTTATAAAACAAAAACCTACGATCCCTATTAAAATTCATACTGCAAAACCTAAAACACCATTAGAATTTATTTTGCATGCATATGATATCAATATCAATGAAATGTATGCGTCTACATTACGAAACATTTTTACCAGTGATCCCGATGATCGAAATAGCTATGCCAACAAATCACATGATCAACGTTTTATAAAACTCAACAACGCATTTAATTTTGATAGAAAAGGAAAGATTGGATCTATGCCAATGATACAATCAATATTAACAATAAGAGATACTTTCTCTAATTACGCTAGTAAAAAAATGGATAATTATATTAATAATCACAAAACGCAATATATATCCTCATTAGCTAAAAAGAAATTCAACAGTGATATCAGTGCAGAAATCGATTATTATATACAACATATTGAGAATATTCGTTCCCTTGAAGATCTTATGGACAATAATAGGCTGATAAACTTTATACTTGAATCTAAAGGAATTGACCCCAAAAAAGTAACAAAAAATTTTCTAAAAGACATACTTCTATCCGATCTAAAAAATCCGAAAAGCCTTGCCAATACACATAAAGATCAGCGTTATAAAGAAATTATCCGTTCATTTGATTTTGCTGCGGCGGGAAAAAAATATTCTCGCGATAATGGAGAAATACAAAATGATTTGCACATCAATGAGACGGTAGACCTCTATAAATATCAAATTCTTGAACAGGAAGCGGAACAAAAAGATCACAATACCAAATTATCCCTTTATTTTAGGCGCACTGCCCCTCACATCAAAAATATTTACGATATTTTAGCAGATAAAGATCTTTTTCATGTTGTTTCCAAAACACTGAACATACCACCTCATTTTTCATCTCTCCCACAGCAAAAACAAGCTGATTTTTTACAGAAAAAAATCAAAATCGAAGATTTTAAAGATTCCAAAAAGGTACAGCTATTTCTTCATCGATTTAACATGGCTAATACGAATCTTAATCCTAAAACCTTTATTCTTCCTTTGGCTTATAAAGAAACAAGAGATCAAGATCCTCCACCCTTGGTAATAGGCAATATTCCTGGAACAAAGAAGTTTTCTATGTCAGATCTCTTCTTTTAAAACATCACCTTTTCTTAATGGAAAAATAGCGCAAATCCTTTTGATTGCAAAAAGCTGAATTATTCCCTATCCTTTAATGATACTTTCTGGTTCAAATCCAACCAAGGCGTTCATTAAAAGTAAAAAAACTCGTTTATTGGTGGATAGTACAATAATCTAAGCACGATTGTGATTTATCTTCCCAACGCTATCTATTATAAAGGATATTATCCGCTTTCTCTATTTAAATAGCAGAAAACTCAAATATCCGTTTACAATATCTGTCTTGAATTTTTGTTATGTAAGACTGATGAATTCTTTCCTTTTTCACCCTGCATCAAAGATACATTTCTCCAAATATTACCATTAAGTAAATCAAAAAAATTTTAATTTTGGTCATTATCATAATAGAAACAAAAATGTACCACTATAAAAAACTTGATAACAATATTCTGGATTGCTATGGTGCAAGGATTCAAAGGTTCAGAGGTTCTTTAGCTTGAAAAACAATTTATTATGGCACAATCCTATCAAGATTGTTCAGTAAACTATACGGAGAGATCTTTAGTATGTTCTTAGAAAAAATTGTCAATTTAAATACCAAAAAGAAAATGTTTCTTTTTTATATAGCCTCTATATCAATTGGTATATTCTCGGGAATAACGAATTTCTCATTTTTTAATGAAATGGCAGAAGTCATTGCAGCTATTTTTATCAGACTTTTTAAATTCATCAGCTTGCCTTTAATCTCTCTTTCCCTCCTTACTAGTTTAGCAAAATGCACCCCTGAAACAGGGATGGTTCGCGCATGGATCAAGACGGTATACTATACAATATTTACCACTATGTTCGCTGCATTGGTGGCGCTTATTATGTATAATATCATTTCCCCTATGAATATGGTTCAGCACTCAGATGAAGTGCCTATACATATCAAAGAAACCAGTTATGTGCAGTTCATCTCTAATTTTATTCCGGAAAACTTCGTTGCTCCATTTTTAGAAAGTCATGTGATAGGCATTCTGTTGATCTCTGGTGCTGTGGCAATTGCTATCCATTTCATCGATAATGCACGGACGAAAGATATCGTTATTACATTTTTCATTGGAATGCACAGCGTGTTTTTTACTATTACGCAGTGGGTTATGAAAATCATTCCTATTGCTGTGGGTAGCTTTATCGCTGTTACAATTTTAAATGCTAGAAATGGTGCCAATTTTACGGGTTTAGGAGAATATTTATCGGTTATAGCATTGTCAAACATCGTTCAGGGAGCAATTATTTTACCCACTTTTCTTTTAGTAAACGGTCTTAATCCACTGAGAATTTTCAAGGGAATGAGTCCTGCATTATTGGTTGCTTTTTTCTCCAAGTCTTCAGCAGGAACATTACCTGTTACCATGCGATCTGCCGAACAAAATCTTAATATTTCCCCTCAGATTAGTCGTTCCATCTTACCTTTTTGTACATCTGTTAATATGAATGGCTGTGCTGTTTTTATACTCATAACAGTAGTTTATGTGATGCAAAACAATGGAATAGTAATGAGTCTTTCCAGCATGTTTATCTGGGTGATAATTGCTTCTCTCTCTGCAATTGGCAATGCAGGAGTACCTATGGGATGTTTTTTTCTAAGTGCGAGCCTGCTCACCAATATAGGGGTACCGATTCATTTAATGAGCGTGATATTACCGTTTTATGCTATGCTTGATATGCTTGAAACCGGATTAAATGTTTGGTCAGATTGTTGTGTCACGGCAATTATCGATAAACGTTATGCGAAGACATACAATCAAAATATTGGTACATAGAAAGATCATTCAAATGATCTCATCAAAAAAGTATCACGGTATCTGCTGATACAATGAGATTGTACCTATGGTAGTAAAAGGTTTGCTCTCAAAGAGCAGACTTTTTATCAGTGTATATCCCTCGTCTTTATATAACACGACAGAATAGAACTACTTCTATTGTACTGACCATGAATCAAGTGAATGTTGATACAATGTTTTAATGATGATGATGATTATTGCGTCTACAATAAATTTCTTCATACACCTGTACTAATATGAACTAGTAATAGTTGAAAAGATCTCTTCCTTCTTATCAGAGTAATCATAATATGAATATTATTCCCTATCTTTATAGAAAATGACATTTTTCACAGGATGAATATGCTGCATAATCCTTGGAAAATCTCTTAATAATATTCTTTTTTAAATAATATGAAGAATATTATATCTTTTATATGGGTTTTCCTTTTATAACTCTCTTGATTATGAAGATGTTTTTCGTTTAGAAGGACACCATAGTCAATAACCTTATTACTATTCACTGAAATGATACGATGGACGACAATATTGATCTTTTTTCGGCATTACCAATCCGAAAACCACAATTATCTTCAAAGCCCGAAGCTTTAAAAGAAGATTTAACCGATGTGGGGATAAGAAAATCCCAGAGCGCTTCTCAACAAGAAGAATATGGCGCTTCGTCGATTCGCGTCTTACAAGGGCTGGAACCCGTCCGCTTGAGACCAGGAATGTATGTTGGTGGAACAGACGAAAAAGCATTACACCATCTTTTTTCGGAAATCATTGATAATGCGATGGATGAAGTCATCGCTGGTCATGCAGACCTTGTTAAGGTATCCCTAGACGATAGTGGGTTTTTGACTATTACTGATAATGGACGTGGTATTCCTATAGAAAATCATCCCCAATTTCCGGAAAAATCAACTCTTGAGATAATTATGACGACACTGCACTCTGGCAGTAAATTTGGCGGATCTGCTTACGAAATGTCGGGAGGGCTTCATGGTGTAGGAGTATCTGTAGTCAATGCTCTATCAGATGATCTTCAAGCTACTGTTATGAGAAATAATGAGGTGTTTTGCCAAAAATTTTCCCGTGGTATCCCATTGGGTCCTATTGAGAAAATTGGGAAAGTTCGCAATAAACGAGGAACAAGCATAAAATTTCGTCCTGACCCACAAATTTTTGGGAAAAATGCTCACTTTGATGCGAAACGCCTGTTGAAAATGACCCAATCCAAAGCCTATTTATCTGGGAATGTTAAAACATGTTGGTCCTGCGATAAAGTAATAGCAGAGAAATACAATATCCCAGAACAAGCAGAATTTTATTTTCCTGGCGGACTAGAAACATATTTACAAACAAAAATACAGGATCAATCACTTATTTCTTCAGAAATCTTTTCTGGAAAATTAGCAAGGACAAAACCACATCGTTGCACCGTTGAATGGGCTATTGCTTGGTGTGCAGAAGATCCTAAACTTACTTCCTATTGTAATATGATTCCTACTGATGAAGGAGGGTCTCATGAATCAGGACTTCGTATTGCTCTTACTAAAGGCATAAAAAAATATGCTGAATTAACCCAGAATAAAAGAGCCGCTTCTATCACGAGTGATGACATCATGATTTCAGCAGTTGGAATATTATCTGTTTTTGTTCGTGAGCCTGAATTTGTAGGACAGACCAAGAACAAGCTTGTTTCGGCAGAAGCACAACGTATTGTAGAACATATATTACGTGATCCTTTTGATCATTACTTAGTCAAAAATCCCGTTGAATCGACTAAACTATTAGAATGGATCATTGAACGCTCAGAAGAACGTCTTCGAAAGCGCAAACAAAAAGAAGTTAATCGTAAAACACCAGTGCGAAAGCTGCGTCTTCCAGGAAAATTAGCCGATTGTTCCCAAAACAGCGCTAAAGGAACAGAACTCTTTATCGTAGAAGGAGATTCTGCAGGTGGGTCAGCAAAGCAAGCAAGAAATCGTAAGAATCAAGCAATTCTTCCTTTGCGCGGTAAAGTTCTTAACGTGGCAAGCGCAGGATCAGAAAAAATCCGTAATAATCAACAACTAGCAGATCTCGTTCAGGCCTTGGGATGCAAAACAAAATCACAGTATCGAGAAGAAGATCTCCGATATGAAAAAATCATCATTATGACAGATGCTGATGTTGATGGCGCACATATAGCCTCTCTCCTTCTTACTTTTTTCTATCAGGAACTGTATGATCTCGTTAAGAAGAAGCATCTATTTGTGGTTTTGCCACCACTTTTTAGAATTACTCAGGGACCCAAATCAGTTTATGCGCGTGATGAATCACATAAAAAAGAAATCCTCAAGGAATTTAAAGAAAAGAGCAAGGGGAAAATCGAAATAAGTCGCTTTAAAGGTCTTGGAGAAATGTTATCCTCTCAGCTCAAAGAAACAACAATGGACGCTAGGAAACGCACTCTCTTGCGTGTGGAAGTAAGTGAAGATACAATAATTTCAGAAGAAACGCAAGATTCTATCAATAAACTAATGGGAACAAAGGCAGATGAACGATTTAAGTTTATTCAAGAAAAAGCGACCTTTGCAGATGATTTCGATATATAACTTTATAAAAAACAGCCCATAATATACTATAAAAATTATAGGTAATCTTTTAAGATGTACATGCGACCTCCTAAAGATCAATGTAGCACCTCATGAAACTGGATATACAAAACATGAATAAAAGGAATAAACCTATAAAAGAATCAGTTTTACGACCAAATCGAATGACTAGTTGGGCAATCATCATTATTGGTCTTCTATCTCTCTATTTTCTTAAAGGATTTTTCGTTCCGGTATTTGCTGCCCTCATCATCGGCTTTACAACTTGGCCCATATATAAGCTTTTTCTTACAGAAAAGAAAAAGGAAGAATCCTCTACCTTATTAGCAGTATATGCAACTCTATCTGTTATTATACTGTTCATCATCCCCATATCATTTTTTGCCTATTATGCAAGATTAGAAATACAAAATTTAGCGTCGTACATCATCTCTGCTAATGCAAAAGGTATTCCTATCCCTCATTGGCTGTCTAAAATTCCTTCTTTGTCATGGTTAGAAAAACTATGGTCTGAACATATTTCCAAACCTCAAGGCCTTACAATCCTCGCTGAAATGTTTTTGAAGAAAAACGGTATTCAATTCGTACAAAATTTTATATTTTATGTGAGTAGTTCAATAATTGAATATATACTATCTGTCATCTTTATGATCGTTGCATTATTCTTCATCTATCGTGATGGTTCTCCTTTATCTCGACAATTAAATGTCTTAGGAAATCATCTTTTGCCAACATATTGGCAGAAGATATCCCGCATTATCCCTATAATAGTGAGATCTACTTTCTTGGGGCTGACGATAATCGCCCTTGGAGAAGGCGTTGTATTAGGTGCTGCATATTATCTAGCAGGTATTTCATCATACTTTATGTTGGGAATGATAACAGCCATCATGGCACTGATTCCTGGTGGCGCTCCCACATCATTCGTATTGGTATCACTGTATCTCGTGACGCAAGATCATCTCTTTAATGCAATTTGTCTCGTTTCTTGGGGAACAATTGAGTTGTTCATTGTTGATAAAACATTGAGACCATTCCTTGTTGGAGGATCTGTGAAACTTCCATTTCTCCCTACCTTTTTTGGTTTAGTGGGTGGCGTTAGAACAATGGGTTTGCTTGGATTGTTTATTGGGCCAGTTCTCATGGTACTCTTAACAACCATTTGGAAAGAATCTTTCCGTGCAGTACAGGAGGAACGTTCACAAAACACACCAGATGATGCTTAGGATTTCATAAATTATATTGCTTCCTCTGGATTCTTAATCTTCTTGTATTTCAAATGAAACATTGAGGGATCTATTCGTCATCAGGCCTGATTTTATAAAAAAATCCCCCAATAATAAGGATACTTGTCGAAAAAATATCCAATTCAGGGGGCATGATTAATATCGTTATAAAATGATCAATAACGCAATACAAATATGCGTGATCATTTTATTCCTATTAATAGCTAATAGAGAATTCATATAAATTCCATAAATCAACAAAGACCTATTCCTTGGATACAAGAGAAGAATCACCCGTAGATGCACAATATCTACTTGTTGGAAATGTGATGTTTCTTATATTCACTCTTTATACAATATCAAGCTGTCTTGTATCTTACATCAAAATATTTTTTCTCTAAAAATGACTTTGACATTGCACACGAAATAATTTCGTAGCACAATTTATTGTATTTTATAATAAATAAGATAGATCTTCCCCACAAAACAACCACGCTACTCACCAAAGACCGTTAGGTGTTTTTCATATATGATTAACTCATACAGGCTTTAATAGTCAGGAGCAGATGGCTTAGAATGATATCCTCACTACTTTTGAATATGTTATATCATTACAACTATGCAAAACAAAAATACGCTTATTTTATGCCGCAACAAGGTGAGAAGAATTAGAGGCTATTGAACGAAGGAATTTTCTATTAGTATCGAGGTATATCCTCTCAATCATTTCCAATAATTCTTTTACAGGAGCACCCATGATATCCTTGTTCCGAACTATCTTCAGCAAATTCTCAGCTATCATACCTGGCTCGGTCATAGTAGAATTCATGGCAATTTTGCGCCAAATCATTGTTGCTTCCACAAAAATTATACTAACGTCATAATCAAGACCCACGGATTCATAAAGAGCACGAACAACATGACAACTGCCCGTCGACAAGATAGAACTTATTCGATTCCTGCTATGTTCTGAAATTGTTTCAAGAATGACAGAAACACAATCAATATTCCCAATGATAAGGGCATGAATTAAAAGAGCAGGAGTCAACTGCTTATCTTCTTGTAGAATTTCGACTAACTCATATAAATTCTGAGTGCTACCTATATTTTGTATCATTTCGAAGATACCAATTCTCATGCTTTCTTCAAACAAAATCTTCGCACGATGAGAGGCCATAACCTTTCGAACAATTTCCGAGTTACATACAGCATTACAACAATGCTTCATCAATAGATATCGAACTTTTAAGGAGAGATTTGTGCGTAAAAACAACAGATGTCTGACGTAAGAAATATGACCAAAATATTCTACTATATGAATCAACAATGAATCTGACAAAAGAGCCGACTTATTTTCCAGTAAAACAATAATATTGTCACTACGTCCAAATTCTTTGATTAAATATTCTGCAACAATAGACGATAATTTATACCGTGAAGCAACAAAAACACGTGTCAAATTACTTCCTCGCTGAATCAAATCAATCAAATCATTATCGTTTAGAACGGGAGAATGTAAAATCATGGTACCCGATACATCAGGATGATCTTCACTAAGAGCTAGAACAACATGTCTGGGAACCGTATTAGATAAGGCTATGCCACGCGCAAAAGATAAACGTACGCTCAGAACAGGATCATCAAGCAAATGCGTCATCGCCCACACCAAAGAATCTCTCTCCTTTTCTAAAAATTCTCCTATACACCAAGTTTTTCCTAAAACACGTGCCACACAAACTCTCTCTTGTGTTTTGGCTCCTTTGGCCCACTTTATAAACGATTTTACGCTCACAATTACCCTCAAAATAAATGATTATTCTGTCTGTTCCAACCCAATAAAAGCTATACTGGAAAGGTTAATTGTTGGTTTGTATCTCTAATTAATAAAAACAAATATTACCAAAATAATATTTGGCAAAAAACTAGTTTTTCAGCCTCCTGTATACATAATATAATTACTTCAATCCATCAGAGTAAAATGATCGTTTGTTTTGAAAGTTTTAGAGATACATCAATGGAAAAAATGCTATTATCATCTTGATGATCGTCTCTAGAAGATCTCCTAGCATCATTGCAATATGATGGGATTATATTTCCTAAACAATCAATTATATGGGAAAAATAGCATTTACTTTCCTTTTTTCTCAGATTTATTATGGGTATGAAAAAAAATAAATTCCTCATATTGAATTATATATTCATCCACAATAGGAGATTAAATTGTGTTTATAATTGCTGGACTTGGAAACCCTGGAAATGAATATCGTGATAATCGTCACAATCTTGGTTTTATGACCATCGATTCTATTCGTTCTATATATCCATTTTCTTCATGGAAAAGAAAATTTTTCTCTGAAATATCAGACGGGTATCTTGATGGAATACGCACAATTCTCGTAAAACCACAAACCTTCATGAATCTATCAGGAAAATCCCTTGGTGAGATAATCGATTTCTATAAACCTACACTCCAAAACTGTCTTATTGTTCATGATGAATTAGATCTTCCAGTCGGCAAATTGCGTCTTAAGACCGGTGGTGGAGATTCCGGACATAATGGATTAAAATCCATTAGCGAAAGATGCGGAAGAGATTACAAGCGACTCCGAATTGGCATTGGACGCCCTCAACAAAAAGAATATATTGCTCAATATGTTCTCAACAATTTTTCTCCTGAAGAAAAATGTTTGCTCACACCTATACTAGATAATATTGCACGCTGTATTCCCCTTCTTGCTCAAAACAAGGATGATGCATTTTTACGCAATGTTCTATCATAACCTGAATCTATTCATATGAAATAGAACCAAAAATGACATCTTGTTCTTGACCTGACCCTCTTGCTTTGCTTCATAGAGATAGAAGATCTTTTGAAAGGGAAAAATTTTATGGGTTTCAAATGTGGTATTATAGGATTGCCTAACGTTGGAAAATCGACTCTCTTTAATGCATTAACACGCACAGCTGCAGCTCAAGCAGAAAACTATCCCTTTTGTACAATAGAACCAAATTCTGGTGAAGTTGCAGTTCCAGATCCACGGCTACATGCATTATCTCAAATTGCCAAATCAAAGGATTTGATTCCCGCTTATATGTCTTTTGTAGATATTGCGGGAATAGTGCGTGGGGCATCAAAAGGGGAAGGCCTTGGGAATCAATTTCTTGCCAACATTCGTGAAGCAGATGCAATAGTACATGTACTGCGTTGTTTTGAAGATGAAAACATTATTCACGTCGAAGATCGTGTTAATCCTCTGCGTGATATTGAGATAATAGAAATGGAATTAATGCTTTCTGATCTTGAAAGGCTTGAACGATCTTGTGAACAAAACAAAAAACACAAGAACCATAAGTCTGAAGAAGCATCTCTTATGCAGTCGATTGTTTCTGCATCTATCCGCCTCATAGAAGAAGGAAAATCCGTTAGAACACTGTTCAAATCTCTTGATTCTGATTCAATTCGTATCCTCAAAAGCTTAAATCTTTTAACATCTAAACCAGTTCTCTATGTCTGCAATGTTGCGGAAGGTGACTGTATAACCGGAAATATTCACACAGAAGCAGTTAAAAAATTAGCTGCACAACAGGATACAGAAGTGATTATCATATCAGCTGCGATTGAAGCAGAGATAGCACAACTTGCAGAAGAAGAACGATCTATTTTTATGAAAGATTTGGGCATTTCTCTACCAGGTCTGGAATCCCTTATTCGTTCTGGATATCGACTCTTGGATTTAATAACATATTTTACAGTCGGCCCTAAAGAAACACATGCGTGGACAATTCCCCGAGGAATAAACGCTCAACAAGCAGCAGGAGTGATCCATTCTGATTTTGAAAGAGGTTTTATACGCGCTCTAACGATTTCCTATGAAGATTATATCACGATGGGTGGAGAGAGTGGTGCTAAAGCAGCTGGAAAAGCACGTGATGAAGGAAAAGATTACATCGTCAAAGATGGTGATATTATGCATTTTCGGTTTAATGTATGATGCAACGAGAAATACGAACAATTTTTAAACCCATATATCAACAGGAAAGAATTCAACCATTGATTTTATAGTAACCCCATCTATAGAAGACAATATTTAAGATTTCTCATCTTCTCACTGCTATCTTTTGAGACAATGATGATGTGATATTAAAAAATGTCTGTGCTATCTTCCTTCAACTACTATAGATTCAAAGTTTTAATCATGCTCATATAATGGATATCAATACAGGATTTCCCGTATTCCAATGATTCAGACAATCCAAGAAGCAAGGATGATAGCAGGATTGCCATCAACAACTTGTTAGAAAAGCAAAAATTGAGGAAGGATTGTAAAACAAAAGTATCCATCCATCTCTTGATCTCCTTCTTTCATTCAAGATTCCTATCACAGCACCATTATCTGATATTATTTTCTTCTCTTGTTCTAATCCAATATCTTTTTTGACCTAGAATTCATTCTTTAATGAATATTTTTTCTATAGAATACATCAATCTTCTAAAACACTTGATCAGATATTTCCATTATTCTATTATCATATTTAAACATAGTAGCTAAACAAATCTCTTGTCGCACTTATCAAGTTAATTCTTTTGCATACAATGAAGATTATAGATTGTTCATCATCATGAAATTTACAAAATTTTTCTTTGAATTCAATATTAATTGATATTTTGATTGATGTCCTGAATCGTTTGGTGGAAAAAGTTTTTTATTGCATTAATTGAATACAATTATGCATCGTAACAGTAATCATCCGATTGTTTTAGGAGACAAATATGGAAAAACAAAAAGTAGCTTTTTTAACATCTGGCGGTATTGCTCCGTGTCTATCTTCAATTATTGGTATGCTCATTAGTCGCTATACTGAAATTTACCCAGAAGTAGAGTTAATAGCTTATCGTTCAGGATATCGAGGCTTGCTTTTAGATGATACAATTGAAATATCTTCTGATATGCGTCAAAATGCAGATAAATTGCTTTTTTATGGTGGTTCTCCTATTGGAAACAGTCGCATTAAGCTCACAAATACTGATGATTGCATTAAGCGAAACTTGATCAAAAAAGATGAGAATCCTTTGGAAGCATCCGCTCGCCATATTATCAAGAATGGGATTACTATTCTCCATACAATCGGAGGAGACGATACCAATACAACGGCATTGGATCTTCTGAGTTATTTGAGGAAAAAAGATTATAATCTGACAATCGTTGGATTACCTAAAACAATTGATAACGACATTATTCCAATACGCCAATCGTTAGGAGCTTTGACGGCTGCTCAAGTGAGTGCAAAATTTTTTGATAATATCTCTAATGAGCGCACTGCAACACCTAAAAGTCTCATCATACATGAAGTTATGGGCAGAAATTGCGGTTGGTTGACAGCTTATGCTGCACGATCCTATTTAGATATGATCCGCGATAGAGAGTATGTCAATGGATTTATGTTGTCTCCTGAACTCAAGAAAATAGATGGTATTTATTTGCCAGAAATGTGCTTCAATCTTGAAGAAGAAACTAAACGACTAAGCAAAATTATGAAGGACAAGGGATCCGTTGCTCTTTTTGTGTCTGAAGGAGCATGTTATGATACTATCATAAAAGACCGTCAAGAATCCGGTGATCACATTCAGCGGGATTCTTTCGGACATGTTCTACTCGACAAGATAAATGTTGGTGCTTGGTTCGCTGATAAATTTGCCAATCTTATTCAAGCAGAACGATCTGTTGTACAAAAATCTGGTTATTTTGCTCGTTCTGCCGCTTCTGGAAAAGAAGATTTGATTCTTATCAGAAAAATGGTTTGTCTCGCAGTAGATAGCGCGATTTCCGGTATATCTGGTGTTACAGGCGAAGATGAGAGGAAAAACGATTGTTTGCGAGTCATTCCATTTGAAGAAATTCGTGGAGGAAAGATCTTTGACATAAAAACACCCTGGTTTTCCAGTATATTAGAACATACAGGCCAAAACCACTAAAAAATTGTTTCTGCACAGAGACTATCAATTTCTTTCGTTCATTATCATGGTTTATGCATTTTCAAAAAACATGTCATTGGTAGATAAAATCGTCATTGGATAGAGGAAAATGATTGCATTAGCAGATTACCCCCAAGGAAAGATGGAATAAAAAACTAAAAAATCAATTTTTTGAAGTCATTCTCATCTTAAATCAGGTGATGCTTTCTTAGTCGATGTTGTTTGTTCTTTAATTGTATATAGGCCCTTTTCGACTATGAAACCTGAAAAATTCATTCTGGTGAAATCATCTTAGAAGAAGCATAATTTGAATTTTTGAGTAAAATAGAGAATATTTGTCTAAAAATCGCTCAAATATTGCCCAGAAGGACAATTGATCTTGTTAATTTTTAACTTAATCACTCTATAATAACAGATGATTAGCTAAATTACTTCGTAAATTCAATAACTTAAGTGGCCCCTGCCCCTAAAAATCCTATTAAATACCACCATTGATTCTACGTTGTTTTATTTATTATACCCCGAACATTTTAAAAGGAGTATTACCCCAATAACAGCTCATCTTCAACCTCTCTTCTGGCAATGAGATCTTTTAATTTATTACCCCCAGAAAAGATCCATCTATTACATTCCATTGCAGCATTGGACCAATCCTCATCATCAATCCTCTTTTTGAAAGTGCTGTATTTATATCTGTTGATACCGAGATTAAAGACAAAATCTCCAACAGCTGATATTCGGTTTTCTCCAGAGGGTGCAAGAATAGGAGAATCTTTGAGTACTTGGGTTAAACACTTTATAGCATCATGATATAAAAGAGCATTTGCTTGTCCAACAGATATTCTCATGCCCTCATAGATACCACACCCAGTATGTCCATATCCAATTGTCCAAATGCCAGCAGTACATCGGTAGGCGGATAGGCATAGACCTTCAAACCTTTTGATTATGTCAGTCAATGGCGGTGGAATTGCAACCATGGTAATAACTAAAAACCATTCAAACCTTGACTCGGTCAAGAGAATCATGCACCTAGATACAATCTTTTGTTGATTTTAGTATATTTAAGGTGAAACTATGAATCGTGTATACACTTTGGTCTTTTTGATTTCCTTCGGATTGGGATTGACTGGATATTCTGCTAGTAGTGCAATGATGTTATCATGTCCAAGCAGATACGGGAGTTATGGAATATCAAAAGATAATTTAAGTAGGTGCATTTCCGAATTAGTAGGAGTAATAGAAGACTTAGAAAGTAAAATAAGTGACTTAGAAAGTAAAATAAGTGACCTAGAAAGCAATATTAATTAGTCTAAGAGAGTATTAAAGCGCGACAAAATGGAGCATCAATACTTGATTTAAATTCTTCACTTCTTCCTCACAATATTATCAGTATACCAAAAGCCCAAAATACAAGAGATTATATCTTAGGTAAAAGGGCATAGAAACGCCAAAGGATCCCAAGGAATTAGTTCTTCTCTCATAAGATAAATGACCAATAAAGGATAAGCAACAATCCAGAAGAAAGTTGATGGATTCATTGAAACAGACCGGCATATTCCTTTGAAAAACAATAATCCACTGTACTACGATATCTCTGCCATCTATCAATACATAAAAATCTAGGATGAGATTCCATCTGTAGAAATGCTTCTCCCTATTATCGCAATAGGATTTTATTGTTCGTATACTGCGGTGGCAGGACTTACACTCTCTTTGTCACTTATCGTAGGAGGATTCTGTTGAGTGGTTTTAGGTATAGAGGGATGAGGAACGGCTTCAAATCTATAATGCGATATACGCATATTCCCCTCAGAAAATTGAAATTTTCCTGTAATATATGCTTTTCCCAAAGAATGATCTAATTTTAATAATTGAGATACATCCATATATGAGGAAAAAGAACCTGCATAAACAGGTTGGTGATGATTCCACGAAAGATCTCCTGATAAGGAGATCACAAAAGAATGAGGATATGGAGAAAGCTTTACTTTCAAAGGTAATACATTATTACTCGCTGGAAACAGGGCTACAACCTTAAATGAACCTTTTTGGTGATTGAAAGCACCATTTCCTTCTATTTGGACGGATCCCTTGACAGAATCAAGAGATACTTTTGGATCAAAATCCATAATCTGAGCAGATAATGTGCAATCTAGACTTGAAAAAAGATGGGTGTGTTGCGATTTTTGATCAAGAATCTTAATCTGCCCTCTATGAATATAGACTTTTCCTAAAACTATATTATGAATCCTGCCTAACATATGATCGATCCGAAAAGATTCCTGAACATTTCCCTCTTTAGACAGAATAAAATCTAAAGAAGGTTTTTCTATATGCATATCAAAAATACGAATTTTTCCAGACAAAAGAGGTAAAAATTCTGCCTTCATTGAAAAACGTTCAATTTTTGATGTAAAGGAATCATCGGATTTTTGATCAATATAGATATCATTCAATATGACTAAGGGAACAGGCAATATACGAACACTAATGTCACCTTTGATTATGACCTTCTTTCCTATAACAAGACTGGCTTTCTGTTCAAAATTATCTCGAAAATATGTCCAGTCAATCAATAGAGGAACGATAAAAGCGCTGGAAAACGCTATTAACAATAAACATCCTAAACCAATTAATATACGTCTTAGCAAAATGATAATCCTCGTTAAAAATCCTAACAATACTCTCGATTAACAAGCGCAATATCACATGATTATTATGAATAATTACTGATTTTTTAACAGATCAATCTACTCAAAATATCAATCAAAACATCTCTTGTTTCGGGAAACCAAGAAATAATTTTTCTGGATAATAAGAAACATAACAAACTTACCTCTCACCAGAGCAAGATTGATCTGTGAATTTTCAATAAAAATAACTTTTCTATTTTACCTGTGTATAGGATAAGAAGTAATCTTGATTTCCACGCGTCGATTTCTTTGACGCCCTTCTTCGGTATCATTAGTATCCATCGGATACTTATAAGCAAGTCCGTTAGACGAGATTATCTTCGGGTTTACACCTTGTTGTATCAAATAATTCATCAATATATCAGCTTGCTTTTGAGAAAGAGATTTGTTCGATTCCAGCGTTCCAATGGAATCGGTATGACCGTCCACTTTAATTGATGCATATTTAAATTGACTCAGAATAACAGCTGTAGACGTTAAAACAGGTTTAATGTTTTTGTCGATATCCACTCCATTCGATGTGAATGCAATGTGCGATGGTAGAATGAGTATAATACAATTATCGAAACGAGCAACTGTAACATCTGTATGCTGTAGATGCATTCGTAATTCATCTTCTTTTTTATCAAGATAATTTCCTATAATAAGATTTATCTTTCTTATATTATCTTGTTTCGCACGTGGCGGATTCCCATATGGTTTTTTACTTATCCCACATCCAGAAAGAGCAATCATGACACAAATAAAAACACCAAACCTCTTCATCATTTTCTAAACAGTCCCCTTCCCTTAAATATCATCTCCAGCATATATAAAAACATACAACTAACAACGTAATTGATGAATCCATCCTTACATGTTATACACATTATAAGGAACCAAAAGATAGATTCCTTCCTTGTTTTTTATCAAGTTTGTACAAAATTCAATACCATGTTTGATCTTATTGCTATTCAAGGAAGTTTATAAAACAGTTATTAGAAGGTAGTGAAGGTGCAACAGAGCGATAACAAAAAAGAGGGATCTCAAACATCCAATCCATTTATCTTTTCCTTGCAAGCCCATTCCTTGCAAGCCCAACATGATTATCTTGATAGATTAGATCCTCAACAAAGACATGCTGCCACAACAATTGATTCAGATTATCTCCTCATATTAGCAGGAGCAGGAACTGGGAAAACCACAGTTTTGGTATCCCGCATGTTGTATCTAATCTTTCAGAAAAAGATCAATCCTACACAACTTCTTGCCATGACTTTTACAAATCAGGCAACACAAGAGATGAAAAGTCGCTTTACCTTGTTAGGCAATATTATTCCTGCAATTCATACTTTTCATTCTTTTTGCACAAGAGTGCTCAGAAAACACAGTCTCATACTGGATCTATCTACTGATTTTATTATTCTTGATAAAAAGGACTCTCAGTCTATTATCAAAAAACTCATAAAAGAACATAATGTTGATGAGAAAATATACTCCGCTTCAGGAACATCGGATACAATATATAGATGGCAAAATCATGGATTAAATCCAGAAGATATTTCTTCATCTTCTCTAACGGAAGATGAAGAAATCCCACACATGATCTATACCCATTATACCCAATATTTACACCAGCAAGAGAGTTGTGACTTTGGAGGACTGATTCTCAACGCCATCAAGCTATTACGCGATCCACATATTCTCAAACAATATCATAAACAATTTCCTTATGTTATGGTAGATGAGTATCAAGATATTAATATCGCACAATATCTGTTATTACGACTATTATGCCAAAAAGAAGATACAGAACAAAGGATCAATTTATGTTGCGTTGGTGATGAAGACCAATGTATTTATGAATGGCGCGGTTCTAAAGTGGATCATATCCTGAATTTTCAACAGGATTTTAAAGGGTCCCATATTATCAAGCTAGAGCAAAATTACCGCTCTACATCCCATATCCTCAATACGGCGAATAATCTTATTTCTAAAAATCATAATCGCTTTCCTAAAACCCTTTTTACCAAGAAACCCGTTCTTCATAATACTCCTAAGGTCAAAATACATGTGCATCAGGATAGTCACTCTGAATTATCTACCATAATCACAGAAATTCAAATTTTGAACGGCGCAGGAATTTCATTTCAGGATATAGCTATTTTAGTCCGTACAGCTGCACAAACAGATGCTTTTGAAGAAGAATTTATTAAACAAGGAATTCCCCATACAGTGATTGGAGGAAGCTTTTATGATCTTCAGGAGATTCGCGATGCCATCGCTTATTGTCGCCTAGTATGTCAAGAAAAAAGTAACTTGGCCTTTGAACGCATCATCAATCTCCCTAAAAGAGGAATAGGAAAAAAGACCATTGAAATTCTACAAAATCATGCCAAACGACATCACATATCCTTATTCAAAGCAACAGAAGAAATCATTCAAACTGATGAATTGCACCCATTAAAACGCAAGGAACTGCATGATTTTATCCATAATATTCGTCGATGGAACGCTCTGATCAATCACATGAAATCAAATCATGTTGCAAAAATAATCCTTGAAGAAAGTGGTTATATCGCTCTATGGAAAAATGATAAATTATCAGAAAAAGCACGCGAACGCTATGAAAATCTCAAAGACTTGATTGGAAAGACAGAACAATATCAAACCTTAAAAGAATTTATAGAACATGTATCTCTTAGAGAAGATCAGAAGAGTGCCATAAACAGCCCTGATCGTGTCAAAATCATGACTTTGCATGCTGCAAAGGGCTTAGAATTTGATTCAGTCTTTATTTCAGGATGGGAACAAGGACTCTTCCCTCACCAACGTTCGCTCGATGAAGGTGACATAGAAGGTGAACGTCGACTCGCATATGTAGGAATTACTCGTGCACGTAATAATTGCCACCTCTTCTATGCTATAGATCGACGCAATCATCACTATCACCAGCAATATCAATGCGCACCATCACAGTTTTTATTAGAATTATACCACCCTGATCACGTGGAAGAGATCATTCATGATGATATTGAGGGGAATTTCTCTGACCATTGGAACGATTCATCGGAACAAGATCATTCTATTGAAAAAATGGTTGCTCGATTAAAAGCTGGAAATCGAGTAAAACATACTCAATTCGGAGAAGGAACAGTCCTTTTCGTTGCTGATAACACAATATATGTCGAGTTTGATGATGGTGAATCGCAATATCTCTTGGATAGCTTGATACAAAAAATATCAGACTAATTTAACAGCACATTTTCTTTCAATAAAACATCGAAAAAATCAAATATCCTCTCGAATCTCCTCAAAAGGGGAAATATTTTGTATAAAGTCATATGGAAACAATAACTGATTTAAAAAGATTGTTTTCTAATATTCTTTTATATCATTCTCAAACCATAGAAATGAGTTCACTTTTTCTCTTGAAAATAATCATTTCTCTCCTGACGAATCTACGATCATATCTTCAATCTGATTATTGGGAGAATCCTATAGGTATTTTCTACCATAACTCTTGAGAACCTCCTCCTATTCGCACGATCAGAAAAAGATTATACCTATATTTTAAAACATAAAGTTGACTTTTTATAATCAACCACAAAACAACATGTATTATCCTTATGATGCACTCAATAGCCTAATCCATTAAAAAACATGAAGGGAAGCAGTAATGGTTGATATCAATTCCTCCCATTGCTGAAAACAGCATCTTTTTCACAAACCATATAATCTTTTAACTCTAATAACAAAGAATTCGAACAATTTTTAAATTGTCACATTTCTCCAAAAACAAGGAAGAAAATAATACATTGATAGAGATACATGTGATCCTTTTTATTGCCATGATTACTAATAGCAAAAATATTTTCTTACTGCTCTTTAGTAATCTTACAGCGCTTATTCCACTCAAGATTGATATCTCCTGCCAACTTCTTGGCCACAGATTCAGGGCTATTATGTCCTGTCTCACCATCAATCTCATAATATCTAGATTGATTACCAACACAGCCTTGTAAGCGCTTTCTAGTAACCTCATCTGGAAGAATTCCTAAGGCAAATATTTGAACTTCATCGAATTTATTTGAATTAGGACTTAAAACATGAGAACAGTGTTCTATAAAATTACGGTAAATATCTCGTGATAGCTGTCCTGTAACAGCGATCATCAGCATATATTTTGTTTGGAAATTTTTTGTATTTTTCAGATCAAATAAATTTATCGGAAAAGGCTCTTTTCGTTTTAAAGCTTCTACCAAGTTAAATTCCAACAAGCTTTTTATCCCTGAATAGGGATTTTCTTCCCATATTGTCGTGTACATATTTCTAGAACGATCGTAAGTAGTAGTATATCCCTTATAAGCATTATATATTAACACCCCATCTCTCCAGTGTTTAATTGCATGATAATGATAAGGAGCTATCCCTAAAAATGGCGATGATATCGCTGGGAAAAATACATCGATAAAACCTCTTCTCGCGCGAATTCTAGATCTAGCAAATATGGTACCCTTGTCAGTATCATCATCAGCACTTATCTGCTGGTCAAAAGAATCAAAAGGTATGCTTTGGCCTCCCACTTGCTGTCTCCATATTCTATCAAAGTAATTTTTAGAAGCTAAATGTCTTATCCAAATACCGCTTTCTGTAAATGGAATTGTTAGAAGCGCTGTGCTTTTTTGGAGCAAAAAAGATTGTTTGCTAGTGAAAATCTTCTCTCCTACTATCGTTTTAAAAAAAATACCGTTCCCTTGAACTTTTAATGTCATCTCCACCTTAACCCGCATAGTCACAGGATTAGCAGAAAGATTAGTAATAGAGACCACAAGGTGTTTTATCATATACTGGGCTTGTTCGTTATTCAGAGAAACTCGGTCTATATTGCCATTGATTCTCTCTATGATATTTTTCTTTACAAATAACTCCGCCTTCGAAGGGTTTGTTTCGTTTGCAAGGACATCGCCGCAATCAATCACATTAGCGATATCATAAGAGATATCATTAAAAACGCTCCGTAATCTTATGATAATAATCCCATTTATCAATATATCAGCAAATGACACTAAACCACCCAAGAAAATTGCTGTGATAATAAGAAAAGAACCCCTCCTACATTTTGTAAAACATGGGTCTATTCTGAAAAAATTCCTAAAATTAAACATTTATTACCTATGAAAAGATATACCTAAAATAATGCTAAAATAAAAAATATGCATGAAATTTCTATATGCGGAGGTATTCTTATACTAACTTTTATCCAATTGAAAGCCCCTGAAAAACAGGAATGTTTTATTTTAGGAGTTAAATATCGCTTAATGATCCATTTAGGATATTTATCGTATTATTTTGGAACGATTTTTACAAAATCCCGTTTATACACATAATATACGATTTAATATACGCTTTGCGCCCCCCTATTTATTTATCCAATTCACTTTTTAAAAAAGTAAATTGCAAAGAGCTAAGAAACCTCGGAAAAGCACTTTATCATGCCTTGACAGAATCATCTTTATAAAAGATAATACCGTCAAGGTCGATATTTTTTCGCTTTTTATAGTTTCTACACGGCAAATATTTGATAGAAGTGTGAGAAATTGCATTTTATTTAATGTTTTTTGCTGGTGGATTTTAGTGATGATGGTGTTTATTAGCGATTAAATATTAATTTTGGTTTGTACTCGAAAGGAAATTAAGTCAAGTGTCTACAGGTGCGATTAAGTGGTTTTGTGATCAAAAAGGGTTTGGTTTTATTACCCCTCAGAACCCTGGTGAAAGAGATGTTTTTATGCATAGGTCTGCTGTGATTAATTCTGGCATATCTTGTTCAAGCCTCGTAGAGGGGCAGGAAGTTTCTTATGACTTTGTCAAAAACGACGTCACAGGAAAATATTCCGCAGAAAACATTAAACTTCTTTAATCATCTCCATTCACATTGCGTGATCGATATAAGTTTATGCCTTTGGTTGTGACTTGTATTATTCTTGTGATGTATCGGTGTTTTATGAGAAAATTCTTTGGTATTCCGAGAATTTTCTCTTTTTTTATTATTGATAAACTTGGGTGATTAGCTAATTTCTTTGTCTTCTGAAAAATAGTGCATCATATTTTTTGCGTAACAACAAGTTCTATGGTCTTCGGTCAAATCGAAATATAAATATTAGTATGATGGTAATCTTCATTACATGAACTTTTTTGTGTTTTTTAGTCAATCTTATTTTCTATATTGATGACCGTGTTATATTATTTTATTCAGGTGTTTTCGATTTTATTTAAATGAGCATAAACAACAATAGACAAGAATTAAAATAGCTTTTATACTCAATATTAGCAGCTTTATATACTTCATGTTCATGCTAGGAAATTGATTCCTTCAAATATTTTGTGTTTTTAAGGCTGTCTTTTTTGGATAGGCGAAGATTTTTGTGGCCTTGTGTTCAATTTTTCTATCTTCTACTGGTAATAAATAATCTTAACAATTTCTCTGATAGAAAAATTGTTATTTATGCAGATGATCGAAAAGGAAAGAGTGTATTTTAGATGTCCTCAGATGTCGACGCAACATTCCCTGATGGTTCAGTCAAGAGTTTTAGCGCCCATACAACAGGGTATGATGTTGCCCAATCTATATCTAAATCTCTTGCGAAAAAAGCAATAGCTTATGCCTTAGATGGAACAGTATACGATTTGTCCGATCCAATACAAACAGGATCAATTGAAATCATTACCCATTCAGACCCTAGGGCTTTAGATATAATGCGCCATAGTTGCGCTCATATCATGGCAGAAGCAGTACAGATTCTGTGGCCAAAAACTAAAGTAGCAATTGGCCCAGTGATTGATAATGGGTTTTACTATGATTTTGATAAGACAGAACCTTTTAGTTCCAGTGACCTTTCTCGAATCGAGGAGAAAATGCTGGAAATTATTCATAAAAATTCTCTTTTTTGTAAAAAACGCGTCTCTCGTGAATACGCAAAAGAACTTTTTTCGTCTCGAAAAGAAGAGTATAAAATAGAAATTTTAGATTCAATTCCCAAAGAACAGGATATTACTCTTTATTACCATGGAGAATGGTTCGATCTTTGTCGCGGTCCACATGTAAGATCAACAGGACAAATAAAAACCTTTTTCAAATTAATGAAAGTTGCGGGAGCTTATTGGCGAGGAGATAAATCTCGTCCTATGTTATCGCGTATTTATGGTACTATCTGGATTACCCAGCAAGAACTAACACAATATTTAGACTTTCTTGTAGAATCTGAAAAGCGTGATCATCGAAAAATCGCTCGAGAAATGGATCTCTTTCACATTTCAGATGATGGATCAGGAGTCATTTTTTGGCATCAAAAAGGATGGAAGATATTTCAAAATCTTATATCTTATATGCGCAGAAAGATTAAAGATGATTATGAAGAAATTAATACTCCGCAGGTATTGGATAAGCACCTCTGGGAAAAATCAGGCCATTGGGATTGGTATAGAGCCAATATGTTTTCCGTGCAATGTGCTGATGAACAAGTAGAAGAACTCCGTTTATTTGCACTTAAACCAATGAATTGTCCTGGACATGTCGAAGTTTTTAAGCATGCATTGAAATCTTATCGTGAACTTCCTGTCCGTTTAGCAGAATTTGGTTCTGTCTATCGTAACGAACCCTCTGGATCGCTCCATGGATTGATGCGTGTACGAGGATTCACACAGGACGATGCTCATGTTTTTTGCACAAAAGACCAAATGGCTGACGAATGCCTTAAAATTCATCATCTCATCGTATCAATTTATAAAGACTTTGGCTTTGAAAATATTACGGTTAAACTTTCTACCCGTCCTAAAGAGCGTATTGGTTCTGATGCACTCTGGGATGATGCAGAAAATATGATGAGAAGCGTCCTTAATACCATTGAATCCTCCTCTCAGGAAAATATTAAAACCGGTGTTTTGCCCGGGGAAGGAGCATTTTATGGTCCAAAATTTGAATATGTCTTGAAAGATGCTATTGGTCGTGACTGGCAATGTGGAACGACGCAAATCGATTTTAATCTTCCTGATCGATTTGATGCATCTTATATTGATTCTCAATCTAAAAAATGCCGCCCTATTATGATACATCGCGCTATATTTGGCTCTATTGAACGTTTTATTGGTATTTCAATTGAGCATTTTGGAGGATATCTTCCACTATGGATTGCTCCAGTACAAGTTGTGGTTGCAACGATTACTTCATCTTCCATACATTACGCTCAAGAAGTTGCTACTCTTTTAAAAAGCCATGGTATCTCTGTTGAGACAGATATCCGAAACGAAAAAATAAATTATAAAATTCGCGACCATTCAACCAAAAAAGTTCCCATCATCATGATATGCGGAGATAAAGAAGCTCATGAACGCTCTGTAAACATTCGTCGCCTTGGCTTACAAACGTCACAATCTATCGGACTTCTCGATGCCATACAGATTCTAAAACAGGAATCTCTGCCTCCTGATATGATCAGGACAGAAAAAAAATCTGCAGAATAGATTGCGATCTAAAACATGTGATTCTCATGTTCATCAACATAATCTGACAACATGTATTTTTGATCCATTTTATTCAAAATATGAGAATATTATATATATATATCAATTGTTTTCCTTTTTACATCATCTTGAAAAGAATTTTCTGATAGAATGATTTTAATACATTCCATCAACCATAAACAATAATCAAATATTCAAGCAGAACCATGGACTATCTCTTGTCAAAAAATATCACTATAGCTATTGCACAACTGAATCCTACGATTGGCGATATCACTGGAAATATTGCATTAGCACGCAAGGCTCGAGAAGAAGCCAAGCGTCAGGGAGCGCATCTTATCCTTTTTACAGAACTCTTTATATCAGGATATCCCCCAGAAGATTTAATTTTCAAAACATCTTTTATACAGGCATGTCATGATGCCGTGGAGACATTAACAATTGATACTCGAGATAACGGGCCAGGGATTATTATTGGTTTTCCTCGTCGGAATCAAAAAGGTATTTTGAATTCAGTTGCAATCTTAGATGCAGGCAATATCATCGCTATTCGAGACAAGATAAGCTTACCGAACTACGATGAATTCCATGAAAAACGCATTTTTATACCAGGAACATTCAATGATCCCATTGAATTCAGAGGTATTCGAATAGGAATTTTGATCTGCGAAGATCTCTGGGAAAATGCTAATATTTGTAAAAATTTACAAGAAAAAGGAGCCGAACTACTTCTAATACTCAATGCTTCTCCCTATTATCGTAATAAACTGAGCATGCGCTATGATATGGTCTTTCAACGAATTTCTCAAATACATCTGCCAATTATTTATGCAAACCAGGTTGGAGGACAAGATGAGCTCGTATTTGATGGTGCTAGCTTTTGCTTTAACTCCAACCATCAATTAGCTTTTCAAATGCCATCCTTTCAAGAACAAAACTTGATGAGCCATTGGTTGTACCATAAAAGTTCAGGTTGGCATTGCACAAGTCATATACCCCAATCAACAAATACTCCACCTGAATCTGAAGAAGCAGATTATAGCGCCTGTATTCTAGGATTGCGTGATTATGTCCACAAGAATCATTTTCATAAAGTCATTGTTGGACTTTCAGGTGGCATAGATTCTGCATTATGTGCGACAATGGCCGTTGACGCTCTAGGGAAAGATAATGTGCGTACAATTATGCTTCCCTATATTTATACATCAGAACAGAGCCTAGAGGATGCAGCTGCTTGTGCAAAGGCACTGGGTTGTCGACACGATGTTCTATCTATTAAAAACTTTGTTGATAATTTCTTTTCTCTCATGTCACAATTCTTTGAGGAAGAGGTCTCTGGCATTGTAGCAGAAAACATACAAAGTCGTATCAGAGGCAATATATTGATGACAATCTCTAATAAGTCAGGAGAAATGTTGCTCACAACCAGCAATAAATCCGAAATATCTGTTGGATATGGAACACTCTACGGTGACATGAGTGGTGGATTTAATCCACTTAAAGACCTTTATAAAACACAGGTTTACAAGTTAGCATCATGGCGTAATTCACATTGTATACTCGGTGGATTAGGACCTTCTGGCGAAGTCATTCCCACGAAAATCCTTGAAAAATCTCCCTCTGCTGAATTGCGCCCTCATCAAAAAGATCAAGATTCTCTTCCACCTTATTCTGTTTTAGACGATATCCTTGAATGCATCATTGAACAAGAACAAACTTTGAAAAGCATTGCTGAAAAAGAAAAATACAGCACTGAGATCATTCATCATATAGAAAATCTTTTATATCAATTTGAATATAAACGCCGACAATCTGCTCCAGGAACAAAAATAACCTCCAAGAGCTTTGGTCGTGACCGACTGTATCCAATTATCAATCAATTTCGTGAGCAATAACAACTTCTTCACCCTTTAGTCTTTCTTCTTACTCTATTATCATTGCTTCACATAATCATACCAATTGAAAAACAAACGACCTATCAGGAAATCTATTCCCTCCTTTAATATATTGCTCATATCTCTTTGGATGAATGATATCAACAATCTCTTCTCGGAAAGATCACTTCTCTGCGATTGATCTTTATTGATCAATACTCACGACCCAATCTATCTTCTCTTCTAAAAAAAATTGTACGTTTAACATCTGATTTCTATATAAGAATAAAACTGAATTCATCAATAAAAACTACCTGAAGCTGCAAAACGACGCAATGAATCTCGATAAGCATCATAATCTTTAATAGGACAAGCGGCAACGCCTGTTTCTTCAGCGGCCTTGGCTACTGCAGAAGCAATATAAACAATTAAATTAGGGTCAAAAGGAGATGGGATAAGATAGTTAGGACCAAATACAGGGGTTTTTCCTGAACAAGAATTCTGACAGACTATATCAGATGGAACACTACGAACTAATGCAGCCATGGAGCGTACAGCTGCTATTTTCATCTCTTCATTGATAGAAGAAGCCCCACAGTCTAATGCTCCTCTAAAAATATAAGGGAAACACAAAACATTATTTACTTGATTGTCTAAATCAGAACGCCCTGTACAGATCATTGCATCAGGTCGAATTTGTGTAATAACATCAGGCATAACCTCAGGAATAGGATTTGCCAAAGGCATAACCAATGGATTCTTTGCCATATATTTTAAAGAAAGAGGATCAAGCGCTCCTGCGGCAGATAAACCAAGGAATACATCAGCATCCTGCATCGTTTCAGAAAATGGCTTCTTACCCCCTTCTTGACAGAAAACTGATTTCCACTTGTCAATCTTTTTTGGACGTCCTTTATAAACAAGCCCTTCAAGATCATGAACCCAAATATTCTCACGTCTCACCCCCATTCTTACCAAAAGATTCAAACAGGCTAAGGCAGCTGCACCCGCTCCTAAGGCAACAATTTTAATATCATTAAGAGATTTCCCTGCCAATTCCATCCCATTCATAATTGCAGCGGCAACAGTAATAGCCGTTCCATGTTGATCGTCGTGAAAAACAGGTATTTTCATCTTTTGTGATAAAATTCTTTCAACTTCAAAGCATTCAGGAGCTTTAATATCTTCTAGATTAATACCCCCAAATGTTGGCTCTAGTGCAGCAATGGTGGAAACCATCGTTTTAACATCTTTGGCATCAATTTCTATATCAAAAACATTAATACCTGCAAATTTCTTAAATAATACTGCTTTTCCTTCCATAACAGGTTTGGCAGCCAAAGGGCCTATATTACCTAATCCAAGGACTGCCGATCCATTGGAAATCACAGCCACAAGATTAGACCGAATCGTATATATAGCCGCCTTGGAAGGATCCTTATAAATAGCCATACAAGGATCTGCTACGCCTGGAGAATAAGCCAAGGATAAATCCTTTAGATTATTGAGTGGCTTGGTTGCACAAATTTCTAATTTTCCAGCACGAGGATTTTGATGATATACAAGCGCCTGTTTAGATAAATCATCTTCTATTTCAAACTTGAGATTCTTTGTATCTTTTGACGATTTATTTTCCATAACCATGATCTCTCTTTCAGATATAATTAATCAGCACACTACTTCCTTAACTTCTTATTACATTTTCTAATACTAAACTCCTAATATTGAGTAATCCCTTGCAAAATAATGCATATAGGAATATAGTGCCGTGTCTTAATCGTTCCCTCGCCAATCTATGCTGGACAAATCAGTGGAAACAACAGAAGATGACGACAAAACCAGAGAGTAATACCTTGAAAGGTGTTATTTTGTCTACTTCAGAAAATGAAAAAAAAATCTTTCGCTGTATCGGAAGGTGGAAAATTACAGATTCTTCTACAATAGCAAGCGATATACTTACAATCATAAACCAATCTATGCAAGACGATTCTGCTATTATTGATCTTTCTGGAATCACAGAAGTTGATACTCTCGGAGCTATATGTATTGTTCGCCTGCAAAGGAATTATAAAGGAACGATCGAATTACAAGGTATCAGTCCTCATATTGAACAATTAATGTCTATTATACCTCACGATCTAGATGAATATAATAAAAGAAGTTCTTTCTCTCCTAATGTATCTCTCACAAAAATTTGTATGTCTGTTGGAAAAAAAGTTTTCCTATTCATCGATAATTTTTGCAATCAATTATATGTTTTTGGTTTAATCATCAGTAATATAAGGGAATTATTCCTTAATCGCTACCGCTCTAAGGAATTTTTTCTTTCTCTCATCAAGCAAATACATTATATGGGGGTAAGCGGAGCACCAGTCATTATTCTGATCTCTTTTGTTACTGGCGCAGTTATTGCACAACAAGGAGCATTTCAGTTGGCTCATTTTGGAGCAGAAATTTTTGCGATTGATTTGATGAGCATCCTACAATTACGTGAAATCGGAGTATTGCTCACGGCTGTTATGGTTGCTGGACGCTCTGGAAGTGCTATTGCGGCTGAGATTAGCGTCATGAAGATTAATGAGGAGCTTGATGCTATCAAAGTGATGGGCATAGATCTAGTTAGGGTTCTCATATCTCCGCGCATTTGGGCACTGATCATTTCGTTGCCATTACTCACTATTTTAGCTAATTTCTCTGCCATTATCGGCGCCTCTATCGTTGTTTGGAAATACTATGATATTTCTTTTTTTGTATTTTTCTCACGATTCCATGCAACAGCCACGTTAGCAAATGTTTTTACAGGCTTAATTAAAGCTCCATTTATGGCTTGCGCAATTGGCATTATTGCCTTCAAAGAAGGATTAAAGGTTGGATTCAATGCAGATTCCCTCGGGACTAAAGTCACTAATTGCGTTGTTCAATCCATTTCTATGGTCATTATCATAGATTCACTCTTTGCTATGTTCTATTTCGCAATTGGTATATAATGACATAGGAAAGGCTGCTTATGCCATTGGCTAAAAAATTAACACCAAAAGAAAAGATCTTGTCTGTTCAAAACCTGTCAGTTCACTTCAGAAAACACAAGATACTAAATAATATCAATCTAGATATATTTCGTGGGGAAATAGTAGGAATTATCGGTCCATCTGGCGTGGGAAAATCAATGTTGATGCGTGCGATTCTAGGAATTATACCACTAATTTCGGGAGATATTCAATATTTTATAAAAGATTCTATTGTTCCTCACAGTAATAACAATATTCTTCTTGGAACTAAATTAGGAGTTCTTTTTCAACATAGTGCGTTATTTTCATCTATGACCGTCAAAGAAAATATTGAGATTCCCATTCGCGAACATTTTAATCTTCCCGATTATCTGATCAATGATATTGTTCATACTAAAATCTCTATGGTAGGTCTGCCTTCCGAAGTTACTCATTTTTTCCCGTTTCAACTCTCAGGAGGAATGGCTAAACGCGTTTCCCTAGCACGATCATTAGCCATTGATCCTGACCTTATTTTCCTCGATGAACCCACTTCTGGACTGGATCCTATAGGAGCAGCAGAATTTGATAATTTGATCACCAAATTACATAGTTCTTTGGAATTAACAGTCTATATGATAACACATGATCTTCACAGTTTAATCTCTACTTGTACTAGAGTTATAGTAATGGACAAAACAGGGATAAGGAAAGAGGGAACCGTTTCAGAAATACTTTCTTCTGATGATCCATGGACAAGATCCTATTTTAGCAGATTTACCAGGGAACCGAATAGATGAACACTAAAAATTACTATGTATCAGTAGGATTATTTACAATTATCATCCTATTGTTAGCGTTTTTTTCTATATATTGGCTGGCACGTAGCAATAAATATAATGGAATAATGGATGAACTCATTATTCGTATTCCAGGAACGGTTGATGGTCTATCGGTTAATTCATCCGTTCGTTTTAATGGCATCCCAGTCGGTCATATCACCGGATTGTTTATTGATAACAATGATCCGAATTATTCCATGGCTCAGGTGCAAATACGAGCGGATACCCCCTTATATCCTTCTACTACCACTGCCATAATCGGAACACAAGGATTAACTGGCATTCCTTATATTGAGCTGTCTACTCTACAAAAAGAAGAGAAAAGCGTTTTTGAAATTGCTAAAGAAAAAAATCAGCTTGCAATGATTACTGCAACTGCTTCTGGAATGAGTAATTTTTTATTAAACGCACAAAGAACATTAGACCAAATCAACTCATCATCTAATCACATTCATCAATTTATCAAGAATATTGATAAGCCTCTTCTTCATACTATTCAAAATTTTGAAACTATATCGACAATAGTTGCAAATAATCTCTCTCATATAGACCAAATAGAAGATAAATCATCAAATATTTCTAGTAACTTTACAAATTTTATCAATAAAACTTCCGATATTATCACAACAATGGATAAACTACTAAAGATTGTTGATGCTAATAAAATTAATAAAATCCTCGGGAATATTGAAGAATCAAGCAATGATTTTGTTGGAACATTCAGTAAAATCAATGATACAATAGATGGATTGCAGGCAACCACACATACCTTTCAAGGGGTTGGGGAAAAAGCCGATCAACTATTGTCGAGTGTTACTTCAACAATAAACAGTAAAGAATTCTCTTCATCTTTCAATAATATTATTGAATCAACTGCAAATATACGCGAAAGTACATCATCTATACGGGATATTACAGATCATCGTCAAAAAATCATCTTAGCAATGGATAATATTGAACAAATGACCAAGAATCTCAATCAGGTTTCTGCACAATTCGCAGAAATTACGTCAAAAATCAAACATTTAGCCGGTTCACAAAGTGATAATTCCTTTATTGAAGAAGCAGAACAAACAATGCGATCTTTCAAGAATACAGCTGATAAGATCAACAAATATATTCCTCCTATTATAGAGAATGTACAATATTTTTCAAATTCTGGTCTTCGTGATTTACACCGTCTTATCGAACAACTACAAGAAAATGTCAATCATTTTGACGGTTTCCTCAATGAAATTGAGCATAATCCTCAAAATATTATTTGGGGGACAGAAACAACCAAACAATATAAACCCAAACATTAAAAGATGGATAATCTAAATTATGGATAAAAGATTAGAAAATTTATGTCGAAATGTGGTTTTTGGAAGTATGGTCATATCATCATGCATCTTGCTTTCTTCATGTTTTGGCAATATGCCTAGAGACACTTTCGATCTTTCAGATAATTCTACTGAAATGAGAAACAAAGCATCCTTATCAATGGCATCAACACATAATTTACAACTTATTATTAATGAACCCATAACGCTAAAAACTTTAAATAGTGAAAATATTATTATCCGCTCTTCTCCTATCGAAATGCAAAATTTAATAGAATCTCAATGGAATGATAGATTACCACGCTTGATACAATTAAAATTAATTGAAAATTTTGAAAATAACGGGAAAATATCAACTGTAGGCAAACCAAATCAAGGAATATCTGGAGATTATCAAATATCTTCTACTATTAGATCATTTGAAATTGATCTTCAGCATCATTATGCTGTTATTACAATGTCCCTTAAACTGATCAATATGCATACTGGTATCATCGTAGCACAGAAAGTATTTCATGTGACAAATCCCTTCGAGAGAGATAATAAATCATATTTTATTTACGCTCTTAATCGCGCATTTTCTCGAATTTCTTCGGAAATTATTACATGGACACTTATATCTATTCCTAAATCATAATATTGATGACATAAAGTTGATGCCAATGTATCCATATAGTTTTTATGAGCTTCATAAGAAGTATGAAGCCTCGTGTTCGATCTCTTGTTTGCGTGTCAATGAATAATGTGGTCGCTTATTTTATCTTTTAACTGGTCAATAATGCTCCCCATTTGAGACGATACTTTTACATTGCAACGGAATTGGGTGAACAACTACCTGTTAAATTAAGCGGCAGAGCTGTGAACAAAATATTAGTCGATCTGGGTTTGATCCTTGCTGAGTATCAGTTTTCGGGAAGGTTTCGGCATCCTTACCCCCCCCCTATTCCACTATTACAACAAGAATCAACCCAATGACCAACGATAACTTAATATTTCTCGCAATCCTTATCTTCGTTATCGCACTAATGATTTTCTTCATCCATTGGGCAATAACACTGGTTTGGAAAGAAGAGAAAAAGCAGTTACCCCACAAAAGAAAAAAAGAACAAGAAACGAGTGGCAAAAACTCTAGGGAAGTAATAATCAAAATAGAAATGAGAATATGGTTGTAAAAATAGGTGATAATGATAAAAAGTTGAATATGAATTTGGATAAATCGCGGAAGGCAATTCAATGCAGATAAGGTTTTACGGTAGTATTGACGACTTGAAGAATATAATAGAAAAAGCAGGATTAACAGGAGATTGGACAGAGAAAGAAGTTAGCGGCAAAAAAGAACATAGATTTCAACATGGAATACCTAAACAAGGAGGAATTGTAAACTGGTATGAATCCACGAGGACAGTTACTTTCCAAGGGAATAAAAATGATACACCTTTGCATGTCGATTTAAAAAATATTTTGCGTAATCATGTTCATTCTCCTGAAATTAAAAAATCAGACCCTCGGAAGATATTTATAGTACATGGTCACGACAAATCTTTACTACAATCCATTAAGTTATTATTGCTTGAACTCAAGTTAGGTGATTTTTGTGTGCTAAACCAAACCGCTAATCAAAGTAATACCATTATAGAAAGTTTAGAAAAAAATATATCCACCCTTTCTACTTCCTACGGCATTGTTTTAATGACTCCTGACGACGTGGGAGCGAAAAAGGAGAAATACAAAGATATTGGCGACTTACCATATAGAGCTCGCCAAAATGTCATACTTGAAATGGGGATGCTTATAGCTACGGTCGGGCGTAAACGGATGACTATCATCAGAGTAGAGAAGGTAGATATGCCTTCCGATCTAGGTGGAGTATATAGAATAGAATTCCAAGAAAATGATTTTAATAAAGTTCGAATGGGTTTGATAAAAAACCTTAGAGAGGCAGGATTTGAAATAGCTCAGGATTTGATTGACAAGATCTCTAGTTGATACTTTGGAGAAAAACAAGAAATGATCGACGTACTTAAAAACAAAATCTGGTTGACTGCTAAAATTAGAATGGTAGCAGAGAGTAGAAGGAAAATGTTAAGCCGTATCTTATGGGTATTGATGGTTTGGTATTCTTTTTCCTCCTTAGTGGTTCATCTTTTCAGTAATAGTATTAAAGATCTAAACCCTGCAGAGTTTGGAGCTTTATTTTCAGTATTAAGCTTAATGGCGCCTTTAGTATCTTTAGGATTAGGTTTAGATATACTCGCCGATAAATTTAGGGATTGTTATTTAAGGCTTCAAAAGCTTCTTGATCACCCATCACCAGACGATGAATTAGCTCGCCAATATTCCGATATTTTAGACATACACCCTAATCATTCTCCTGCTGATTACCAAGATTTTCTCGTGGGGAATATTACCATAGAAAAGAAGCCCTTAACGGATGCGGTAGGCAATAAAATAGAAGTTACATGGTGGATGGTAACATCCTATATCATAAGAAAAATGGCTTTTTGGAGCCTATCTTTCGCCCTTTTCGCTTTCCCAGTAGTGTATTTAATCACACCTTTCTTTTCACACTAGTTAAACATATAAGGATAAATAAAAATGTTGTTCTGTGTGAAACGGAGTTAGGACAATGCAAGTAAAAGACATAACGTAATTAGTCCGTTGGTTTATGAGCTTTTGATTGCGAGCCACGGGGAATCCGAAAAATTCAGGACTATTTTTAACCCTCCTCACACCCATAGATAAAGATTATTAGCGTTCATTGAAGGCTGCAAAATCTCTTTTACGGTGTTCTATTAAAAAGATCACAGAGATAGAGATAGCCTTAAAAGTTCACCATAAAGTTTAGTTAATCAACTATTAAAGATTGATATATGCTATAAGTTGCAATATCGTATCCTATACTTTAATTTCTCAGAGAGAACAATATGCAAATTCATAGTATCAGAATCCAAAATTACAAAGGCATACAAGATACGACGATATACTTGCAAGAAAAATCTGTTATCCCCTTGATTGGTCTCAATGAAAGTGGCAAAACAACTATCCTTGAAGCCATCTCTCTTCTTCCTCAAATTGTTGATAGAATAAACGGGAAAGAAGAATTGACTACAAGTATCTTTCAAACAGCCATTCCGAGAAAGGATTGTGCCACACGTTCCAGCATATCTATAGAAATGATATTATTATTGCCGATATACAACAAGGAAGAGAATGCTAAAAAAATAAAAATACATTGTTTTTATATTGAATTCTTCAAGGGAGAGGACATAATCGATTATAAATCCTCCAAAGATGAGGAGATGGCCTATGAGGACATGACCGAGGAACTAACATTTTGCAAGTTCGAGGAAGAGATTACTATTCCGATAATACAATACTTTCCTAATTTATCTTTTGACATCCCTGAAAAGATCGACATCAAAGATGTCGACACACCATATATTAAAGACGACCATAATAAATACATCGAATTGTTAGACTTAATCTGGTGTAACAAAGCGAATGAAGAAAAAGGGGCATTTAAAAAAGCACTCCGCATAGATAATCGACCGCGTAAAGATATGCTAGATACGATATCAAAGTGTTTATCTAAGAGGCTTAATGAATTATGGAGCAAAATAACAGGAACTAACGAGGAAGAATTAAGTGTTCAAATAGCAATAGGAGGGGACCTCACTTTAACCACAGAGATTACACCAAAAAATCAAGATATTTCATTTTATATGTCTGAGAGGTCACTTGGTTTTAGGTGGTTTTTTGCCTATATTTTGTTTACTCAATTTTATGGGGAAGACTCAAATATTATTTTTATGTTTGATGAACCTGCATCTAACCTCCACCCATCAGCCCAACAAAGAATTTGTCAAAATCTCAATGATCTAGCAGAAACGGGGGCAACTGTTATATATTCGACACACTCTCATCATCTTATCAATTTAGTTTGGATCGGACAAACCTATATTATACAAAACAGCGCCATTCAACCAAAGCGGGCTATTCAAGCGTTCAATGCAAGCGAGATGAATATTAAGGCTATTCCTTATGCAAAATTTCACCATGATCATAAAGATAAAACATACTACCTTCAACCCCTAGAAGATGCTCTTGGAGTTATAATATCTCCTCTTGATCTTTTTTCAAATTATGCGCTTCTTGTTGAAGGTATAAGTGATTATTGGGCATATCGTTATCTTATAAAAAAATATTTTAAGAAAGATAATCTGATCCATATTATCCCAACAAATGGAGCGGATTCAATGAAGCACCTTGTACCTATTTTAATAGGATGGGGAGTTAACTTTTTGATACTGTTGGATGGAGATAACAAGGGAATTCAATGTAGTAAAAATTATCAAGCCGATTATCTTCTTGATAATGGAATAATTAAAAATTTGAGGGAGATATATGGTGGCAAGGAAGATATAACACTGGAAGATCTCTTTCAAAAAGACGTTAAAGACCAAACGGTGTCCTATTGGTTGAATAATGATTTATCGATTGATCAGAAAAAAGGTCAGGGTCCAAAACCAAAACAAAACTCTGACAAAACACACTATGCCTTGTATTTTCGGAATTTGATAGAGAAAAAGAAAACGCCCGACCTTCCTCAGACAGAAAAGAAAGTAGAGCCAATTATTGAATGGATACAGAAGGAATTTAACCTTAAAAGAAATTAAGAATCAGGAGTGATAGACAACGCTAAAGATGAGGGGAAGGGTTAATGAGGAAGTTAATATTTGTAAAATATGGTAGTATTTTATAATTATAGGTTAGGTCTTATTGACATATGGTTTAGGTTTTTGTATACCCTCAACCCCTAGGGGTAACAAATATATTGGATATAGTTTTGAGAGGATTCAAAAAAACCAAACTTTTAAATAAAATGGGATTAAATCCTCAAAAAGATTGGAAAATAAAAGATATCAAAACAGTATGCCTATACATCGGATTAGATTTTGAGCTCCCCACTAGAGGAGCCATTACAAAGTGTATAGCCCTATTTTAAAAGCAACGATTACTATTCCACGTTCTAATCCTGTAAAGAAAGTATATATAAAGAGTTTTGTGATCAAATGTAGAGAATATATTACAAGGTTAGAAAAGAGGGGAATATGAGTATAGATATTCTTACATATCCTATTGTTATTGTTGATATCGATGGAGATCAGGTTGCTATTCCTTTAGATTTTAAGGGTTGTATTATATCAGATGGGAAAACACTGGATGAAGCGTTTGACAATTTAAAATTAGCTGTCCTCGAATGGGAGGATACAGCCACAGAAAAAGAGGTTAATATTCCACAACCTTGTAGTGTTTCTATGAAAGAATTTAGACCTATTTTAGAGATGCTATTAGACGGGGAGTTAGCTGGGACGTCATTTTGGGGCAATGAAGCGTTTGTTGATATGGGCCGCAAAGACAATATATTTATCAATAATCCTACTGAGCTGAGTAAAAGACCCCATCATGAAAAATTTAGTACTAATTTTATATTTGTGCGCCAAGACGATATAGATCTAAGCTCATCCTTATCATAAATACTGAGTTAAAAGAATTTATATGCTTTTTTAAACGAGCCAAAGCCACAGAATTACTTTGTTCTCGCTCATAAACCCTTCCTTATCAGCTTTGCCTATCCCTTATATCGGCAACATTACGTCTAAGCATATTCGTTTAGGGATAGAAGATCGAAAAAACACCCCTGCTTCCGCTATTATATTTTTAGCATCCATGTGGTCTTTATTTAAATGGGCGGTATCTCGAGGATTAGTAAAATCAAATCCTGCCATAGGGATTGTTCGTCAATCATGGAAAACAATGGGGTTTCATACCTGGACCATAGAACAGATTGAACGATTCAGAAAACACCACCCTATAGGAACAAAAGTGAGATTAGCTCTTGAGATGATGTTGTTTCTAGGGTTGCGAAGATCAGATGTTATAGATGATGTTGTTTCTAGGATTGCGAAGATCGGATGTTATAGATGATGTTGTTTCTAGGGTTGCAAAGATCAGATGTTATAGATGATGTTGTTCCTAGGGTTGCGAAGATCAGATGTTATAAGAGTGGGGGATCAGCACATTAAAGACGGGGTTATGTCTATTCAAACCCAAAAGACTGGAGTTCATGTCCATATCCCACTAAGTCCTGCCTTAAAATCTTGCATTGATTCCACCCCGTTAGGGGATGAAGTTTTTTTAAGCACTTATTATGGCAAATCTTTCCTTAGTCTTGTGTCTTTCAGTACGTGGTTTAAAACCCAATGCAAAAAAGCAGGATTACCTCCTGAGTGCGGATGTCATGGATTGAGAAAAGCCGGAGCAACTATATTAGCAAATTCTGGAGCTAGCGCCAATGAACTAATGGCTATGTATGGCTGGTCAAAATCAAACATGGATGAAATATATACCAAGGAATCTGAGCGAAAAACTAGCGGTTTCCACCGTGAATTTTCTGGCAAAAAACATTGAAAAAAGTGTGAAATCGCACAAAAAATCCTAGTAGAATCAATGGCTCAAGGTTTGATATAAATACACTTAAGTTATTGATTATAAGGGGTTATTTCTATTTTATTCGGGATATCATCTATCGTAGATTTATTTCTCTCTTTTAGAATCATTTCATCTCTCATCATAGCAATACGTCGTTTTTCGTTTAAAATAGCTCCTGTTCCTGCTGGAATCAAACGACCAACAATAACATTTTCTTTTAGTCCTTCTAACATATCAACTTTTCCAGCAATTGCTGCTTCTGTAAGAACCTTAGTTGTTTCTTGAAAAGATGCAGCTGATATAAACGACTTAGTTTGAAGAGAAGCTTTGGTAATACCTTGAAGAATAGGAGAGAACAAAATAACTTTCTTACCATTTCTCTCAAGATCCTTATTCATTGCTTCTACTTCAATACGATCAATATTATCTCCTACGACGTACTCACTATCGCCTTCATCTGTAATCTCAACTTTTTGCAACATTTGACGAAGAACAACTTCTATATGCTTATTATTAATTGCAACACCTTCAAGACAATACACCGCTTGCACTTCATCAATAAAATAAGAAGCCAAAAATTCTACCCCTTTGATCCTCAAAATATCATGCAGTGTGGGATTACCCTCAAGAATATAATCACCCTTCTCAACATAATCTCCATCTTGCAAATAAAAATGCTTGTTTTTTTGAATAAAATATTCGACAGGCTCAATATTTTCTTCAATAGGTTCAATTGATACACGATATTTGTTTTTATAACTGCGTTTTATTTTAATGTGTCCATTAATATCTGCCAATATAGCGTGATTTTTGGGACGACGTGCCTCAAAGAGCTCAGCAACCCGTGGCAATCCACTGGTAATATCTTTTGTCTTCGCGATAGATATAGGAGATCGGGCTAGGACATCCCCTACAGAAACCTTCTGTCCTGGAGTAACTGAAAGTATTGCATCTACTGGTAAAAACCAACGCGCTTCTGCACCACGAGAAAGCTTTAAAATACCACCATGTTCATCCTTGACAACAATAGAAGGCTTCAAGGTCGGACCCTGAGCGCTACGCCGATCAATTACCTTCCGTCTTGCAATACCTGTAGATTCACCAACGCTCTCTATCACAGAAATTCCTTCAATAAGATCCTCAAATCCCACTATTCCAGAAACCTCTGTAATCATTGGTGATGTATGTGGATCCCACTCAGATATACGCTGTCCATACTTTACAATATCACCTTCATCAACGAATAGCTTAGCACCATACATAATACGGTGTGAAGATTGCTCATTGCCAGAAGAATCTACTATTTTAAGGGTCGTATTACGCCCCATCGAGATGAGATCATTTTCAGAATTACGACATACGCTACGATTCTTGATCTGGATCGTTCCTTCACAAGAAGATTCTAAGGAAGATTTATCGACAAATTTTACCACCCCTCCAAAATGGAAAGTACGCAACATCAACTGTGTACCAGGCTCACCAATAGACTGAGCGGCAATAACACCAACAGCTTCACCTACATTAATCAGAGAACCTCGCGCCAAATCACGACCATAACATAGAGAACATACTCCTTTAGTGGACTCGCAAGTTAAAGCTGAACGAATTCTGATAGATTGAATACCAAATTTTTCGATTTCGGTAACATGAGATTCAAGTATTAATTCTCCGGATTTTACAATAATTTCATTCGTCAATGGATTGACAACATCATCAAGAGTGGTACGACCCAAAACTCGACTTCCAAGAGAAGAAACCACCTGTCCCGCATCAACTATAGCAATAACATTCAAACCTTTATGCGTACCACAATCAACCTGATTGATAATACAATTCTGGGCAACATCCACAAGCCTGCGGCTTAGGTAACCAGAGCTAGCAGTTCTCATCACAACATCAAGCAATCCTTTACGACCACCAATATTGGACTTAAAGAACTCACTTACATCCAATCCATCTTTAAAATGAGAGCGAACAGGCGTTGCAATGATTTCTCCTGATGGTTTTGCTATTAATCCTCGCATACCACCAAGCTGACGCAGTTGATGTATAGAACCACGAGCACCAGACGTAGACATCATAAATATAGAATTCATTGGTTTCTGACGGCCAGTTTCCGGATCGAATTCAACTTTTTTGATACAATCCATCATCTCTTCGGTCACTTTATCCGTCGCTTTACCCCAAAGATCAACAACTTTATTATATTTCTCCCCACGAGTAATCAATCCATCATTATATTGTTGCTCATATTCTTTGACCATTTTATCTGCTTCTGCAATAATTTTTGCCTTGGATTTAGGAACGACTATATCATCCTTACCAAAAGAAATACCAGCAGAACAAGCATAGGAAAATCCTAAGCGCATAAGGTTCTCACAGAATTTGACTGTATTTTGTTGCCCACAATGACGATATACCAAATCTACCATTGATGAAATGTGTTTCTTAGTCATTTCTTGATTACAGACATCAAACGGAATCTTACAACTGCGAGGCATTATTTCACCGATAATCATACGTCCCGGAGTTGTTTCGTATATTTCGGACACCCAATTACTATTTTCATCAAGATTCTTATATCTTCCACGAACTTTAGAATGTAGTGTAACTATTTTTCTTTCAATAGCGTGATACACCTCATCTATACCCGCGAAAACCATTCCTTCACCTGGATCATTTTGATGTACAATAGACAAATAATACAGTCCCAAAACCATATCTTGTGAAGGAACAACCACCGGAACCCCACTGGCTGGATGCAAGATATTATTTGTAGACATCATCAATACGCGTGCCTCCAACTGTGCCTCAAGAGAAAGAGGAACATGTACGGCCATTTGATCTCCATCAAAATCAGCATTGTATCCTTCACAAACCAAAGGAGGAAGTTGAATAGCTTTTCCACTAATGATTTTAGGAACAAAAGCCTGCATACTTAAACGATGCAAACTCGGAGCACGATTTAGCAAAACAACATGCTGGTGAACTACTTTAGCAAGAACGTCCCAAACTTCTGGTCTTTCTTTTTCAACGAATTTTTTAGCCTGTTTAACCGTAGAAACATATCCTTGTTTTTCCAATTCCGCATATAAGAAAGGCTTGAACAACTCAAGTGCCATTAATTTAGGCAAACCACATTGGTGCAATGCTAACTTAGGTCCTGCAACAATGACAGAACGACCGGAATAATCCACCCTCTTTCCAAGAAGATTGGTTCTAAATCTCCCTTGCTTACCTTTCAACATATCTGACAAAGACTTCAGAGGGCGCCTATTAGAACCAGTGACAACACGCTTATGGCGACCATTATCAAATAAAGCATCAACTGCTTCTTGGAGCATTCTTTTTTCGTTGCGGATAATAATTTCTGGAGCATGCAAGGAACATAAACGAGCTAACCGTAGGTTTCTACCGATAACTTGACGATATAATTCATTCAGCTCAGAAGAAGCAAATCGACCAAAATCCAGAGCTACTAACGGCCTTAGATCAGGAGGAAGAACCGGTAATTTAGTCACCATCATATGCTGAGGACAATTACCAGACTTTAAAAAATTATCTACGATTTTGAGGCGTTTCATAATCTTTTTACGCTTAAAAATAGAAAAAGACTTACTTAATTGATCACGCAAATCAATAGATAATTTTGTCAAATCTAAAGAACTTAAAAGATCATGAATCGCCTCTCCACCCATCATGGCAGTAAATTGATCCGTTCCAAGTTGATTTACAGCATCTACATACTCTTCTTCTGTCAAAATCTGACACTGGTTTAAAGTAGATAAACCAGGATCAGTGACGACATAACTTTCAAAATACAGTACACGCTCTACATCTCTTAAGGTCATATCAAGCAACGTTGATATACGCGAAGGTAACGACTTCAGAAACCAAGGATGAGCAACTGGAGAAACCAAATTAATATGAGCCATACGATCCCGACGTACTGACGATAATGTTACTTCAACACCACACTTTTCACAAATAACACCTTTATATTTCATACGTTTATATTTGCCGCATAAACACTCATAATCTCTCGTCGGACCAAAAATTCGAGCACAAAACAAACCATCCCGTTCCGGCTTAAAAGTACGATAATTAATTGTCTCGGGCTTTTTAATCTCACCATAAGACAAAGACAAAATCTTTTCTGGAGAGGCAATAGAAATTTTGATAGAATCGAAATCCTTATCATCTGTCCACGGACTAAAAAATTTCATGACCTCTTGCTGCATACTTTTATCCCATCTCCAACTATTGTCGCCTATTTATAGGCATCTTCACACAATATAAAAAGGTTTCCTCACTAACCTACTTCTTCAAATCAAGAAGTTCCTCTTTATTTGCATTAACTTTTGCGCGCGAATTTTCCAAATCGACACTTAAACCCAAAGCCTGCATTTCTTTAATTAAAACATTGAAACTTTCTGGTATTCCAGTTTCAAAAGAATGATCTCCGGAAACAATAGATTCATATACTTTAGTACGACCTACAACGTCATCCGATTTAATTGTCAGCATTTCCTGTAAGGTATAAGCGGCACCATAGGCTTGTATACACCACCCTTCCATTTCCCCTAGACGCTGTCCACCAAACTGGGCCTTTCCTCCCAAAGGCTGTTGCGTTACAAGTGAATAGGTACCTATCGAACGAGCATGAATCTTATCATCAACCATATGATTAAGCTTCAACATATAGATATAACCAACAGTAACAGGTCGATCAAATAGTTGACCAGTAAGACCATCATAAAGAATGGATTGCCCACTCTGATCAAAACCAGCCATATCCAACATAGAATTTATATCATCTTCATTGGCACCATCAAAAACAGGCGTTGAGACAAGAACACCTGTTTTCCACTGTTCTGCCAAACGCAATACAGAAGCATCATCATAATCTGATATTTTTTCAGAATGAGGACCTGAGCCGATAATCCTTGTAAGAAAACTACGTAATGGAGTTATATCACCATTTACCTTATAGTCATTAATGAGACTTTTTAGTTTCTTACCAAGCCCCACACATGCCCAACCAAGATGGGTCTCAAAAATTTGTCCTACATTCATCCGAGAAGGAACACCTAATGGATTCAAAACTATATCAACAGGAGTACCATCTTCAAGGAAAGGCATATCCTCGCAAGGAAGTATACGAGAAATAATTCCTTTATTACCATGACGTCCCGCCATCTTATCTCCTGCCTGCAGCGGACGCTTCATTGAGACAAAGACTTTAACAACTCTCAAAACTCCTGGAGGCATATCATCACCCCACTGAATCTTTTCAACCTTATTCTTAAAACGACTTTCTAGAATAGATTTAGAAGATTCATACTGAACTTTTAAGGATTCAACATTGCGCTGAACTTTTTCGTCCTTGACAGCAAATAACCACCACTGAGAGCGTGGATATTCTGACATTAAATCACTTGAAAGAACGGTGTCTTTTTTCAAGCCTTTAGGACCAGAAACAGCCGTCTGACCACATAAAATTTCCATCAAACGACTATAAATATTACGATCTAAAATAGCTTGTTCATCACTTCTATCTCGAGCAAGAAGCTCAATTTGTTCCCGTTCAACGGATAAAGAACGCTCACTCTTATCAATCCCATGACGGTTAAAAATACGAACCTCTACCACAGTACCAGAAACTCCTGGAGGAACACGTAGCGAGGTATCTCGCACATCTGAAGCTTTCTCGCCAAAAATAGCACGCAAAAGCTTCTCTTCAGGGGTCATAGGACTTTCACCCTTAGGGGTGATTTTCCCGACTAAAATATCACCTGGATTAACTTCAGCTCCGACGCAAACAACTCCACATTCATCAATATTTTTTAATCCTTCTTCCGAAACATTTGAAATATCACGTGTTATCTCTTCCGGACCCAGTTTAGTATCACGCGCCATAATTTCAAATTCTTCTATATGAATAGAAGTAAACAAATCCTCTGAAACCATTCTCTCTGAAACTAATATAGAATCCTCAAAGTTGTAACCCTGCCAAGGCATAAAAGCAGCGACGACATTACGACCAAGGGCTAGATCACCTAAATCTGTAGATGGGCCGTCCGCTATGATATCATTTCTACGAACCTCATCTCCAACCTTCACTAATGGCCGCTGATTAACACAGGTATTCTGATTGGAACGCTGAAATTTCATCAATCTGTAAATATCAACCCCTGAAGCCGAAGGGTCAAGATCTTCTTCCGTAACACGAATAACTATGCGTATTGCATCAACCTGTTCCACAATTCCAGCACGCTTTGCAACAATTGCAGCGCCTGAACTCTTAGCAACAATCGATTCCATGCCAGTACCTACAAAAGGCGCTTCAACCTTCAACAATGGGACAGCTTGACGCTGCATATTGCATCCCATCAGAACACGATTTGAATCATCATTTTGCAAGAATGGAATAAGAGCTGCCGCGATTGATACCACTTGTCTTGAAGAAGCATCAATGAAATTTATCTTATCTCTGGGAACCAGAACTTCTTCTCCTGCACAACGGCAAAACACTAACTCTTCTACAAACGAACCATCTTCATTCAGAGACGCATTAGCCTGCGCAATATAACGATTTTCTTCTTCTCCTGCTGAAAGATATACCACTTCATCGGTAACCTTTCCATCGCGAACCTTACGATACGGAGTCTCAATAAAACCATATTTATTAACACGTGCAAAACATGAAAGAGATGTCACCAAACCTATGTTAAGACCTTCAGATGTCTCTGCAGGACACATGCGGCCATAATGCGTCGGGTGCACATCACGCACCTCAAGACCTGCCCTAGCCCTTATTATCCCACCCTGGCCTAAAGCTGATAAACGACGTGTATGCGTAATACGCGAAAGAGAATTAACGTGCTCTTCAAGCTGAGAAAGCTGAGAAGAACAGAAAAACTCGCGAACAGCAGAAACAACAGGTTTCGCATTAATAAGATCCTGTGGCATAACGGTATCAATATCAACCGATGAAATGCGCTCTTTGATAGAACGCTCCATCCGTAACAATCCAAGACGATATTGATTTTTCAACATCTCACCGACGGAACGTACGCGACGATTTCCTAGATTATCTATATCATCAATCGTTCCCTTACCATCACGCAATTCAACCAATATCTTGATAATAGCAATAATATCTTCTTTTCTCACACAACGCACATCATCAGGCGCATCAAGATTAAGACGCATATTCATCTTAACACGACCCACTGCAGAAAGATCATATTTGTCTGGGTCAAAGAAAAGAAAATTAAACATCGATTCTGCTGTCGCAGCAGTAGGAATATCACCGGGACGCATAACACGATAAATATCTAAAAGTGCCTCCTGACGGTCTTTGTTTTTGTCTAAGACTAAAGTATTACGCACATAAGGACTGGTATTAACAGAATCAAAATAAAGTATGGAAATCTCTGAAATTCCAGACGATACAATTTCATCTAAACTCTTTTCATCAATCTCATCTCCAACCTCAAGATATATTGCACCTGTTTCTTGATTAATAATATCATTGGCTATATAATGACCATGCAAAAAATCTCCGCTTAAAGCTAAAAATTTGATTCCTTTTTCTTCAAGACCTTTTAGAAAACGTGAAGTAATTTTCCGTTCACTCTCAACAACAACCTCACCTGTATCCATATCAATTAAATTAATAGGTAACTTTGAACCCACCATTAAATAAGCAGAACTTAATGGAAAAAACCAATATTCACCTTTTTTCGTATAAGTAATTTTAGGATAGAAAATTGATATAATCTCTTCAGAATCTACCCCTAAAGCCATTAAAAAAGACGTTACAGGGATTTTCCGACGTCGGTCCATGCGAATATGAATAATGTCTTTGGCATCAAATTCTATGTCCATCCATATACCCTGATTAGGGATAATCCGACAGGCATACAATAATTTTCCAGATAAACTAGACCTTCCTTTATCATGATCAAAGAGTATTCCAGGAGAACGATGCAACTGTGAAACAACGACACGTTGAGTACCATTAATAACAAAAGTTCCATCCTCAGTCATGAGTGGTATATCACCCATATAAACACTTTGTTCTTTTATATCTTTGATGGATTTTGCACCGGTAAATTCATCAATATCAAAAACAATCAAACGCAAAATTATTTTCAATGGCGCCGCATACGTTAAATCACGTCTTAGACAATCATCAACATCAAACTTCGGGGAATCAAATTCATATGACACAAACTCAAGCATTGCAGAACCAGCAAATGCATTCACGGGGAAGACCGACTTAAATGCAGCCTGCAAACCCTCGTTAGGACGATCTTCAGGAGAATGTTTCATCATTAAAAATTGATCATACGATGCCCTCTGAACTTCAATTAGATCAGGTATGTCAATTATCTCAGGAATCTTTCCAAAAAACTTTCGTACACGCCTAAGACCATTGAACACAACGCCTTTAGCCATCGTTTCTCCTCATTATAAAACCACAACACATCTCAAGAACAGGAAAAGATAGTTCACTCTCTTCCTTTAAAAAAGAAATATCTCATTACAACAGAAATAACAAAGACATTACCAATAGTATCAATTAACGTATTTCTACTATACCACCAGCATCATCAAGCTTTTTCTTAACTTCCTCAGCTTCACTTTTAGAAATACCTTCTTTAACACTCTTTGGGCACCCTTCAACAAGATCTTTGGCTTCTTTGAGCCCTAAGGTCGTATGCGAACGAACTTCTTTAATCAGAGCGATTTTGCTCTTAGCATCAAATCCCACTAACACAACATCAAATTCTGTTTTTTCCGATACAGGAGCACTCGTCGCTTCTGCTGCAGCCTGCGAAACAGCAACAGGTGCGGCAGCGGAAACCCCCCAAGTCTCTTCTAATTTTTTCGCAAGCTCCGCAGCCTGAATAAGAGTAAGAGACGATAATTGATCAACAATTGATTGAATGTTGGACATAACATATTTCCTTTATGTTTATTTTGTTTTTTATAATTAACAGAACTATTGTTGTTGATCCTTCTCTACATAAGCAGAAAAGACACGAACAATCTGAGTTTGAGGAGCTCCTAGAATTCTGACCAACTGAGAGGCATTAAACTGAATAGCATTTATGATCTTGGCACGAACCTTGTCAATACTTGGCAAAGAAGCAATTTTCTGAATCGAATCCTTGTCAAGAACACCCCCCTCTAATACCCCACCAATAATCACAAATCGATTATTATCATTTGCAAAACCCACAGAAACCTTGGGAGCGACAATAGGATCAGAAGAATAAACAATCATTGACTGCCCAACAAATAGATCAGACATTCCTTGAAAATCAGTATCTCGAATAGCTATCTTAACCAAACTATTTTTGATAACTTTTACACATCCCCCAGCTTCCCGCAACCTTTTCCGAAGATCATTAACCTGTGAAACACTAATTCCATGGTAATTAGCTACAATAATTGAGCTAAAAGAAGAAAAAATCTTACTTAGCTCAGCAATTTCAACGCTTTTTTCTTCCCTATTCAATTCTCATCTCCAGATGACAAACACAAAAACATATACAAAACCTTTTTTAAACCCTTAATCTAGCACTAAAAATCCACTCATGGATTAGTTCCGATGCCAAATAAAGGAATATCATTCATGAAAGACATGTAATTAGAAACAAACATAAAAAACCAAAGAATTTTACGCAAAATACAGAAACAAACCTTAAACAGAGAACGCCGAAAGATCAACCTTGATACCACGCCCCATAGTAGAACACAAAGTAACACGTTTTACATAATCACCTTTTGCAGCAGATGGCCTTGCTTTAACAACTGCAGCTACAAATGCTAGGATATTTTCTTCTATTTTTCTACTTTCAAAAGAAACCTTACCCACTCCTGCGTGAACTATTCCTGCTTTTTCAGCCCGAAACTCAATAGCACCACTCTTGAACGCCTTAACCGCAGCAGCAACGTCCATAGTTACAGTACCAATTCTTGGGTTGGGCATAATACCTAGAGGACCGAGAATTCTCCCTAATTTACCGACTAAAGACATCATGTCTGGAGTAGCAACACAACGATCAAATTCTATTTTTCCACCCTTTACAATTTCAAAAAGGTCTTCACTCCCAACAATATCAGCACCCGCTTCTCTTGCTTCATCCGCCTTAGAAGAAGCTGCAAAAACCGCCACACGAACATTAACACCTGTACCATTAGGCATATTTACCACACCACGCACCATCTGATTTGCATGACGTGGATCAACCCCTAGGTTCATTGCTATCTCAATAGTTTCATCAAAGCGGGCTATAGCACGTTCTTTGATCATAGAAACAGCATCGCTTAATCCATATAATACCGTACGGTCAATACCTTGAGAGATCTGTCGCATACGCTTTGAAATTCTAGACACCATCTTTTAATCCACCACATTTATACCCATTGAAAACGCCGAACCTTCTATCGTACGCATAGCTCCATCAATATCAACAGCGCTCATATCTTGAATTTTACGTTCAGCAATCTCACGAATTTTTTCACGAGAAATAGAGCAACAAAATTCTTTCCCTGGCGCACTAGAGCCTGATTTAATGCCACTCTCCTTTTTCAAAAAAAAACTTACAGGCGGCTGGCTCATCGTAAAAGTAAAAGACTTATCCTGATAACAAGTTACAATAGTTGGAATAGGAATACCCTTTTCCATATCCTTTGTCGCCGCATTAAAAGCCTTACAAAACTCCATAATAGGAACACCGGTCTGACCTATAGCAGGACCTACCGGCGGCGAAGGCTTTGCAGAACCCGAATCTATCTCTAACTTGACACGACGAACAACTTTTTTAGCCATCTCCATTCCTTCTTAAAACAACAAAATCAACATTCACACAACCAATTAAGACCACAAGAAGAAAAACGACCTTTATGCAAAAAGATGTATAAAGAAAAAATTTTTCAATTTTTTAAACAAGTCAATGTACTTGTACAAAATTAAACAATCTTTTCAACTTGATTATACGCTAATTCCACAGGAGTAGCCCGACCAAAAATCAAAACCTCGACCTTCAAACGAGATTTTTCATCATCAACATCCTTGACAATACCATTAAAAGAAGCAAATGGACCATCCGAAACACAAATTTTTTCACCGACCTCGAAAATAATAGAAGAAACAGGATTCTGAACAGCTGCTTCTACTTGATTCATGATTCGATCAATTTCAAAATCCGAAACCGGGGACGGCTTGTTATCAGACCCAAGGAATCCTATTACTTTCGGTGTATTCCTAATTGTATGATATACCTGATCTGTCATCTCTGCTTGAATCAATACATATCCAGGAAAAAACCTGCGCTCAGAATCAATTTTTCGCCCCTTCCGAACTGTCGCAATCTTTTCCGACGGAACAATAATTTCTGTTACAAAATCACGCAAACCGACGATACTCAATCTTTCACACATAGAGTGCACTGTCTTTTTTTCACTATTAGAATATACTTGGACTATATACCAACGAGAAACCATCTCACCACCCGACATCAATCACTAATACTTAAGATAGAACGCATAACCCATCCTATACACTGGTCAACCAGCAAAAAGAAGGAAGAAGAAACAATTAACATAATTATGACAACAATAACCGACACAACAACTTCATTGCGAGTGGGCCAAAAAATTTTTTTAGCTTCAATTTTAACCTGATTGAAAAATTTTACCACAATCAACCCATCAATTACTACAAAGGAATAACGCTCTATATAGAACATGCATCAGCTTATAAAGCAAGAGAAAAACTCTTATTTATTGCAATCTACACAATTCGCAAGAATACTTCAATACCCTGGCAGGGGCAGAGGGGCTCGAACCCCCGGCCTGCGGTTTTGGAGACCGCCGCTCTACCAACTGAGCTATACCCCTCTTCTCACAAACCAAGATTTAAAGAACACATTGTTTTTATCAAGATTGAACAGCAGTGCACATTACTACTCAAGAATTTCAGAAATAACACCCGCACCAACCGTTCTGCCTCCTTCACGAATAGCAAAACGTTGCTTCTTTTCTAGCGCAATCGGAGAAATAAGCTCTACTATTACTTTAAGCTTATCACCAGGCATAACCATCTTAACTTCCTCAGGTAAAATTACCTGACCAGTAATATCCGCCGTACCTACATAAAACTGTGGACGATAGTTATTAAAAAACGCTGTATGACGCCCACCCTCTTCCTTCTTCAAAATATAAACTTCAGTCTCAAACTTACGATATGCCTTAACCGAACCAGGAGCACAAATCACCTGTCCCCTTTGAATAGAATTGCGGTCTATTCCACGAAGCAATAACCCAATATTATCCCCAGCAATACCTTCATCTAAAATCTTCCTAAACATCTCAACACCGGTACACGTCGTCTTAACCGTTTCATTCGTAATACCAACTATTTCAACATTATCACCAACTTTTACAATACCACGATTAACCCGACCAGTAGCAACCGTTCCTCGACCAGTAACTGAAAAAACATCTTCAACATGCATCATAAAAGGACCATCAATCACACGCGGTGGAGTCGGTATGTAACTATCAACCGCTTTCATCAACTCATGAATCGAATCTTCCCCTATTTCTTTGTTCCTCTTCTCTAACGCACACAACGCAGAACCACGGATAACTGGAATATCATCCCCAGGAAAATCATACTCCTTCAAAAGCTCCCTTATCTCAAGTTCAACAATATCTAAAAGATCAACATCATCAACAAGATCAACCTTGTTCATATAGACAACTATCGCTGGAACACCAACCTGGCGAGCAAGTAAAATATGCTCTCGCGTCTGTGGCTTCGGACCGTCATCCGCAGAACAAACAAGTATCGCACCATCCACTTGTGCCGCCCCAGTAATCATATTCTTCACATAATCTGCATGCCCAGGACAATCAACATGACAATAAGAACGAGCCTCTGTTTCATATTCAACATGCGAGGTCGCAATCGTAATACCACGCGCCTTCTCCTCCGGAGCCTTATCTATCTTATCAAAATCTAGAGGATTGTCAGAACAAACATGGGTAAGCGCCGCTGTAAGCGTCGACTTCCCATGGTCAACATGTCCTATCGTTGCTATACCAACCAACTCCTTATTCCGCAAAAACCGTTCCTTTGCCATCCCACCTTATTCCTTATCCCAATACCGTTCTTAAAACTAAAA
>SEOL01000006.1 GCA_016808295.1 Candidatus Liberibacter ctenarytainae
AAGGCATGAAATGGCGTTGACTGATGCAGTGGTGGTTGATCACCATCAAATGGACTGAGACTATCTTGTTGTGCATAGATCTTATCTATAGCAAAATCAGGACGCTGGGATAATAATCGATAGAGATAAAGCGGACCACAAGCTTTTGACCCAGTGTCCGAGAGCCCTTCACCACCAAAAGGCCAATTACCTACGTTACGGTAGATATTGTGTTTTAGTGAGTGTTTCTCCATTTTTCCTAGATTGTTTTGGTGTGTTTTAACTCTTTTTGGTAGAGGATCAATTAAAGAGTGACACGAATATTTTTTCAAAAAATTCTCATCTTTGGATAGTAATAATTGGCATCAAATCAAGGCTCTGAGATAGTAGAGAAACTATTTTTTGCATTCATAAGAATCAGCCTGATAGGTGATTATTACATAAAAATAGTTTTTCTGTTCCCATATTAAAATTTTCTATAATTCTTCTGAATAAGCATTCATTTTGGGCATTTAGGAATTTTAATATGTCAATTATATCGCATAAAGGAGATATAAATCTCCAATTAATATATTGAGATGAATCAATGAAAACATCGTTTAATCAATGTTATATTGATCTAATAATGTTTTTGGTTTTAGACCAAGGATTTTGTTTCGTTTAAAAGTTTACTTTTAATTATTATACCGATTATTATATAGAACTATTGTGTGGTATTATTCCTATCATTAGAGAAATATTGAGTGATGCAATCTTTGAAATACTTTTTGGGAATATGGTTGCAACATGAGAAGAATTTGGAAAATTTTTCTCCAAATTCCTTCATGATTTATTTCGCAGTGGTCTTTACCTTTTTCATTTCAATTGTGATATTTATCGCTAATCTTGCGTCGTTTTATATGGGATTTCAACCATTATATGGGTTGGAATATCTTTTGGTTGAAAATATATCATTGGTTGTTTTCTCCGTTAGTATATCATTAGTATTGGGATATATCTCTGGATCAATCCTCAAGGAATTGTTTGTTTCCTATCATCGAGTATCTAAATTGAGTCGTATTGATTGTCTTTCAGGATTGCTCAATCATTCTGCTTTTATCTCTAGTATTGGATCATATAGTGAACAATTATCGATCGTTTTCTTCGATATTGATTTATTTAAGAATATTAATGATAATTTCGGGCATCCTGTAGGAGATAAGGTTATTGAAATTTTATCTGATCAATTGGTTCGTGTTTTTGGAAACCCAATGTTTATAGGACGATTGGGAGGAGAAGAGTTTGCCGCTGCTGCTCTAGGGTCTTCAGAAAAAGAAGCGGCAATATTGGCAGATAATTTGCGCAGTGTTGTGGAGAATTCTCCTATTAATCTTCCTTCAGGACAGACCATTTGTATAACAATTTCAGCAGGAGTAGCAGAACGTTGTCATAAAGAGCCGGTTTCAACAATTGTTTATCGAGCTGATCAAGCATTGTATATGGCAAAGAAATCTGGTCGTAACCGTGTTTTCTGCTTTAGTGAATTATAACAAAAATATTGCCAGCATAGTTTCAAATCATTATCGCAACGATTATCAAGTAATTCTGTAAAACAGAAGATTATTCGTTTATGACAACAGAATAAACCATCGCAAAAGAAGGTTCTCTTTTCATCATTATTATATTCTCTCTTCCAGAGACGAGCGTGTAGTTGTTGATAGAACGCAATTTTTATCACCTTTTCACGATATTTTTTCCGATAGAGTGGAAGACGATAATGGAAGAGAAGGGGGAAAAAGACAAAACTTCAGAACATCTGCCTAGAAAAGATTAATCTAAACGAGAGAATAATACATAGTTTCTCTTTTTTTTATATAGTAATTTTTTGTATTAAAAATGGTTATTGATTTCAACGCAAACAATTGTAAAAATTTTTTTTGAAAAAATGGCACGATTTATGAGTTTTGTTGTTTTGTATAATAAAAAAAGATTATTAAAATGTATTTATTGCACAAATTATTTATCACTTTAAGAACAGTGGTTCGTTCATGTACAGCAAGTTTTTCTATTATTGCTACTTTTTCGATAGTTGTTTTATTGGTCTTGGTTCGCATTCTGATTGCTTACTTAGATATGCATTATAAAAAAAACATAATGGAAAATGCAAATAGTGCTTCTATTTTATTTGGTGCAGCTAAAATGGTGAATAACTTTAGTCATTTGGGTGATAATATCACCAACTATTCCAAAAATGTTGTTATCAATAATGCAAAAAATTCTATCAGGAATCATATAGGGGAAACTCTTTTATCTGCGTCTATATTTGACAAGTCAGATCTTCTGAAGATTGTAGATCATGCTAAAATTTCTATAGATCAAGATACAGCATCTCAAGTCCATATGCGTAGCCAGCAATCTGATCTTAAGAATAATCATATTTTTTATCATATGAGTGTGAAAACATCTTATGACTACCATGTTAATTTTCTAAAAAACCTGTTTAATGATTTGCTATATAACAAAATAGTTGTTTATACTCCTGCTTTTCTTTCAATGGAAACGAGAGGTGATATTTTTTCTTTTGTGCAATTTATTGTAGATCTTTCTGGTTCAATGAATTGTTCAATGGATTATCCTCCAGAACAGCAAACACTATCAAGTATTTGTATGAGAGATAAAAAACGTTCTAAAATTACTGCTCTCAAGAATACCATGTTGCTTCTGCTTAATTCAATAGATTCTATTTCTAATTCTCGCGATAGATTCTACATGGGATTGGTGGGATATACCAAAGAAATCGTAAAAACAATACCTCCATCATGGGGTACAGCCAATATTAGAAAATACATTACATATGATATGGATGCAGTTATGTTTGGTGAGACAAATTCCGCTCCAGCAATGAAAAAATCTTATAAGGAGCTTACCGCCAGTAATAGGCAAGGATTTCTTTCTTATATTTTCCGTCACAGATCAAAAGTACCGCACTTTCCTTTTCAAAAATATATTGTATTTTTGACGGATGGAGAGAATAACTTGCCCAAAAGTGATGAGAAAACCCTGAAAATTTGTGAAAAAGCTAAGAAGCATTCTATAAGAATATTTGCGATATCTATTCACTCACCACGAAGAGGTCAGGATCTATTGAAAAAATGTGTTGGCTCTAAGGAAGACTATTTTAATGTTATAGATTCCTCTTCTTTGCGGAATGTTTTTCAAAAGATTTCCACCGTTATTACTCAAAATAAATATCAGGTTGTCCTGAAGGGTTGAGATTATTTCTTTTCTCTCTTAAAATATGGTTACTGACAATTGATTAATGATTTAATAGTAGCAAACGTAGGAGAATATTGTCGCAGAGAGATTATATCAGTATATATAACTTATCATAAAATATGAAATATTTTTAATCTAAATCTCAAACGAGATAATTTATTCTCAAGTATACATTATTGTTTTTTTAAGCTTAATTGAGAAGATAAAGGTTTCTATGCGCTAAAAATAAACAATAATATTATTATATTGAAATATTTTTAATAAATTTAATGTAATTATCTTATATCATATATTTTAGATTGTATAGTAAGGAGAAAATTATGGATATAAGAAAAATAGCCTCTATATTAATGTTATCGATTAGTCCTCTTTTAGTGAGTTGCGATAATAGTTCTAAGAAGTCTTCATCCACGAAATCTACGAAATCTACGAAACCCACAAAAAATCAGAAATCTGCCAGCAAGAAACCCATTAAAAGGGGACTTTTTAGCTAATTTTTGTAATAATAAACAATGGACAAAACATTAAAAATTCTCTTTTAGGGTGTATCTTTTTTTGATCAGTTTATTATGATAGCAATCACAATGAGGGAACCTCGGTTCCATTAACAATGAGCAATCTTTTATATAGATAAGGCGGTATTCTGTTCTTATTATGAGAGACTACCCTGTTTCTTTTCTCAATATATTTTTGGTAGATATACTAAAATTTTCCCTGAATCATTGTGATTGCATGTCCTTAGTTGATCGTAGTGATTCTTATTTTTCTATAATTGAGTATTGTCTGCGAGCATCGCAGCGACGGGTAATACTTATTCATAATTAGTAACTGGTATAAATTACTGTGGTGATATGTGGCAATTGTTTTTGGAATCAAAAAACTCGAATAAATCGTGTAAAATATTCATGAAATCTAAAACCAATGATAAGAAAGATGCTAAATGGTCTTAAGTCTTATTATATCACTTTTTATCTTTTCGTTCCTTTTATATTGGTTGCAAAAACCTATTGTCGCTTGGATATCATTGGGTTTGACGTTGTTATTAATCTGGTGTATTGGTTGTGGCCTTGTTCCTATTATATTGCTGAAACACTTACAGTATTCTTATATGCATGCTGTATTATCTCCGCAATGGAAGGATGGTGATAATATCATCGTCTTGCTTGGAAATGGAACAACTATTATTCAAGCATCTCCTCGTGCGAAGATTGAACCTTCTCCTCAAGCTTATTCTAGAATTTTTGAAACTATACGGCTTTATAGGTTGTGTAAACAACAACAAAAACATTGCACTATTCTCATTAGCGGTGGAGATCCGCAGAAACATGGTATAGAGGAATCCACCATATATCGCGATAAATTATTGGAAATAGGCATAGAATCCATAGATATCAAACTGGAAACACATTCGCTCAATACATTGCAAAATGCACAATTATCATCTTCTATAATAAGTTCTATGTTTGGAGATAAATTGTCAAAAAACGTTATTATCGTGTCATCTGCATATCATTTGCAACGGAGTCAATTATATTTTAAACGTTTTGGAATCGATACAATAGCATCGCGCGCTGATTATATAACTGCTCATTATAGCATTATTCCTTCGGCCTTTAATATTTATTTGACTGAACTTGCGTTGAAAGAATACATTGGATATTGGGTTGGCAAATTTACATATTGAGAGAATGATTCAGATATTGAATAGAAGAGATAATGCAATAATAGCACAATCCCGTTTGAGTGATTCTTTTGATGAAGAAGAGGGCTTTAAGATAGAGATCTTCTTATCTCCCTTCCTAATTCCTTGATTACAGGAACAGTAACACTATTTCCAAATTGGATATATGCCTGTACATCGGAGACAGGGATTGCAAAACTGTCAGGAAATCCTTGCAACCTTGCTGTTTCTCTTGGTGTTAGTTTGCGGGGGTTTTTATCTTTTTGATATATTAAAATTTCGCTTCCATCCTTGTAATAGCGAGCGGAAAGAGTATTTGTAAATTCGGAATGATCAAAAAACAAACTATATCCAAATCCTTTTCCTGCAATTTTATTGTTTATTTTTCGTCTTTGATGGCCTTCCCAAAGTTTATTGCTGATTGTATATTTATCAGATACCTCTTTCTCGAGAATATCTCCCAATCTCGTTTTACCCCCCAGTGGATCAGGAAATTTAAAGCGTATGGTAGGATCGAGAAATCCTAAAATATACAGACGCTCTCTGTTTTGTGGAACCCCAAAGTCGCGTGATTTTAACAATGAATGGAATACTTGATATCCTTCCTCTTGCAGATGATCTAGTATAGTATGGAGTGTCCTTCCTTTATCATGTCCTTTCAAATTCTTAACATTTTCAAGAAGAAAAGCCCTAGGTTTTTTGCAGGATAAAATGCGTTTAATATCAAAAAACAAAGATCCTCTATCATCAGAAAAACCTTTTTTTAATCCTGCTTGAGAAAAAGGTTGACAAGGAAATCCAGCCAATAAAAGATCATGGTCGGGAATGTCCTGTTCGTTAATTTTAGTGATATCGCCAAAAATAGGAGCATTGGTAAAATTTGTTTGATAGGTTTTAATTGAATGCGGATTAATTTCAGAAGAAAATACGCACTGTAAATCATGATTACTAAAGGATTGTTCAATACCCAATCTAATTCCGCCTATACCGGCAAATAAATCAATCATTTTAAACATTATTTTTCCAATAACTAAATATATCTGGAAGTACTGTAAAAAAATACATTTCAAAACTAATTACGTTCTGTATTCTCTTTAAAAATTCTCTTTCTTTTACGTTAGACAAGACCACTAAAACAATATTATGTCCAGCTATATGTTGAGCTTTTTCTTCTGAAATATTAGAATCAATAGTCAATAGATGAATAACAGGAATATGAGAATTGTCACGCTCTTCTACAACTTCTTGCCAACGCTCACGCAAAGTAGTTTTCATTGTTCCTATTACTACGTAATTAAATGATGTTTCGTTATCACGTGATTTTTTGAGTTGATCTATCCCAGGGAGTATTGAATCTGCCCTGCCTCCTACATACTGAGAAGAAGTCTTCTTCCCAACTCTTTTTTGTGAATCAAATGAATAATTAAGACGCTCATAAAGATAATAAATAATCTCTTCAAATGTTTTCCCTGCCCTCGACCTTCTGGACTGTGTATTACTGAGAAATAATTGATAGAGATATTGACTAATTTCTCCTGTATAATCTCCAAATTTTGTGATTAGATTGTCACAAAAAATTTCTCGACTAGCAGTGGTCTTCAGGCTAAACATTTCGTCACTCAATTTGGTGATTAGCGCCTTCGGTTTTTTATAATTTTTATTAATTCCCTCTAATATTTTCTGATTAAAAAGTAATTCTTGTTCTTTCAAAGCCTCAAAAGCCAATTCTCTTAATTCATAAATAACATGAGAAATTTCTTTTTTATCTATCGATTGAGATATCTTGTCCTCGTATTCTTTAGCTAATTTGGTTACTATTTCTTGCGGAGAAAAATAACATTTCTTCCTCTCAGCTTTCAAAAACGACTTAAATTCTTCGCTCTCATCGTTAAGTTTATCCATGCATTCTTACCTCTTTTTATAACGTTATAAACGTCGTAGGAATTTTAAAAACTAAAGTTCAGATTAAAACTAAAGTTCGGATTCAAGAGAAGTTAAGGAATTATAATTATAAGAAAAGATGTTGAAGCAGAACTATTGTTCACTAAATTTATAGGAACCTATCTCATAGTAGATCCGGAAAATTACTTAAAAGTACTTTAAAATCAGGAGGTTATAATTGTACTTTGATTCAAAGTATTACTCAAAAACACCCTCAATAAGACCAATGTGTATATACGATTCATAGCTCCACCCTAAATATGCAAAAATCAACAATAGATTGTATCTATATTGGGGTTCACTTGTTTAAGTCAATCCTCAGACAATAATTAACTGTTAATTAATGAAAATAGGTTCGATCATGATTACAATTCCATCGCCATTGATTGGCTTAATCAAACCTTTTGAAGGTCTACACCTATCCGCCTATCGATGTCCGCCGGCATATGGACTGTTGGATATGGCCATACTGGGCGTGGTGTCTATGAAGGGCAATATCTGTTGGGCAGGCCAATTCTCTTTTACCTCAAGATGCAAGGAGGTGTTTAAACCAAGTATTGAGAGTTTCTCCTATTCTTGCATCATCGGTGAGAATCGAATATCCGCTATTGGTGATTTTGTTTTTAATTGTGGTATCAGCAGATACAAGAATAGTACGGTTAGAAAACGTGTTGATGAAGAAGATTGGTTTAAGGCTGCGATTGAATGTAAAAGATGGGTCTTTGCCAGAGGTAGGAAATTAAGGGGTCTCATTGTCAGAAGAGAGGTTGGAGCGGAGATGTTATTAAAGACATAGAATCTCATGCCCTTATAATAAGGTGTGAAAGTATACATAAAAATATCCGTATAATCAATGACTTATATCGTTGTGATTCTTTTGATGAAGAATGAGGACGTGACATACTCTCTCCTTCTTGTTCATGATGTTCTTCAGAAAGGGGATATGTGATGTTTTTTATTGAAATAAATCATTTTTGTGCTGTTATTTGATAAATAGTAATGAATGATTCATTGGTGTTTAAGAACCAATTTATCTATGAAGGCATGTGAGGATATTGATTGACTATGCGCTATTGGTGTGCGAATTTTCTTGACAGAGCATGTCATATATAAACTATATCTTTGAATAATAATGAGAAATGATGAGGAAAAAACCCAAAGGGTATGATTGTGATGGGTGTGGGGGAATATGATCAATCAATGGTGGATTGATTTTCAGTTTTTCCATACAATCTATAAAAGGAATTATTATGCGATCAGGAATCCGTCCGCTTGTGGTTGGAAATTGGAAAATGAATGGACTGTGCGCATCTCTTCAAAACATTGAAGATATTGCGGAACATATTCGAAAAACAAATTGCCAGATTGATGTTGTTGTATGTCCTCCTGCAACTCTTACCTATGAAGCATCTCGTCTTAGTAAAAAGTCGTCATTAATGATAGGTGCGCAGGACTGTCATTCCGCTGAATCTGGCGCTCATACAGGAGATATTTCTGCGAATATGTTTTCTGATTGTGGGGCTTCTTTTGTTATTTTAGGGCATTCTGAGCGGCGTATAAGCTATCAAGAAACCAACCAAATTATTCAGTCTAAGGTAAAATCTGCTTATAAGGCTGGTCTTGTCACAATAGTTTGTATTGGAGAAACAGCTGAAGAATACCGTAGTGGAAGAACTATCGAGTTTTTGCACAAACAATTAGAGTTTAGTTTGCCAAGCGAGTTCAATCCAGAGAATTGTGTGGTTGCTTATGAACCTATATGGGCAATTGGTACAGGGAAGATTCCTTCTGTTTCTGATCTTGAAAAGGTTTATTCTTTTGTGTATCGTTTTTTGTCAGATCGTTTTCCTGGACAAGGATCGAAAATTCGACTTCTATACGGAGGATCGGTCAGTACTTCTAATGTAAAAGAATTCCTATGTGTTGATTATATAGATGGTATATTGGTTGGTGGAGCCAGTCTTCAAAGTGAAGTATTTTTAAAAATTATTGAAAATTTTGAACGTACATACGTTGATTCTTATCTATAAAATATGCCATTAGTAGAAATTATAATGTATGTTCATTTTTTTGAACATTATGAATGGGAACTATTTAATGCACGTATTCCTTGTTTTTATACACCTTTTGGTTGTTTTTATGTTGGTTTGTCTGATCCTATTACAGTCTTCTGATGGTAATGCTTTTGGAGCTTCTTCTAATTTTATGTCAACACGTGGTTCTGCTAATCCTTTGGCACGTATTACTGCAATTTTAGCTTGTTTGTTTTTTGTAACTTGTATGGCATTAGGTATAGTGTCTCGATATACATCCATGAATAGAAAAGAGGAATTACGTCAAGCTATGGCAGATTCCACAATAAAGACAGATAATTCTAGTTCTATTAGATCATCGTCAAAGTCCCAGAAAAAATCTTCTCGTCCTTCTCCTGCTGCAAAATAAATTGAGGCATATTATTGTCGGGAAATTTTGGTTTGTCTATATTGCAGCAAGATGAAATATGGATATGAAGACAATATTCGCTATAGTTGAATTTTTTGTCACCATCAAGATGGTTTTTATAGGAGAAGTGGTGCAGTATTATCAAAGGCTGTTTTTGGTTGATGGATATAAAAGAGCGTATGTGAAAAAGATTTATTTTAACAAGGGATTCTTTCTACCTTTTTCTTGTATAAAACAGATAAAAAATCATATTATTGGGTATTTTACCATTAATTTTGGTTTTTCTATATCGTAATAGGTAGGGTAAGGTTATGGGTTGTGTGAAGAGGATTCTCCATGGTTAGGTATGTTTTTATCACCGGTGGAGTAGTTTCTTCTCTGGGAAAGGGAGTGGCAGCGGCGGCATTAGGCGTGTTATTACAGGCTCGTGGATATAAGGTTCGAATACGCAAACTAGATCCTTATCTGAATATTGATCCTGGAACGATGAGTCCAATGCAACATGGTGAGGTTTTTGTAACAGATGATGGTGCTGAGGCAGATCTTGATCTTGGTCATTATGAACGGTTTATGGATATCTCTGCTACTAAAACAGATAATATAACTACTGGGCGTATTTATAAAAATGTCATAGATAAAGAGCGTCGAGGAGATTATCTTGGTGCTACTGTACAAGTTATTCCTCATATTACAAATGAAATAAAGGAATTTATCACGAGGGGAAATGAAGGTATTGATTTTGTTATTTGTGAGATAGGCGGTACCGTAGGTGATATTGAGGCGATGCCTTTTGTAGAAGCTATTCGCCAGCTTGGAAATGACTTATTGAATCATGATCACGATAGTAAAAAATGCCTTTATATTCATTTAACTCTTATGCCGTATATCCATTCTGCGGGCGAACTGAAAACAAAACCTACACAGCATTCTATAAAAGAATTGCAGGCTCTTGGTGTGCATCCTGATATTCTCTTGATTCGTGTTGATCGTGAAATTCCTGAAAGGGAACGTCGTAAGCTCTCATTATTGTGCAATGTTCCGATGTCAGCAGTTATTCAGGCTCTGAATGTTGATGATATATATCAAGTTCCGGTTATATATCATCGGGAGGGAATTGATAGTATTGTTCTGAATCGCTTTGGCATTAAAAATATTCAAACTCCTAAACTAGATAATTGGAAAAATTTATGTGATCGTATCGTTTCTCTAAAAAATAAAGTGAACATTGCTATTGTTGGAAAATATACTCATCTGAAAGATTCTTATAGATCTTTGATAGAGGCTTTACGGCATGGCGGTATCAGCAATGATACAGAAATAATGTTGTCATGGATTGAAGCAGAGGATTTAGAACAGGAAAAACCTGAAAATTATCTGAGAGGTGTCCATGGTATTCTTGTTCCGGGGGGGTTTGATAAACGTGGTTCTGAAGGAAAAATTATTGCTATAAAATTTGCGCGTGAAAATAAAATACCGTGTTTTGGTATTTGTTTTGGTATGCAAATGGCTGTTTTGGAGGCAGCACGCAATTTATTGGGAATACATAATGCCTGTTCCACGGAATTCTGTGAGACAGGAGAACCAGTTATCGCTCTTATGAGTGAATGGAAGAAAGGAGATCATCTAGAGAAGCGTACAGTATCCGATGATTTAGGGTCAACCATGAGATTGGGATCTTATGATATTGCTTTGGAAGAACAGTCTCTTGTTTCCAAAATATATGGTCTGCATCTTATTTCGGAGCGTCACCGGCATCGTTATGAGGTCAATCTGCATTATAAGAAAAGATTAGAAGAGGGTGGATTGATATTCTCTGGATTTTCTCGCGATCATTGTCTTCCTGAAGTGATAGAGTATGTTGATCATCCGTGGTTTATAGGGGTTCAGTACCATCCTGAATTGAAGAGTCGTCCTTTGAAACCTCACCCTCTTTTTATAAGTTTTATTAAGGCGGCTTTATTTTATAGCAAAATTCATTAATATTCCATTTTCCCATGAAGATTAAAGAATGATGATGCGACTTTTCTTGTTGATTTGACGTATTGTTGCTCATCGATACTTCTTGTTTTCTTATAGCGCGCCATAATGATTATCTTCTGTTGATCGTTGATATTCAGCCAAGCCGGCCCTTATGGACCATTAAAATCGACATGGCTGATGATTGCTCATTGATATTTTAGGATCATTTTTTGTTCAGTATAAACCCAGGATTCTGGACAATAAATTATCTTTTTGAAGATTCTGCTCAAGAAGAACCAAACGAATATTGAAATCGCATAGTAATAACAGAAAATATACTATATAATAAACCAATTTGTGGATTGATAATCCATAAATAGGTGGAAAAATTCTCTATCAAAAAGTGTCTATTAAAACAGGATATCCTCATGGATTTTGCCAGAAAACGCCGGGACATGAGTCGCCAAGGTCTTAGATCATCCCTGAAAAATCAATCAAGATGGAGATATGAGCTAACATGAGTATGTTATTTATGGTTTTGTGGTATTTGTATATTATGGTATTTATACTTGTTTTTATTATATGTTTTAAATATAGATCAGTATTAGATCACGATTATGGGGTCCAAAAAATTTTTTAAAGTAATGATTTTCTTAAGAAAATGAACGCTTCGTTAACCTTAATAGTTTATAAATTAGATCGTTTTTACGAGGAATTCTACGATTCTATGTATAAAATATGGTAAAGAAAACAATGATAAAAAACAAACATGTGGCTGTTTTAATGGGAGGAATTTCTTCTGAAAGGGATGTAAGTCTTGATTCAGGAAAGATCTGTTCTTCAGCGTTGAGAGCGGAAGGCCTTAAAGTAAGTCAGATTGATGTTGATCGCTCAATAGGTGCGGTGCTTTCTGATTTAAAGCCAGATGTTGTTTTGAATGTTTTACATGGAAGTTTTGGAGAAGATGGTATCATTCAGGCTATATTGGAGTGTCTAGAAATTCCTTATACGCATTCTGGCGTTCTGGCATCTGCTTTGTCAATGGATAAGTTCCGTGCTAAAACAGTAGTTAATAGTGTAGGTGTGCCAGTATGTCCCTCATTATTGGTTAATCGTTTATCGATAGATGACCGCCATGTTATGGAGCCACCTTATGTCATTAAACCTTTGTTGGGTGGATCTTCTCTAGGAATTATATTAGTAAAAGAAGGAGATAGTGTTCCTTTGGATTATTTACGATCTTCAGCATGGTGTTACGGAGATCATCTTCTAATTGAAAAATATGTTGGTGGTGTTGAGTTGACGTGTGGAGTCATGGGAGAAAAGGTTCTTGACGTTATCGAAATTATTCCAAAAAATGAAGGGTTTTATAGTTATAAAGTAAAGTATACTCCGTATGAATCAACTCATATTTTACCCGCAAAGGTTGAATCAGAAGTATATGATGAAGTACAAAGACTTTCTCTTCTTGCTCACAAATCGATTGGTTGTCGTGGTGTTAGCAGGTCGGATTTCCGATATGACGTTACAACACAAGAGCTTTTTTGGTTGGAAATCAATGTTCAGCCAGGAATGACCACTACTTCTCTCTTTCCGGAAATGGCTTTGTATGCAGGATATTCTTTTGAAAATCTTCTGTTGTGGATTCTGGAGGATGCTTCATGTCTGCGTTAAGTAGAAGGGATTATTTCACAATTGATCAGGCATTTTTATTTTCTGTTGGGATGTCATTATCTATTGGATGTTATTCAGGTTTGGGAGACATGAAAACTTTTCTGAACTTTTGTTTCTTTCTAGAGAAAATGTTTCCTCCCTATTGTGGGGTTATTGCGACAATACTCTTTTTCTTAGTGGTTGGTATCAGTGGCCTATTCATAGGCGGGAAAACGCATTCTGTATTGGATTCTATTCCTGGTTTTTCGATTAAAAATATTAGAATTATTGGTAATGCCAAAACATCAGAAAAAGATATTTTTCATCGTTTAGATCTCAATAAGGATACATCGCTAATCATTTTTGATGCAATTCAAGTACAAAAAAAGTTGCTTCAGTTACCATGGATTGCACAGGCTGAAATTCGTAAAGTATATCCAGATACAATCGAAATTCGTTTGAAAGAGTGTTCTCCTTATGCCATATGGCAGCATAATGCGAATTTTTTTCTGATTGATCAAAATGGTAAGATTATTGATTTGGCTCGTAATGAACAATTTGCTCACTTACCTACATTGATTGGATTGGGTGCCAATAAAGAGATCCAATCCTTTGAGCAGATAATGGCTTTTTCAGAAATTGCAAAGCGTGTTAAGGCTTATAGTTGGATCGCAGGAAGGCGTTGGGATTTGCATTTGAAAAATGGTATTATTGTGAATCTTCCAGAAGAAAAATTTCGTATTGCTTTATTTAAAATTCTTGATCTTCAAGATAAATATCATATTTTAGAGAGAGATATTTCAGTCATTGATATGAGAATTCCTGATCGAATTACAATTCGTTTGACAACTGGTTCATTTATAGATCGCCGAGAAATCATTGATTGGCGTACAAAAGCGTTGATTAGGGGGTCTCAATGAGTCTTTTTACGATTCCTTATATCAACTCATATAATACGAAATATTTGTCATCTAAACGGACATCTATCATTTCTGTATTGGATATTGGCTCTACAAAAATTGTTTGTATGATTGGAAAGCTGATCCCTAAAGATGTTACAGATCTTTTGCCAAGAAGGACACATCGTATTGAAATTATTGGTATCGGACATCAAAAATCCCGCGGGATTAAAATGGGTTCAATTGTTGATCTCAATGCCGTCGAAGGAGTTATACGTCAGGTTGTTGATTCTGCTGAATATATGGCAGGATTAACAGTCGATAGTTTGATTGTAAATGTTTCTTTTGGACGTTTGAAGTCTGTGACCCATTATGTTGGAATGGATATAGGGTGGCGAGAAGTAAAAGAGAGTGATATTCAAGATCTTATTAGTGCTTCTCAACGATATTCATGTGGTAAGGGACGTACTCTCCTTCATTCTATTGTGACCAATTATTCTTTGGATGGAAAGAGTATGCAGTCTCCTATATCAATGTTTGGAAATAAATTAGGTATGAATGTTCATGCCGTTACAATTGAACAATCTGCCATTAAAAATCTCGAAACAGCCATTAATCGAGCTCATCTATCAGTTGAAAGAATAGTTGCTTCTCCCTATATTGGCGGTGTATCTTCTCTTGTAGAGGATGAATTTGAATTGGGTTGTATAGTGCTTGATATGGGTGGTGGCACGACCAAGATAGCGATTTTTGAGCGTGGAAAATTGGTATATGTGGATATGATTGCAATAGGAGGATGTCATATTACCAATGATTTAGCTCGCGGATTATCTATTGGTATAGACGATGCTGAGCGTCTAAAGGTTATTCATGCCAACGTGATGTCTAGTGTGGTTGATGAGCATGAAATCTTATCTATTTCACCTATTGGTGATGATGATCAAGAAAGTCCGATAAAGGTTTCTAGGGCAATGGTTTCACGAATTATTCGGGCGCGTGTTGAAGAGACGCTAGAATTAATCAATGAGCGTATTCAGAAATTTGGCTTGGATTCTCTGACAGGTAAGCGTGTCATTCTGACGGGAGGAGGAAGCCAACTGATGGGTTTGCCAGAGATGATTCGCTGGATGTTTTCTTCTACTGTACGCGTAGGAAGGCCTATGGGGGTTTCAGGTCTTCCTATTCTTATGAAAGGTGCATCCTTTTCAACGGCGATCGGTTTAATGGTGTATCCGCAGTTAATTTCAAGGAATGTAGAATATGGTGGAGAGGTTGCTATGTTTCGTGAGGCAAAAAAGAATAGGATTCCACTGCTAGGAAAGTGGTTGCAAACAAGTTTGTAATGTAGATATGGTATCGTTGAGAGAATAAAGGAAGAAGGAAGTATTTCGAGCGTCGAAATATTGATAAGAAGGAATGGCTATGATGACAGTAAAACGCTCAAACACCGATCTAACAGAATTAAGACCTCGAATCACTGTATTCGGTGTAGGAGGTGGTGGCGGAAATGCTGTCAATAATATGGTGTCATCAGGTCTACAAGGTGTTGATTTTATTATTGCAAATACTGATGCTCAGGCTTTGATGATGTCTAAAGCTGAAAAGCTGATTCAGCTTGGTATTGGCATAACAGAAGGTCTGGGAGCAGGATCTCATCCAGAAGTTGGTCGTGCTGCAGCGGAAGAATGTATCGATGAAATTACACAGAGTTTAGATAAAACACACATGTGTTTTGTTACTGCTGGAATGGGTGGAGGAACAGGGACAGGAGCCGCACCGATTATTGCGGGAATAGCCCGCAGCAAGGGCATTTTAACTGTTGGTGTTGTCACAAAGCCTTTTCATTTTGAAGGGGCACGGCGTATGCGGATAGCAGAAGAAGGCATAGAAGCATTGCAAAATACCGTTGATACATTAATTGTTATTCCAAACCAAAATTTATTTCGCATTGCTAATGATAAAACAACCTTTGCAGATGCCTTTTCGATGGCTGATCAGGTTCTTTATTCGGGTGTTTCCTGTATTACTGATTTAATGATTAAAGAGGGTTTGATTAATCTTGATTTTGCAGATGTCCGTGCGGTTATGCGCAATATGGGACGTGCGATGATGGGGACAGGAGAAGCTTCTGGTCATGGACGAGGTATACAAGCCGCTGAAGCAGCGGTTGCTAATCCATTGCTTGATGAAGCTTCAATGAAAGGATCGCAAGGGTTGCTTATCTCCATTACGGGGGGGAGTGATTTAACATTGTTTGAAGTAGATGAAGCAGCTAGCCGTATACGAGAAGAGGTTGATTCGGAAGCTAATATAATTCTAGGAGCTACTTTTGATGAGGCTCTTGAGGGGGTAATTCGGGTTTCTGTTGTGGCAACAGGGATACATCATCCTTCGTATAAAGAAAGAGATGATTCAGAATCTTCTTTTGATTCGGACAGTGAATCTCTCGAAAAACCAGAAACTTTTAATCTTTCCTCACACAAGTCGTCATATATGCAAAATTCCCCTATAGGAGATCAAAGTAGTCATTATGATGCAGCTGTTTCTGAACCTTTTCAAGGTAATCTTCAAAATAAGGATTGTTTTATCTTTAATGACATTGTTCCAGAATCCTCTGATCCCAAACGTGTGACATCTAAGATATTGACAGTGAAGGAAGATAATCGAACAGAAGAGCGTGGTGTTATGGGATTGTTCAAACGTATTGCCTATTCTTTTGGTTTGCGCGAAGATATTTCAACGAGGGTAGAAGATAGTGCCTTAAAAACGGATTCCACGATTTCTATGTTGGATAGAGGGAAAGATAACGTGCTTGATGGGAATAGTTCGGATAAGCATATTCATGTGCAATCGGAAGAAGCTGTTCATTCTGAGGAAGATCAATTGGAAATACCTGCTTTTTTACGGCGACAATCTCGCTAATTGTAGTAAATATGATAAATTCATCTTATGTATTGGTTTTTTATTTACTCTCAAATGTTAAAAATGATACCATATTATGGTTGTATATTAGAAATAAATTTTTAGGATTCAGATGATTCGTAGTAATCAGTTATTTGAGTATCAACGTACGATTTTTGATTCAATTACTATATCGGGTATTGGTGTACACTCTGGTACTCAATCTCATTTAACGCTATATCCTGTAAAAGAAAATACAGGGATAATATTAAGGTCTTCCCAGTTAGATAAGGTGGTTCATACTGTACCTGCTTTATGGAAAAATGTTGTAAAAACGGATTGGTGTACTGTTTTAGGTTCATATCCGAATCATTTTTATACAGTTGAACATCTCATGGCGACTCTTTATGCTTTTGGTATTGATAATGTTATCATTGAGATAGACGGACATGAGATTCCTATTATGGATGGCAGCGCTAAAGCCTTCGTTGATAGTATAAGCCGTGTTGGTATGACAACATTAGGTGCAAAACGTCGTTATATTCGCATTCTGAAACCTGTTCGGATTTGTTGTGGTGATTCTTGGGCAGAATTTGTTCCTTATGATGCGATGCGTTTTGAAATAGAAATTGCATTCGATAGCCAGGTCATAGGTCGTCAGAAGTGGAAAGGAAATCTTACAGAGAAAGTCTTTTGTGATCAGATTTCTTCTGCTCGAACATTTGGTTTTTTGCGAGATGCTAAGTATTATAGAAAATTGGGTTATAGCTTGGGTTCATCTTTAGAAAATACAGTGGTTATTTCTGAAGATGACAAAATCCTTAATCCTGAAGGATTAAGGTATCCTCACGATGAATTTGTTCGTCATAAAGCAATGGATGCTATTGGTGATATAGCGTTGGCTGGTGCTCAGTTTATTGGATGCTATCGTTCCTATCGAGGAGGGCATCAAGTCAACCATATGGCATTATGTGCTCTTTTATCTGATCATAGTGCTTATGAAATAATTGATGATATAGGTATGTTTAAAAATGTTTCTTCGCAACAGAGCAGAATGAGTTCAGCACCTTGTTCTAAGATGGTTCAGGAAAATGCTATGTTGTTGCAGAGAAAAGATTAATGCTATCATAATACATTTTCGATTGCTTTCAATCCAACGATGAGTTATTGATAATTTCTCGATTTGGATGTGATATTTATTGTTTTTTAATCGTTGAAAAGTAGGTGTTGTGGTTGTATAGGTTTGCGTTAACTCTTTTTATTGTTGTTATGGTTTTCCCTATGATGGGTTGTCGACATCAGAAATATGAAAGTATTTCCGACATTGGGATTAGCTCTCAGTCTCCAGAACTAACATATGCTGAAGGTGTAAAATATCTCCAAAAGGGGCTTTTTTTACAATCCTATAAAAAATTTCAAGAAATTGTACATAGTTCTCCTTTCTCAAAAGAAGCGCGCAAAGCTCTTTTTATGTCGGCTTTTGTCAAGTATAGGAATGGTCAATATGAGGAAGCTGCTTTAATTGGAACAGACTATATCACAAAATATGGTGGATCAGAAGATATCGATTACATGTATTACCTCTCGGGAATCTGTTATTTCGAGATGATACGTAATGTTTCTCATAGCCAGACTCCAGCAAGAAATATGGTTGCATATATGGAGAATCTTGTTGTCAATTACCCTCATTCTTCGTATGCAAAAAGCGCTCAATCTTATATTCGTATTGGACGCAATCAATTAGCGGCACGAGAAATGCATATAGGGCGTTATTATCTTACTCAAGAGGAATATATATCTGCTATTACGCGATTTCAGGGTGTTGTTAGACATTATTCTGATACAGAACAGGCAGAAGAGGCGCTTGCAAGAATCATAGAGGCCTATTTTAAGGTGGGCTTGATCGGTGAATCTCGAGAAATATTATCTCTTCTTCAGAAGAAATATCCTCAAGGATATTGGTGTCAATATGCCAAAAAACTGATACAATATTACGACAGATCATGATCTAAATATCCTTGAAGAATATTGTCTTTAAAACGGTTGTTCGTTTAATATGTTGATTAATCTATCCATTCGCAATATTGCTCTTATAGAGAGTATTGATATAGATTTTTTTTCAGGTTTATCCATATTAAGTGGTGAGACAGGATCAGGAAAGTCTATTTTGTTGGATTCTCTTTTCCTTGCTATTGGAGGAAGAGGCGATGGTGGTCTTGTGCGCCGTCATGCGGAAAAAGGACAGGTTACTGCTACTTTTGATGTTCCTGATTTACGTATATTTAAAGATCTTTTAGAAGAAGCCAACATCACTCCTGAAGACTGTCTTATATTGCGTCGTATTCAGTTTCCTGATGGAAAAACAAAGGCTTATATTAATGACCAACGGGTCAGTGTTCATTTGATGCGTTCTGTTGGGTCTTTGCTTGTAGAAATTCATGGTCAACATGCAGATCGCTCGTTGATTGATGTCAGTGGGCATCGAAGGATGTTGGATTCCTATGCTGAAATAGAGGATGATCTTCATCATCTTGGTGTATTATACCAAAATTGGCGCAAATCGGCGGATGCATTACAAGAATATAAAATGAAAAAAAAGGCCTCTTCTCAAGATATTGATTTTTTACGTTTTTCTATAGAGGAATTGCAGTCTCTTACTGTTAATAACGGAGAAGAAAGTGAGTTGTCTGAAATGCGATCGCGCATTTTAAAACAAGAGCGCATTTCTACTGATTTAGGAGGAATGATAGAGCAGTTTAATAAATCTTCATCGCCGATTGCTACTGTTTCCTCTATGTTGCGGCGAATGGAGCGTAAGAGTTTAGAATTACCTGATTTATTGGAGCCAAGTATTGTCTTATTGAGTGAGGCACTTGAGAATTTGTCTCATGCACAACAAGAAATGGAAAAGGTGTTTTCAGAGATTCGGTATGATGTACAAGCATTAAACAATATTGAAGAACGTTTATTTGCATTGCGTGCGATGAGTCGTAAATATTCCGTTCCTGTAGATCAACTTGCCGATATAGAAAAAAAAATGGTAGAGGATCTTGCTAATATTTGTGCAGGCAATGAAAAGATGGATATATTGGAACAGGACCTCTTGGAATCCAAACAAGCTTATGATGCTATAGCACAGAATATTTCTGCTAAACGGCATCAATTTGCACAATTATTGGAACGCAATGTGATGGCAGAGCTGCCTGCTCTAAAGCTTGAAAATGTTCGTTTTATGGTTACAATTACATCGGATATTAAGCATATGTCTTCTGAAGGCATAGATAGAATAGAATTTTACGTTCAAACTAATATGGGGGAAAATCCTGGTCCTTTAATGAAATTAGCCTCCGGTGGAGAATTATCTCGGCTTTTGTTAGCTCTTAAAATAGTTTTGATCGACCGCATATCAGCGATAACGATGGTTTTTGATGAAGTTGACACAGGGATAGGAGGTGCAGTTGCAGATGCAATTGGTTGTCGTCTTAAGCAATTGTCAACAAAGAATCAGTTGTTGGTTATCACACATTCACCACAGGTTGCATCGCGCGCTGACACACATTTTCTTATCTATAAAGAGAATAAATCTGAGGGCTCCGAGAGAATGATAACAGATATTTCGGTTTTGGTTCAACAAGAGCGTTATGAAGAAATTGCTCGTATGCTAGCAGGTCGTCACATTACAGAAGAGGCACGTGCTGCAGCAAAAAGTCTTTTAGAATGTAGAAACGATTAATTAAATATGCTATTGAGATAATAGGATGATTCAATCAAGGTATTGAGATAACAGGATGATTCAACCCATAGGTTGTTGGAATTAAAACAATTTTATTTTATAAAAAAAATAAAAGGGAAAAATCCAATTGATTCCGATCGAAGAATTAACGATTGAGCAGGCTAAAAAAGAATTAGCCTCTATTGAATTGAATCTCGCATATCATGATAATCTTTATTATCAGCATTCAAATCCTCAAATTTCGGATTCTGAATACGATCAATTGAAGAGGCGTTGTGAAGACATCGCACGTCATTTTCCATCTCTTGCGCGCCCTGAAAATCCTAATTGGCCTTTAAACAGAGTAGGAGGAGAGAGGAATCTTCCACTGTTTAAGATAACACATTCTCTTCTAATGCCACAGATGATAAAGATTAAGACAGAGGAAGGTGTGCGTCATTTTATGCTTACAATATATCGCCAATTGAAAAAAGAGTTTAATAATAGCATTGCTTTTACCCTTGAACCTAAAATTGATGGAGCATCTATCTCAATACGATATGAAAAGGGACAATTGGTGCATGCTGCACTGCGCGGAGATGGTTATATAGGGGAGGATATAAGTGTTAATATACGCGCTATTAAGGTAATTCCTGAGATTTTACCCCCATCACAGGTTCCTGAAATTTTTGAAGTACGGGGTGAAATTTATATCGCAAAAAGTGATTTTTTACTTTTAAACAAGGAGATGAAAGATGCAAAAAAGAATATTTATTCTAATCCAAGGAACACGGCTTCTGGATTATTGCGTCATTTAGACCTTCAAGTTACGAAAAGTCGTCGATTGAAATTTTTTGCTCATGGATTAGGAATGGTTTCTGAAAAATTTGCAGAAGGTCAATATGATATGCTTGGAAAATTAAGGGACTTGGGTTTTCCTGTTATTGAGAGGTTTCAGAAAAGTTACACGCTGGAAAGTATTCTATCATATTATCACGAAACTGAATCAATACGTGGTATGTTGGATTATGATATAGATGGAGTCGTATACAAAGTAGATAGATTTTCTCTCCAAGAACAGTTAGGTGTAAGTTCTCCTCGTTCGCGTTGGTCTATATCACATAAATTTCCAGGAAGAAAAGCTCGTACTCGTCTTATAGATATTGATATTCAAATTGGGCGCACTGGCATTCTTACGCCGGTTGCACGCCTTGATCCGGTTAATATAGGGGGGGTTTTCATTGCTAATGCGACACTCCATAATGAGGATTATATTAAAGGATATGGAGTATCTGGTAAAATAATCCGTGAAGGAAGAGATATTCGAATAGGGGATACAGTTGTTGTAAAGCGTGCAGGAGATGTTATTCCTAAGATCGTCGATATCATTCTTCAGAAGCGTCCTGCCAATGCAGAAGTTTTTTCATTTCCTGATGTTTGTCCTATTTGTCAGAGTCGAGCGGTTCGTTATGTTAATCCTCAAACAGGAAGAATCGAATCTGCACGATATTGTACAGGGTGGTTTATATGTCCTGCACAACAATTAGAGCGTTTAAAGCATTTTGTATCACGGGGCGCTTTTAACATAGAGGGTCTGGGGCAACAACAACTCGATTTTTTCTTTAAATCAGACGATCCTTCTCTGAAAATACGAGTTCCTGCAGATATTTTCACATTACAAAGTCGTCAAGAACTTTCAACAATTAAACTTGAGCATATCTCTGGTTTTGGACAAAAAAGCGTTGAAAATCTTTATAATTCTATCAATACAAGGCGTGATGTTTCTTTGCATCGATTCATTTTTTCTTTGGGTATTCGTCATGTTGGAATAGAAATTGCGAGGTCTTTGGCCAAATACTATCATTCTTATCAAAATTTTGAAGAAACAATCAAAAATATCCTCCATAAGATCGGTGATGATCGGTCGTCTTTGACGAGAGCGCCTTTAGTAGGAGCAGTCATAGCGGAATCTATTATAGAATTTTACCAAAATCTTGGCAATAATCGTGCTATAGAAGAGCTTTTACGGGAAATTAAATTACCGATTATACAAGATCAAGGTGGGTATTCGACGAGTTCAGTTCTATATAACAAGGTATTAGTTTTTACAGGAACTCTTCAAAAAATTGCTCGTGATCAGGCGAGAGAAGCTGTTTGTCAATTAGGTGCTCATGTATCTTCTACAGTATCTAAAAAGACTGATATTGTTGTAGTGGGCATGAATCCTGGATCAAAACTTAATAAGGCTCAGCAGTTGGGTATTGATATTATGTATGAAGATGATTTTTTATCTTTATTGCCACAAGATCTTCTCCATCAACACGATAGTTTGTTATAAGGTTCAAAAAAGGAAGAAATCAATAACATCATTGTCTTCTGGTGCAAGTAATATGGAATTAAAAGCCAACACAGAGGATTACTATCTTCATTTGAAAATAGTCCTCACGTTTAAATCAGCTGTTATAGTTGGTTGAGAATAAAGAGAATCCTGAAAAAATCTTTATAATCCTGAATATGAAAAACAATCAGTCCTATGTATTGTGGAAATTTATTCGAATGAAGATAAGGGTAGTCATTGACTGGTTCTATAAAGAATAAAGAGAACAAAGATTATGGGCATATACCCATAAATAGGAATGATCTTTTAGGGTCTCTTAATACAATATCATGAACCTAGTGACGTTAATACTTTAAGATCAGTTTAATTGAAAAGAATCAAAGGAAACGTCTATTACAGCATTCAATACGATTTAATTAGTTTAATCCCTATTGTTTTATTGTGCATGTTTTATTGTGCACATATTTGTCGACAATTCTACAATATACCTCAATCTTGTGAGGTTATAGGCAGAAACTGATTTTTTTGGTTACTATTATTGCGGCAAATAATAAATATTTCAGAAGCTTACAGTGACCAGATTGCTTTATAACAGCGCATGGATAACACTCTTATCAATTTCTGATATGAAACTTTAAAATTATCGGATTTAGGCTCATCTAAAGATAAATTATGGATGATAATAAAAAATTATCTACAGGATAGTTTGCATTCTGTCTTTTCTAAAAAAGATAGGAATTGTCTTCTTAGTGGCTTGTATCTTTCTATCCGTAAAGATCATAGAAAAAATGAAAATTATGAAATTGCATAATCTATTCTTATAGAATGCCAAATATTGTGTTTTCTCGGGTTATCAAAGATGAGAATGTAATTCGTGATGCTAATATCAAAAACGATAATACCATTAATGGTATTTTGATATCAGCATATACTTCTATTTTGTAGCAAGCATTCGCGAGCGCTTCATCAAGTCTTATGATGGTGATTGATGTTTCTGATTCAATAAACTTTCCACTCAGATGGGGTATCAAAAATCTCAAACGAGTTCTATTTTATTATTATCTAGCTCACGTCATATTTGAGAAATTGGGGATTTTGTTTTTAATCTTGAGATAAGTCAAGATATAAAAAGAATAGAATATTATTTAATATATCATTCATATCTAAACTGATCTTTATTTAAAAAGTTTATTGATATAATTATATATTATAAAATTACTATTTTTAATAGTATATAATAATTTATATTCTAAAATAAACACGAATATACATATAATTATTTTATATTTATACTATATTATTAATTTATAATATGAATAAACAAGTAATTATATTATAAATGGATATTATATTTGTGAAAAAAAAATATTTATACAATGATTCAGGGGGTTTTGGAATATTAACCGCAATCATACTAGCCTGTTTGATTATGGCTATTGCAGCACCAATCAATATTTTAGAAACTTATAGTAAACAGATTGTTTTACAACAGAGCATGGATAGCGCTCTTATCAGTTCATACTCTGATATTAAATCCCTAAAATTATTAGATTTAAGGTCTGATGAAGATAAATTATTGCTCATTATAAAGAATCATCTGCAAGATAGTCTGCCTCTTTTTTTTTCTAAAAAAGATAAGAATACTATTCTTAGTAACTTGAATGTTTCTATCTGCAAAAATAATAGAAAAGATGCAAATTATGAAATTGCATTAGACTGTTCTTATAGAGCACCAATTTTTGCGTTTTCTCACCCTATACATCCTGCTGGAAATGACGGTATTTTGATATCAGCACGCAGTTCTGTTTTGTTGTGTAAACATCATGCAAACGCAGTAAGTCTTATGATGGTGATTGATGTTTCTGAATCAATGAATCAAACACTCAGCTTGCAAGATCTTTGCACTCCAAAAACGCGATTGGATATGGTCAAGTCTTTTACTGGTCGTTTATTAGATAATTTACAAAGTAATTCCAAGATTCAAGATGTTCTTCGTGCTGGAGCTATTACATTTAATGAAAAGTTAGATCGTGACCTTCCTCTCAGGTGGGGCATCAAAACTCTAAAACGAGATATCCAGTCTATTAGGGCCGTAGGAAGCACAAATTCATTCCCAGCGATGCAATTGGCAGAACAGAGACTATTCTCTATAGCGGAAGGCATGGAACATCGTCGTAAAGGCCATAAAGAATATAAGAAAGATGTGATATTATTGACTGATGGTGATAATACTGTTGTAGGTAGTGATAAAAAGACTATAGAGATCTGTGGTCGTATAAAAGCACAACAAGGGACAATTTATGTAATTTTATTATCGCTATCTCCAACAGATCTACATCGAAAATGTGCTTCTTCACCAGATAAGATATATCAAACTGATGATGTACAGCAAATGCGGAAAGCATTTGATCTGATTGGTGAGGACATCTCAAAAGAGAATTTTCGATTTATTCAATAAGAGGGATTGTTCAATTATTTTTTCTTTATAATTTTAAGATAAGTCAAGATAAAGATACTATTTTTAATAGTATAAATGAATTTTTTTTCTAAAATAAACACGTATATACATATAATTATTTTATATTTATACTATATTATTAATTTATACTATTAATAAATAAGTAATTTTATTATAAATGGATATTATATTTATGACAAAAAAATATTTATACAATGATTCAGGTCTTTTTGGAATATTAACCGCAATCATATTGGTTTGTCTGATTACTGCTGTTGCAGTAGTGGTAAATATTTCAGAAGATTACAGTGAGCATATTGCTTTACAGGAGAGCATGGATAGCGCTCTTATCAGCTCATACCCTGATATTAAAACCCTAAAATTATCAGATTTAAAGTCATCTGAAGATAATTTAAAGGTCATTGTAAAAAGTCATCTGGGGAATGATGTGTTTCATTTCTTTTCTCAAAAAGATAGTCAGCAAATTCTTGATAATTTAATTCTTAAAATCACAAAAAATGATGAAAGATCATATCAAATTACATTAGATGACAAGATTACAATGCCAATTCATGCATTTTCTTACTTTATACATCTTTTTCATGATGGCGCTGAAGGTATTGTGATATCAGCACACAGTTCTGTTGTGTATCAAGGATTCGGGATGGCTCCATTAAGTCTTATGATGGTTATAGATATTTCTGGATCAATGAATTTTGGAATCGTTAGTGGCCGTCTATTTGATGGCACAACGCGAATGGATGTAGTCAAGTTTTTTACAGGTCGTTTATTAGATCACTTACAAAGTAATTCCAAGATTCAAGATGTTCTTCGTGCTGGAGCTGTTACATTTAATGAAAAGTTAGATCGTGAATTTCCTCTCAGGTGGGATATCAAAACTCTAAAACAAGATATCCAGTCTATTGGGGCCACTGGAAGAACAAATTCAGCCCCAGCGATGGAATTGGCAGAAAAGAGACTGTTTTCTGTAAAAGAAGGCATGGAACATCGTCGTAAGGGCCATAAAGAATATAAGAAAGATGTGATATTCTTGACCGATGGTGAGAATAGTGTTGTAGGTAGTAATGAAGAGACGATTACAATCTGTAATCGTATAAAAGCACAAAAAGGGACAATTTATGAGATTTTATTATTTCTGCCCCCAACAGTTATGCATCAAAAATGTGCTTCTTCTCCAGACAAGATATATAGAGCTGATGATGACGAGCAAATACAGAAAGCATTTGATCTGATTGGTGAGGACATGGCAAAAGGGAATTTTCGATTTATACAATAAGAGGGATTGTTCAATTGTTTCTGGATATATTTTTTCTTTATTGAGTAATATCCTCTATGGAGGAGCAACAAGGAATTGAGAGTCAAATGGTATAAAATATCTCACAGAACTTAATAGAACAATCTCTATAATATTTCTTTACCATGATGATTCTTTCATAACTATTGGTGTATGAAAAGATTTGAAAGATTATACCCCAAAACATATTCATGGGAACATGATTAGTGTGTGGTCTATATTGTCATGATAACTGAACCGTAAAAGCGGAAAGGATTGTTGTGCAGAATCTTTAAATTATTTATACCACGTTGTTTTGAGGCCCTTTTTAGTTTCTAGCTCACATCATATTTAGGCGGTTGGGGATTTTGTTTTTAATCTTGAGATAATTCAAGATATAGAAAGAATAGAATTTATTTTAATATATCATTCATATCTAAAATGATCTTTATTTAAAAAGTTTATTAATATAATTATATATTATAAAATTACTATTTTTAATAGTATAAAATAATTTTTATTCTAAAATAAACACGAATATACATATAATTATTTTATAATTATACTATATTATTCATTTATACTATTAATAAATAAGTAATTTTATTATAAGTGGATATTATATTTATGAAAAAAAAATATTTATACAATGATTCAGGTGGTTTTGGAATATTAACCGCAATCATATTGGTTTGTCTGATTACTGCTGTTGCAGCACTGGTAAATATTTCAGAAGTTCGCAGTAACCAGATTGCTTTACAGCAGAGCATGGATAGTGCTCTTATCAGTTCATACTCTAATATTAAATCCCTAAAATTATCAGATTTAAAGTCATCTGAAGATAAATTAATGATCATTATAAGAAGTCATCTGGGGAATAATTTATTTCATTTCTTTTCTCAAAAAGACAGTCAGCAAATTCTTGATAATTTAATTCTTAAAATCACAAAAAAGGGTGCAAGATCATATCAAATTACATTAGATGACAAGGTTACAATGCCAATTCATGCATTTTATCACTTTATACATCTTTTCCATGATGGCGCTGAAGGTATTTTGATATCAGCACGCAGTTCTGTTTTGTATAACACATTCACGATTCCTCCAACAAGTCTGATGATGGTTATAGATTCTTCTAGCTCAATGAATATAAGACTCGACTTGCCAGATCTTTCCGCTCCAAAAACGCGAATGGATGTGGTAAAGTCTACTACGCGTCGTTTATTAGATACATTACATAGTAATTCCAAGAATAAAGAAATTCTTAGAGCTGGAGCTATTACATATAATGAAAAGGTAGATCGTGAATTTCCTCTTAGGTGGGATATCAAAACTCTAAAACGAGATATGAATTCTATTCAGGTTGCTGGAAGAACAAATTCATTCCCAGCAATGGAATTGGCAAAACAGAGACTGTTCTCTGCAGAAGAAGGCATGGAACATCGTCGTAAAGGCCATGGAGAATATAAGAAAGATGTGATATTCTTGACCGATGGTAAGAATACTATTCCAGATAGTGATAAGAAGACTATAACTATCTGTGATAGTATAAAAGCACAAAAAGGGACAATTTATGTGATTTTATTATCGCTACCTCCAACAGAGGTGCATCGAAAATGTGCTTCTTCTCCAGACAAGATATATAAAGCTGATGCTAAGAATATAGTGCAAATACAGAAAGCATTTGATCTGATTGGTGAGGACATCGCAAAAGAGAATTTTCGATTTATTCAATAAGAGGGATTGTTCAATTGTTTCTGGATATATTTTTTCTTTATTGAGTAATATCCTCTATGGAGGAGCAACAAGGAATTGAGAGTCAAATGGTATAAAATATCTCACAGAACTTAATAGAACAATCTCTATAATATTTCTTTACCATGATGATTCTTTCATAACTATTGGTGTATGAAAAGATTTGAAAGATTATACCCCAAAACATATTCATGGGAACATGATTAGTGTGTGGTCTATATTGTCATGATAACTGAACCGTAAAAGCGGAAAGGATTGTTGTGCAGAATCTTTAAATTATTTATACCACGTTGTTTTGAGGCCCTTTTTAGTTTCTAGCTCACATCATATTTAGGCGGTTGGGGATTTTGTTTTTAATCTTGAGATAATTCAAGATATAGAAAGAATAGAATTTATTTTAATATATCATTCATATCTAAAATGATCTTTATTTAAAAAGTTTATTAATATAATTATATATTATATAATTACTATTTTTGATAGTATCAATTAATTTTATTTCTAAAATAAGAACGACTATATATAGTGTTATTTTATAATTATAATATATTATTTATTTATACTATTAATAAATAAGTAATTTTATTATAAATGGATATTATATTTGTGAAAAAAAAATATTTATATAATGATTCAGGTGTTTTTGGAATATTAACCGCAATCATATTGGTTTGTCTGATTACTGCTATTGCAGGAGTGGTATATATTTCAGAAGATTACAGTGATCATATTGCTTTACAGCAGGACATGGATAGCGCTCTTATCAGTTCATACTCTGATATTCAATTCCTACAATTTTTAGATATACAGTCATATCAAGCAACATTACAGGACGTTGTAAGAAGTCATCTGGGGAGTAATCTATCTAATTTCTTTTCTTCAGACCAGAAGCTAGAAATACTTCAGAATTTGACTCTTAACATCGAAAAACAGGGTAAAGGATCATATATTATTACAATAGATGACAAGGTTACAATGCCAATGCATGCATTTTCTCGCTTTATACATCTTTTTTATGATGGCGCTGAAGATATTGTGATATCAGCACATAGTGCTGTTGTGTATAAAGAAGCCGTAATGGTTCCAACAAGTCTTATGATGGTTATAGATGCTTCTAGAACAATGAATCATTCACTCACCCATCAAGATTATATACAGCACATATCGCGATTGGATAGGGTAAAGCATTCTATGGGTCGTTTATTAGATCTCTTACGAAAGAAGGCCAAGTATGAAAACGTTTTTCGAGTTGGAGCTCTTTCATTTCATCTATTTATAGATCGTGAATTTCCTCTCACCTGGAATATCATAACTCTAAAACAAGATATCCAGTCTATTACGGCCTATGGACCAAGAAATGCATGGACAGCGATGAAGAAGGCAGACACTGAATTGTTCTCTTATGCTGAAGAAATGAAACATCGTGATCAAGGCCATAAAGAATATAAGAAAGATGTGATATTCTTGACCGATGGTACTACTAGTACTAGTATACCATATTCTAATTATGCTATTGAAGGTTTCTGTAATGATATAAAAAGAAAAAAAGGGACAATTTATGTGATTGTATTAGCGCTACCTCCAGATGAGATGCATCAAGCATGTGCTTCTTCTCCAGACAAGATATATTCAGTTCATACTGTAGATCAATTGGAGGAAGCATTTGATCTGATTGGTAAGGACATCATAAAAGGTGAGGGCAACTCAAAAGAGAATTTTCGATTTATTCAATAAGAGGGATTGTTCAATGATGTTGGATATATTTTTTCTTTATTGAGTAATATTTTCTATGGAGGAGCAACAAGGAATTGAGAGTCAAATGGTATAAAATATCTCACAGAACTTAATAGAACAATCTCTATAATATTTCTTTACCATGATGATTCTTTCATAACTATTGGTGTATGAAAAGATTTGAAAGATTATACCCCAAAACATATTCATGGGAACATGATTAGTGTGTGGTCTAGATTGATACCATGATATCTGAGCCGTAAAAGCGGAAAGGATTGTTGTGCAGAATCTTTAAATTGTTTTATGCCACGTTGTTTTGAAGCCCTTTTTAGTTACTAGCTCATCTATTGATCTGCTAAGAAAGTCTATCTACATTTATATAGTAGTATATTGGTTTTGTGGATTGTAAAAAAAAGGGGGATGTTTGAGAAACCCCTTGTCCATGCGCATCTTAAGCCCCTTTATCTAGGAAATTATTGCTTGTATCTTGGAATTCTGGTATGCCGATAACAACATAGTGAGGAAGAAGGCGGAGGAGAGTTAATCTTCATTCTCCTCATCTATTAAAATGGATATTAAAGCATATACATCAGTTATTCAATTGCTATGTCCACCGTTTTGGTGCTGTCTTCTACTGGTATTAATTGACTATTATCTGGTATTAGTTGACTATAATCTGTTGTTGGCATTGGTTGAGCGTTATCTATTTGCCCCTCATCAGATTTTTCTGTAGTTTCCTCTTTTTTTTCTTCTATTAATTGAGCGTTATCTATTTGCCCCTCATCAGATTTTTCTGTAGTTTCCTCTTTTTTTTCTTCTTCTAAGTTGTATTGTCCTTCTAAGTTGTATTGTTGGTATTCGTTCGCTGCACCGTTTAAATCACATCCCGATGACAATCCATATGTGATAATAGTTGTTGATAGAAGGATTTTATTAATATTCACTTGGTATTCTCCGTTTTTGGTATTATCTTCCAACCGATTGTATTTGGGTTATTCGCCTTTTCAATAGTATGTATCAATACTATGTATTAAGCCATACTTAACCGAATATTAACCTTAATTCTAAACCATATAAAGAATAGGAGTCAGTTTTAAGGATTGAAAATATCAACTTTTACATGTCACTCACTCATTTAATTAAACATTTTGAAGGTATCCGGCCGGCCTATACGCCTACCGATGTTCTGCAGGTGTTTGTGAACTATTTGATCATACAGGATTTGGTGTTTATGAAGGCCAATCCATATCTTATGGACAAGCCAATGCTCTTTTACTTCAAGATGTCAAGTATTCAAAGTTTCTCCTATTCTTGCATCATCTGGCGATAACCGCCTATCAGCTGTTGGAGATTTTGTCTTTAATTGTGGTATCAATAGAGATAAATACAGCACTTTCAAGAGGAGGATTGATGAAGAAGATTGGTCTAATGCTGCGATTGAATGTAATAGATGGGTCTTTGCAGGAGGCAAGAAATGAAGGGGTCTCATTGTCAGGGAGAAGTAGAGGTAGGGATGTTGTTAAAGAGGATTTAAATCCAGTGGAGCAATTTAACAGCTATTCCAATAACTGTAATGAGCACAGAACAAATGGCGGGTATTTTCCATAGCAGTCCATGTATTTCAGCACGAACGTTTCCAATTTCTTTGGATACTTATTCAAAGCGTGCATCGACTTTTTCAAGGCGTGCGTCTACTCTTTTAGATTCCTTATCCATTTTATCTAGGATAGAGTCAAAACGTGCATCCATTTTATCAGAAAGACGATCTACCTTATTCTCCAGTCTATCATAATTCTTTTCCAGCAGAGTTAATCGATACTCTGTAAGAGAATGGGGTGCGTTGGGCTTAGTTTTTTTTCTTTTCAGCAACGTTTGTCATTTTCAGTTTTCACTCCAACCTGTTCACCCAAGAAGAGTATATAAGATATAACTTAAAAATTCAGTCCTAATGCCTAACCATAGAATAGGGTAGGAAAAATTGTTAAAATACACTGTATAATCAATATGTTATAATTATTATGGTGCCCCCGGCAGGACTCGAACCCGCTACCTCCTGATTACAAATCAGGCGCTCTACCAGCTGAGCTACAAGGGCTTAATGCAGCATTTGATATATGTAATAGACGAAATGCAAGATCAAACAGTATACACGAGATTAAAAAATTGACGCAAATCTTTTTCCCTCAACACACATGTATCATGATCAAAGAATATCAGCAATAAACGAAATATATGTTTTATGAGAAAAAACAATTTTTATCAATACCATAAATAATGATGTGATCAATATTTATTTTTATAACATCGACCGGAATAGGGAGGTATTGGAGGAATATTTTTGACTATCTTTATCCTCATGAAGAAATAGGGGAATTGATTCTGACTTTTCTTTTGTCTCTGCTTTGGGGGGTGTTTACCAGAATATATCTATTATTGGTATGCAATAACAATTATCGTTTATTTATGGAACACGATCGTTAAGAATAATTTATACGCCGTGAATTCTATGTGGAATTTAATCTTTTCTATGATAAAGGAACGAGTTTTGGATTAAAAATAGGAGTAAATGTAGAAAGTATCTTATCATCAATGCAATCAATGGCAGATTCATCATAAGAAAGTGATCAATATTTTGCAAGAAATCGGTATGTTTCCTGAGTATAAATCATGAAAAAATCAGTTAAATTTATGCTTTATTCAAGTTGATTCAAAAATACAAGGAAGAGATCAATGGAAAGAATCAAGATTCATGAGAGTTGGAAGTCTTTGTTAAAAAGTCATTTTGAGAGTGATTATATGCGCAATCTTAAAGATTTTCTTCTTTCTGAAAAACAAAAAGGAAAAAGAATTTTTCCCAAAGGATCTCACTATTTTCATGCTTTTGATATAACTCCATTTACAAAGGTTAAGGTTGTTATCATAGGTCAGGATCCTTACCATGGTTATGGTCAGGCGCATGGTTTATGTTTTAGCGTCCTTCCAGGGGTGCGCATTCCACCATCTCTTGTCAATATTTATAAAGAATTAACGGAAGACATTGGTTTTATTCCTCCCCCGCATGGTTTTTTACAACATTGGGGATGTGAAGGAGTATTGTTATTAAATACAGTTCTCACTGTAGAAGAAGGACGAGCTGCCTCTCACCGAGGGCGGGGATGGGAGACTTTTACTGATTCTGTTATTGATTTGATCAATCATCAGCGTAAAAATATTGTTTTTATGTTGTGGGGTTCTGCTGCTCAACAAAAAAAAGATCGTTTAAATCATAGTCGACATCTTGTTCTCAAAGCTGCTCATCCATCACCATTGTCCGCACATCATGGTTTTTTTGGATGTCGTCATTTTTATAAGGCCAATGAATACCTTCAAAGTCATGGGTATACTCCCATTGATTGGCAACTGCCTTTTGAATTAAATAAGATATGAATTCTTGGTCAATATTGCATTATCCATCATAAGCAATTACATAATGAGTTGAAGAAAACCCCATCATTGCTGTACCGTATATGCGTATATGGACCATTATCATGATTTTTCCCATAATCTTGAGAGACTTTTCTGCTGTCCATAGTTTTATTTTAGTCATAAGATATGTTTTTATTGCAATGATAGATGCAATTAATTCTATTTTAATTTTCATATGATATACACTGAGTACTTAGATATTCTTTTGTTGTTTTTACTCCCTCCTTTTTTCACTAAGTATAGTGTAGGAGGGGGGAAGCACAAGAACCGCAACAAATGAAGCAACGATCGAGATAGGGATTTTCAGAGTATTCGGTTATCGAATCGTACTGATTGATAGAGACGTTGTTATTCGTTTTCCTTACAGACTAAAAGTTAGGTTTTTGTCTATCTCATAGAATCTTAATTCTATTTTATCAAGCCTTCCAAAAATGTATGATAACCAGATATGATGAGATGAAGGACATGAAGTCATCAGCTCCTACGTTGCGATTATCAATATCGACAAAGGCAATAGATCGCCTGAAATCAGAACATCTTTGAAGATAAAAAGGGAGTTGAATAAGCCTCTGTCTTGGATACATTGTGATAAATATATTTGTCGAGGAATAGCAAGACCAAGCCGAGAGAACTGTTAAATATTATATTAGAATAGAAATACTTTTATTCGTAATAGCTGCTATTTTTATTTATTCCTTGCTCCATGCCTCTTGTTCTATATTTATACGGGATTCATTGACGATTTATCAACATGTTAAGGGCAAAAGATTAAAAATATTCTTTAGAAGAGATACGGATTTTGTTATTTCATCGATTAGAATCCCAGCAAATAAGATGAATGAGAGCACAGAGCCAATATAGATTTTTTTGTCTTTGTTATCTTGATAAATGTGCCGAACTTCATACAAGATGATATGAAAACATCAACAGGAATCGCCAACTATTGGAATAACTATGATTTTGGTGGATAGCGATGAACCATATTATTATGGTCAGTGATGTCATATGATCCGTCGTCTCTTTTGTGAATCTGAGAGTGATCAAGATGAATTTTTCCATATCCTCCAGGGATATCGAGAATATAAGAAGGTTGGCATAATCCTGAAATTTTCTCTTTTAATTGCGCAACAATTTTTTGCCCTTCTTCAATGCTTATGCGAAAGTGACTTGTTCCTGGGGCAAGATCCATGTGATGTAAATAATAAGGTTTGATACGTGATTCTATAAAAATGCGCATCAAATCAGCCAGAGTATCAGGATTGTCATTCACTCCTTTGAGCAAAACTGATTGGCTTAAAAGTATGATGCCAGAATTGACGAGTTGAGCAATTGCAGAGAGAGATTCTTCAGAAAATTCCCGTGGATGATTAGCATGTATTGCAATGTATACTGGTTTTCCTGCATTCTGAAGACATTGGATTAATTCAGAATTGATACGTTGAGGGTCAACAATAGGAACTCTGCTGTGAAAACGTAAGATTTTGACATGTTTGATATCCTTCAATATTTTAATCACCTTGCGCAGGCGATTAAGAGATAAAATTAAAGGATCTCCTCCTGTTAAGATGACTTCCCATATTTCTGGGTGTTGTCGAATATAGGAAAAAGCAGAATCCATCTCTTCTGTAGATAATATTCCACTATTTTGTGGCCCAACCATTTCTCTTCGAAAACAAAAACGACAGTATACAGGGCATATGTGTAATAACGTGAGCAATACCCTATCTGGATAACGATGGACGATTCCTTTGACTGGACTATGAGGGATGTCTCCAATGGGATCTTCCCGTTCTTCTGGTAAGATATTCATTTCTTCTTTGGTGGGAATAAACTGACGTGCGACCGGATCATTGGGATCGTCACGATTAATGAGATCAACAACAGTGGGTGTCAATGCAATAGCATAACGTTTTGGAATATCTTTCAGAGAGTTGACTTGTTGCTGATGAATAAGCTGAGATTCATGCAAATCTTTGATTGACAATAGTTTGCGATGAGCAGATTTCATTTTATTCCTTTCTTTATGATAGGCCTAGAGGAACCCAAACGATTTCTTTCAGATGAGTAGCGCCCGTTGCCAGCATGACGAGACGGTCAAATCCTAAAGCTATACCAGATGATGGTGGCATATGAGTTAAGCAAGAAAGAAAATCTTCATCAACTGGATAGGTTTCATGGTATATTCTATTCTTTTCAGCCATTTCTTTTTCAAAACGACGACGTTGTTCAATAGGATCAGTTAGCTCATCAAAAGCATTGCATAATTCAACATTGCAGGCATAAATCTCAAAACGTTTTGTAAAACGAGGATCATCAATGCAAGTATTTGCTAATGCAGATTCTGGTGCAGGATAACGATCAAGAATAGTGCAACAGTTGATGCCAAGATGAGGTTCTATCCTCTCTACGAGGACTCGAGAAAAAATATCACTCCATGTATCATCATCTGCTATACGGATTCCTGCTTTTTTTGCTTGCAGGGCAAAAAGATCACGGTCGGGTTGCTCGGGAATATTCAGCGTAGAAGCAAGATCAATATGAGCATATCGTGTAAATGCTTCTGCAACCGTCATATATTCTCCATGACTGAAAGGATTACATTCAATATTTCGAAAAGAAAAAACCGATATTCCGGCTGATTGTGCTGCACATCGTATGATATCCATACAATCTTGGATTAATTTTTTATAAGGTTCGTGAGTACGATACCATTCCAGCATGGTAAACTCTGGTTGATGAAGAGAGTCTTGTTCTCCGTTCCTCCACACGTGCGCAAAACAAAATATTTTTTTTTCTCCTGCGGCTAAAAGTTTTTTGCAAGAAAATTCTGGAGAAGTTTGCAGATATAAGGTCTTTCGTTTATGATCATTTGTTATTAATTGAGTAGAAAATGCTTGTATATGCGTTTCATTTCCTGGAGAGATTTGGAGAGCGAGGGAATCTATCTCGACAAAATCATTTTTAAGAAAATATTCTCTTATAGATTGCTTAATGATGTTTCTTTTGATCAAAAGGGAACGACGATTTTGATGAAAATCACGATTCCACCAAGGTTTAGGAGAAATTGTGTGCATAAGAAAGACTTCTTGCTATCAGATTAGGATTATAAACCAATAAACACTCTTTATTAATTCAGGTTATTGAGATGAACAATGAACAAGTATAAGAAAAGTGTTTTTAGAATGAAAAGTATATATGCATACTTTTCTTTTGTCTTTTATCATAATTAAAATAAGGAATAAATTCAATATGGTTAAGGTGACTGCTTCTGCCATACGTAAAGGAAACGTTGTTGATGTGGATGGAAAGCTTTATGTAGTGTTGGTAGCAAAAAATTTTCACCCAGGGAAAGGTACTCCTACAACGCAAGTAGATATGCGACGTATTTCTGATGGTGTAAAGGTGTCGGAACGTTGGCGTACAACAGAGCAAGTAGAACGTGCTTTTGTTGAAGATCAATGCTTTCAATTTTTATATGAAGATGGTGAAGGATTTCATTTTATGAATCCCGATACCTACGATCAAGTGATTGTTCCTCCAGCAATTGTGGATGACCAAAAGTTGTATTTTCAGGAGGGGATGGAAATGAAACTGTTGATTCATGAAGAATCGGTGTTATCTGTCGAAGTTCCACGTCATGTTACTCTTGAAATTGTTGAAACAGAGCCTTCTGTCAAAGGACAAACGGCCACATCATCCTATAAACCAGCAATTCTTTCCAATGGGATTCGTACAACCGTTCCTCCTCATATTAGTGTAGGCGATAAAATTGTTATTCTGACAGAAGATAATTCCTATGTTGAGCGCGCCAAAAGTTAAAGAATTTTGGCAAATTCTTCATTCCTCACTATTTTTTATTGCCTCTTCTTGTAAGAGAGAGAGTTTAAGCCACTCTTCTTCCTTTTCTTTACTCTCTTGATAGAGGTTTTTTAGTTCGTTGGACAGACGATAAAATTCTTTTTCATTGTGTAAAAATAAAGTTTTATCATTCATTTTGTTTTCATTTTCAGTAATTTTGTGATGAATGTCTTGTATGGTTTGGGGAAGGCTTTCAAGCAATAATTTTTGACCATAAGAAAGACTTTTTTTGTTTTTTATTGTCTTTTTTGAGATAGAAATCGATATTTCATGACCATGTTTTTTTGGAACAGTGGGTGCGCTTTGTTTTTGTTGTGCGATCATATCAGAGTATCCTCCAGCATATTTTGTCCAATATCCATCAGGGTGATTGATATTGTTTGCAGCGAGCGTGGAGGTTACAGTCCGATCAAGAAAGTCTCGGTCATGGCTGATGATGAGGATTGTTCCTTGAAAATGAGAAAGAGTTTCTTCTAAGAAATCTAATGTTTCAAAATCAAGATCATTGGTGGGTTCATCCATAAGGAGAAAATTACATGGTTGAGATAAAACACGCGCTAAAATTGCACGCATTCGTTCACCACCGGAGAGATCTTTGATAAGGGAGTGAGCTTGATCTGCTTGAAACAAAAAATCTTTGATGTATCCCATAACATGGCGGGAAACTCCCTGTGCAACGAGGTGGTCCCCAGATCCGCCAGTAAGATAAGAGGCAAGGGTTTCGTTGGGGTTGATGTTTGTGCGTTGTTGATCAATGATGGACATATGGAGATTTGTTCCTAATGTTACCGAGCCAGAATCTGGTGTCAATTCTCCAGTGAGCAACTTCAAAAGAGTGGTTTTTCCTGCGCCATTTGGACCAATAATTCCAATACGTTCACCATAGCGTATTCGAAGAGAGAAGTCTTGAACCACTGAACGACCTTGATATGCTTTCGTTATTTGGTTCACCTCGATGACCAATCTTCCGGAAGATTGAGTAGATTGTAGTGGGGTTTGCATCGTTCCATGAAAAGATTGTTTGCGTTCATGCAATTGTGTTCGTATGACATGTAATTCTTTGACACGACGGACATTACGCTTGCGTCGGGCAGTCACTCCATAGCGTAACCACTCTTCCTCTGCCTTCTTCTTCTCCTTGAGGTGATCATAATCTTTTTTCTCTTGTTCTAGTATTTGATCTCTCCACGGTTCAAAATGGGAAAATCCTTTGTTAAGGCGATGCACACAACCACGATCCAACCATATTGTCGTTGTTGATAAGGTTTGGAGAAAACGACGATCATGAGATACAAAAATAAGCGTAGAATTGATGTTCAGTAATTCTTGTTCAAGCCAATGAATAGTGCGAAAATCGAGATGATTTGTTGGTTCGTCTAAAATGATAATATCTGGACGAAGGATCAATGTTCGAATGAATGAAACGCAACGTGCTTGCCCAACAGAAAGATGAGCTATTTTCTCATTGCCAGTAAAGTTAAATTTTTTAAGCAAAGAAGTAAGGCTATAAGAACAGTCTGTCTTATCATTTATTGTATGTTCAATGTATTCAGAGATCGTAGAAAAATCCGATAAATCAGGATTTTGCTCGATATATCCTAATCGAGCAGCAGAACTGCAAAACACCTTTCCCGATTGTGGTTCCAATAGTCCGGATATAATCTGTAATAGAGTTGATTTTCCAGATCCATTGCGTCCTACAAGACATATACGTTCTCCTTTGGAAACAGATAAACAAATGTCCTGTAATAAATTGGTGCCACCTATAGTAATATTAATATGATCAAGTCTGAGAATGGGTACATTCATTGGAAGAAAACCTTTGCAAATCATAAGGGCGAGATAGGAGAACGGCTAATCCTTTCCCTAAAATGATGGTTAGTTCCTTTTTTGCAACATTGGAAATAGTGCGTGAAGAACCCATAGAAAGAGGAAAGTGAGAAAGGGGATAGTGTGCTCCTACAATTGTGAGATCGTCGATGTCTGAGAGGGCGACCAGAGAAAAAATACTATTGTTGGGAAGGTCAAAGCGATGTCTTCCCGATGTGAGCATAAAAGCTTCTTCCAAACCAGAGGTGAGTGTTACATTGATATTTTTCTTTTTTAAGGACATCGCAAGAGTTATATGATGCAATGCACAATCAAAGCGTTGACCAGAAAGAGCTCCCACAAGCATAATATGTTTTGCGCCCATTTGCAAAACTTGGTTGACAGCGATTTCTCCATCAGTCATATCTTTGTCAGCAGAATAATAAAGACGTTTTATAGCAGACCATTTTTGAAGCAATTGCTGACTTGTAGAATCAAAATCTCCTACCCATATTTCAGGGACGACACCTAGTCGATCAGCGTGAGATATGCCTCCATTAGCAGCAATAATGCGGCAGTATTGAAGAGATTGCACAACTCGATCTGTTACGTGCAAATCTCCGTTGAGCAAAACGGCAAAGTTAGTGGAATGATTGATAGATGACGATAACATGCTGTGATTTATTCGATTGTTTTTGAGAGGAGATAATTTGCGTACATATCAGTTTTTTATTCAATTTGTAAACCATAAAACATACTGGTTATATCTGCAAAAATTCGCGTTATTTTTCAATCAATTTTTATTATGATGCATAAGATGTGCGTGCGAATCAAATATATTTTATGAGATTGAATATAAAGTATGTTCATACGATACTATTACAGTATAGTATGTTTTTTAACATTATACATACTGTATTTATAGTGCATGTAATGTTAATGATTGAAAATCATATGTAGAAACAGGAAGAGTTAGTGTACAAAATACGATAGATAGCGCATCATAGTATAAATGGAGTAGTAAAGATGTTTTCAAATCTTTTCAGGAGATTTTTAAAGTTATTGGTGCGAATTTGTTTTTTGTGCATGATGAGCAGTATACATTTTGTATACGCTGATAATGTGACGAATTCTTCTGATCCCGTTTTATATAATCAATTTGCAAGATGGGCTATTTATCAATATCAGGATGCAGGCCAAAAGATCTGTTATACTGCCTCTACACCTGTTACTGCTGATCCGGTAGATGGGGTTAGACACGGGCTTAATTTTTTAATGGTTGCGCCGATAGGAGGTGTAGCAGGCGAATCTTATCATGTGGAATTAGCAATGGACTATCCTTTGGATGAACAGGTAATGGTCTCTGTTGAAGTCGTTGGAAAAAATGCTAAGGGGCGCATCTTTTCCATGATACCTCAAAGAAATAGAGCGGCATTTAAAAACCGAGAAGATGATAGGGTTTTAGTGAATATGATGAAGATGGGAAGAGATTTAGTGGTTTCTGCAAAATCCCAACGAGGAACGAATACACGCTATGTTTATTCTTTAAATGGCATTACCGATGCTTTGAATAATATTCGTGTATGCCAGAAATGATGTTTTATTGCTCAGACATCAGGTTTTTTTTGGATGTTTGATGAGTAATCAAGCAGATGCTTGGACAATGATTATTAAAAGCCATATCATATGATATGGATGGATTTTTAAGGGATGATTCAATGGTTCCTGTGAACAAAGAATCCTTAATTGGGATGACACGAGAAGAGATTGAAGATTCTCTGCTCAGGATAGGTATTCCTCAAACACGGGTGAGGATGCGAGCATCTCAAATTTGGAAGTGGATTTATGTTCGAGGAATTCGTGATTTTCATGTTATGTCCGATCTATCTCAAGACATACGTTGTCTTCTAGATCAACATTTTAGAGTTGTTTATCCAGAAATTGTTGAAGAGAAAATTTCTAGTGATGGCACACGTAAATGGTTATTGCGTTTTTTGACACCTTGTTCTGGCGCCCCTGTCGATATTGAAACGGTCTATATTCCTGAAAAATCGCGTGGAACTTTATGTGTTTCCAGTCAAGTTGGTTGTTCTCTTACTTGTTCATTTTGCTATACAGGCACTCAAAAATTAGTACGCAATCTCACAGCAGAAGAAATACTTCTGCAAATTCTTTTGGTTCGTAGCGTATTAGGAGATTTTCCTGGGTGTGAAGAGGCTAAAGGGGCGGTGGTTCCATCAACGGGTCGTGCGGTTTCTAATATTGTCATGATGGGGATGGGAGAACCTCTCTATAATTTTAACAATGTCAAAAAAGCTTTACTCATTGCCAGTGATAGCATGGGATTATCTTTTTCGAAGCGTAGGATTACTCTTTCTACTTCTGGATTTGTCCCTAATATTTCTCGAGTAGGAGAAGAAATTGGAGTAATGCTGGCGATATCCTTGCATGCTGTTAATAATGAGCTGCGTAATACTCTTGTCCCTATTAATAGAAAATATCCTTTAGAGCAATTAATGGAACAATGTCGTAATTATCCAGGTCTTTCTAATGCAAGAAGGATTACTTTTGAGTATGTGATGTTGAAAGGAATTAATGACAGCCCAAGAGATGCTATTGAACTAGCCAAGCTTCTCAAAGGTATTCCAGCAAAAATCAATCTGATACCCTTTAATCCTTGGCCAGGATCTGGTTATCTTTGCTCAGATCACAAGAGTATTGAAATTTTTTCTGAATGCATTAGAAGAAAAGGGTATTCTGCACCTATCAGAAAGCCGCGAGGAGATGATATTTTGGCAGCATGTGGACAGTTAAAATCTCTGTCCCAGCGTCCTCCTAAGATACGACAATCCTTGCTCCGGAAAGAAGAGGTCTCCGAATTGTCTCCATAAGATTAGAGAAGATATTAGATAACTGGATATTGTGTGGTATCCATTGAAGGAAACGATCATTTTTAAATCATTTGTAAAGAATACATTCTCCTCAAAGGGGGTTGAGATCATAGCGATCTTCGACCATGGTATTGCGATAGGGTGAAATCAGATAGAGGTCGCGAAAAAGTCTTTTGGATAAGAGAACTAATATAAGGTGATTAATAGCGTAAGAGTGGCGGAGTAAATTTGTATATTGTATGGTGTGTAACTTAACTTGATAAGTTCCATTTTTCTTGAAGTAAAACGGGCAAATAGGTCATCTGTGTGTATTGATAAAAATTTTATATGTACTGATAAAAAACATCGCATTTTTACTGGATTACTATGGGAATAGATGATACATAATGGTTTATTGTATCAAGAAAATGATCTTTTGTGGCGAAATGTAGCTGATTAATTGGTAGAGGAGATAATTTTCGAACCAATTGAGATTCATTTCTCCGTGAAAAATATTGGTATATGATTTGATGTATTATGCCCGGTTGGTGGAATTGGTAGACACACTTGGTTTAGGTCCAAACGCGTAAGCGTGGGGGTTCGAATCCCTCACCGGGCACCAAACATTTAATAACCGCTATGATATGAGCGATGGAATGGTATCTATAATGTGCATTGCCATAGGTCTCGGGTGAATATTGGTTTCCTGATATTTCTTGCCCGAGGTATTCATTGCGTATGTTTAAAAAATATGGTACTCGGTCTTGTTCTTGGTCAGAGAACAGGGAGAATCGATGCCATAAGATGCATGATCATTGTGTGAGTTTATTTTTCTTTGATTGTATCGTTGTTTTGATCAATACGTTTCTGATATCAGACTATGCCTTTAGGCATTATTCACGATAAAGTCTTTGGCTCCTAAAGCAATATAGTTTTTAAGACATTGAGTATCGGATATATTGTATGATCGCAACCATGATGATTAACCCTTGAAACTGGGAATGGGCGATGCCTGATTTTTTGTGTGAAGTGTATTCTGAAGAAATCCCTGCGCGTATTCAACGCAAGGCTGCTGAGGATTTTGGAAAAATTATGACCGACCTTTTGAGGGAATCTGGATTAATGGATATAGATCCAACCCCAGATGTGCGTTTATATTGGACCCCACGTCGTTTAACAGTATGTGTTCGTGGCCTAGCATCATCTTGTTCTCAAGTCATTGAAGAAAAATCGATTCCAAGCGTAGATATAGAGTCAGAATCCATTCATTATTCTATAAATTCTCAAAAAAAACCAGAATTCTGTCTTGATCAAATGATGATAGATTATGAAAAAGGGACTTTTAATCGCATACAGACCGAGAGGTTAAATAAATTAGTAGAATCGATTCTCACTAGAATTGTTCCTATAGCTCTTCGTAAAGTTTCTTGGCCAAGGTCAATGCGTTGGAATATCTCTTCTGACTCTATGAGTCCATTGTTGTGGATTAGGCCAATCAAGTCTATTCTGTGTCTTCTTATCAATGAAGGCGGAGCAGGAAAAGTGATTCCTGTGAATTTGAAAGAAAATCCTCCTTGTTGGCATCCAGAAGACTTTCCTGATTTTCTGGAACACTTTCTCTGTCATCGGAGTGTTGGAGATATTCTATCTCGTAAGTATCTAAAAGATAGCCCCTTTCGTGATTATCTTGAAAAGATTGTCTCTCGTGAGAACCTGAATGATGATTCGTCTCGAGAGTATCTAAAAGACAAATCTTTTCTTCAATGTCTGAAAGATCACCTCTATGCGGGATATACACGCGGCCATCGTTTCCATGCGCCGCAACATATTGAGATCCACAGTATTGATGATTATATTGATGGTTTGAAAAAGGCAAAGGTATTGATAGATCCCCAAATCCGTCGCGACGCTATTTTACGCGATGCACGTCAATTAGTTGCTGCTGCCGAATTAGAGCTTGTAGAAGACGATGATCTTTTAGAAGAAGTGACAGGTCTTGTGGAATGGGTACAGGTTTTGATGGGTTCATTTGATGAAAAATATCTTTGTCTTCCTGAAGAGGTGATTCGTCTTACGATTAAGGAACATCAAAAATGTTTCGTGACGCGTACTCGTCAGGGTAAGCTTGCAAATCGTTTCGTGCTTGTTTCACAAGTATTGAATGGTGGGGTAGCCATTGTTGAAGGAAATAATAGGGTAGTTGCTGCCCGTTTAGAAGATGCTTTGTATTTTTGGAAACGTGATCAAGAAAATTTGCCGGACATATCTATTTTAGAAGAGTCATCTCTCAAGTCTAATTTTGATCTTGATTTTTCCAAGCCTCTTGATCAGCGTATGGCTAAACTGTTAAATGTTACATTTCATGCTAAAATAGGCACGCAAGGAGAGCGCGTATCGCGTATACGAATATTAGGTAAAAAAATAGCTCTTTTGATAGAGGCAGATGCCGATTTGGTTGGTCGTGCGGCAGTTCTGGCTAAAGCAGATCTTTGTACGGAGATCGTGAGAGAATTTCCAAAATTGCAAGGTCATATAGGGGCAGAATATGCTGCTTTGCAAGGAGAACAAATTGCGGTCATTCTTGCCCTGAAGGAACATCTCAAACCACGTGGTCCGCGAGAAACTGTTCCCACAAATAAAGTATCTATCGCTTTGGCATTAGCGGATAAGCTTGATATTCTTATTCATTTCTGGGCGATTGGTGAAAAGCCAAGTAGTTCGAAAGATCCTTATGCGTTGCGTCGAGCAGCTCTAGGAATTATTCGTATTTTATTGGAAAACAAGATCTATCTTCCATTGTCGACGGTGATCAAAGATTGCGATTTGATCTTGTTCTTTCATGAGCGCCTTAAAGTACACCTGCGAAAAATGGGTATGCGCTATGATTTAATAGAATCAGTGGTAGTTCCTGACAATGACAATCTTTTGGTTATAGTCGATCTCATTGAGTATTTCACTGTATTTTTTCAGAGCGATAGGGGAGAAGAATTTTTCTCTTCTTCCAAGCGTCTTATTCAGATTCTTGCGGCAGAAGAAAAAAAGGGAAGAGACATATCGGGTGATATTGATCGCAATAAATTTCTTTTGGAAGCGGAAAAAGAATTGTATAAGGTGACATCTTCCGTCCATAGAGATCTTAAAGAGAGCATGCAGATAAAAGACTATCATCGGATAGGAGATATTTTGTGCCAGTTACATGATCCTATTAAGATTTTTTTTGATACAGTTCTCGTCCATGTAAAAGATCAAGATATACGATATAATCGTCTGGCACTGCTCAAATATGTCAAAAACAGTATCATGATAGTTGTAGATATTCAAAAGATGCTGAGATCAAGGTAATTCTCTGTTGATATACAAACATTCTTGCATTGTAATTGGATATTGCTACGACGGGATTAGAAAGTGCGCAATCATAAGCGATGGAAATTCATCAGAGAGAATAGGTTGAATTTTTTAATCTCCTAAAGTGACGATTCGATGGTCATCACAATAATATTGAGCATAGAGCTGCGGTCTAAATGATGACTTGATGGTATTTTATCGTGAAATAGTAAGGAACATATATCCTTATGTTCTTTTAATCCGCTAATCCGCATCATAATAACGATTCATGTTATAAACTTTTGTTCATCATATCAAAAGATATTTAATGGCTATATTTCAGAGGAGATAGTATGAATGATTTTTCCTACTTAAGAAAATAATTCCAGGTTTAGAGTAGTCTTTTGATAGAAGATAAAGGATTTGATTTATGGGGCAGACGATCATCAAGATATTGAGCGCATTCGTCTATGAGCTCATCGATTTTATTTGCGAAAAAGTGATTGGTATTAGGAATTACTTTATGGGTGATCGTGATTCCTTTCTGATTCATAAGTTTGTCTACCAATTCTTTGATATTATTGGCGGATGCAACTGTATCATCGCTTCCATTGATAATAAGGCCAGATGTAGGGCATGGAGCTAAGAAGGAAAAATCATATGTTCTTGGCTGTGGTGATACAGATATAAAACCTTTGATTTCAGGACGACGCATGAGAAGTTGCATAGAAATCCATGCTCCAAAAGAATAACCAGCGATCCAACAACTTTTGCTTTCATAATTGAGACTTTGAACCCAATCAAGAGCGATAGCAGCATCAGATAATTCTCCCTCACCGTGATCAAATTCTCCCTGACTTCTTCCAATTCCCCGAAAATTAAATCTTAAAGTAGAAAATCCTCTTTTCTGAAACAGATAGAATAATTGGTAAACAATATTATTATTCATTGTGCCGCCGAATTGCGGATGGGGATGGAGGATTAATGCAATAGGAGCCCCTGGATATGGAGAGGGTTGGTAACGTCCTTCTAGGCGACCCGATGGGCCATTGAAAACTACTTCAGGCATTGGCATACACTTTATTGAGGGAAAAAACTAAAAAAAATTGCAATAATATAGTCCTCACGATACAATTCAAAAAAGGATTAGATTTCATGTTTACTATTGTCACTACCATTTCAAAAATATTTTGACTTAACAAGATGTTGATCTTTTCATTTACGAGGTTGATTAGACTAGATATAGAGTAGATTTTCTATAGAACAAAGAAAAAAATGTTAGTAAAAAGAGTTTATCTTGATTGGAATGCAACTGCACCTCTTCTTGAAGTCGCGAGGAAGGCTTTTATCAAAGCATTGGATCTTTGTGGAAACCCTTCATCTGTTCATCAGGAAGGGCGAAAAGCACGTTTTTACATTGAAGATGCTCGTGGTATTATAGCAGATTTTTGTGGTGCACAATCTGATCATGTGGTGTTTACAAGTGGGGCAACGGAATCTGCAAATTGGGTATTAACACCTCATTTCTATAGAGGTGGTCAGAAAATTGAGATAGGATCTCTGTATGTTTCAGCCATAGAGCATCCTGCAGTATATGCTGGAGGACAGTTTTCTGCTGATAAAACCCATATAATACCTGTTTTGCCACAAGGAATAGTCGATCTTAAGGCATTATCTGATCTTTTAAAAGAGAGAGATGTTTCTTTAGGGGTCCCTATGATTGCCGTCATGTTGGTCAATAATGAAACAGGAGTGATTCAGCCAATCAAGGATGTCGTAGAACTGGTAAAACAACATGAGGGAATTTTAGTTGTGGATGCTGTGCAGGCAGCGGGACGGATTCCTCTTTCTATAGAAGAAATAGAAGCTGATTTTCTTATTATTTCATCGCATAAGTTGGGTGCACCTATGGGGGTAGGAGCGCTGGTTTTTCGAGAAGATCTTTTGTTGCCACAATCTCTGTTGCGGGGAGGGGATCAACAGAGAGGTTATCGTGCGGGAACAGAAAATTGTGCAGCAATATGTGGATTTGCTGCAGCGGCTCAGAAAGTGGGTCATTCTATACAAGAACGCTCTTCTCGCATTGAGAAGATACGCAATTATTTAGAAGATAATTTGAGAAAATTGATACCCAACGTTATAATCTATGGTCAGGATATACAGCGTGTTGCGAATACCTGCTGTTTTACGATACCTTCATTTAAAGCAGATATATTACAAATTGCCCTTGACCTTGAGGGTTTTTCTGTATCTTCTGGATCAGCATGTTCATCAGGAAAGCTCAAAAAAAATCGTGTTCTAAATGCCATGGGTCATGATGGAGATCATGGTGCATTGCGAATTTCTTGTGGGGATACAACAACTCAGGAAGATATTGATGCTTTATTAAAAGCACTCATTCGAATTATCGGTCAATCCTCCTCTATGAAATGACAATGATCAAATACCATGTATTTTCCTATGACACATATGAATCTATTAAATTTTCTGTGATTATCAATATATAGAATCAAAATCTTATTGCAGATTTTACCATTATCGGTTAGCAACTATATTACATAGAAAAGATTGTGATGATCAATGCTATGGAAGATTGATTCAGGATTTTTATTGGTTTTTTTTGTTATAATTATTTTTATTATGGATAGAATATAATTTTAGGTGCTTGTGCGGATTTTTTTGTGTAAATACGTGAATATTTAAGTGAGAAAGAACGTTGTTCTTGTCATGGATTGAAAAAATATATTTTGTATATTAAGATTATATCTTATAGATAATGCAGTTTTGTTTTGTTTTAAGGAAAAGGAGAATTTGTGTCTAAGTCTCCCATGAGTCAATTCATCGTCCATAAGATCGTTCCGATACAGATTAGTGGAACTGATTTTTCTTTTACGAATTCATCTTTTTCTATGCTGGTCAGCGCATCGATTGTATTGTTTTTTTCCTATCTTGCTGTGCACAATTGCCGGATAATTCCTACTCGTATGCAATCTGTTTTGGAGATTGTATACCAGTTTGTTGCCTCTACCTTGTATGATTCGGCAGGTCCTCAAGCTAAGAACTTTTTATCCTTTGTTTTTTCGCTTTTTGTTTTTTTAACAACTGCTAACTTATTGGGTATGTTCCCTTACCTTTTTTCCTTTACGAGTCAGATTGTTGTAACAGCTAGTTTTGCCTCCTTGGTTATCTTAACCGTGATAGTATCTGGTTTTTGCAGGAATGGTCTGGGATTTTTTAAGATATTCGTTCCTTCAGGAATTCCTTTGATTATGAAACCATTGGTTTGTTTTGTTGAGGCTGCCTCTTTTTTGTCTCGGCCTATTAGTTTGTCTTTGCGTTTGTTTGCGAATATGTTGGCAGGGCATATTATGTTAAAGGTATTTGCTGGATTTATTTCTTCTATGATATCCGTAGGGATTTTAGGGTTTATGTTTTCTTTTTTACCACTGTTTGCAAACGTTGCTATCACAGGGCTTGAGTTTTTTGTTGCGTTCATGCAGGCGTATATTTTTATGATTCTAACATGTCTCTATATAGGTGATGTATATTCCGCTGACCAACATTAATAAGGTGGAGATGATTTCTTGAGAGATCGTTTTATTTACTAAACAATAATTTTATTATAAGGAGCACACAATGGGAGTAGAGACGACGTTTATGGCGGTTGCATATTATTCTTTAGCTGCAAAGTATATGGCAATTGGTATGGCTTGTATAGGCATGGGGCTGGTTGCTTTGGCAGTTAGTAATATTTTTTCTAGTTTTTTATCAGGAGCTTTGCGCAATCCATCAGCAGCAGCTGATCAGCAGGCACGTGTTCTGGTTTTTGCCGCTGTGGCGGAATCGTTGGGTATATTTTTGCTCTTAATAGTTATATTACTTCTCTTTGTTGTTTAAAAAATGAGTGAATTTTTGCTGATATCTTATGTTTTATGACTATAATACGGGAGGATAAAACACGTGGATTTTTCTTCTAATAGTTCTATTGTATCGATTAATCAAGACAACAAAGCTGTAAAAGATTCTATTACAAGGGATAATTCTCTTGAGCATGAGAGTATCGCGCATAAATTTCCTCCCTTTGATACATCTACATTCTTATCGCAATTTTGTTGGCTTGTGGTCATTTTTGGAATTTTTTATTGGGTTATGCATCGATTCATTTTGCCTCGTCTTGATGCTATTATGACGTTACGTCGAAATAGAGTATCAAATGATTGGAAAGAGATGAATTCTCTCAAGCATGAGATGGATTGCATGGTTTCTTCCTGTGATAAGGATTTAGCTCTTGCTCGTACAAAGGCAAAGGAAATGATCAATCGAGCCACTATATATTCTTCAGAAAAAATGGAATCTGAAAGAAAGAAGACAGAGATATATTTTTCAAATCAGTTTTCAGATGCGCAACAGAAAATATATAATATGCAAGAACAAGAATTAAAGAAAATTCCTTCTGTTTCAGAAAGAATTTTAAAAGATTTGGTTCAAAAAATGATAGGAATCTCTATCTCTGATGATCATGTTAGATCTGTAGTAAGGAAATTTCACAGAGAGGAATCATAAATGCCTTTTGATGAGACTTTTTTGGTTTTTATTGCTCTTGTAATTTTTATTGCAATATTGCTATTTTTCCGGATTCCTTCTTTATTGCGTTCCTTTCTTGATGCTCGTGCTGATGGAATTCGTAATGAACTTTTTGAGGCAAGACGTGCGCGTGAGGAAGCAGAAAACCTATTGGAGCAGTATAAGGAAAAATATAGTAAAGTGGAGAACGAAGTTCGTCAAATTATTATAGATGCTGAGAATAAAGTAAGTCTCTTAGAAGAAGAGAACCGTAAAAGGATTGCAGAAGCTTTTGATTTACGTCATGCTGATTTGGAAAAGAAGATTAATCTTATGGAATTAGAATATATGCGCTCTTTTTATATAAAACTAGCAGATTTCTCTATAGAATTTTCTCAAAAGATTATTTCTGAAAAGATGAGTGATGACGTTGTATCGCGCATTTTTCAGGAAGAAATCAACAACCTTAAATCACGCCATATTAATATTATACATCGTTAGGCGAGGAGAATTTCAATATTTGTTGCGAGAGATTTTGTTTATATTGGAGAGTTTCTTGAGAAATTTTATTCCATCTAAGGAAAAATTCTTTAATTGGGAAAATTATTCCGTTTTCTAGAAGAAATTTTCATAGCTACATTCAGGATATTTTAAAAACTTCTAAAGTAGCTTCCAAGGTTCTTCTTTTTAGTGAGAAAATCGTGCCTTATATTGCCGCCATAAAAAAGGGCATACTTAATATATTAAGAAATGTTTAGGTTTATTTATATGCCAATATGTTCTCATAAATCGTTTATGATTTCTATGAAAATTTTTAGGTAAAATATTAAATTCCAAACGATTCATAATTTTTTTAAGGATGCAAACTATTGGTTTAATTTGTTGTTTTTAAAGTTAACTATCTGGTATCGTATAGGAAGATGTTTATAAAAAATAGTGATATTTAATTGATTTTATTACTATGTTTTCTATAGGGGAAATAAGAGAATCAATTAAAAAATGAATCCGGATATTCTTGAGAATATTTTATTTGATCGCTATAAAAATTAAACCCACTGTTTTTTTATATATGTAGTATATATTGAGAGAAACAACTCATTTGTAAAGGCACATATTTGTTGTCATGAATAATCATAGCGAATGTCCTAAAAAAAATAATCCACATTTTTTCTATCTGATTTTTGAATCCATAGGTGTTGTTTATGGAGATATTGGTACCAGTGTTTTATACGCTTTTAAAGAATCATTAAAAACAATGAATCATACTTCTTCCATAGGAAGAGGAGAAATTATAGGATTAGTTTCCTTAATGATCTGGATTCTTACATTAGTTGTAACAATAAAATATATACTAATATTATTAAGGGCTGATAATGACGGCGAAGGAGGAATATTGTCCTTGCTTGCTTTGCTGTTAAAAAAGATTCCAAATAGATCGTCTATATTAATTATTCTTGGTCTGAGCGGAGCTGCATTGTTTATTGGAGATACCATAATAACACCAGCTCTTTCTGTTCTTTCTGCAGTAGAAGGTATAAGATATATAGCTCCAGGATTAAATCATTATATTATTCCTATTGCATTAGGCATATTATTTGTATTGTTTTCACTGCAATCTCATGGAACTGGAGGTATAGCTCGTTTTTTTTCTCCTATTATGGGGCTCTGGCTTTTAATGATAACAGTATCAGGATTAATTCATATCGCGGATGATTTGAGTATCCTTGCTGCTTTTAATCCTATGTATGCTTTAAATATGATGATAAGAGAAGGAGGGATTTCTTTTCTTATATTAGGTTCAGTCTTTTTAACCATTACAGGATCTGAAGCTCTATATGCTGATCTCGGACATTTCGGTCGTCGACCGATTCAGTATGCCTGGATGATGATGGTTTTTCCTGCTCTAACAATTAATTACCTAGGGCAAGGTGCTCTAGTACTTGCTCATCCTGAATCCATGCATGATCCTTTTTATTTAATGTTTTCCGGATGGTTTTTGCCTTTTGCAATTTTTACAGCAACATGTGCAACGGTTATTGCCAGTCAAGCAGTTATTACAGGAGCATTTTCGTTAACACAACAGGCTATTAATTTGGGTTTTTTACCACGTATGAAGGTGTTTTTTACTTCAGAAACATTTAAAGGACAGATATTTTTGCCAAGTGTTAATTTATTTTTATTTCTAGGGGTTATTATATTTGTAGTTGGATTTGGAAATTCTGAATCTCTTGTTACAGCATATGGGATTTCTGTAAGTGGGACTATGGTTATTTCCACGATAATGTTCTTTGTTTTTTCACAAGTATATTGGAAGTGGACAATTCCTAAGGCTATACTTTGTATTCTGCCATTATTTTTTATTGAAATGACTTTTTTTGGGGCAAATATACTCAAATTTCTAGATGGAGGCTATGTTCCATTACTTGTTGCTGGTTTATGTATTATTATAATGTGGACGTGGAGACGGGGTACAAATCTTTTATCTAAATTGACGCGTCATACAGACATTCCTTTAGATTCTTTTATTGCGTCAATAGAACAGTCAAATCTGCAAGTGCCTGGTACAGCAATTTTTCTTACGAGTGATATACAAGCTGTTCCAGATGCATTGTTGCAGAATATAAAACATAATCATGTATTACATGAACAGAATATTATTCTTACAATCAATACAGCTAATCAACCACGTGTTCCACGCAAAGAACGTTTTATATGCGAATCAATTTCTAAACGATTTGCACGTGTTGAGTTATTTTTTGGATATATGGAAGAACAGAATGTTTCTCAAACACTGGCAGATCTGAGAAATAATGGTTTGAAATTTGAGATTATGACTACATCTTTTTATTTAGGAAGACGTAAATTAGTGCCGACTTCCCGTTCTGGAATGCCTTCATGGCAGGATCATTTATTTATTATACTTTTTTCTTATGCAGAAGAAGATCCATCTGATTACTTTCATTTACCTGCAAACCGAGTAGTAGAACTGGTTTCACATGTGAATATTTAGGATACATATTGATTTTAAAAAGTAAAATCAAAGAATATAGCAAACCTTATCAATTATAAAAATTTGGTTTGTACACAATATTATCGTGTATAAATGATTCATTGTAACATGAATATTATATTCTTTTTTTTGTAGAAGAATTTTTACGATCACGTACAATTGATGAATAGATTGATAAAAGAATGAATATAATACTGCATGTTCCCGTAATAATTTCAGGAATATGCCTGATAGTTTGTAAAAACATCATGATAGAAAGAACTAGAATAGAATAGAATGCTCCATGTTCTAGATATTTATATCGATTAAGAATACCTTTTTCCATCATAACAAGTGTCATAGAACGGACATATACAGCACCAATGGCAAGTCCGATTATTATGATGAGAAAGTTTTTTGTCAGTGCAAAAGCACTTATCACACCATCAAAAGAAAGGCTTGCGTCAATTATTTCCAGATATAGGAAAAGGCTTAGACCATATTTCTTTTTTTTAAGGATTGTAGCGCCATTATCGGATGACAATATATATTCCAAAAGACATATAGCATAAAACACGGTTATAGCAAAAAGAGAAGAGTAGAATAGGATATAAACATCTTTTCTTGGTAATGCAAATGCAATCCCCATAGCAACTGATAGTGTCAGAAAAAATTTTAATCCTTTAATTTTAGCAAGATAAGACATGGGTTTTTCAAGAAAAGAAATCCAGTGAATATTTTTTCTCGTATCGAAGAAAAATGAAAGACTAATCATCATTAAAAATGTGCCACCAAATCCTGCAATGGGTAAATGTGCTTCAGTCATAACTTTCGAGTAATCTTGTGGAGAAAATAGAGCAATTTTGACTGCTTCAATTGGATTTATGGTTGCTGAAATACAAAAAATCATTATCGGAAATATGATTCGCATAACAAATACGGATATTAATATTCCCCAAGTAAGAAATCTTTTTTGCCAAAGGGGAGACATTTTTTGTAATTGTTGTGCATTAAGAATAGCATTATCGCAAGAAAGAGATATTTCTATTATTGATAATATAATGCATATATAGAGTACTTCGCTTGTTCCAGATATGGTATGAGTTGTGTTCCATCCGATCAAAATGCTGAGTAGAATCCCGACTATGGTAACAAGAATAGCCCATCGAAAGGAGTGTAGCATGTTTTTCTTCATTTCTTGAAAATCTTTTTGGAAAAAATATTTTATAGGTTTAAAAATACATATTATTAAATATATTGATCATTACATAGTATCATATAAATATTTGATTTAACAAATAAATTTTGTTTTCTCCATACTTCTATAGTTCCATAATATTATTATAAAGAGGCTATAGATCTTAAGGATTTGATGTCAAGATACAATCTATTTTCTTCTTTGGTATATATTTATTATTGTGCTTACAGCTAAGTATTTTTTGAAGGATTACTATTTTTCCTACCTTATCAAGTGCTTTATTTTGATTCAAATATGGGTATATGAACTGTATTTCCTGTCTTTTAGTACAAATGGATAAGACGCCGTTATCGATATTGTTTTTTTATTAGTATGACGTCATTCTGAGCAAGCCAAGAAATTAAAGCCATCCGCTCTTGTGTTAATAGGAGTATGGTCAATAAAGCTCCATAAGATGATTTTTAGAAAATACTTTACAATACAGGATAGCTATCCCTTTTATTGAGCAATATGCTATATTGGTATTCTTAAAAGAGATTGCTGCAATCTTAGCAAAGATTTCTCTCCAATAAACCCGCAGGAATAAGATATAATTATGTCATGATCCATGTATATTTATCAGCTATAAAATATGACAGAAGTGCGAGGTTCAGTAGGATTTTCTAATAGACCAGGAAGATCATGACGAGATCTATCAATATTGTGTTCTGTTAGATGCGTTCGTTGAAGATAGAATTGTCCTTTGATTTTAGACGTACAGGAGATCTTGTCGCGGGATATTAGTTGACATTGAATAGTCTCAGAACTATTTCTGAGGAAAGAAGTCAATTTAATCTCTATATTTCCGAGAGATTTATTCTTGTAAAATCCTGTTGCTAAGATGGCGTTTGAACCATCTGTAGAAAAGGTTTTGAATGTTCCGTCTTGCTGAAAATCTGAGAGAATTCCGTTATTATCTTCCCAGTAACCGATTATTGATGGATTCTGTTTTGTGTAATCAATAGGCAGAGATATATTGCTGCAGGCAGATATGAAAAAAGTAATGGATATAACGGATAAAAAATTATATTTTTTCATTTTAGAAAGGGATCTCCTGAGTTTATCACAATAAAACACTTGGTTCTCATCTTATTTTCAATTTGAAAAATATGCCTCTTGAATGAATATAATCCTAATTTATTTCATAATAGCATGGATTATAAGAAAATAATAGGATGTTATCGAAAAAACGATACTAAGCGTTTAATCTCACTAGTGTTTTTACTGCTCCCCTACTTTTATTTTTTATTTGGGAATTATATTCCTTAATTGCTAAAGAAATCCGCTTCGAAGTTTTTATTCCTAAGCGCACTCTATCTGCTCCTTTGGTATATATTTCTTGCTTATGATATTGATTTCCAGCCGTATCCAGCCATTAGTTCATGTGTGGTTTCCTCTGCTTCTATGGATAATGTCGCAGAGAATTTCCTAACCTCATGAGCGGATTTTTATATTCTCTAATCAGTCATTTCAGAGTAAATGGTTCTTTTCTTGGCGACTTAATAGAAGTCTATTCTAAGGTTGTGTCTGTGAAGGTAGCTAAATATTGGGCATGAACGTAGAATCGTGCGGATAGGGCAGGCGTGTGCGAACCCCTTTATCTTTTCGGAAATAGTATACAATCTTCCCATGCCGTGTGCGTTCTTTCACAACAAATGGCGGGAGCCTTAATTTTGATGGCATACTCTCAAATTCCAAAAGGATTGCTGTTGTCTTCTACAATATTTGGTTTTTTCCTCGCTTTCAAAGGCTCAAACCGATAAATCCTACCATCTTGTTCAATCTCGATACGGATATTCATTTCTTTAGCGATACGAGCGGTATCTCGAATGCTAATCCGACCTTTCGGTGATTCTCGTTTCGTTTCTTGGCTCATCTTATCTTTCTTTCCATAATGTTGTATTTCTTAACGCTTTCCCTTATGAGGCATATCTGCTTATGGGAATTGTCGATATGTTCATGAGTGATATTGAATGTATAGGACTGCTCGCTCCAAAAACATCTTCGGTTTGGGTTGTTATTTTCTGGCTTCGCTGTTGCCTTCTGTTGTTCAACTCTGTAAATGAATTTTTGATATCATAACTTATGATAGATTAAAATTAATAGTTTATCACGGATTGCATTTATGCGGATGCGATTATTTTTTTATTATTGAAGAATGTTTTATTGTCACGAGAAAGCTCTACATCACTTGAACAAGAGCAGGAGTTACATGATTGTATTATGCGACCCGAATATGTTTTTGAGCTTTAAGAATTTCGTTCTCAAATTCTTTCCATGGGGGAGAAAAGGGAACCCCTTTAGAGAGTTTTAAAGCTCTTCGCACATGGAAATGAATGATATTTTGATAGAGGATGCCGCTAAGTGTTTGAGATAATCTTCTCCAATAATCGAATATCCGCTTTTATGTTTTTTCTTAATGAGCAAAGCTGTTATCAACTATTCCTATAGTTGGTGTTTTGGGATTGTGTTATGTTCCCCAATTTTTATCTAAAAAGATAATTTTTTATCTCTAATTAAAGGGTTTTGTAGCGATAAATACTCCATTAAGAGCCAATGGAACAATGATGCGACAAGAAGTTTATAGGATTAAGATTATGGACAGTTTTGCGCATTGTTTACAGGTAGTATATTAAAGACGCATAAACGAATTCATATATCAAAATAATAGATTGTTAAGACATAAAGTGTACAACCTATTAGATTAGGTGTGAATTAGAGAAGTATATCATGTATCGTGGAATTCATAATTTACAATTTGTAGATCAACGTGCATTTCAACGTATAAAAGTTGATCTTAGGGGTCGTTTTTTGCTGTTCAATGGCGCGGAATATGATTGCATCGTTCGAGAAATGTCTCCAGGAGGACTCTTTTTTTCTTGTGAGAATTCTGTGGCTCTGATTGGGGAACGCTCCATTGTTTTTGTTGAAAAAATTGGACGTATAGAAGGTGAAGTAATCAGTTTTGATAGCAGAGGGTGTGCAGTAAGAATTATTGCTTCTGAACAGAGTAGGAGAAAATTAGCAGAAAAAATTACTTGGATTGCTAATCAAGATGATCTACAAATTCCAGATCAGCGGCGATATGACCGTGGATTCCCTCGAGAAATTGATGGACAGCTAATGTTGGAAGATAAGACCATACGTTCTTGTCAAATCATTGATTTATCGGAATCTGGGGTTTCGATCAATGTGGATTATCCTGTTAAGGTTTCTTCTGTGGTATGGTTTAATGGCATTCAGGGTCATGTTATACGATCTTTTTCTGGTGGAATTGCGATAGAATTTTCTGCTGTTCAGGAGAGAGAAAAATTAGGCCTATTTCTGTGACATTAGGTACGCCATTCTCTATATTATAAGTGTTCAGAGAAAAGACATTTTTTTTATTTCTTCAAGAATTCTATCCAGGGAGCTTTCACTATCCTATTGTGACTAAGGTTCATATATTTCAATATGTTGTTCTGTATGGATGGCAGATTCATAATAAACCAAACGAAGACAATTGTTTTTTGTCAATATTTGCGAATGATTGATAAATCATTGATTGTTTCTATTATTATCGATAACATTGTGATTTAGTCAATAAGAACAGTTTGCAATAGGGGTTTTCGATGGTGCGGATTATTGAAACGAGTACAGCTGATGGTATAGCGCTCGCATTTGATGATGTTTTGTTGCGGCCGGAGTTTTCCAATGTTTTGCCAAGTGAGATAGATATATCTACGACGATAGCGGAGAATTTTAAACTTAATTTGCCTATTATATCTGCAGCCATGGATCGGGTGACTGATTCTCGCCTTGCCATAGCAATGGCACAGGCAGGTGGGTTAGGTGTGATACACAGAAATTTCTCACCTCTTGAACAAGTCGCACAAGTTCATCAAGTCAAAAAATTTGAAAGTGGTATGGTGGTAAATCCGGTGACGATTTCTCCAAATTCTACTCTAGCTGATGCGCTGTCATTAATGAAAAGTCATAGTATATCGGGAATTCCTGTTGTTGAAACTAATACTTCAGTTCCTGGAAAATTGGTCGGTATATTGACTAATCGAGATGTACGTTTTGCGTCAAATTCTAAACAAACAGTTGGCGAATTGATGAATCGCAATTTGATTACAGTAAAGAAAACAGTTGTCCTTGAAAGCGCAAAGGCATTGCTGCATCAGCATCGTATCGAAAAATTGCTTGTTGTCGATGATAATAATTGCTGTATAGGATTAATTACTGTTAAAGATATAGAGAAGTCACAGCTCAATCCACATGCCACCAAAGATAGTAAAGGGCGTCTGCGAGTTGCTGCGGCCGTTTCAGTAGGAAAGGATATTGAGGATCGAGTAGGTCCGCTTGTTGATGTAGATGTTGATCTCATCGTTATTGATACTGCACATGGACACTCTCAAAAGGTTTTGAGTGCAGTAAGTGAAATTAAGAAAAAATTTCCTTCTATGCCAGTTATGGCTGGAAATATTGCTACTGCTGATGGGGCTTTGGCGTTGATTGATGCTGGAGCTGATATTATAAAAGTTGGTATAGGCCCTGGATCTATTTGTACAACGAGAGTTGTAACGGGAGTAGGCTGTCCACAGCTTTCTGCTATTATGTCGGTTTCTGAAGTTTTGCAGCGTTCTGGTGTTGCGCTTGTTGCGGATGGGGGGATTAGGTTTTCTGGTGATATGGCTAAAGCGATTGCTGCAGGCGCTTCATCTATTATGATGGGATCTTTGCTTGCGGGTACTGATGAAAGCCCAGGAGATATTTTTCTTTGCCAAGGACGCTCTTTTAAATCTTATCGGGGGATGGGGTCTGTTGCTGCTATGGCAGAGGGATCTGCGGCACGGTATTCTCAAGATGAAGTAACCGATACACTGAAATTGGTTCCTGAAGGAATAGAAGGTCGAGTGCCTTATAAAGGTCCTGTCGCATCAGTATTACATCAGATGTCAGGTGGTTTGAAGTCTTCTATGGGCTATGTTGGGGCTGTGAATATCGAAGAATTTCAGAAAAAAGCAAATTTTATTCGTGTTTCTACGGCCGGCATACGGGAATCACATGTTCATGATGTGACAATTACGCGGGAAAGCCCTAATTATTCTGAGATTATGTAAGACGTATTGCTATCAGATGTTCTTTAATTGAAAAAAGATGTATTGATGCAGGAATTTAGTGGTTGTCTTTAGGTGCAGCAGATAGATGTTGAAGGGCGTTGATTTCTTGTGTTGTGATCCTTGTTAGGAGACTGTCGGGTTGTTTTTTTCTGGCGAGAAGTTGATGAATAGGAGATTTTTTTTCTTCACGCCAAGCTGCAAGAGCTATGATACGGGCAGTAACCTGGTACATTTTATCACGTAATTCTTTTTCAGAATACTCTTGGGAATCTTCGAGTAGTATTGTGGAGATCTCTTCTATTTGTATACGAATGCTCTGCACGATATCCAGTTCTAAAAAATCGTTTTTTTTTCGAGTGGACAGCAAGATTAAATCCTTCAAAAGACTCTTTACTATAAAATGTACTGAGAGAAAAGAATACTTCTTTTCGCAAGGAATTGACAGTATTTTAATATCATATAAACAAGTTTGATGGTGTAATATAGTTTTTAAAAGTGATATATTCTCCCTAAAAATTATACAGACGATGAAAGTTGCTCGTTCAAAGTGGATTTTTCCTTTTAAGATCAACAATTAAAAAGATTCAGCAATCAAAAAGATCGATCGTCGGGTCGGTTTGACTCATGCTTTGTTTGTTATGAGTAGATATACAGCAGATCTCAAAGGATTTGGAGTTTAAGATTACCAATATCGATATATGAGACTAAATTGAGATAAAATCTAGCACTCTAGACTATATAATAAGAAATGGTTTCCTTAGCATTTTTGTATGGAAGATTGTTTTTATGTGGCTATCTGCACAGAGGTGGGAATTTCTATTTATCTTCAAAAATAAAATGATAATTTTTAAAAGCAGTTCAGGGATAAGGAGAAAAAATAGAAATAGCATAGAACTTGTCCGTGTTCATTAAATAGAACAATATCTTTTTGAATCATGGGCAGAGAAAAGAACCATCAAAATGGTGCCAGTGCATTATTGTTGTTGGAAGGTAGAAATGCGGACGCAGGGAAAATACGCCATTGAATCTGATTTTTTCTGGAAAAGGAATCTTCGTAATTACAATAATATAATATAGAATAATTCCAGATTATCGTAGCTGAGATAATATTTTATCTCATTAAAAATGTTGAATTTATTGATAAAACATATTTTAATATGAACTATATCCATTGATAAAAGTATTTTTTAATACATTTTAATTTATCAGTGAAATAATAATAATTAATCGTATTATTAATTTCAGCAGAGAAAGATTACTTGTTTTCTATCTGGTGCCTAGGATTCTTAATGCTTTAATTTTTTATTATTTCATCGATATTTATAATATTAGTGTTTTTTAAAATTGGAAAATTACCTCATTTTTAAGGTATTCTGATGTCTCGTTTCAAACAAAAAAAAAATCACAAGAATAGAAGTGATCAAAATCCTTTAGGATTTCCCGTATTTCATTATAATATCAATGATTTATTCTTGGCAATTGCTATTTCTCTTCCTTTAATAGGATGGATTGCTCTTCTTATAAAAAACAATTTATTTTTCAACATATATGCAGGTTCCCTAGGTTTGATATTATCTTTGTTTGCCATGGAAACTTCAATCAAAGGTCAGAGACATATTTATCGAGAAGTATGTTTGTTTATAATTTTTTTTGTATCTTCTATGATCATGCTTTTCGAAATGCAAATAAGACTTGAGGATATGATAGGTATTCAACGTCCAGAATATCCCTTAACCCAATTCGGTGAAGTATTAGCTAAAAATTTTTTTTGCTGTTTAGGTATTGGTGCGGTATTATGTTATTGCTTCTTTTGGCGCTATAAAATAGTTGCAAGTTTTCTGACTGGTTTTGTTCTATCCATGTTAGGGGCCATTATTTGTTCGTTTGTAGTCATCTATCAAATATATGGTTTGTTCGGTATTGCGGAATACGGTTTTTATGTTGTCATAGCGTCGATGTTATGGATATTAGGTGTATTTTTTGTCTTTGAACGCTACTCTTCTCGGTATTATAAAGAAATTTCTACCTATTTGAATGCGTTAGTATTTCCAATCTGCTTTCTTACGTCACTGTATTTTTTCTATCCCGTCAAAGTGCTGTTACAAAAACCGTCTGATTATGTATGGTTGCATCCGTTGATATTATCTTTTTTTCCTGTTTGGAATATTTTCTTAGGAATTGTCTTCAATAGAAAGTCGATTGCTATGGCGAATATTGTCACTATGTTTCTGGCGGTTATTCTTAATTTATGTCAAATTTTTCAGATGAATGGTTATTATATCTTATTTTCGCTTTTTTTATGTGGTGTCTTGCTTAAAGTCTTTGATTTTTTTTGGAATTTTTTGCGGAGTTATATTTTGCGTATATGTCCTCATGCAATGATAAAGAATAAAGAATATTCCCCAACATATTTTTAGATTATTGTTGAAAGAGATAACACGGTTTTTTTAAATGATGTTGCATCTTTACTTTGGTAATATTGTCAAACGATCCTTTCATATCGTGATTAGGGTGGTGTGTATTGCGACTTAAGAAGTTATTCAAGAGTAATATACTGTAAATATTCATAAATATATGAAATATTCATGTAGTAAGGTATTGTAAATAAAAAGTAAATATTTTAGTATAATTGACGCATTTGGTTTTTCCAACAAGTATTTGCGGATTTTATACGCGGTTTTCTATGTTGTATAGGAGATCAATTAATATAGCGAGAGAGGAAAGCTATTATGGCTATTGAAACTTGGATTTCTTTTTTTATATTTACTGCAATTATCACAAGCGCCCCTGGGCCGGGATGTATTTTGACAATTAATCATGCTTTACAACACGGTTGGAAACCAACACGGATGCTGATATTTGGTCAAGAATCAGCAGTGTTAATTATGATGATTATAGCAACAACAGCAGCGGGGGTTCTTACGCAGTGGGATACTCTGATGCTAGCCCTCAAGATTATGGGAATCTCTTGGCTGGTTTTTTCTGCTTGGAGCGCGTGGAATGCTTCTTATAGTAAAACCCCTGTCGATTCCATTCCTATTGCGAATAGATTAAGCAGATATGTTAAGGGATTTGTCACGGATATTACAAATGGAAAGGCTATAGCTTTATTTGTGTCTATGGTTCCAGCATATATTGATCCAGCTCGTCCTATGTGGTTACAAGCAGTAATCCTAACGGCAACAATGGTGGGGACTGACACTACGGTTCTTTTGTTTTATTCTGTTTTGTGTGGTAGATTAGGATCGATGTTCAAAAGTCCTAATTTTTTCAAGATACAGAATCGTGTTTCTGCTATTGCATTACTATTAATTGCAGGAAAGCTTGTTACGTCATAGCAAAATAAAATTTCTGTAAACAATAAATTAAAGCGGTGCTAGATTTTTCTATTAAGGATTAATTCATAGCATCGCTTTTATCTTTTTATCAGGGATAAGACTTGTGTCTTATCAAATAAGATGTAAATGGAATATCTTATGGAATGTATCTATAATCGGTAGGACAATTCTAATTTAAAGAAATGGATTTTCCTTTTACTAATAAAAGATTATATGTAGAAAAAATATGCACAGTCACCTGCGACAGAACAAGATGTTTTTTTTGTGTATCAATATCTTATCTTACAGATAATCACCATTTGTTGTTGATATTCATACCATAGTAATTTTATCACTATTTCTATAAGAGATTAGAATTAACCAATTAATAATGGTTCTAGAAGTGGTTATGATTATTATCATAATCTTGCGATATTTTTCCTGATATAGTGGTGCTGTTTTAATAAATGTCTTTTATGAAAGCAATATATCTCTGTTGAAGAAGAATGAATATCGTTGTAGGACAAAGAATTGTTTCTTCATATACACGGTTGCATGGCATTGGTTCAATATAGGATGTGTTGTTTATTTTGAAGAATATTATGTTTATTATTGTATAAAAAACATGAATCAACTTTTTAATTAAAATATCAGGTCAAACTGTAATAGATTATTTGCTCATGTTTGTAACAGTGGATATCTTAAAGAATTATTGTTGCAAGTATTTTTTTTCTCTAGTAATAGTATGCAGTATACAGTGTATTTAAGTGACGATAGTCAATAATGAAAGTAAATCTTTGGTCAAAAGATTATTTTTATTGATAAAGATTATTGTGTCGCTTGTTTTATATGAGATGGGGATGATTTTTAAAAACAATATTTGCACAAGAAGCAGTTTATCTTATAGAAAAGATAATTTTTTTGATAATCATGGATTATCTTTATAATAAAAGAATGAAGGTAAAATTATAAGCATGTTTTGGAGTGGATTATAATTGTTTTGTTTTTTATTAAGGAATGGTAATTAGTTGCTAAATGAGAAATTAAAGTTTTTTATTGAGACCCCTGATTATGATGCTGCTATTAGTAGAATAAATGAGGAGGCTTTTGGTCCTGGGCGTTTTGTGCGTGCAGCTATGCTTTTGCGTGAACAAGGAAAACATGATCTTTCTTTGTCATTTATTTGCGCAGATGCTGAAGAGATTATGGGGTCGGTTCGTATGACACCGATTTCTATAGGAATTGCCAAAGGATATATCCTCGGCCCTCTGGTCGTGCGGCCATTATACCAGAAAAAAGGCATTGGAAAAAAATTAATCAAAATGGCTATCGATGCTGCCAGCAAAAAAGAAGTGGCATGTATTGTATTAATTGGTGATTTTTCTTATTACAGCAAACTAGGTTTTCGACAGGTTCCATGGAAAAAAATCCAATTTCCTGGGCCCGTAGATCCCCAGAGAGTATTACTTTTTCCATTTGTAGACAATGTTGTGGATAATATCAAAGGAGTGATTGTCTATAGGGAAGTAACCTGACATCTTATTCAAATAATACATAGAAAAAAGATTGTTGTTGCGTTAATTCTTCTCCTCAAAATCCTTATCGCCTTGCTTTAGGCTGTATATATTGATTATCACCGACTGATCTTTTGTGCATCTGTTTAATCAACGACAATGGATTTTGCCGCAGAAAGTATATTCTGTAATATAGGAGTTGAATCCATTTATTTTGCTGCTATGGCAGCGTTCTTACACCATTGTGTGTGCGTAGGATTGTTAAAAAATAAATATGAAATAACAGATCTAAGATTTGTCTTTGATCTTATATTGTTGAAATTCCACCGTGGGATGCTGACCATTGCATAGGATTATTAAGAAAATCTTCTACCTCTATCAAGGTGGATTGATCAAATGTTTTTTGTTCTCGAGCAACCTTTAGAATATCATTCCATGTGACAATGTAGTGAAGATTTATATTATTCTCTTGAAGGCGTATGGGGATTTCTGGGAATATTCCATAAAAAAAAAGTCCTATGCCATCATGAATAATACCGCCAGCGTCGCGAATAACCTTTACAAAATCAAGCATAGATCCTCCGAGAGTAATTGAATCTTCTATAAGGAGAATACGATTTCCTTTTGAAATATGTCCTTCAATCTGAGTTTTTTGCCCATGTTTTTTCAGTTTTTTTCTGATATAAATCATCGGCAAACTTAAACGTTCTGCTAAAAATGCTGCGAAAGGAATACCTGCTGTCTCTCCACCAGCAATAATATCAATGGATTCAAAGCCTATATTACGAAGCACAATTGTTGCAGCAAAATCCATAATCGTTGATCGAACACGTGCATAAGAGATTAGTTTGCGACAATCAATATATACAGGACTGACAATGCCTGAAGCAAGGCGATAAGGATTTTTGGGAGAAAAATTGACAGCATTAATTTCAAAAAGCATCTTGGCTACCAATTCTGCCATGGCTTTTGGATTTGAGAAATCGTTAAAAATCATTATTGATCTTCCTTTCTTAAGAGACAAACATACATATAAATATAATATTGATGAAGATATTAATCGATATTGTCATTCTAAATGGTATCCTCATTTTGGGGATCTATTTGCCAATATAATGGGAAGATTGGATCAAATAGAGTGATAGAACCCGTAGATATTTTTTTATGTTTATCACGAACAATGGCTTTATCTTGCCGCACTAAGGATATTTTTTCTTTATTAATGGGTTCTCCATACCATGTGGCCCCATTTACAGCGATAAAACGTTCTAGATTTTCAAGTTTGTTCTCGTCTTCAAATACGTGTGCAAGGCAGCTTATCGCATTTTTTGCAGTGTAAATACCAGCGCAACCACAAGATGATTCTTTGAAGCAATCCAAATGAGGAGCAGAATCGGTTCCAAGAAAAAAGCGTGGATCAGCAGAAACGGCTGCTTGACGAAGGGCAAGACGGTGTTTTTCTCTTTTTGGGATTGGAAGGCAGTAATAATGGGGATTGAATCCATTGTAAAACAGAGCGTTTCGATTGATTATTAGATGATGGACGGTGATAGAAGCTGCGATATTCGTAGAATCAATAATATATTCTATGCTATTAATAGTTGTAATATGCTCAAGAGTAATCTTGAGCAGGGGAAATCTTTGACGTAAAGGCTCTAAAAAATCATCGATGAATATTGATTCTCGGTCAAATATATCAACTGTATCATCGGATTTTTCACCGTGTATACAGAGGTGCATGCCGAGTTTTTCCATTCTTTCAAGAACAGGTATGACACGATCGATATGCTGTATTCCATAATGGGAATTTGTTGTACTTCCAGCTGGATATAGTTTCATTGCTTTAATGATTCCAGAACGAAATCCTTGTTCTACATCGTCAGGATCGGTCTTTTCGGTCAGATATAGGGTCATAAAAGGAGAGAAATGATTTCCTGGGGGAAGAGAATCTAAAATTCTTTGACGATAACTTTGTGCGTCAGAAGAAGTGACAATTGGAGGGGTAAGGTTAGGCATAATGAGAGCCCGTTTAAAATGTTGTGCACTATCCCCAACAACATTTCTGAGGATATCTCCATCACGCAGGTGGAGATGCCAATCATCTGGACGACATAAGGAAAGTTTTTGCATTTTTTCTCCAGATTAAGAAGATGAAAGATGATATAAGGAGAGTAGATTCATAGATAATTGAGTGATACATAATTGCTGATATGGTTTTTTGGAAGGAGTTGAGACAAAGGTTTCAAATTCAATGATTCCAGATAATAAAAAAATTCCTTTATAAGAGGTGACTTTGGTTTAAAACGCATCATCAAAATATTCCATTTAGCATTCATTACATGTTTCATATTTCCGTATTATACTTAACCTTTGTTGTATTATAGTTGTGGCAGATAAAGAGTTTTTTGATTGTATCAATGCATTTTAAGAGATTATATGAACTAATAATAATAGATGTTTTTTCCAACGTATCACTTTGAAGGTATCCATTGTCTCTATTATCATAAAATAATAAGTAAATAATTTCTATAGGTATTGACATTCAATTTTTTTGGTAAAGCCATCTGAGATGGCGTGCAATAGAATAAATTTTGCGTTATTGTTAATAGAGTGAATCGCTTTAAGGTTTTTGGAAATATAATTGTTGTATAATCAATGGAGAAGAAACGGATTTTGAATTCAGGATTATTTGTCAGTTTCGAAGGAATTGAAGGCGGAGGAAAAACGACACATATTCCTCGTTTAGCTCAATTTTTAAAAAAAAGGGGTTATGATGTTCAGGTGACACGTGAGCCAGGGGGGACTCCAGTTGCAGAAGCCGCACGCCATATTCTTTTATCAAGTGGAGTCGATGAATTTGGTTCTTGTGCTGAGGCTATTTTGTTTGCCTCTATCAGGAGCGATCATGTGGAAACTATAATCCGTCCTGCACTGATTCGAGGCAAGATTTTGCTGTGCGATCGTTTTTTGGATTCATCCTATGCATACCAAAATAAGGGTAACGATTCTCAGAATCGATTTTTAAATTCTCTTCAAAAAGTATCAACTCAAGGCATTATACCAGATTGTACGATTATTTTAGATCTTCCTGTAGATATAGGATTAAAACGTGTTCAGCGTCGATATGATACAAATAAAATATCTGATTTGGATCGTTTTGAACGAAAAGATATTGAAATTCATGAGAAGAATCGTCAGATCTTTTTGAAGATTGCGCGAGATCAACCAGAGCGTTGTTATATTGTGGATGCGGCGAATCCTATTGAAGATGTTGCTGAGTGTATCAAAAATATTATTTGGGGATTTGTTCAAAAAAAGGCTCCCCTTTTGCGGCAAAAGAAGTGTTAATATCATGGTCAATAGTGTTTCTAATCCTCTTTATAACCAAAAATTATTTGGTCATGAGAAGATTGAAGAATTGTTATCACAATACTATAGTTCTGGGAAAATGCATCACGCTTTTCTTTTCGAAGGAGAAGAAGGGATCGGAAAAGCAACTTTAGGCTTCCGTTATGCGGGTCATATTTTTCAAAATCCGGACTTTCGGCAGGCTCCTTCTAAAATGTATGCACTAGATCCAAATCTTCCTATTGTAAGACAAATGGACTCTCGTGCATTGCATGATTTTTTATATTTATCGTATCCATTTGATTCCAAAAAAGGAACATTGCGAACAGTGATTACAGTGGATGAAATTCGCCGTATTCGCCATTTCTTGTCTCTGACTGCAGATAAAGGTCATTGGCGTATTGTTATGATTGACCCTGCTGATGGTATGAATCATAATGCTGCTAATGCTTTGCTCAAGTCTTTGGAAGAGCCTCCTGAAAAGGTTCTGTTTATTTTGATATCACATGTTTCTGGCAAAATTTTGTCAACCATCCGATCACGTTGTATATCTGTCAAATTTAAGGCTCTATCAGAAAATAATTTGTATAAAGCGCTTGAATCACTTAATATTTCTATTGCACAAGAAAGTAGTCATTTTTTGAAGATTGCATCGCGTGGTAGTGTTTTGAGAGCGATAAAAATTTTAAACTATGGTTGTGATAAAGTGATTGCTGCATATATAAAGTTGATGCGTGCACAGGAAAAACAGTCTATACGTTATATCATGCAAGAAATTGCAGATGAGTTATCTCATAAAGAGAGCAGCGTTGCTTTTCATTTCTTGACAGAATTTGTTGTTGAGGAGATATTTAAAAGCGCTAAAGAAGCTGCTTTATCCGGCAATATTGAAGGAGCAGATAAAATAATACAAATGGGTTATGCCATTAAGAAAAGAGTAGATTCTTTCTTTATATATCATTTAGATCGACGACAGACAATTTTTTATCTCCTTGAAAAGGCGAAGGATTGCTGTCAAGTCTACTATCGAGATTTTGCGTGTGCTTGAGCATTGAATCGCGCAAACAGTGAAGAGGATGGCAGGTATAATGAACAATTATGAAAGAATATATATTACTACAGCGATTTCCTATGCGAATGCTAAACCGCACATTGGACATGCTTATGAAATGATTATAGCAGATGCTATAGCGCGTTTCCATCGTCTTGATGGTAAGGATGTTTTATTTGTAACAGGATCCGATGAATATGGACAAAAGATCGCTAAGTCAGCACAAAATGCTGGTATAGAGGTAGAGCGTTTCGTTGAACAAAACAGCCAATATTTTCGTGAAGCGGCTGATATACTGAATATTTCATACGATGATTTTATCCGTACAACAGAAAAACGTCATCATGACACCTGCCATATATTATGGAAGACGATGTTAGAGAGCGGAGATATTTATAAGGGATCATATGCCGGATGGTATTCATTGCGTGATGAAGCGTATTATCAAGATGATGAGATTCATATAGGTGATGATGGTCAGCGTTATAATGCTCAAAAACATCCGGTTCAATGGATGGAGGAGGAAGGTTATTTTTTTCGATTATCAGCTTATCAAGATAAATTGCTTGCTTTGTATGATACTCATCCAGAGTTTATTTTGCCTGTAGAAAGGCGCAATGAGATTGTTTCTTTTGTGCAATCAGGTCTGAAAGATCTTTCAATTTCTCGCAAAAAATTTGATTGGGGAATAAAAATACCCGACGATCCTCAATATATCATGTATGTTTGGGTTGATGCTCTCACGAATTATTTAACAGCAACAGGATTTTTGAATCATCCACAAGAAGCGAAGGCACGATTTTGGCCTGCTAATTTGCATGTTATAGGCAAGGATATTATGCGATTTCATGCTATTTATTGGCCGGCTTTTTTATTGTCGGCGAATTTGCCCTTGCCAAAAGCGATTTTTTCACATGGATTTATTCTCAACAAAGGTGAAAAAATATCTAAATCATTAGGAAATGTGATTGATCCTATGGAAGTAACGAAGAATATCGGGGTTGATTCTTTGCGTTATTTCCTTTTGCGGGAAATTTCTTGCGGACAAGATGGGTTCTATGATATTGATAATGTTAAGAAGCGCGTAAATGCAGACCTTGCTAATGGTATTGGTAATTTAGTAAATCGTTCTCTTTCTATGGTGTTGAAAAACTGTGAAGGAAAGATTCCCCAGCCCAGTAAGTTTCTTGATGCCGATAATATTCTGCTATCCTCTTGTTCAAGAAATTTACACGATATTCGTGTAAAAATGCACAATCAATCTATTCATAGAGCATTGGCACATATTATATCTATTGTTTCTGAAGTAGATCAATATTTTTCTGCCCAAAGGCCTTGGTATTTGAAGACGGCTGATCCCAGTCGTATGTCGACTGTTTTGTATGTGACATCTGATGTGGTGCGTCAGCTTGCTATTTTATTGCAACCTTTTGTTCCTCAGCTGGCAGATCAGATTTTAAATATTCTTTCTATTCCGATTGATAAGCGTTGTTTTGCGTCATTAGATGAGAGGCTGAAATCAGGATTAATGATGAAAGAGATGTCGTATGCGGTTTTCCCACGTTTGTTATAGGATTGTCTTATGTTGATTGATACACATTGTCATTTAACTTTTCCTGATTTTGAGAAAGACCGTGATGATGTCATCATGCGTGCTCATCAGGCAGGTGTTCTGAAAATGATTTCTATTGCAGTAAGCGTTAAGGACTTTGTTCCTTTAGTTAAGCTGTGCCAAGAATATCCTTCTTCAATTTTTTGTTCGATAGGAATTCATCCTTGTTCTGCTCATGAAGAGATGGAGGTATCGGTTGATGAATTGGTATGTATGGCTTCCCATCCAAGTGTTGTGGCGCTTGGTGAAACTGGTCTCGATTGTTATCATGCTGTTCATAGACTTCAAGATCAAAAAACTGTTTTTTTGCGCCATATAGAAGCTGCTCGAATAACGGGAATTCCTTTGGTTATTCATAGTCGTTCTGCTGATGAAGATATGTCGATTATTCTACAGGAAGAGATGAAAAAAGGTTCTTTTTCGTTTGTGATTCATTGTTTTTCAGCGACTCAAAAAATGGCGGAGATTTGTTTGGATTTAGGGGGATATATATCTTTTGCAGGGATAGTTACTTTTTCTAAGTTGGATAATTTGCGAAACATTGCAAAAACTATTCCGATGAATCGATTGCTTGTTGAGACCGATGCTCCTTTTCTTGCTCCTGTTCCTTGGCGGGGAAAGCGTAATGAGCCTTCTTATGTTGTTAATACAGCGAATATTCTTGCAAAGGAGAGACAAATAACCTATGAGGAGATTATGGAGAAAACAACTGAAAATGCTATGAGATTATTTTCAAAAATGTCTGAGTGTGTTGCTTCATGACAAATGTTTATCATTTTACAATTTTAGGGTGTTCTTCTTCGTCATCTGTTCCGCGTATTACAGGTAATTGGGGAAATTGTGATCCAAATAATCCTAAAAATCGTCGTACTCGGGCATCTTTAAAGGTTTCTAGAATATCGGAACAGGGTGAGTTGACTACTGTAATTATTGATACTGGTCCTGATTTTTATATACAGATGTTGCGAGAAAAGGTGGAATCTATAGATGCAGTATTCTATACACATGAGCATGCCGATCATATTCATGGGATAGATGAATTGAGAGGATATTTTCTCAAGCAAAAGAAACCTATCAATATTTATGCTGCCCCAAGTTGTATGAAACGTCTCGTTGAGAGTTTTAGGTATTGTTTTCATGCTCCCGAAGGAAGTTCTTATCCTCCTATCGTTCAACCTTTTATTATAGAAGAGCATACTGATGCTAAAATCTGCATAGAAGGTAATGGAGGTGTGATTGAAGCTATTCCCTTATTGCAACAGCATGGAAAAATTTCTTCATTAGGATTTCGTTTTGGAAATGTTGCCTATTGCACCGATGTTAATGTATTTCCAGAGAAAAGTTTAGAAAAACTGCATAATTTAGATTATTTGATCATAGATGCTCTTCGAAATGCTCCTCATAGCAGTCATTTTTCTTTGCCAGAGGCGTTAAAAAAAATTGCTCTCCTTAAGCCTAAACATGCCATTTTAACGCATATGAATACTGATTTAGATTATAATACGGTATTAAAAACAGTTCCTTCCCATGTTGTCCCTGCTTTTGATGGCATGCAGTTCCAATCTCCTGTGGTGTAGGTGAGTGGTGGATCTTTAAGATAGTGTTTTGGAAGGTGCTGGTTTTTTCTGTTGAAGGAAGAACCATTAATTAATTACAGATCAATTAAAGAAGAAACGTGTATTGAGGATGCTGCCAATAAAAGAAATGAGTCAATTTTCTATATCCTTAACCTATAAATAAAAATGATTTAAGGTGCTGCTGATTAAAGGATACGTGTGTTATTTTTAGTGATCCCTTAGACAACGATCGAGAGATTCAGCAACTATGTGTTCAAGATAATCTTCATCAACTGTCTTGTTGTCAGCTCTAAAAGGTAAGGATATGATAGAAAAATCTTCGAGTTCTTTTAATGTGCCCATTTTATGATCCATTGAGATGAATTTTTTATTTGCATATTGATTGTACTTTTTAAGTCTATATAGATTGTTCTATGATAGAAAAGACTTTCCAAAGTGGAAAAGACAATGTCATCTATAATAGGCCATAGAAATTATGAGTAATAATCTTCAGAGTTTGTTTTATATCGTAATTTTCGTTTTAGGATAAAAAGATAGTTGAAGACAAGAATCTGCAATTAATAACAAATGTTATTGTGTCGAATATAATCTCATAAATATTACCATATTATTAAAAAATTTATTTGATTGATAAATGATATAAATCATCTGATTTATAAGGAAGATAATATATCCAATACTTATTGGTATCATAGGTAAGTTTTGATTGAAGAGGATAATTATTTTTATTGAATTCAGTGATTTTTCAAGGTTGAAAGATTCATTTATTTGTTGCTAGAAGATTTAAAGTCTTGTAATAATATAGTTTTAGTACTATATTTTATAAGCGCTGTATAAATGATTTCGATGGTGATGAATAGCATTGTTATCTATAATCAATTGCCAAATAAATATAAAATATAATTTATTCGTTGATTTATTAGTATATATTTGTATTCTAGTCTTTATATATTGTATAATTTATTATTTAATATCAAATATATTATATTTTTTACAAGTTATATTTGTACTATATATTATTTATATACTGTTTTATTAGTTATTATATATAAAAATTTTAAATTTTTAAAGTGGATTTTAGATGTTTTTTTTGCGAACAAAAGGTTGTTTTCGTCATAATATAGGAAATTTTGCGATATTAACTGCTATACTACTTCCTATCCTTATTATTATTGCATTCTTTATATTTCATATTGCACATATAATATATACAAAGACACTTTTACAAAATGCAGTCAATCATGCTCTTGCTACAGCAGCTGCAGATGCTGTTAATGATCGAGTTATTGATTTGAACGCAGTAAAGGCTTCTGCAAAGCGTGATTTCTTGTTTCATTTGAAAAAGTCATTTTCTGTAAAAGATACACAGCAGATCATAAATAATATGAAGATTTCTATCAAGGAAACTGAGGTGAAAGGGAGATATCTTATTTCACTCAATAGTCCCTATAGAATGAACTTTAAAAATATGTTATTTACCAACCCTTCTCAGGATGATAGATATCATACTTCACTATTGGCACATGGTTCTATTTTTGTTCAATTAAAATCAGATTTTGCAGCAAGCATTATGTTGGTTGTTGATGTTTCTGGATCAATGATGCTCCCTTTAGAGGATTCTTTGCCAAAGAAGGCTGCTAACCCTACTGCAGAGGACCTCCTTTCTTGGTCAACAGAGGAGCTCCTTGCTTGGCCAATAACAGAAAGTAAAATAGATGTCCCTTTAGATGATTCTTTGCCAAAGAAGGATACTTCTGTCCCTACTTTGCCAGCAACAGGAAAGAGAATAGACATTGCAAAAGAATCGATCGGGGCTTTCCTAGATGATATTGGCAAAATTCCTCAAGTGAATACTGCCATTCGAATAGGATTAGCAACATTTTCTGATCATATTGTTGATAAGATGCATATGGGGTGGGGAGTCAACAGAATCAGGAAACAAATATCACTTGTTAAAGCTTTTGGAATGACGGATTCATTCCCTCCAATGGAATACGCTTATAACACTCTCTTCGAGGGTGATGAAGACAAAAAACACAGAAAATATGGTCATAATAAATTTAACAAATATATCATATTCATGACGGATGGTGACAATATAAATCCGGAATCAAATGAAACCACTCTTAGGATTTGTCAACAGGTAAAAGATAAGGGAGGAATCATTTATGGGATTGCTGTGCATATGAAGAAAAAAAAGTTCATTCAAGCATGTGCTTCTAAAGGTCAATTTTATAGTGTTGATCGTGCAAATGAGTTTGTTGAGACGTTGACTAAGATTAGTCGAGACATTAGGAAAAAGAGTATTTGGTTCAACGAATAACAAAGAAAACAATGATTGTTTTCTGATAGAAAAGACTTTCAAATGAGGAAAAGACAATGACATCTAATAGGTAATAGGCCGTGGACATTTTCTCGATGAGTAATAGTTTTCAAAGTCTCGTCACATTGTAATTTTCACTTTAAAATAAATGATAGTTGAAATAAATTGAATGAATATAAAAGATGATTGACTAGTATGTATTTGTATACTGGCCGTTTAAATTGTATAATAGAGCGATGATATCATCATAAAATACAATCACAAGACAAGGATATCTATTCTATCGGATCATACGAAATTAAAAGTATGTTGGTTTTATTCCGAGCCAATGCTGGAATGCGCTTAGTTTGAACGAAGATTAGATATTGCTCAATCTGCAGCAATATCACACAAAAATATTATGGTCTGTTGTTAAGGCGAATTAATACTCGTAAATGATTGAATGGATGTGTTCTATAATCATTTTGAGGAACAATGGGACAATCCTCTAAATAGTGGACTATAGATCATTTTTACATTGCCCATGTCGTTATCACCTTGATATAGTTTTTTAAGGTATTAACCTCTGTGCTGGAAACAGAATCACATCTCGGATAGAAGGTGCATTGGTAAGTAGCATCACAAGACGATCAATTCCCATGCCCATCCCACTTGCTGGTGGCATGCCGTATGTCATCGCATCTAAAAAACCTTCATCAAGAATAGTGTGTTCCCCACGTGCGTGCGATTGTTTGACTTGCTGTTCCATTCGTATACGTTGCTCTATGGGATCATTGAGTTCTGAAAAAGCATTACATATTTCCCATCCATTGCAATATGTCTCAAAACGTTCCACAAGACGATTATCAGAAGGAAGTTCCTTTGCAAAAGGAGAAATGTCTTTGGGAAAACCTATAATATGAGTCGGATTCAAGATGCTTTTTTCAATTTTTTCTTCGAAGATAGCCATCATAACTTCGCCCCACAGGGCATCTTTTTCGACTTGAATTCCAATTTTATGGGCTATATTGCGTGCTTCTTGATCGCTTTTTAAAAGCATAAAATCAATTCCTGTTTCTTCTTCTACCAATTCAGGGATTGACTTGCATGCAAAAGGAATTTGAAAGGAAATTGTTTTGTCTCCAGCTGGAACATCTGTTTTTCCATGCAAATTCATCACAAGGGTATACCATAAATCTTCAACAAACTTCATCATATCTCGATAGTCTGTATAAGCCCAATAGGCTTCTATCATTGTAAACTCTGGATTATGTCTTGAAGATGTACCCTCGTTACGAAAGTTACGATTTAATTCAAATACTTTATCGGTTAGCCCTGATATTAATACACGTTTAAGATAAAGTTCTGGCGCAATACGCAAATACATGTCAGTTTTGAGAATATTATGATGTGTTTTAAATGGATCAGCAGTAGCTCCTCCATAGATAGGCTGTAATATGGGGGTTTCTACCTCCATAAATCCATTTTTTTCCATGAAAGAACGAATATCAGAAATAATACGGCTTCTCTGGTGGAAACGATTCTTCGAATCGGCATTGCTGATAATATCCAAATATCGTTTGCGATATCGGAGCTCTACATCGGATAATCCATAATATTTTTCTGGAATAGAATTCAGAGCTTTGCTTAACATTGTTATTGTATGGGCATTAACTGTGATTTCTCCACGTTTCGTACGACGCACCTGACCGATAACCCCTATGATATCACCAAGATCAATTAAGGATAACAAATGCTGTGATTGTGAATCTGCTGTGTTTTTATGCGTAAAGACTTGTATTTTGCCGCTTGCATCATGAATATCCATAAACATTCCTGAATTGCGAGAGCTATAAACACGACCGGCAATGGTGACAATATCAGATGATTTCTCTTCATCCTGAAGATGCGCATATTTTTCATGCAATTCAACATTAGTAATATCGCGATGAAAATGCGCAGGATAGACTTCTTTTAAAGATTGTCGGAGAAGATCTAATTTTTGAGTTCGTACTTCAAGAGAATTGGATGATAAAGATGAGGGAGATTTTGTATTATTCATTTCTTTTTTTCTTTCTTATCATCTTGAACGAGGGAAGAAACCAATGTGAGAGCGTGCGTTAAGCGAAAATGAACAACAGCACGTCCTAAAATTTCCATACTATCAAAAAGTGGCAACGAATGTTGGGATCCCGATAGGGAGATAAAGAGGGGTTTAACAATCATTTTCAAAGATTTTTCTACATTTTGAGCAGCATTTCGTAATGCTGTCTGAATATTATCTCTTTTCCAAACAGAAATTTTTCCTAATTCTTCTTGTGCTGTCTGTAGAATATCTAATATCTCTTTTGGATAGAGAGAAAGATTTTGAAAAGATTCTTTTGTGATATTCATATCAGATTGAAATAAAAACCCCATCATTGAGGGGAGGGAGCCAAAATTTAAGATACGTGATTGTGCAAGATCGAAACCTTTATCAAGACGATCTTCTTCGCGCATCCATTGTGATACCCGCGATTTAAATTCTGTTGAAGAAAGCCTTTCTCGGATCCAACGTCCATTTAACCAGTCCAATTTTTGTCTATCAAAGACAGCTCCTGATTTTGACAGCTGATGGAGATTAAAGTGTTCAATTAACTGTTTCATATCCATTAATTCGTCTTCTTTTTCCGTTTGCTGCGTAAAGAAAAGTCCTAAAAAATTGATGAGAGCTTCTGGCAAATAACCAATTGCCGAATAATAGGAAATAGAGGTTTGATTTTTGCGTTTTGACAATTTGGATTTATCAGAATTTCGCATTAGCGGTAAATGGATCCATTGGGGAAGAGGAAAGTTTAAATATTTATACAGTAAGACGTGTTTGGGCACAGAAGATATCCACTCTTCTCCCCGTGCAACGTGGGTGATCTTCATGAGATAATCATCCACAACATTGGCTAAATGATAAGTAGGCATGCCATCTGATTTTAATAAAACCTGCATATCAACGGAATTCCAAGGAATTTCCATGCTACCGTATATTGTGTCATGAACTGTACACAATCCTTGATCGGGGATTTTAAGACGGACAACATAGGGTTTGTTTTCGTTGAGAAAGCGTTTAATATCTTGGGCAGAAAGATTAAGACAGTGACCATCATATTTTGACATAAGATTGCGTTTGCGCTGCCCTTCACGCATTTCTTCTAGTCTTTCTGCGGAACAAAAACAACGAAATGCATGATTTTTATCCAAAAGATTCTGCACATAAGGCTGATAAATATTTTTGCGTTCTGACTGACGATATGGCCCATAGTCTCCTCCTATATCAGGACCTTCATCCCAATGGAGTCCGCACCACTTTAGAGATTTAATGACTGCATCTTCGGATTCGCGTGTTGAGCGTTTGCTATCGGTATCTTCGATACGCAAAAGAAACTTTCCTCCCATTTTTTTTGCGATCAGATAATTAAACAATGCCGTATAAGCGGTTCCAATATGGGGGTCTCCAGTAGGAGAAGGTGCAACGCGTACGCGAACAGAGGAGGTCATATTTTTATCTTTCAAAAAAGCACAGTATCCAAAATACTATCATTAATCTAGGTTAGCATTATCTTATCCGTCAAGGGATTCATATAAAAAGATTGGAATCCATGACACATGGTAGATGAAATAAATCAATAGATCTATATGAAAACTGGTCTTTTTCTATCAAATAATAGGAGATATTTATTGTTAAGATGCCGAAAGCTATTCCGTAAGGGGCGGTGTTTATTTTGAATTTATAGAAGAGCTTTTAAGTAATGCGTCGCATAATTAAGGAAGATAAATCGATTACTTATCGTATAGGGTCGACCACGCGATTTGTTGTCCCTTGGAGAGGGGCGAGCTCAGAAGAGATCAATGCTTGGATTATAATCCCTGAAGATACAGTGATAAAGTTGATCTCAGAAGGTTTTCTTTCTGATGATTTTGCCATTGATGAAGGCGTTAATTGGCTTGTTTTATCCAGATAATAAATATCTCGCAAGAGGTAATAAACTAAGGGTTTTTAAAGGTGAAGAAACCGATGATAATATCATTGCCGAACATGATGCCCAATCAGTGGCAAATCAAGCGTCTTTAGCTCCTCTTCACGATAAATTAGAGGCTGACCTTGCTGTCTGAACAGGATAATACAGCTGGAACTAAGAAAACATATTGAGGACATTCGTCAAAAGATGGAAGGAATTGCTACCAAAGCTCAATTGGTGGAAACTCTTGCTCCTATAGTAGAAAAAGTCAGCAAATATTTTAACTCACTTGGAAACTTAATCCTGAGAGAAACAGAATAAAACGCCCTCAATATGGTTTAAGGGGAGGGGACCAAAATTCAATCTATATATGAATGACGGTGCACTAATGATCGGGGAGATTAAAGACGGAAAGCTCAATTTCCTGATTACCTTTCCCTCTGGGAACCTATGATATTCGACAATAATACAAGACCATAGCAAGTCTGTGCCAAGAATTCGCTCAGGTTTTGATAGAAATATTGGAGATAAGATTTCAGGAAGTGAGATTTTCCTCTGGGAATACCCGAGTGAGTCTAATGGGGGTTAGATGTCGTATAATATGAGCAGGCTTAAATCCCAATGACCTTCTGCAGAGGAAAAAGCCAAACTTTGGGAAGTTAAAGGGAATACCGTGGCGCATAGGCAACTTGGTATTGGTATTTTGCAAGCAACCTTTTTTTGGATTATTGTTTATCCTTTCTTTATGAGTTTGGTGGGGTGTGAAAAAAGGGGGATAATCAAATCCCCCCTTTTAATCTTAATCCCCTTTGAACAAGACATCATCGCTTGTATTTTGGGGTTTTGGTATATAGATAACATTGTGAAGAAGAAGAGGGATTAGGTTAAGGGTTTAATATTTTGGCTAATTCAGTTCACCCAGCTTCTTCCGGAGATCTATAGCCTTATCACGATGTTCTTTCGCCTGTTTTGACAATTTGTCTTCCTCGGTCTTATACTCTTTTTGTTCTTTGCTTCCTTCTTTTGCCCGCATTGCTCTTTCATTGGCTTTTTCATGCTTTAGTAGGATTCTTTCTTCCGAATCTGTTTCAATCTTCAATAGAGTGTTTAGTTCTTTTATACGTTTTATTTTATCACTATTTTGGTTGTTAGATGCTGCTGTATCAGCAGCTACTGGTGTTGTAGGTTGCTGATTGTTAGCTGCCGCTGTGTTAACTTTTTGAGCTGTAGATACCTGTGTGTCAGCAGTTACTGGTGTTGTGGGCTGCTGATTGTTAGCTGCCTCTGTGTTAACTGTTGCAGATACCTGTGTGTCATCTATTGGTTTATTAGTTTCTTGAGTGTTATCTGCTGGTATTACAATTTCTGCTGGTATTACAATTTCTGCTGGTTTTACATCTTCTACTGCTTGTATACGTTTGTTTTCCAAAAGATCGCATCCACCCAATACAGTGGTAGTTGACAAAAGAGATGCTATTATAATTTTTTTTTTTGATATGCACGATATGAACTCCATTATAAAATAATTCTATAAAATTATCTTTAACCTAATAATACTGTCTAAAGCATATCAAACAATAATATAGTCTAAAGCATATAAAATAATAAGGAGGTCTAAAGCATATAAAACAATAAGGAGTCAATTCTGGAGTTTTAAAACATCAACGTTTCGCAACTATTAGTTAATAAAAGGGTTTAAAAACTATGGTTAAAATCTTATCGTGATCCAGCAAATATTTTAACGGTAGATTACAACCATACAAGCGCGGATGTTTTTGAGAGCATGTAGATATCAGAGCAACAAGCAAATGATCTGTTGATAGAAGACGCCACGAAGTGTGTAGGCTTAAGTTTTAAAGTTCTCCTATTCTTACATCAACTAGCGAAAATCAAATATCAGCTGTGGGCGATTTTATCTTTAATCTTGGCCGATATCGTTCAATCACTTTCAAGAAGCGCATTGATGAGGAAGATTGGTCTAATGCTGCGATTAATAGATGGGTCTTTGCAGGAGGCTAAAAGCTGCGGGGGTCTCATTGTCAGAAGAGGGGTTGATGCAAAGATGTTGTTAAAGACAATGAATCTCACCTCCTTATAATAAGATGTGAAAGTATGCATAAAAAGAGCTGTATAATCAATTACTTACATTATATATATTGTGTATGAAAAAAGAGGGGTAAGATGAACTACTTACCCCTCTCTAGATATAGCCTATACAAGTTAGATTTTAGCTTTAAAAGCTTGGATTACCACCGGTTGTCTGTGGATTATTAGGTGGAGTAGCTGGGTCCCTTACCTTTGGCTTACTCTTTCAAACCAGGTGGAACCTCTTTTGGTTGCATTTTCTCTAGCTTTTTTAGCTTTTTTAGCTTCTTCAGCTGCTTTTGCATCTGCTTGTGATCTTGTAGTTGCTGGTTTAGCTCTTGTAGTTGCTGGTTTAGCTCTTGGAGCTGCTTTTGATGCAGTTTTATTTTCTGAAAGATTGCATCCGCCCAATACTGCAGCGGCTGACAAAAGAGATGCTATTACGAGTTGTTTTTTGATATCCATTGATGAATCCACTTTCATAAGAACTAACCTCATTTATGCTACCTAAAATATATTCACTAAAAGAGTCAATACTTGAAAATTGAAAATATCAACCTGTAAATATATTCACTAAAGGAGTCAATACTTCAAAATTGAAAATATCAACCTGTCTTTGCTTTGTTATTAGATTAATTAAACCTTTCGAAGGACTATGGTTATCCGCCTATCGATGTCCTGCTGGTGTTTCGACGATTGGATATGGGGACATACTGGGTATGGGGTCTATGAGGGCCAATGTATATCTATTGGGCGAGCAGATGCTCTTTTACTCCAAGATATATCAAGAGTGATAAACCAAGTACTCAAAGATTCTCCCATTCTTGCATCATCTGGTGAAAACCGATTATCAGCTGTTGGAGATTTTGTCTTTAATTGTGGTATCAACAGATATAAATACAGCACTTTCAAGAAGAGGATTGATGATGAGGATTGGTCTAATGCTGCGATTAATAGATGGATCTTTGCAGGAGGAAAGAAGCTACAGGGTCTCATTGCCAGAAGAGGGGTTGAGGCAGGGTTATTATTAAAGACAGTGAATCTTATACCTTTATAATAAGGTGTGAAAGTATGCATAAAAATAGCTTTAAAATCATGGCTTACATTGTTGAGAATATTATGGTGATGATTATTCTTGAGTAAAGCCTCATATAATATTTTTGATGATACACAATATTTGACAATTTTCTTATGTATTTTTAGCTGTATAAAATGCTGTGAGAGTTTGTTGACGAGCTTTCTGGTGATCAATAATAGGAAGAGGATAATGAATCTGAGAGTGATTATTGTCTCTCCAATCATAAGGATGATGAATATACTGATTAGGGATATGTTGGAGTTCAGGTAACCATTTACGGATAAAAATTCCTGTTGAATCAAAACGTTTTCCTTGGATTAGGGGGTTAAAAATACGAAAATAAGGAACAGAGTCAGTTCCTGTAGAAGCAGCCCATTGCCATCCTCCATTGTTGGATGCAAAGTCGCCATCCAATAATTGTGACATGAAGTATTGTTCGCCAATTCGCCAATTGATAAGCAGATCTTTGACTAAAAAACTCGCACTAATCATGCGCAAACGATTGTGCATCCATCCGATCGTATTGAGTTGACGCATTGCTGCATCTACGATCGGAAATCCTGTTTGTCCTTGTTTCCATGCTTCAAGAGCATGAACATCGTTGTTCCAAGATATTTGATCAGTCCATGCAATAAAGGGTTTTCCCATACATAGAAAGGGATAAGCTACGATTAAATGACGATAAAATTCACGCCAGATAAGTTCATTCAGCCAACTAAAGGAACTGCTATGGATGTTAGTGAAGAGATCTGAACATTCAGCACGCAATCTGTTTAAGCATTGGCGAGGAGAGAGGATGCCGATGGCCAAATAAGGTGATAGAGTGCTCGTAGCTTGCATGGCTGGAATATCGCGTTGTTTACTGTACAATTGCACTTTTTCTTGGCAAAATTTGCGTAATAATTGCAATGCATATTTTTCGCCTGCAGCAAAGACTGGTTCAACGGTTTGTGAAGGATAGTCAAAAGGTGGAGGTATTTTTTTGATCATGACAGAACCAGATCGACGGATTGCAGGTGCTGTCAAAGAGCGAAGATCGGATGTGCGGATCTTTTCGATTACTGCTTGACGAAATGGTGTATATATTTTGTACATTTGGCCGTTACCATTGAGTATTTCTCCTGGTGGAAGCATAACGCTGTCATCAAAGCCTCGGCAGAAGACTTTGTTTTGTAAGCGTTGTTCTAATTTCTGGTCACGGCGACGTTCATTGATTTCATACTGTCGATTATAGAAAAGATCTGTAATGTATTTTCGATCACAATAATTTTCTAACCATTGAATGGATTCATTAAAATCATTGCACTGATGATATTTGAGGATAATTCCTTTAGTGGCTAATTCTTTTTGCACGTGCAGGAGATTCTCATAAATAAATGTTGCCTGACGCGCTGACATGTTATGTTGATGCCACTGCTTGGGTGTGGCAATAAAGATGGCATATACTGTTGCGTTGGGATCGATACAAGCAGCATGTAATGCCTTATTGTCGGTAATACGAAGGTCATTACGAAACCAGACAAGATGGATACTCATATAACTCTTTCTAAAAAGAAAAGATCTTTCAAATCAATGGTGTATAATCATATTATTTAATCAATAATCAGTTCATTGCGTTTGTCAGGTTATTCTTGAGATAAATGAGCAGGGTATTGAAAAGGAGTTACAAGATCATCAATATGACACAAAAGAAGCAGAATAGCACAGGATCATTAAAGCGGTTTCGCAAGAGCATCACGAGAGTAGTGATTTCTCATTCCATCATCACAGTATTGAGAATGATGATCAGTGATGGTTTTCGTCTTCTGAACGCCTAAGATCATGACTTGCATAAAACATATATACAGCGCACACGAGAAAAATTGGAATGATGAAAAAATGGCTAAAATTAAAGCCTTGCATCACCAATGGAGCGACAAGAGACCAATCAGCCATTCCCATCCAACTATCCATTTTTGCAAGTTTTAGGGCCCAAACGCTTCCAAGGACTTCAATTATTCCCATTACAAAACAGATCTTTGCTGCTGCGGGCCATCCTCCGTAATGATTAGCAAAAATCCCAATAGTAGCATTGGAAAAAAACATGGGAATGAATCCAGGAATGATCAATAGAGAAGAATGAAAGAATAACATGGCAGCAATTGTTAATAATTGTCCGAAAGCCCCCCAAAGAAAACCCCAAATTAATGCGTTGGGAGAATATCCATAAATTGCAGAGCAATCAATGGCGAGAATTGCTTTTGGTATAAGGGATTTGGAAATTCCTTGAAATGCACCCGAGAGTTCTTTAACAAACATCCCCACACCCTGCATAATAATGGCAATTCCTACAGAAAAGTACATTCCTGTTTCTATAATATAAATTATCCAATGTGTTTTTCCAGCCATTTCTTGAACAGTATCAATGCCTAAAGACAACAAGGCTATTCCCCAGAACAAAACCATAACAATTCCTGTAGAGACGATGTAATTGTTCAGCATCAGAAGTCCTGATGGGAGTTGAAGGAAATTGATATTTTTTGATTTATCACCACAATAAGGAGCTATTTTATAAGCAAGCCAAGATGCAATTTGTTGTTGATGTCCAATTGAAAACCCACAATTTTTTGTGATTTCTTGGGTTGGTTTAAACAACATATTCGATGTGATGCCCCAATATAATGCTATAAGGGATGAAGAATATGCCACGGTCTTCCACATTGTCATTTGTAATGCTAAATGGAAGAAGAGAACCATGAGTCCAGCTTGCTGGAACATCACTTCTCCATTGAGGACAAGAGTGCGGATGCCGGTTATACGACGTAGGAGAACCATCAGAATATTTAAAAGAAATGCGATCAGAACGGTATAGCCTACAAAAGCATATTGATCCCCTAAGGTGGTGATACAAGATAGCATGGAAACATATGGGTCAACAATGTATCCATCTAGGTGATAAATCATTGAAATTTTAGAAACAATGATCTTGGAGTGGGAAACGAGAATGTCTGCTCCCACTCTCAACAAGAGAAATCCAACAATCGTTTTTATGGCAGAAGAAATAATGTGTGAAATATTTTTTAAGAGAAGGATATTTCCTAAAGTAACGATGATCCCAAGCATAAAAGATGGCTTGATCAATATTTGACTTTGAAAAAAATTTAAGAAACAATCAAAAAAAAACATATCGCTCCCCATATTACGATATAATCCTCAATTATTACGAAGCATATGCTTTCTGTAACCTATTGATATCATTTCTACAACAAAGACAAAGATCATGACAAGTCAGGGAAGAGACGTCTTTGAAACATACCAAAACAGGACATCAAATATGTTAGGAGACCTTTTAAAGGATATCACATACATGCATATTATCCTCAAAGGATAATGGAAAACAAAAATTCAAACTATCGCTCTTATCGCAAATGTAGATAAAACTATATAATTTGTCAAACTTTATATTATACTTCGGACATACCTCATGAGATATATGATCTATATATAGCACCGTTTCTGGTTTTAAGTAATACTATGTGAATAGAGATCTTTCTTGTGTAGGAAGTAAAGGAGTAAGATTATAATAGAAAATAAAGGAAAAAGAAAATGCAGGCATATGCATTAACGAAGAGGTTTTATCAAGACAAGGCCTCATCTTTATCGCATAAGGTTTTTGCTGTGGCCCCGATGGTTGATTGGACTGATCGGCACTATCGTTTTTTCGCTAGATTGTTATCCAAACATGCTCTTCTTTATACAGAGATGATCGTTGCTGATGCTATTTTACATGGCGATAAACAGAAAATTTTAGGTTTTAGTGCAGAAGAGAGGCCGCTTTCTTTGCAACTTGGAGGAATGGATAGTGCTAAATTAGTGGAAGCGGTCAAGATTGCTGAAGATTTCGGATACAATGAAATTAATTTCAATGTTGGATGTCCTTCAAATCGTGTACATGCAGGATCTTTTGGTGCATGTCTTATGTTAGAACCTAATTCTGTTGGAGATTGCATTGCGGCAATGCAGGGTGCTACTTCTCTTCCTGTTACGGTAAAGTGTCGTATAGGGGTTGATGATCAGATTCCTGATATTGCTCTTAGAGATTTAATAAAATGCATTAAAAATACAGGAATCAAAGGGGGAGTATGGATTCATGCCCGTAAAGCTCTTCTTAAGGGTTTGTCGACGAGCGAAAATCGTAAGATCCCAAAATTGGATTATGAACTCGTATATGCCATTAAAAAAGAGGAACCAAATCTCTTTATTGGTCTGAATGGAGGGCTTGAAAATATGCAACAAGCGTTGAAGGTATTGCCTCATGTGGATGGGGTGATGTTGGGTCGTGCTGCTTATCAAAATAGTCGAATTCTGACTTCTATAGATGAAAATTTTATGAATCCTTTAACAGGAGAACCTCCTATACAACCCCAAGAAATCGATAAGGATTTTTGGAAAAAGGTGGGTCATTCACTCAGTGATTATGCTGCTCGTCATATCGCTTCAGGAGGAAAAATAAGGCATATTTCTCGTCACATCATGGGTTTGTTTCATGGATTTTCTCAGGCGCGGCGTTGTCGTCATATTTTATCTTGTGAAGCGAATAACCCAGAAGCAACACATAAGGTTATTGAAAAAGCATTTAATTTGATGATTGAATCTTTGTAGTATGATGCATCATTGCATCAAGATATAAAAACGCCATTTATGACTGTCGATTTGATATTTGAATATTTTTAATAGTATCAAAGAGGTGAATAAACCTCCATTGGTGATAATTTTTCAAGATAGTGCTGCTGATTTAATATCTCATAAGACACAATCCGACAAAACTATAGAACGCTTTGAACAAGGAATAATCACTTGTATTTTTGGTTTTTGGTATACCGATAACATAGTGAAGAAGAAGAGGGATAAGATGAACCACTAACCCTCTCTTCTAGATTGTGACATACAGCCTCCCAAGCACAATTTAGTTTGTAGAGGCTGTATTACACCACCGCTTGGCTGTAGCCATCTATCATATTCTTCTTCTGTATCACTATTGCCTGGATGTTTCTGTGTACCAGACTAAGCACCTGGATTGTCAGCTTCTTTATCCTTATCTGCGTTGTTTGTGTCTCCTTTATCTGCTTTATCTTTATCTGCTTTATCTTTATCTTTATCTTTATCTTTAGCTTCTTGAGCTTCTTTGTCTTTATATATTTTTTTATCTCTAGCTATTTGAGCTATTTCAGCTAATTTTTTTTGCATTGCTGGTGTAAGATGCGTAGATTCTGTTGTTTCCATAGCTATAATTTCCGCAAGATTACATCCACCCAATACAGCAGTGGTTGACAAAAGTGATGCTATTATAATCTGTTTTTTTATATTCATGATATTAATTCCATTATAAAATAATCTTTAACCTAATAACTTAGTCTAGGTCATATAAAATAATTGGGAGTTAATGCTGAAGATTGAAAATATCAATCCTTTCCTGCCGTTCATTGGTTTAATTCACAACTTTAAAGGTTTTTCCTATCCACCTATCGATGTCTGCCGGCATATAGACTGTTTTGGATATGGGCACTGGGTGTGGTGTCTATGAAGGGCAATATATATCTATTGGACAAAGCAATGCTCTTTTACGTCAAGATACAATGAGACGTTTAAACCAAGTATTGAGAGTTTTCCCTATTC
>SEOL01000007.1 GCA_016808295.1 Candidatus Liberibacter ctenarytainae
TCCTTATTCCGCAAAAACCGTTCCTTTGCCATCCCACCTTATTCCTTATCCCAATACCGTTCTTAAAACTAAAATAGATCTACTCTTCCGAAACACTATTTACTCACCACAGACCATCCTATTTCGCAACAGAATACTTCTCTTGTATCTCCTTAGATACGTTGGCAGGAACAGCAGCGTAATGATCAAAAACCATTACATATTGTCCTCGACCCTGCGACATGGAACGTAAATTATCCACATATTTAAACATATTCGCTAAAGGAACATGAGAATTGATAACCACAGCATTAGAACGATTCTCCTGCCCTTGAATCTGTCCTCTACGTGAACTCAAATCACCGATTACATCACCAACATATTCTTCAGGAACAATAACATCAACTTTCATAATAGGCTCTAATAACTGAACCCCCATCTTACTTGCAGCCTCTCTAAAGCAAGCTCGAGCAGCTATCTCAAAGGCAAGAACAGAAGAGTCAACATCATGGTAAGCACCATCCATCAGAACAACTTTCATACCAAGCATAGGGAATCCTGCTAAGGGACCAGAAGACAACATACTTTCAATCCCTTTTTTCACCCCTGGGATATACTCTTTAGGGATAGATCCACCCACAATTTTGGATTCAAACACAAACTCCTCTCCATCAGGATTTGGCTCAAATCCTATCTTTACCTTAGCAAACTGTCCTGCACCACCAGACTGCTTTTTATGGACATAATCATGTACACAGACCTTAGTAATTGATTCACGGTAAGAAACATAAGGGGCCCCCACATTAGCCCCTACCTTAAATTCACGAAACATACGATCGACAATGATGTCAAGATGCAGCTCACCCATACCAGCGAGAATAGTCTGACCAGAATCCTGATCCGACCTTACCCTCAAAGAAGGATCCTCCGCAGAGAGACGACTTAAAGCCAAAGACATACGCTCCTGATCAGCCTTTGACTTAGGCTCAATCGCAACCTGTATTACAGGATCAGGAAAATCCATTTTTTCTAAAACAACAGGATTAAGCGCATTACAAAGAGTATCTCCCGTTGCCGTCTCTCTCAATCCTGCTAAAGCAATAATATCACCACAATAAGCTTCGTCAATATCCTCTCGAGAATTAGAATGCATTTGCAGCATACGGCCGACACGTTCTTTTTTATTTTTTATCGTATTTAACAGAGGATCTCCTTTAGAAATTTTCCCTGAATAAATACGACAAAAGGTCAAAGACCCAACGAAAGGATCTGCCATTATTTTAAACGCCAACATGGACAAAGGAGCCAAATCAGAGGAAGGAATTGCAATTTCCTCATTTGTTTTTACATCAATACCCCTAATAGGAGGAACATCTATAGGAGATGGCAAATAATCAACAACAGCATCTAATAACGGCTGAACCCCTTTATTCTTAAAAGAAGAACCACACAAAACGGGGACAATCTTTGCCGAAATGGTCCCTAAACGGATCAAAGAGCGTATCTTATTTACATCAATTACCTCTCCCCTTAGGTAGGAATCCATAGCAGATTCATCCACTTCAACGATGGATTCAATCATTTTTTCGCGATATGAACGAGCAGAATCCATCATATGTTCAGGAATATCAACAATATCCCAAGTCGCACCTAAATCTTCCCCTCTCCATAAAAGAGCCTTCATTTCAATCAGATCAACAACTCCCTGAAAATTATCTTCGGCACCTATCGGCAATTGTACCACCAAAGGATTCGCCCCAAGACGAGTGGAAATCATATCAACGGAGCGGTAAAAATCCGCCCCAACCTTATCCATCTTATTGCAAAAAATCATACGGGGAACAGAATATTTATCTGCCTGGCGCCACACAGTTTCTGTCTGTGGCTCAACACCAGCATTAGCATCCAAAAGCGCTATTGCACCATCTAAAACTCGAATAGACCGCTCAACTTCCATTGTAAAATCAACGTGGCCAGGAGTATCAATAATTGTCAATTGCTTTACTGCACCATCACGTCCTTTCCAAAAAGTCGTTGTGGATGCAGACGTAATAGTAATACCACGCTCCTGCTCCTGCTCCATCCAATCCATAGTAGCAGAACCATCATGTACTTCGCCAATTTTATGCGACTTTCCCGTATAATATAATATACGTTCAGTCGTCGTCGTCTTACCAGCATCTATGTGTGCCATGATACCAAAATTTCGACAATCTTCTATGCTGCACTTGCGAGCCATTTATTCTGCATCCTCTGCAATATTTTACCAACGATAATGGGAGAAAGCACGGTTAGCCTCAGCAACCTTATGCGTTTCTTCACGTTTTTTAACTGCAATTCCTCGATTGTGGACAGCATCAAGGATCTCTCCGCCCAAACGACCTATCATTGTTGTCTCGTTACGCTTACGCGCTGCCGCTATTATCCATCGAATAGCCAGCGCTTGGCTCCGCTTTGCACTAACATCATTAGGAACACTGTAAGAAGCCCCACCAACACGACGAGAACGAACTTCAGTATGCGGCGCTGTATTTTTAAGAGCATTATGAAATAATTCTACCGGATCCTGCTTCTCCTTTTGCTGAACGAGATCAAATGCTCCATACACTATCCTCTCCGCAACAGACTTCTTACCATCACTCATAATGGCATTCATAAACTTTGTTACCACCGAGTCAAGAAATTTTGGATCAGGATCCACCTCACGCACCACTGCTTTACGACGTCTGGACATAATAACTCCCTGTCTTTATACCTACATACCTGCCTAAAAAATACGATCTTCTGTTTCCACAGAAAAAACATCACAACTACTTAGGACGACCAGCCCCATATCGGGAACGACTTTGTTTTCTGTTTTTTACACCCTGGGAATCAAGAACACCTCTAATAACCCGATACTTAACCCCCGGAAGATCCTTAACACGACCACCACACAACATAATCACCGAGTGCTCCTGCAAGTTATGACCCTCTCCTGGAACATAAGCTATAACTTCAGGACCGTTGGTAAGACGCACTTTAGCAACCTTGCGCAATGCGGAATTAGGCTTCTTAGGCGTCACTGTATAAACACGAAGACAAACCCCCCTTTTTTGAGGATTACCTTCTAAAGCAGTAACTTTAGCACAAAGAGAACCGACCTTACGAGGTTTTCGTATAAGCTGATTAACAGTAGGCATTAAGACCCCTTCCACTCTTCCTGAACATTCTCATATCCTCTACAATCCAAAACAAAACAAAATACAGCATCTGCACACGAAACACATCATCCAATCTAATCTAATTACAATACGAGAACGGAAAGCATATCGAGCAACTACATGTTTACGAATACCACATCTGGCAAGTGACCACACCAGATACAGGAAAACAAAAAAACCCGAAAGGTATAAAGATATATTGGTGGTAATATTTTCTTACTCTCACGTCAAGATAAATCCGTATAAAAATCAAATATAAAAGATAAAACATAGATTTCTAAATAATAATTTTCACCTTACTTATAGATAATTATTTCATTTTTTGACCTCAATCATCCACAACATTATCTATGAATATCGTATCATTGTCTTCATCTATCCGTATACCTTTATCCTTATAAAATTAATCTATCAGAAAAATTCTGATTTAAATATATTAAAAAAAAAGATTACCTCAAAAACAAATCTTTTTTATTAAAACAGTCAATAAAACACACATCTCCTAAAACAGATGGCCCAATAGGAATACCACAACCATGATCATAATCAAAAAGTTTATTGCGTCAAAAACTAAAACATATTCAAAAATAATTATTATTTGTTGATAAAAAAGATCTGGCTATACATAATACTATATTATATGCACTATTTGGTGGCAAACGATTGATTTAAAAGTATAAATCACTTAAGTCTAAAGCCTTCGGTTTAGAATATAATAAATGAAAAATTTAATTTGGTGCCTAAATGACTGAGAAAAAACAGAAAATAAATCTAACACTAATTCGCAATCTTGCTCATATTCTTAATGAGACTGATCTAACTGAAGTCGAAATAAATAGCGACGGGACGCATATTCGCTTGCTCCGGTCTCCGAAAAAGACAAATGTTACAGGTTATTATCCAAAAGAATATGATACTATTGAACATCCCTCGACAGAATCAACAAAGCCTCCTGTATCGGAAACCACACATCAGCACGATAATGTATTAGAGAGCTCTGACCCCTCTCTTGGAAAGGGTCATATAGTTACTTCTCCAATGGTGGGAACCGCATACCTAGCCAACAATCCAGGAAGCGATCCCTTTGTTAAACAAGGCGATACCGTAATAAAAGGACAAACTCTTCTTATTATTGAAGCGATGAAAACTATGAATCATATTGTCGCTCCTTGTTCTGGTAAAGTGAGAAATATCAGTGTCAAAGATGGACAATTGCTAGAATATGGTGAACAAATTATGGTGTTGGAATGCGAAGAGGATAATGTATGATTTCTAAGATTCTTATTGCTAATCGTGGGGAAATTGCCTTACGTATTTTACGTGCTTGTAAAGAATTGGGAATTTCCACGGTAGCAGTACATTCAACAGCAGATTCTGGGGCTATGCACGTGCGCTTTGCGGATGAAAGCGTATGCATAGGACCCCCTCCTACTAAAGATAGCTACCTAAATATTCAACAAATAGTAGCTGCATGTGAGGTAACTGGGGCAGATGCTGTTCACCCTGGATATGGATTTCTCTCAGAAAATTCCAAATTTGCTGAGATACTAGAAGCTCATCACATCAAGTTTATTGGACCTTCTTCTGAACACATCAGAACTATGGGCGATAAAATTACTGCAAAAAAAACCGCCCAACAACTGGGTATTCCTGTCGTTCCCGGGTCAGGAGAAGTATCTGCTCATAATGCTTTACAGATTGCCAAGGATATAGGATTCCCTGTGTTGGTTAAAGCCTCCTCAGGAGGAGGAGGACGTGGTATGAGAGTATCCCGTTCTGAGAAAGATCTCTTGGAATCCATATCTCAAGCACAATCTGAAGCTCTTATTGTTTTTGGAAATGATGCAGTTTACATAGAGAAATATTTGAAAAAACCACGCCATATTGAAGTACAAGTGTTTGGGGATGGTAGAGGACAAGCTGTTTATTTTGGTGAACGCGATTGTTCTGTACAACGTCGCAATCAAAAAATATGGGAAGAAGCACATTCTCCTGCCATTAATAGGCAAGATCGTGAAGAAATAGGGGAAATCTGTGCAAAAGCCATGAAAACCATTGAATATAGTGGTGCTGGAACCATTGAATTTCTTTATGAAAATGGGCAATTCTATTTTATCGAAATGAATACACGCCTTCAGGTAGAACATCCTATTACTGAAGCCATTACTGGTATAGATCTAGTACATGAGCAAATTCGCATAGCATCAGGAAACGATTTATCTGTTCAACAGAAAGATATCACATTTTCTGGCCATGCTATTGAATGTCGTATTAATGCTGAAGATTCAGAGCTATTTATCCCTTCTCCAGGAAAAATTACTCATTTTCATGCTCCTGGAGGTCTCGGTGTGAGGATAGATTCTGCGGCCTATCAAGGATATATAGTTCCACCTCATTATGATAGTCTTGTTGCTAAATTAATTGTACACGGAAGAACTCGCCAGGAGTGCATGATGCGCCTCAATCGTGCTTTAAACGAGTTTATAATAGATGGAATAAAAACCACTATACCATTATTTCAAAAACTCATCAAAAATGACGACATAATACAGGGAAATTATGATATCCATTGGTTAGAAGAGAATTATCTCAATCCTAACACAGTTAATTCTTAGAATTTAAAAAATAGAAAAAACTGTGAATATAACCCCCTAATATAGTTACAGGAATATGCTTTAGGAATTTTTCTGATAACGGAATCATACGATAAATCAGATATTCCATGGATAAATCCTCATGAGAGAGGCATAATTCTTCTAGAATATTTTTATGCGCTAAAAATCTTCTAGAAAATCATTCGTTGTAGGATCTACTATATATTTAGATTTTTATCAACTCTTCTTTTAAAGAAGTTATATTTTCTTTCGGGCAAAAACACATGATTGTCTAATCCATATGGATTAAGATAGAAATCTACCATTGTATATTGCTCTATTTCATATAGAACCTGCTCATAGTATACAATCATGAAAAAAGAAATGAATAGGAGGGCTATATAAAATTTCCCTCAGAGCTATATTTCAGGAGAATGTATGTTCTTGCACATGTGAGATATATCAAAAGTTTACCTCATACCATATTGCTGAACACCTTAAAAAGGAAAATTTTTACTTCTCTACACACGGATCATCACCTAATATCCCAAACAATTTGGCTCTTAGAAATACCTCATCATCAGCACATAGATATCCTCAAGAAAATTTTAACAGAAACAAGATCAGTCTTTTCTTCTTCCTGTTAAAAAACCTGAATCCCTACTATGTAACAATGAATACTTCAAAAAGAAGACCCATACTCTCATCCAAATACAGTAGAAAAATTCTCCCGTGTATTTAAAAAATCAGATTCAACAATCACACTATAATCTTCTTCAATGAGTCATCGATTGACTGGTTTTATTCGCAATATCTTCTATAGACAAAGCCAATTGTTGTCCATCTTGGCTTTCAAGAGGCTTGGGCATCCTTAATAATGCATGTTTGAGTACTTCTTCCATAAAAGATACTGGTATAATTTCTAATCCTTTTTTAACATTCTCCGGAATATCAACTAAATCCTTGATATTTTCTTCAGGAATTAAGACTTTTTCAATACCACCCCGCAACGCAGCAAGCAACTTCTCTTTGAGGCCTCCTATTTCCAAAACTCTTCCACGGAGGGTCAATTCTCCGGTCATAGCAACATTTCTGTGCACCGGTATAGAGGTCATAACAGAAACCACCGCTGTCGCCATAGCAATACCTGCAGATGGACCATCTTTCGGAGTAGCTCCTGCCGGAACATGAACATGAATATTTGTATCATTAAATGCAGAAGGCGCCACACCAAAAGTTATGTATTTTGACCGAACATACGAAGATGCCGCAAAGATTGATTCTCTCATAATTTCCTTGAGATTTCCAGTAATGGTCATTTTTCCTTTTCCAGGCATTATGATACCTTCTATCGTCAATAACTCACCTCCAACCTCAGTCCAAGCTAATCCATTTACGATACCCACTTGATCATTTCCTTCTATTTGACCATATTGATAGCGTGGAACCCCAAGATAATCTTGCAAGTTGTCTCCGTATATTGAGACTACCTTTTCACTTTTTTTGACAATCTTTGTAACAGCCTTACGCGCTAACTTCATCAAAGATCGCTCAAGATTACGAACCCCTGCTTCACGCGTAAAAGAGCGGATTATCTTCACAAAAACATCATCACTAATGGAGAACTCTCCCGGTTGAAGAGCATTTTCTTTCAACACTTTTTCCAAAAGATATCGCTTCGCTATTTCTAATTTTTCTTCTTCTGTATATCCAGCAATACGAATGATTTCCATACGATCCATTAATGGAGCAGGAATATTAAGCGTATTAGCCGTCATGATAAACATCACATCTGATAGATCATACTCAACTTCTAAGTAATGATCGACAAATGTAGAATTCTGAGCAGGATCCAAAACTTCTAATAACGCAGCAGATGGATTCCCACGAATATCTGATCCCATCTTATCTATCTCATCAAGCAATATTAAGGGATTGCTTTTTTTTGCTTTTTTAAGGGACTGTATAATCCTACCTGGCATAGAACCTATATATGTTCTACGATGTCCTCGAATATCAGCCTCATCATAGACACCACCAAGAGATACGCGAACATATTCACGTCCTGTCGCCTTTGCAATAGACTTAGCCAAAGACGTTTTTCCAACGCCAGGAGGCCCCACAAAACAAAGAATAGGCCCTTTATTCTTTGTTGTACGCGTTTGAACCGCCAGGTACTCAATGATGCGCTCTTTAACCTTTTCAAGGCTAAAATGATCTTTATTAAGGACATTTGCAGCAAAATCAAGATCCTTCTTAATTCTTGACTTTTTGTCCCACGGAACACCCAAAAGCCAATCTAAATAATTGCGCACCACAGAGGATTCGGAAGATATTGGGCTCATCTGCCGCAACTTTTGCAGCTCAGACAAAGCTTTTTCACGCGCCTCCTTTGAAAACTTTGTTTGCGAAATACGTTCCTCTAATTCACCTATTTCGTCACGACTCCCCTCACCGTCATCAAGTTCTTTCTGAATTGCCTTCATTTGTTCATTTAAATAATACTCACGTTGAGTTTTCTCCATCTGACGTTTAACACGAGAACGTATACGTTTTTCAACCTGCAAAATAGAGATTTCATTTTCCATAAAATACAGCAATTTTTCAAGACGCCCTTTGACTGAAAGAATTTCGAGTATTTTCTGTCGTTCAACAACCTTTATAGATAAATTAGAGGCGATAACATCCGCTAATTTCGAAAAATCCTCAATTTGAGACGTTATTCCCAATACTTCCGGAGAAACCCTCTTATTTAATTTTATATAATTACTAAATTCCAATACAGCAGAACGACTCAGAGCCTCTAATTCAATCGCATCTTCTATAGGCTCTGACAACTCTCGAGTCACAGCTTCTAAAAATTCTGTACGTTCTGTATACTCAACTATCTGTGTCCGTACACCACCTTCCACCAAAATCTTCATAGTACCATCAGGCAATTTAAGCACCTGCAATACATCAACTATGGTTCCAATTTCATAAACAGAAGAAGAAGCTGGATTTTCATCATCTGAATTAACCTGAGAGACCAATACGATTTTCTTATGAGAATTCATTGCCTCATCAAGAGCGCGAATGGACCTTTCTCTTCCCACAAATAACGGGACAATCATATGCGGAAAAACCACGATATCGCGTAGTGGCAAAATCGGATATATCATATCAACATTACCACGATCTCTCATTTCGTCTCCTAGCGTAATATCTACTTTTTTCTCATCACTCTGATTCAAAATCAACCACCAACATAAAAATAATCCCAATACCTACATCGTTGGATATAGGTTTTTTAAATGAATTTTCAACCTTTGGAATTAGATTAGTAGATCTAATAAACAACAAACCCATATTTGGGTCTTATTTTTGTCCACATTAGAAACATCATACTATGAAGACACAATCCAAATACAACAATCTCTTATTGATTCCTATTGATAACCCAAAACTTAAAAACAATCTCTACTTCTTGTTTATGCACAAAAATTAGGCAGAAACGTTTTCTTTCTCACCTGGTCTATCAGCATAAACGTTAAGAGGCCGTGCTATACCTTTAACCACATCATCAGAAACTATAACATTTCTAACCCCTTTCAGAACAGGAAGTTCAAACATAGTATCAAGGAGTATTTTCTCCATGATAGATCGCAAACCTCGTGCTCCCGTCTTATGAACAATCGCATGCTTAGCAATTTCTCGCAAAGCATCTTCATGAAAAACCAGATCCACATCTTCCATCTCAAAAAGAGCTTGATACTGCTTTACCAAAGCATTTTTAGGCTCAGAAAGAATTTTAATAAGAGAATCTTCATCAAGATCCTCAAGAGTTGCCAATACAGGAAGACGACCTATAAACTCCGGAATCAATCCAAACTTTACAAGATCTTCTGATTCAAGTCCGCGCAATACCTCACCAACCGGACGATCCTCAGAAGGCCTCACAACAGCAGAAAAACCAATGGACGCTTTTTCCCCACGAGCGGCAATTATTCGATCCAATCCTGCAAACGCACCACCACAAATAAACAAGATATTGGTCGTATCTACCTGCAAGAACTCTTGTTGAGGATGTTTCCTTCCTCCTTGCGGCGGGACAGATGCAATTGTACCTTCCATAATTTTGAGAAGAGCTTGTTGAACACCTTCTCCTGACACATCACGCGTAATAGAAGGATTATCTGACTTTCTAGAAATTTTATCCACTTCATCTATGTATACTATACCACGTTGGGCACGCTCAACATTATAATCTGCAGCTTGCAACAATTTGAGGATAATATTTTCAACATCTTCCCCGACATATCCCGCTTCAGTCAATGTTGTCGCATCAGCCATTGTAAAAGGCACATCAATAATACGCGCTAAGGTTTGAGCAAGATAAGTCTTACCACATCCTGTAGGACCAACTAAAAGAATATTAGATTTTGCTAGTTCAACACTACTATTCTGTGAAGCATGCGCTAAACGCTTATAGTGATTATGCACAGCAACCGACAAAACTTTTTTCGCTTTTTCTTGTCCAATGACATACTGATCAAGAACCTGAAGAATTTCCTGAGGAGTCAAAACACCTTGACGTGACTTAGAAACGGAGGATTTATTTTCCTCACGAATAATATCCATACATAATTCAACACACTCATCACATATAAAAACTGTGGGACCCGCAATTAGCTTCCGAACTTCATGCTGACTTTTACCACAAAAGGAACAATAAAGCGCGTTCTTCGGAACATTACCATTACCATCGGCTTTACTCATGGAATCCTCTCTTAGCAGTTATGCTATACAAAAACAGATTTTGAATAGATTAGAAGACATCAATAATTCTTTATTTAACAAGCGTATAATCCCCTTTATATATCCGAGAACCAAATAAAAAGTAACTACCGACACACAATGCGATAAAGATTCACAGCATATAAAATCATAATATCAATCAAAAAATCATAAAACCACGTTATGGCCCACAAACACATCTCCTTAAGAGATATGCTTCTTATCTAAGAATCACCTTCAACATCAGCACGGGATAATAACACCCTATCAATCAATCCCCACTCACAAGCTTCCTCTGAAGACATAAAATAATCCCGATCCAATGTCCTCTCAACTTCCTCAAATGTCCTTCCACAATGTTTGACATATATATCACTCAAACGACGCTTAACCTTCATAATATCTTGAGCATGACGCTCAATATCAGAAGCTTGCCCTGAGAAACCACCTGACGGCTGATGAAGCATCACCCGCGCATTAGGTAATGCAAAACGCATGCCCTTCATCCCTGCTGACAAAAGCAACGACCCCATAGACGCAGCTTGACCTATACAAAGAGTAGAAACAGGAGGCTTAATGAACTGTACGGTATCGTAAATAGCCATCCCTGCCGTAACAACTCCTCCCGGAGAGTTAATATAAAGAGAAATTTCTTTTTTAGGGTTTTCAGCTTCAAGAAACAAAAGCTGAGCACATACAATGGACGCCATATAATCTTCAATCTGCCCAGTAATGAAAACAATACGCTCCTTGAGAAGACGAGAAAAAATATCGCAATAACGCTCTCCTCGGTTTGTTTGCTCCACAACCATTGGCACAAGATTCGAAGAGATTCTTGCAGAATTCTGTTGCATATATTCTTTAAAACTCACACCAAGGACTCCCCTGCAGGAATATTACATATCTCCAAAATCTTACCTCCACTCACTAAGAACCAAAACTCCCATATAAATCCATATAAAATGTTAACATAATCCAGAAATAAACAACTAATACCTGCAAAAAACAAAATTAATTTATTAAAATACAGCCCTACAACTATTTATATCCAAACCATAACCCATATATGCATCTACACTATTATAACCGAAGCAACCCACGTTACAATCATTATATCAGTTTATTCAGAACTATGATTTGATCTGACAAACCATCTATCCCATATTTAATAATGGAATAGTGCCCTTTGGCATAATCCTTCACTACTAATATGCAGACAAAAAGCCTTTACAAAAAAAACAGACTATGCACTCCATCGAGTCAATACCTCAATCTCTTGCTCAAGTCGTATATTGTGGAATCATACTATAAGATAGATCAAAAAAATCGGCTGATTATGACAAAAAACAATCCAATACAATATCCAAAGAAGCAATAAAACGCGAAATTAAAAACAAGTGCCCTCAAGATACACTTTCACACTTACGCCTTCTTTAGGTGTCTGCAGGCTTTTAATCGATATAGTATCCTAAAGTCTGCGAAAAAATCTCTATCTATGAGTCATAACCATTCTGGCATATATACATAATCTTCAAAATCTCAAACTTTATGAACAATCTACTTTCCACCCAACGAATTGCCACCAAGCCGAGATCGCTTATCTTTTTCATAATCCGCAAAATTACCCTCAAACCACTCAACATGACCATTTCCTTCAAAAGCCAAAATATGAGTCGCCAGACGATCTAAAAACATACGATCATGACTAATGATAACAGCACACCCTGCAAAATTTTCCAACGCATCTTCAAGGGCAGACAGCGTCTCTGTGTCCAAATCATTGGTAGGCTCGTCCAAAAGAATGACATTTCCGCCACTTTTGAGGGTTTTTGCCAAATGCACACGACCACGCTGACCACCAGAAAGCGAATCAACTCGTTGTTGTTGATCTGATCCTTTAAAGTTAAAAGCACCACAATAAGCACGCGAATTTATCTCGTATTCACCGAGCTTGACTATATCATCTCCACCAGAGATCTCTTCCCAAACCGTTTTACCAATCCCCAAAGAATCTCTACTCTGATCAACACAGCTAAGATCTACTGTTTCTCCAATACGAATAACACCAGAATCAGGAGATTCAGATCCTGTAAGCATCCGAAATAGTGTTGTTTTCCCTGCACCATTAGGCCCAATAATACCAACAATCCCCCCTGGAGGCAGCTTAAACGAGAGAGAATCAATCAACTTACAACCATTAAAAGATTTCGAAACATTTTGAGCTTCAATTACAACATTCCCGAGACGCTTTCCAACAGGAATAATAATTTGAGAATTGCTAGGATTACGATATGAAGCTGATTCTACTAGCTCCTCATAAGAACGAATACGAGCCTTTGATTTGGATTGGCGCGCCTTGGGAGAAGAAACGATCCATTCCCGCTCACGTTCTATGGCTTTTTGACGTATAATCTCCTCACGACCTTCTTGTGCCATACGCTTTGCTTTCATTTGCAAATACGTGGAATAATTTCCCTGGTAAGGAATTCCTTTTCCTCGATCAATTTCCAAAATCCAACTTGTAACATGATCCAAAAAATAACGATCATGTGTCACCATAAGAACTGCCCCAGTATATTCTCGCAGGTACTTTTCCATCCAAGCGATAGTTTCAGCATCAAGATGATTTGTCGGCTCATCAAGCAACAAAAGATCTGGGCGAGAAAGCAGTAAGCGACAAAGGGCAACTCGACGCTTTTCACCTCCTGAGAGTAATTCTATACAAGAATCACCATCAGGACACCCCAAGGATTCAGAGGCGATTTCTACCTCAGTATCCAAATTCCATAGCCCCTGACTATCAATCACATCTTGCAACTTAGCGACTTCTTCTACTGTTTCTTCAGAATAATTCATCATCAGGTCATTATAACGATCAAGAATGGATTGTTTGTGAGCAACTCCTTCTATAATATTTTCTCTCACTTTTTTAGAAGGATCTAGATGCGGTTCTTGTGGTAAATAACCAACCGTAAATCCTTTAGCTAACCAAGCTTCTCCGCTATAATCTTTATCTATGCCAGCCATAATTCGCAAAATCGTTGATTTTCCTGCACCATTAGGCCCAATAATGCCTATTTTCGCATCAGGATAAAAAGAAAGATTCATATTATCTAACACTTTCTTGCTACCAAAAACCTTGCTAAGGTCCGCCATATGATAAATAAATTTTTGCGCCATAAAAACAACTCCTATTCTTTAATTCAATTTTAGGATAATTATGCTATCAGATCAACGACTGAGGGCTTAATTGAAGAGAATCTTTTTTACTAGAAACATACTTTCTTCATACCTACGGAAAAATAGGATTAAAATTGCATGTCAACAAAAATGCTTTCACTCGAGGCAAAAAACTTGGTGAATTTAGACAAACCGACACAAAAAAACCCTCGTGCTGCTGTCCTAATCTGTCAAAGCGTAGAAGAAAATATCGAAGACTATGATAGTTTCCGTCAATATCTAGAAGAAGCAGATTTAGCAGTTTACATCTACAGCTATCACGATACAAAAACAACCAAAGATTCTCCCCAGGAAGATTGTAACAGCGATCCTAATATATCAACAATCATACAAGATGTGATGGAACTACGCACGTCGATTTCCACCAATCATGGCAACATACCTGTTCTCCTCTTCGGATATTCATTCGGAACGATTATTGCCTTATCCACCCTTATCAACTTTCCTCAAAAATTCTCCGGTATTGTTCTATGGAATCTTGGCCCATCTCTGGAAAGATATAGCTGTCTATTGACAACATTTATTTTAAAAGCAGAAAAATTCTTTAAGGGATCTGATACTCCCAGTCGCTTTATGCGCCAGATGACATCTGATCTACAGAACCACGAAAACCAAAACCGGCAAATTTTTTGTAAAGACTCACCATCAAATCCAACAGAATCCGCCAATAACAGAAAATGTTACGATCATCAATTAAATATACCTGTATCCATATGGCTAGAATTAATGTCAATGGCCACTGAAATCAATTCCAGAGGATCTTTCAGCTCACTCTCTAGGTCAACATCTTTTTGTCTTATTGACGGAGGAAATACCATGACCGCTACCCTAGATTATTCTCAAACACACAATCTAGCAAACAGACTACAAAAAGAAGAATTTTATGACATATCTTTAATGGCATTTCCCCCTATTCAGCCCCATCTTCTCCACCCCAAAAACCCATTTAGAGCAATGGAATCATTGCGCAGGTGGATCGTGGAATCATATTTACCACAAGTAATACCCCTTATATCTCACGACAAGAATAGTTCCGACGATAATCTCAACAATCTACACCACATATAAGAATCATTCATATGGCTGGTTTTCTTTCATTTAACCACCCAAAAATCTCTCATTATAGAATCTTTGCCTCTTAAAAAAAACCTCTCCTGTAATGAGCCCCAAAACAAATCCCTTCCTATAACAATCAATCATCGATATTTGAGATTTTTGAGAACGATTCATTCAATTAATAACTCGGGTCACTCTCATGGATCAATAATCTTGTTTTAAAAAGATACTATATCTTACAATTATCTTATCCCTTACTCTGTATATTAATGATTTATCAGCCTAACTTAAGCCTGATAGTGTAAAATAGTCCTGTGGATTCAGAGAAATAATGAAGTCAATCAATAAAATGCGATTTAGAATCATTTTTTAAGTTGACCACACACATTAGTCTGCATATGTTGGTTAACTGGAAAAGTATTTTCACAATGGAAAACTTTGAGAGTGCGTAGCTCAGATGGTAGAGCAACTGACTTTTAATCAGTGGGTCCTGGGTTCGATCCCCAGCGCGCTCACCAAGCATTTTATACTGGTGTGCAAATAAGAAAAGTTCAAGTCCTTCTATAGATTTCACAAGTATAAACGTTTCACCCTACCAGAAATGAAACTGATCCTTTGCTCCTTCTATATCTTTGTTCTTAGACCAAAATTCGCTTCAATGGGAATAAAATCTAGAACCATATCCACAGATAATCCATTACCTAGGATAAAAACATCTAAAACATACTGCTATAATTAATTGCAGAGCTAGAATATTTACCTTCTCTATACCAATTCCGATTCTCGTCATTCTTTAGAAAAATTCAAAACATCTTTCATCACATTTGATATATCATCTCAATTGCTTTAAAACCAAAATATACATAAAACCTCACTAAAAACGGGTTTTATATCTTACTCAACCAAAGAAGAATTAATCCCTTCCTCGAAGCAAACGACTCTTTTGACGATTCCAATCACGTTCTTTTTCCGTTTCACGCTTGTCATAATTTTTCTTACCCTTAGCAAGCGCCAAATCAAGCTTTGCAAGCCCTTTTTCGTTAAAATAAAGCCTCATTGGAACAAGTGTCATACCATCACGACGAACAGCTGCATCCATTTTACCTATCTCTTTTCTACAAAGTAAAAGCTTACGATGTCTTCGCGGAGCATGATTAAAACGATTTGCTTGAGTATATTCTGGAATGTAAGCATTTATTAACCAAATCTCATCATTTTCACAAGCAGCATAGGACTCAGAAATATTAATTTTTCCTACCCGCAAAGACTTAACTTCAGTGCCTGTTAAAACAATACCAGCTTCATACGATCGTATAATATGATAATTGTATCGAGCTTTCCGATTGTCAGATATCACTTTTTTGGATAGTTTATTTTTAGAGCTAGAACCCATGCCTTCTCCTATAAATCATATCCAGAAACACCTATCTCACTACAATATTACTTATCTTATATTATCTAGCACTTATCCCTGCATATTCAAGCGCTTGATCAATCGCAACCATGGTGTCTTTTTCAAGCATCGAAACCATAGGTGACCGCACTAAACAGGATATGTTTTTTCCTAAACAAGACAACGCATATTTGACTCCACATACAGCCGGTTCCATAAATAATGCTCTATGTAAAGGCATCAACCTGTCTTGATATTCAAGCGCCTGACGATAATTTCCTTTTTGTATTACATCTTGAAATTCGGCACACAGTCTCGGCGCGACATTTGCTGTAACAGAAATACATCCAACCCCTCCGTGAGCATTAAATCCTAATGCGGAAGCATCTTCTCCCGACAATTGAACAAAATCAGGGCCACAGGCGATACGTTGCTCTGATACAAGTTCAATTCTTCCCGTAGCATCTTTGATCCCCACTATATTAGGATAGGTTTTTACCAATTCTGCTATCGTATCAACACTCATCTCAATAACCGTACGACTTGGGTTATTATATATATAGATCGGCAATTTCTTTACTGCATTTGCTATAGCCCCAAAATGAGCTAAAAGTCCTTTTCTAAGAGGCTTATTATAATAAGGAACAACAACCAGCAAAGCATCAGCGCCAGCATCCTGAGCATACAGAGCCAAGTCAATAGACTCCTTTGTGTTGTTAGAACCAGCTCCAACCATAACAGGAACACGACCGGCTGCTGTTCTAACGCATAATTGAATCACCCGACAATGTTCTTCATGCGATAAAGTCGAATATTCACCTGTCGTTCCAGCAGGAACAAGCCCATTTGATCCCTCAGATATTTGCCATTCAATGTGCTCTGAAAAAGCATTCTCATCAATAAAATTATCCTTTGTAAACGGCGTAATCAGAGCAGGAATAGAACCTCGAAACATACAGCACTCCATAGATATTGTCTTATTTAATGCCAAGATCATTCAAATCTGGCGAAATATAATAAAATTCATCCAAAACACTCATACTATAAACATAATTTATCTATACAACGAATCAATAATTTTACTTGTGAGATACACTATAAAGCAATATTCTCTTCACATTGAATTGATACTAGCGTTGATGACATGTTCTAGATAAAATAGCGATCCTAATAATCTTTACCGATATAGATATCTGATAGTTATGCTCAATATTAACCCTCCCCAAATAAATATCTACTCTAAAAACACAGAGATTTTCAATATCAAATATATCTCTGATTTATTGTCTCTTATTCCTCTCAAGAAACAATATACTGAACAATAACTGTCACCTAATTTTATAGACTATTTTGTGAGAATAGAAATACATTAGATGTAAAAAACTCCGACAAAAAACATGCTAGGATTTTTCTTACAAGCTATCAAAAATTCCAAGAATACCGTTTCGATAAAAAATGTAGAAAATAATAACCGGCATTATACAGCATTCTTTTCCAGAGACTGGTTCGGTCTTATCATCGATAATAGTTGCATTTTTGAGCAGTGTCGTTAAAACTATCTTTGTTGGATACACATATAGACCATGGCTCAATACAAAATTAAAGGACTTCAATTCGCTATAATAAGACATCCTTTTTAAAATAACTATCCACAGAAATTTACGTATAAAATATGTTTGAGACAACAATCATTTTGGAAAGTATCATCCTTTATGCAAAAAGAGAATCATCTTTTCCTTGTCGATGGGTCTGGTTTTATATACAGAGCTTTTTACGCAATCCCTCCTCTGCATCGTAAGCGAGATGGACTGCCTGTCAATGCTATTTCCGGATTCTGTAGCATGCTATGGAAATTGTTGCAAAATTCTCGTGAGCAAAATACAGCATCACACTTTGCTATCATTTTTGATCACTCTGCCAAAACATTTCGCAATGACATTTATCCCGACTATAAAGCCAACCGTCCCACAATCCCTGAAATGTTAATACCACAACTACCATTTATGCGCCTCGCAACACAAGCATTCGAAATACCCTCTATAGAGACCAAAGGTTTTGAGGCAGATGATATTATTGCAACCTATACACGCATTGCAGAAGAAAAGGGTTTTTCCGTTACTATTATATCTAAAGATAAAGATTTAATGCAATTAATAAGCCCGACAACCTGTTTGTATGATCCTATAAAAGAAGAAATAATTGATACTAAAACTGTTATAAAAAAATGGGGTGTTCCTCCGGAAAGGATGGTATGCTTGCAAGCATTGGTCGGAGATCCTGTAGACAATATTCCCGGAATTCCAAGCATAGGATATAAAACAGCAGCCTCTCTTATCCAAGAATACGGAAATCTTGATCAGATTCTAAGACATGCAGATCAAATAAAACAAAAAAACAAACGAGAAAAAATCTTGGAACATGCAAATATAGCTCTTCTTTCCCGTACCCTTGTACAGTTGCGGACTGATGTTCCAATAACAATCCCAATTGAAGACCTTATCCTTGAAAATCACAATGGACCAAAAATCATTTCTTTCCTCAAGGCACTTGAATTAACGCAACTCACAAAACGTGTTGCTAAAGCTTGCGATTGTGATGCAGAGAACATCGAACCTGCATCAATAGATATTGAGCCTGTATGGCACAATGTAGACGCAAAGAACCATCTAAAAAGTAGTGAGAATCAAGAAACACCCGAAGATACAGTGATGCAATGCACTCCTCATGCCTTGTCTTTGAAACGTTTTCAAATTATCGCTGAATCCGAAATAAACAATAAGCCCTATATCCAGATAACCAATCTTAAAGAACTTAAAAAATGGATAGAAATACTTGAAGAAACTGGAAGCGCTTCCTTCAAAATAATCACAGATACAACTGATCCATTTCATTCCCAACCAATTAGCATTTCTTTTAGCATCCTTAATAAAGATACTTTTCCGGTAAAAGTGGAAACAAGCACTATTTATATTCCTATAGATGTATCCAAAAATCGACAACAAGATGGCATATTTATACAACAGGGGATTCCCATAGACGATGTTTTTTCTTGCGTGAAAAATTTTTTCGAAAATGAAAATTTTCTCAAAATAGGCCATAATATCAAATACGACCAACTCATTTTACATCGTTATGGTATTACCATGCGTGGATTTGACGATGTTATGCTTATCTCTTATGTATTGGATTCTGGACGATCGTCTCATGACATAACGAGTCTCTCCCAAAAATGGCTGTCTCATAATCTGATCACTCGCAAAGAACTTTCAAAGTCAGGAAGGACGTCTTTGTCTCTTGACAAGATCCCTACCTTGAATCTTCAAGAATACACTGTAGAAAATAGTAATATTATTATACGATTATGGCTTCTGCTTAAACCAAGATTAATTTCTGAAAAATTGCTTTCCGTTTATGAGCGATTAGAAAAGCCTATTGTTAATATTTTAGCACAAATGGAGATGAACGGCATCCAAATAGATAAGAAACTTCTATCTCAAATGTCTCATGAATTAAATAAAAACCTCATGAACCTAGAAGAAAAGATCTTTCTTGAATCTGGAGAAAAATTTAATATCAGTTCACCAAAACAATTAGGTGATATTTTATTTACAAAGCTTCAATTACCAGGTGGAACAAAAACCAAGACAGGACAATGGAAAACAGCAGCTCAGGACCTAGAGGAAATAGACTCTGGGAATAGCCCTCTCATATCCCTCATTCTTGAATGGCGTCAACTCTCAAAGCTCAAATCAACATATACCGATTCTCTCCCGAACCATATCAATGAAAAAACGCAGCGTGTGCATACCTTTTACTCTCTAGCATCTACTATAACTGGACGCCTATCCTCACTGGAACCTAATCTACAAAATATTCCAATACGCACTGATTTAGGTCGAAAAATCCGCAAAGCATTCGTTTCTCCCCCTACAAAGAAACTCATCATTGCTGATTATAGCCAGATTGAATTGCGAATTTTAGCGCACGTAGCACAAATACATCCATTATGTAAAGCGTTTAAGAATGAATGGGATATTCATGCAATGACAGCATCAGAAATGTTTGACGTCAAAATAGAAGAAGTATCGCCGGAAATGCGCCGCCGGGCAAAAACCATAAACTTTAGTGTCATTTACGGCATTTCACCTTTTAGACTTGCCAGCCAACTCAAGATCAAACACTCTGAAGCTTCTGATTATATTCAACGTTATTTCGATCGTTTTCTAGGAATACGTGATTATATTGAACAAACAAAAAATTTTGCTAGAAAATATGGTTACGTTGAAACTATCTTTGGTCGTCGAATATATTATGCTGATATCAACTCATCTAGGGCATCTGTTCGCAAATTCAACGAGCGCGCTGCCATTAATGCACCTATCCAAGGATCTGCAGCAGATATCACGCGCAGAGCGATGATTCGAGTGCAACAATCCTTTGCCGCTCATAATCTTTCAACAAAAATGCTACTACAGATTCATGATGAACTTATTTTTGAAACCGCAGAAGAAGAAGTACTACAAGCTTCCGAGATTATTGTTAATGCTATGGAAAACGCTGCATCGCCTATGATCGATCTAAAAGCGCCCTTAAAAGTAAAAATACACTCTGCTGATAGCTGGGGAGAAGGTCATTAAAAACACCATTTCCATCATAAGAATCCCTGTTGAGATCCAAGACAATCTTTTTTACCAAGGATTCCTCTTTCACCAATAAATTCTATACTTATCTCATGCAATAGACTAGCTTATTTTACGAAAAACATGTTTTGAAACAACAGTGGAATCCTCTGCAAGCCGATATACAATAGGCTCTCCTGTTCCTATAGTAAGATTAAAAACATTGTCTATGGCTATTCTATCTAGAGCCATCACTAAAGACCGCAAAGAATTGCCATGAGCTGCCACAAGAACCGACTTGTTCTGGAGAACGATTGGCAAAATAGACGTAATATAATATGATAAAACGCGTGCACTCGTATCTCTCAGGCTTTCTCCCCCTGGAGGAGCTATATCATATGAACGACGCCAAAGGTATACTTGATCGTTCCCCCACTTCTTCCGCGCATCATCTTTATTCATGCCAGAAAGATCTCCATAATCCCGTTCATTGAGAGCATCATTACAAACTGGCTGAATACTCCCTTGATTAAGCTCTTTTAAAATCAAACGACATGTCTCTTGAGACCTTTGTAAAGAAGAACTAAAAGCTGCATTAAAAAATATGCCATGCTCTAGCAATTTCTTGCCGACTGCCGTTGATTCATTCACCCCTATAGAGGTCAATGGAGGATTGCACAATCCAGTGAAAAAATTCTTCAGGTTCCATTCACTTTGACCATGACGAACTAAAACAAGTATCCTATCATTATTGCTCATTTGTCCCGAATCCACTATCCTGAAAACCTAAAACATCTTGCATAGAATACAAACCAGCGCCTTTCGATGCTGCCCACATTGCTGCAGCAATAGCTCCTCGCGCAAAAATAGAACGATCATAAGCACTGTGAGATAGCGTTAGCGATTCTCCTTCTCCAGCAATAAGCACAGAATGCTCACCAACAATAGACCCCCCACGCAATGTTGCGAATCCAATAGACCCTTCTCTGCGAATATCTGATTCTTGATGACGATTTAAAACAGAATTCTCAGAAAGATTAACATGACGACCCCTCGCCACAGCTTCTCCAAGCAAAAGCGCTGTTCCTGATGGAGCATCCACCTTACGACGATGATGCATTTCTAAAATTTCGAAATCCCAATGTTTAGAAGGAAAATAGCCCGCTGCCATTTTAACCAAACAACCCATAAAATTGATTCCCAAACTCATATTGCCTGATTTTACAATCCTAACAGAGCGTGCGAAAGAAAGGATGCTCTCATTCTCTTCATCAGAGAAACCTGTTGTTCCAATAATATGGACGAGACCCATCTTATAGGATAATCCCAAAGATTCTAAAGTATACTCGGGAGAAGAAAAATCAATAATCCCATCTATAAAATGCATTGCTTGTGATATATCATCAGAAAAGGTCACACCGATTGATGACATTCCAACAAATATGCCTACATCCTTACCTACTAGTGAAGAACCCTTCCTCACTATAACAGCCTTTAATGTAACAGAGGGATCTGTGTGAATCGCTTTAATTAAAGCTCCTCCCATGCGCCCTCCACCACCTAAAATGGCTATTTTCATCGAAGGTTTTTGCATATTTCCCCGCTTAATTAATGCACAGTTCTAAAATCGTCAACGATATACCTATCTACCTACATAAAGAATAGATTAAAACCAGCGACGTTTAATCTCATCGTCTATCAAAAGATTAAAATTATCTGCCATTTTAATGTAAGAAACCATCCCTACAATAGCAATACAAGGGTTCATTATCACATATGTAGGTATGGTACGCATGAACTCTGTATGAGGTGCTTTATTTTCAAAAGCATTGCGAAAATTAGAATGACGCAAAAAATCTATAATACTACACGGAATACCACCAGAAACATAAACACCGCCTCTCGACATGAAAATTAAAGAAAGATCACCTGCAATTCGTCCAAGATACTCACAGAAAAGATTGATCGCCTCAAACGCAGTAGGATCTGCAGCGAGAGATACGACATCCTCAGCACAAGATATTTCCTTGCCTTCAACACCATTAGCCGTACAAATTGCTTTATAAATATTAATCAGACCTCTACCAGAAAGCAACGTTTCAGCAGAGAATCGACCCTCAGCGCGCTCTGTTAAATGGGGAAAAATTTCAAAATCACGTTCTGAACTCGGTCCTATATTGATATGCCCTCCTTCTCCAGAGATGGGAATCCACGAATTTTTCATCCGCATCAAACCCGCAACCCCTAATCCTGTTCCAGGACCTACGATAAGTCGAGAAAAAGAAGATCTGCTATTACTTTCTATATGAGGTCCAATACTAACATAGTCCGTATTAGATAAGGAAGAAATAGCAAGTGCCTGTGCTTCAAAATCATTAATCAGCAAAACATCTTCAAAGCACATCTCCGATATCAATATCTCTGGTCTAATCACCCATTTATAGTTTGTAAGCGTAATAGTATCTTGACCACTAATCGAAGCTGCAATAGCCAAAAAGGCAGAACGCAGCCGTATTGATATCTTGCTCATAACTGCATCTTGTATTGCATGTTCTAAACTGTCATAATCGGCGGTTTTTACTGCACAACAAAATTCAGGTTCATATTCCATACCTCGTAATATCGCAAAACGAACATTCGTTCCTCCTATATCAGCAAGAAGAAGAGGAAAGGAAATAGGAAAATTTCTATCTGACATATTCATGCCCAACATACCCTTCAAATAAAAAGCTGTAAATACATTGAAAACAGCTCTCTTCCCTTTTTCACTTTGTCAAAAAAAATATTTTTTTCATCTATCTCCATCACTGACATCGTTAAATCAATCCATCCCTCATTATAATGAAAATATTTTATATACAGCTAAACCTTTGTTTGCTGCATATTGCATTGAGCCATTCCTAAGGCGCATTTTGTATATTCATAATAGAAATTATGTTTTTTTTTTACTTTTAGCATATCAAAGGAAAAGAAAAAACATTGTTTTTACCATTCATCACAACGATAATACTAAAATCATAATTTGGTGATTGAGAACCTCTTAAACACATTCTTGTCGTGATATTTTGTGAAGTATCACTTCTAAAATACCTTACCGGAATTCTCACCAGTGAAGTCGCCCTATCCTTAGATGCAGTTTATTCCAAAAAATGAAACAGCAAAAAATAAAGACTCATTCTTAAACATCAAAGCAAATAATTGCGATATATCATTTTACAGACTTATCTTCTGCAATTAATCGATTGATCTTCTGAATAGCAGTATTTGAATCTTCCTTATAGGGAATAACACCCACAATACTCCCATGACTATTAAACAATAACAGAGACGCCGTATGAGAGACAGGAGACTGCTTTTTCACATCTGAATTATCTGCCACAGCATTATTGACATAGATATGAAATTTCTTTGCTATACTCATGACACTGGTCGGATCTCCTGAAACGCCTATAATACGATCAGAAAACTTCTTTACAAATTTCTTCATAACATCAGGGGTATCTCTTTTTGGATCAACTGTAATAAAATACGCACGCAATAACGTATTAGTTGGATCCACTTGTTTCAACCAACGATCTAACGTGGACAATGTAGTTGGACAAACCTTAGAACAATTTGTAAATCCAAAAAAGACGATAGAAGGACTTCCTCGCAAAGAATTAGACGTAAATTCTGCACCATCCTGATTTATAAGGTGAAAATCACTATCTAATCTTTTGTCTTTGAATCCCAATTTTGCATCAAACACCACATATGATATACCCCCAACGATCGCCAAGAGTATAGTCCCCAGAATAATTGCTAATATCCTCATTCTAATGCCCCTAATCAAATTCCTAATGCCTTACAATCAACTCAATATCCTACAACTACACTTAATGTAAATCGAAAAGAAAGAATAGGTATAATCAAAAATTCTATCTATTCACTAAACATGCTATGTTTCTCCCAATAAACATCAATAAAACAATAGAACCTCACCAAAAAGACAGAAAAGTATTGAATATTTCTCATCAATTGGAAATATTTTCTATTATTGATATTCTCAAAAAAATGACTTCTAAAAAACATAAATTTTCTTTATGCGAACATATTTTGTGAATTTAAAACTTCCAGTTGTGAGATTTGAGCACAATAAAATCCTTAAAAACCTTTAATTTTTCTGTATTTTTCAACGCTTCAGGATAACAGAAATAAATTTCAAAAGACGGCATATCTATATCTGACATCACCCTTACAAGATGTTGGTTGTTCTTAACAATATAATTAGGCAGCAGAGCTATTCCCAATCCTCGCATACAATACTGCATAATAGACAGATAACTATTAATCTGCAGGGAAGAGAATCTTGGTTCCCTAGAAATGCGCCCAACAGTTGCCAGCCAATTAAAATCTTCCATACCCTTCGGAGCAAAGTCTCCAAAGGTAATCAATTTATGCTTATCAAGATCTTGTATAGAAGATGGCTCACCATGACATTCTAGATAATGAGGCGAAGCGTATACATGCATACTCACTGTAACCAGTTTACGCTGTATTAGAGCAGTTTGACATGGTTTTCGAAGACGTATGGCACAATCAGCATAGTACATGCTGGTATCTATATCCTTGTTGTCAAGAATAAATTGAATTTGAAGATCTGGATATAAACATAAAAACTCTTGAAAACCTTCCTGAAGTAGATTTTGTCCTAAATCTATTGTTGTGGCAACACGCAATTTTCCTGCAGGTTTATCAGCTGATTCTTGCAATTTAATCTGAGCATTTTCTAATTTAAGCGCAACATCATGAGCAATATTATAAAGTTTACTGCCCTGTTCTGTTAATACGATCCCACGTGCATGACGATAAAAAAGCTTGATACCCACTTCCATTTCAAGCCCACTTATCTGACGACTAATAGCAGATGAAGAGATATTCAATTGCTCAGCGGCATGCGTAAAAGAACCTGATTGAGCAACCATATAAAAAACTCGCAACTTATCCCAATCAAACGACATAAGCGATCCTTTTAAAATTTTACATTATATAATCAATTTAAGATGCGGCAGAATCATGAATGGAAAGATACTTCTCTGCCTCTAATGCAGCCATACATCCCATAGATGCTGCAGTAATCGCTTGCCGATAATTATCATCAGCCACATCACCAGCAGCAAAAACCCCTGGTATGCTGGTGGCCGTGGAATTTGAAGCAGTCCATATATAATTTGTGTTTGTTAATCGCAATTTATGGCAAAAAATATCTGTATTAGGCTTGTAACCGATAGCAACAAAAACCCCATGCATGGGCATTTCAAAAATTCTGTTATCATCATTACAGCGCAAACGGACACCTGAGACAGATGGAAGAAGAGGAGCTCCCGGAATTGAACCAATAATTTCAACAACTTCAGTATTCCAAAGAAAATCAACATTTGATTGTGCAAATAATCTATCTTGGAGAATTTTCTCCGCTCGCAACGATGAGCGACGATGTACTAATGTCACTTGGCGAGCAATCTTAGCAAGGTGAAGAGCTTCTTCAACAGCTGTATTTCCTCCCCCTATTACCATAACATCCTTGTTTTTATAAAAGAAACCATCACAAGTAGCACATGCGGACACACCAAACCCTTGGAAAATCCTCTCACTTTCTAAGCCGATCCATTTAACTTTAGAGCCTGTTGCAATAATCAACGTTTCAGCTTGCCAGATACCGCTTGATTCAGTTTCTACTATAAAAGGGCACTGATCCACATCGACTGATACCGCATAATCTTTGATGATTTTCGTTCCCAAATTCTCTACTTGAAGCCGCATTTGTTCCATCAACCATTCACCTTTGACAGAAGAAGAAAATCCTGGATAGTTTTCTACACTATCAGTGATCATAAGCTGTCCACCTAATTCTAATCCAGATATAATCACTGGCTCAAGCATAGCGCGAGCGGCATATATAGCTGCAGTATACCCAGCTGGGCCCGAGCCGATAATTAATACCTTAGAAACCATAAATTTAAAATCCTTATACCATCTACCATCAAAAATCACTATAATCATTTAGGAAATGATCACCCGTCCTATGGGAAATTTGTATCCTATAGGACACCAAATAAACAATGACATAGACCTACCTCAATAGCAGGATTATCATCCCAACGAGATGCTAAATAATCAAAAATAAATCAAAATATACCTATAAACAATTCCTTTAAAGGGTGTACGATATCTCATGACCATCACCAATATCGTATTTATCAATCACCTATCAAGCGCACATCAAACCTTTTTATGACCGCTACCATTCCTTTGAAAAACAATAAATTCATTCTTATTTTGGCAAAAATATAGATAACTAACCCATATCATCCTTTAATTAAAGAGAAGGCTTCGGAATAGAACTCGCTTTTTCCAAGTCTATTTTTTTTCTATTCATCAACTCTTCTTCCTGCTTCGTCTTGGGATGGGATATTGGAGATAATTCTAAATGATCTTTCTCTGATGGAGAAAGTCCTTCATTCGACAAATCTTTATTGCCTTTAATGACTATCGTCTGATGTGAATCAACAGAGTGATCAGAACCACCATTTATATCACGAGATTGATAATGTTCATTATCCCCATTTTTTTGGGAAAAATCAATTGGAACCTCTTGTAAATCCAACAACTTCTTCTGTTCTGGAGATGATGGGGATTTTCCTGAAAAACGATCATATACCTCTTTTACTTGATTAAAAGATACTCCTTTTACTTCTGTAGATTCACTAGGAATCATCTTAATGGGATCTTTAATCGCATTTATAATACGCGGATCTTTCTCAATAGAATCAATTTCCCTATGCAATTGAAAAAACCAATAAAAACCACATCCTATAACGATTAAGATATATATCTTCAACCAAAACCTCCGATTCTTCCCCTGATATTTCTCAGTTTGAGGCACTGCATCTTGAGGAGAAATAGTAGAAGATTTCAATTCTTCATTATGATGAACCATCGTAGAATCAGCAACGTTTTTAGAATACAAGTGCAAATCTTTGTTCACATCCTCTTGCAACAGATCACTATGACTATTTTGTTTAATCTCCTGCAATTTATTTTTGGCACAAGAAGCACTGTCACTTTTATCAAAAGAGTACTTTACTTCTTCACTAGACGGTTGCTCTTCCTCAGATTCCTGTGATAGAACAAGTATATCAATATCTTTCAATTTCTCTAGATAGTCCTCAAAATCAATAATTTTATTAAGATCAAAAACCAAATCTTTTTCTTGTACACCTTGAACATGAGAAATACTTTTCTCTTGATGGTCTAGATGGTCTGGAGATGCATTGGTCAAAGAAGTTTTCTCTTGATGACTAATCGATAAGAGCTCTTTCTCAATATCCCCAATATCTAATTTAAAATTATCATTGACATCACCATCAGAACACAGCTCTTCTTCTTGAATCCCACCATGCAATGAATGCATATTTTTTACTTGATTACTTCCTAAAGATTTATCTTTTAAATTCGTAATATCTTTTTTTGAATTTAACAAAACCGCTTGATCAGCGTTATAAGCAATATCGTTTTCTTTTTTTCCATCCTCACAAGAAGCAATTTTCCCACATTTCTCCATCTTTGCTGAAGAATTGCAAGACGCAGTATAACCACTTGCATCTTTTGATAATTGACCATTTACAAGAGGCTTTTCATTTTCTTTCCAGTCAACAGAATGGGGAGGACTAATTTGACAAGATTCCTCTAAAGAATCTACCTTATCACCTGAATCACTTATACCAGAATCCACAGAGACTGTATTTCCTGTTTGTTGATGCAATGCCTGTGATGATTGCAGCACCGCATCAGATGATGTGCCATCTAAAAAGATATCTGTCTTTTTTCCTTGAGGATATTTCAGAGAATGAGTAGATTCAGGAGACCTAGTAGGAGTTTTCGCATCCGATGGAACAAAATCAGAAAAATTCTTCGTATGTCTAGAAAATCGTTTCTCTTTAATATTTTTCAGAGAAGACATCAATTCTTTTTCAAGACTATTAAAAAAATTTGTATCTTTTAAAAAACCATCCACCAACTGATTCGACAATCTTTTGATAGACGGATCCAAGGAATTCGCTGAAAAAGGAAATGGTCTTTTTTGGTCAGAATCACTTTTCTTATAAAGAAATTCTTTCTCATTTTCCATTGTACATACCACCCATTATATTTATTCTACGACTCAAATTTTTTCTCATATTCAACCCATCTCATTCGGAGAATCAACCCCTATAACATTGAGGCCAGAATTAATAACTGATGCAATAGCATATACCAATCTCAGTCTTACCATAGTTACTTCTCTATTGTTTTCTTGTATAAATTTCAACTCTGGATTCTCCCTTCCCCGATTCCAGTGACTGTGGAAAACACTAGCAAGATCATGCAAGTAAAATGCCAGTTTATGTGGCTCCTGAAAAACAGCGGCATTTTCAATAATGCGTGGGTATTCTGCTAGTTTTACAATGAGTTGTAATTCGCTTTCATCAAACGAAAGATTCTGTGGTTTCTCTTGCACTTGAAAGGAATCAAAATCCACATCAGGGAAAACATCGTTTGCTTGTCTAAAAATAGATCTGCACCGTGCATAAGCATACTGTACATAAAATACCGGATTATCTCTTGATTGTTCTTTGACTTTACTGAAGTCAAAATCCAACAACTCTGAATTCTTTCTCCACAGCATCATAAAGCGCACTGAATCACAACCAACCTCATCGACAACATACCGTAGCGTAATAAAATCTCCTGCACGCTTTGACATCTTTATAGGGGTACCATCTCTGTAAATCCTTACCAATTCGCATAATAGCACATTGATTTCTGCTTTGTTTTCTGAAACAGCCGAAGCTATCGCCTCAAGGCGTTTGACATAACCACTATGATCAGACCCCAAAACATATATAATTTTCTGAAAACCACGTTCATATTTGTGTTTGAAATACGCGAGGTCTGCAGCGAAGTATGTATAAGATCCATCTACTTTGAGCAAAGGACGATCAACATCATCCCCAACCATCGTCGAACGGAACAATAGCTGCTGATGATTTTCTTGCCACGTCTCTGTTGTTTTTGATTTTGGAGGCGGTAGAATCCCTTGATATATATACCCTTTTCCGGTCAAATCATCGATGGTTTTTTGTATAGGAGAGGTGGAATTACTATGGAATCTCTTCTCTGAAACAAATACATCATGTTTGATATTAAGAGCCTTTAAATCATCTTTTATGATATTCATCATCTCCTGAACAGAATAATCTTTTATGATGGACAACCATTCCTGCTCAGGATAATTCAAAAGATCTGAACCATATTGATCTGCTAAATCTTGTCCAACGCGTTTCAAATAATCCCCTGGATACAAACCTTTTGAAAAATCATAATCATCATTATTTAATGCTTGTTTATATCGTAAAAATACAGAACGAGCTAATATATCGATCTGTGCACCGGCATCATTGATATAATACTCCCTTGTGACTTCATATCCTGAAAGTTCCATAAGATTAGCAAGTGTATCTCCTACAACCGCACACCGACAATGCCCAACATGCATCGGACCCGTTGGATTAGCTGATACATATTCAATATTAATTTTTGTTCCTTTTCCGATTAAAAGGCGACCATATTCCGTACCTGCCGCTACAATAGAAGAAAGAATTTTACTTAAATATGCAGCTGATAAGAATAAATTGATAAATCCCTTACCCGCAATAAAGACAGAATCGACATCGGAATCCATTTTGATACGCACAACAATTAATTCAGCCATAGAAATAGGATCAAGATTTAGTTTCCGACTCAAAATCATCGCTGCATTAGTCGACAAATGACCATGCGCTGCATCACGTGGGCGTTCAACCACAATACGATCTAAATCAACTTTTGATATACATCCCTTAAAATCAATATCTTTAATATACTTTCTGATACGATCATTGAAGTCTGTGAATAAATACGCCATCTGATTCCACTTAATAAAAACCATGCATTCAATCTTAAAAACAATCAAATTACCTACGATAAATCAAGAATATCACCAAACAAAAGATGATGTGCATTTATTGCATAACTATCTGTCATCCCCGCAATATAATCACCGATTCGTCGTATCTTAGCGGAATCACTCATATCTGCATCATCTATCAACCGATAATCACTGTGCATTTTTCGTGGATCCGATACATAAGCGGAAAAAAGATCACGAATAATACGTGTCGCCTGATCACAAGAACTCAGAATACTAGGATGACAATATACACGTTTCCGAAACATAGACTTGATTTCCTGATCTACTATAGCCATTTCCGCAGAAAAATCCACAATTCTATACCCTACACAACGAACATCCTGAACGGATTTTGGCTTTAATACAGCTAATCGATTTTGCGAAACCGTTATAACATCTTCTATCATAGCCGTAATCTGTCTCCGTACAATTTCATGCACAAGCCTTTTTTGATCCAAATTACGATAGCGACCTTGTAAGTTTGAAAGATGTTTCTGTAAAAAAGGTACCTCCTCTAGCATGTCTAAAGTCAATAAACCAGCACGAAAACTATCATCAATATCATGAGCATTGTATGCTATATCATCAGCAATAGCAGCAACCTGCGCCTCAAGACTTGAAAAATCTGAAAGACTTAGTCCGCGCATTTGACAATGTTTACAGAATATCTTGGGCACAACATTTGATGTCCCAGCACCAGAAAAGGGCCCATTATGCGCAATGATTCCCTCTAGAGTTTCCCAAGTTAGATTAAGTCCATCAAAATCCGCATAACTATGCTCTAATTCCGTGATAATACGGAAAGACTGAATATTATGATCAAATCCTCCGCAAAAAGCGAGAAGCTCCTGCAAAACACTTTCCCCACTATGTCCAAAAGGCGGATGACCAAAATCATGTGCGAGTGCTATTGCTTCAGATAAATCTTCATCTAGCCTGAGTCCGCGCGCTAAAGACCTAGCTATTTGCGCAACCTCAATTGTGTGCATCAAACGAGTACGATAATGATCCCTATTTCGCTTGAAAAATACTTGTGTTTTATCTTTCAGTCGCCGAAATGCTGTTGTATGAATTAAACGATCACGATCTCGTTGAAATTCAGAACGCGTCAAACTTTTCTTTTCTGAATAAAGCCTACCAAAACTCTGCATCGGATTCGCAGCATAAACAGCTCTCTTCTGGTAACCAAAACCTAATGTACGTATTGCTATCACTTGATTTCCTTATCGTTTCTCGAAATACACTAGAATAACTAGTATCATTTTAGCGCAAAAAACTCTACCATAGTAGATCTTATATTCCTTGGAGAAATGAATGGCGCAAACTATAGAAATTACTGACGCAGCTGCTCAACAAATCAAAACTATTTTGAAATCCGAAACTGATAAACAAGCCCTTCGCATTTCTGTAGAAGGAGGAGGATGTTCCGGTTTTTCATATAAATTTGACCTCGCATCACATGTTCTTGATGACGATATCGTATTCGAAAAAAATGGTGCCAAAGTTTTTGTTGATAAAATATCACTTGCATATCTCACACATGCAGAAATTGACTTTGTAGATAATTTATTGAATAAATCTTTTCAAGTACGTAATCCAAATGCAAGTAGTAGCTGTGGCTGTGGAACAAGTTTTTCTATGTAATAAAGGTAAGTGGGTGAAACAATGCGCTTGGTTACAATCGCAAGCTGGAATGTTAATAGTATAAGAGCGCGCATACATAATATCACTACGTGGATCAAAGCAAATAATCCTGACATTCTATGTCTTCAGGAGACCAAAACCGAAGACAAAACCTTTCCCTTTGATGCTATTGAGTCTTTAGGATACCACGCAGAGATTCATGGACAGAAATCTTACAACGGTGTTGCTATTCTATCAAAACATCAACCTGAAGAAGTTATAAAAGGCCTTCCCGGAGATGATCTTGATGAGCAAGCACGATTTATAGAAGCTACTTTTGTCATTAATTCTCAAATACTGCGTATAGGGAATCTTTATCTTCCCAACGGAAATCCTATTGCAACCGCTAAGTACCATTATAAGATCACGTGGATTGAACGATTCTTAGACTTTGCATCTCAACGTCTTGAACTAGAAGAACCTGTGATCTTCGCAGGGGATTACAACATAATTCCACAACCTTGTGATTGCTATGATCCAGAAGCATGGAAAGACGATGCCTGTTTCACTTTGGAAGTACGCCATGCTTTTCAAAAATTACAGAATATCGGCTTTACAGACGCTATACGTGCTATCAGCGATGCTCCTCATCTTTACTCATTTTGGAATTATCGCCCAGGATCTTGGAAAAAAAATAAAGGACTACGTATTGATCACCTCATGTTGTCTCCAGAAGCCATTCCCTTGTTCAAATCTGCTCAGATAGATCAAATACCCAGAGGATGTGAAAAACCATCAGATCACGCCCCTGTTATACTATATTTGGAAGTACCTGAAAACTAAAGAAGTGTAAAAACACAACTTCAATATCATTTGAGGAAACTTCCCAACATAATAAATAAATAATCTCCCTATTCACTCACATAACTCTCTTTTAATTCGGATGATCAAAGAAAATAATATGGTCTAGGTAAACGATATTTCTACCAACAATACCTAACAATCCAAAAAGCTTCTCAGTTTTTTTGAACGACTAGGATGTTTCAATTTGCGAATCGCCTTTGCTTCAATCTGACGAATACGCTCTCTCGTAACACAAAACTGCTTCCCTACTTCCTCAAGAGTATGATCCGTATTCATCCCTATGCCAAAACGCATACGCAATACTCTTTCTTCCCTTGGCGTTAAAGAAGCAAGAACACGAGTAGTCGTTTCACGCAAGTCCGCTTGAATAGCAGAATCAACAGGAGAAACTGCATTTTTATCTTCTATAAATTCCCCAAGATGTGATCCGTCTTCATCACCTATAGGTGTTTCTAAAGAAACCGGTTCTTTGGCTATTTTTAAAACTTTTCGTACTTTTTCCAATGGCATAGCGAGTTTTTTTGCTAGTTCATCAGGAGTAGGATCACGTCCAATTTCATTCAAAATCTGCCGCGATGTCCGAACAATTTTATTTATCGTCTCAATCATATGAACAGGAATTCTGATCGTACGAGACTGATCTGCTATAGAACGCGTAACAGACTGTTTAATCCACCACATTGCATATGTTGAAAATTTAAAACCAAGATTCCAATCAAATTTCTCAGTAGCTTTCATTAAGCCAATATTGCCTTCCTGAATCAAATCAGGAAAAGGTAATCCACGATTTGTATACTTTTTAGCAACAGAAATAACGAGACGAAGGTTAGCTTCTACCATCTCTTTTTTAGCAATACTCGCTTCACACTCACCTTTACGAACCATCAAAACAATATGTCGGAATTCAGAAATCGATATCCCCGTTTCAGATGAAATCGCTTCAATTTCACCTCTGATCTTTAGTATAGAATCCCACTCACAAGAGACAAAATCTTTCCATCCTTTTTCAGGAAATTCTTTTGCAGAATTAAGCCAATTCTGATCCATCTCATGACCTTGATATCGCCCTAAAAAAACATCTCTTTTAATTCCATGGGATTCAGCCAACCCTAACAACCGACCATCATTTTGCATAATCCGCTTTGAAATATCGTACAGTTGCTCTACCAACAAATCAATACGATTCTGATTCAGTGATAAAGACCTCACTAACTTAACCAACTGTTCCTTTAATTCTCTACATTCCACAGAAACATCACCATCACGTTTGGTGTTTCGATTATCCTGTAGAAAACGTAATTTCTGATAAGCTTCCGCAATTTCATCAAGTGTTGTCATCACTTGTGGACGAATTTGCTCCTCCATAGCAGCAAGAGTATGCGCAGAATCATCTTCATCCTCATCTTCATCTAACTTGTCTTCGCTACCATCACCATTCCCTAGATCCAAATTATCCGTTTTTTCTTGAATGCAATCTCCCTCCTTCTGGCCTGCATAAGAGCTTCCTTCTTCTGAACTTCTAAATACTTCTACCTTCGATCCTGGGCCAGCACAGGCCGCCTCTAAATCTATAATTTCTCGCAAAAGCGTAGTACCATCATTTAATTCATCGCGCCAAATAATAAGGGCTTGAAAAGTAAGAGGACTTTCACATAAACTCGCCATCATCATTGCTCGACCCGCTTCAATTCTTTTGGCGATTGCTATTTCACCTTCGCGCGACAGCAATTCTATAGAACCCATCTCACGCAAATACATGCGGACCGGATCATCAGTGCTTCGATCTACCGAATCTTTCCGCTTTTGAACAAAGACAGATGTATTATCTTGAGTTGTCTCTAGAGCATCCTCGGATTCTTCTTCTACATCATCACTCTCAACGACACTAATGCCCATATTAGACAATGCGGTCATCATATCTTCAATTTGCTCAGAACTAGCTTCTTCTGGGTTGAGGACAGAATTTAATTCGCCCATTGTTACATAGCCACGTTGTTTAGAAGCTTTGATCATTTTCTTACAAGCATCATCTGAAAAATCGAGAATTGGAATATCCTCAGACTCTTCATAACCACCTTCAGAATCTCTATTTTTCTTTCTTCCTGTCATTTTATGTCCTTCACAGATCTCTTAACCGATGCCCAATATTATATCCTAACCACAAAAGACTTCCCTACAAGCATCCCATACATATAGAACCACTTCCCTTAGTCTATAATTAATTCCCATATCCTCATCATTTCCGATAGAAAAAACCAGTCAATCCAACTCATCATACATCACAAACCAGAATCCAGAACATCTTGAATCGCATTCTCTCAATGAGATTTATGATACCCTTTTATACAACAAGTCTTTCATTGTATAAAATTAAGAAAAAGATAGCATTTTACCTTAGTTTAGAGGATAGTATCTATAATCTATAGTTAATAAACATTTCATAAATAAAAAATAATTTAGAAGAATTGCAACCCACCCTTTTATCCTCTTCTCCAAGAAAAATATACCTCTTCCTTCCGATACAAAATACCTCAATATTTTGCTTATACAAGTTTAAAAACAGGATTCAATCATGTTCAAAGCACATTTTGTGTAATAAAATCACTAAATCACTAAATCACTCATCATAAAATATCGACTGAAAAACTGATTCTTAAATATATGCCAACATCCTAAAAAAGTGCGTCACGCTTCCCTGTCTGGTCAAGAAAACTCAGATGCAATGTTTATCTCTGAATCCCCTATACCAAAGCCTAAAAAAGAAGATCTTCTTATAAAAGTTAATGCTATTAGCGTTAATAGACCAAATGTTGTGCAAGGAAAAGGATTATATCCTCCCCTATAATTAGGACCTGAAGATCTGACATGTCTATGTCTGGAAGCAAAGCGTGCAATCAACTGCTTATAGGAGGATTTATTCTACAAGAAGAAACCACAGAAAAAGGTATCGACGTTTATATTGCATATAATTGCATATAGTTGGCGCAATATATTTTAGCAGATACCTCGATTTTCTCTCTAGGAAATGAACTCTTATCATCCTTTCTTTTCAAGAGAAGAAATTGTCAATTCATTCAACTTAACATCGAGAATCACAAAAAGTTAACGATCACAGGATCTGTTCTTCTACGCCCTCCCCGTAATTCTACAAAAAAAATCATTCGTTACGAATACCTATCAAATATTGAGCTTCTTTTAGAATCTAATCGTATTCAATTCTATAAATAATTATAACTATTTAAATTATTGATTCTACAGCTCTTTTTATGAATAATTTCACACCCTATTATACAAGAGATTATATCCTGAGGAAAAGGACATAGAAACGCCAAAGGACCCCGAGGAATTAGTTCTTCTCTCATAAGATAAATGACCAATAAAGGATAAAAACAACAATCCAGAAGAATGTAGTTAAAGAACGGACCAAAGCGTTCACCCCGTCAATCCATCTGATGCCGCTTTTAGCCTATTGCGACTTTATTTTTGCTAATTGGACAGGAACCTCAGCCTTGAGCTCTTCAACACCGTATTGTATTTCTTCGATACGTTTTGGTATTGCTTTCAATCCTTGCAAATTCAAGCCTCATCTTATCGTGTTCTATTGATCTCTTTTGCATATAAGTAAGCATATGACCAAAACCACCATTTATAATGGCCAAAGTTGTTCACCTATTATGACCCAAGAACTACCTACATCTTTAATAAATTTCAAATGAATATTATAGTAACGTAAAAAATGAGATGAGAAATCCCCTAATAGATTCGTATTTAATTTTATAGACAAAAATTTTGATTAATGTTTAAAAATCATTGCACTACTCAATAAATTATTGTGATATCATCTCAAACTGATATGACTTCAATTAATGATAAAAAACAGAGGTTAAACCCATATTAAATCTGTTTCATAGAGACTTCGATTACTTATTTTGTAATATGAAGCCAAATTATTTTGTAATATGTAGCCAAATGATGATATGCTATACTCTTTTGATATATAGGATATTACATGTTGTTGACTGATTGACAAGTATCCGATATCAATAAATTTATGATCTGCCTAGGGATGAGAAATCTTTACCTAGAAAGGCTCTATATATAAAGCAGGCCGGACCGGAAATGTCTTGTGTTTAAAGTAAGTTATAAAAAATAAGGAAAATCGTTGCAATGCCGAGCTTCTTTCAAAATGCAAATGAAGTGACAAAGAAATGGATATTGATTGATGCGGATGGATTATTTGTTGGACGATTGGCGTCTCGCATAGCCATTCATTTACGTGGGAAAGATAAGCCTACGTATACACCTAGTGTTGATGATGGTGATCATATAGTTGTCATAAATGCCCGTAAGGTTGCGTTTTCAGGACGTAAATACGAACAGAAAATTCATTATCGTCATACTGGCTACCCCGGAGGTATAAAGAAATCTACTGCCAGAGAAATAATTGAAGGACATTCTCCTATTAATATTCTTAAAAAAGCAGTTGAAAGAATGATTCCAAGAGGACCTTTGGCAAGACAACAATTGAAGAGTCTCCATATCTATGCTGACGAGAATCACCCTCATGAAGCTCAAAAACCTGTGTTCGTGGATATGGCAAAAATGAATTCCAAAAATTCTAGGAGAGCTTGATTATGGAAGATATGAAGAATCTTAAAGACCTTATTGAGAAACAGGCGGAAGAGATTATCGTTGAACAAAAAACTGAACCACATGAACACAATGAACAAAGTGAATACAGTGAACAAAATGATGCCCCTGTATATTCTCGGAAAGTTGACCAGTGGCAACGCTCTTACGCGACCGGCAAAAGAAAGACTTCTATTGCACGCGTATGGGTTAAGGATGGAAGTGGCAAAGTAACTATAAACCATATGGATGTATCACAATACTTCCAACGAGATGTTCTTAGATTAAATATAAGAAAACCTTTCATTTCATCAAATCAAGAAAACTCAATTGACGTTTTTGCAACCGTTTCCGGAGGAGGATTATCTGGTCAAGCGGGTGCTTTGTGCCATGGAATTGCAAAAGCTTTAACCTATTTTAATCCGTCACTGCGTACACCACTCAAAAAGGATGGTCTTTTAACCCGAGACAGTCGTATCGTTGAACGTAAAAAATATGGAAAAGCAAAAGCACGTCGTAGTTTTCAATTTTCCAAACGCTAGTTATTATGTATTTACTCTTTTAATAATTACCATCATCTTTAAATGTTTGAAATATGCTGTCACATCCTCAATATGCTGAAAATATTACTGTAAATGTTTGATATTTCTATGGGTTATGGAAAATATGAATGTATAAAATTTTTATAGATGGAGAGCATGGAACAACTGGATTAAAAATTCGCGAACGCATAATGCAACGCAGAGACTTGAAGATACTTTCTCTCCCTCTTGAAAAGAGATATAATCTTTCTTGTCGATCAGAATGTTTAAACGCAGCAGACATTGCGATTCTCTGCTTACCAGACTCAGTATCGTTAGAAACTGTTCAATGGTGCAAACAAAATGGCATAAATAGTCGTATTATTGATACTTCCACTGCACATCGTACTGCAGAAGATTGGGTATATGGATTTCCAGAAATGGATCCATGCCAAACAGATAAAATACGGTCAGCACGTTATATAGCCAATCCGGGATGCTATGCTACGGGTGTTATTGCCGTACTCCGTCCATTGCGTAAAGCAAAAATTCTTCCTGACAAATACCCTATTAGTATAACTGCTATTTCTGGATATACAGGCGGCGGAAAAAAATTAATATCTCGCATGGAAAATCCGAACCTCCCAGATTCAATTAAAAGCAATCATTTTTTTTATAGTCTTGATCTTCTGCATAAACATTTACCAGAAATAACTAAATATAGTCTTATAAATGAATATCCCGTTTTCTCACCTTCTGTAGGACGTTTTGCTCAAGGAATAGTAATCCTAATCCCCCTGCATCTTGAACAGCTTTCTTGGAAAGCAAATCTCAAAGAAATACATGATATTTTTCATGAATATTACAAAGGGCAAAATATCATTTCTATTGTTTCATCGGAGCAAAGCTGTAAAATTAATTTAATAGATTGTGAAATGATGGTTGGAAGTGATAAAATGAGCATTCTTATTTTTGGATCTTCTCACCCTCCCCACATAAACATTATGGCTGTTTTTGACAATCTAGGCAAAGGAGCCTCAGGAGCAGCAATTCAAAACATGGATTTACTTCTCTCTTCTCTTTCCAAACAATAAAATTCTTTTGAAAAATATAATATAACAACATTACTATAGTTACGGATATTTTGCAGAATAAAAATAAAGCCCTTCTGGAGGAGATAAAGGTCCACATGCTTTACGATCTTGAGATTGCAATGCCTTCTTTAAATCATCTGGAGTCCATTTACCATCACCTACTAATTTTAAACTTCCAACAAAAGAGCGCACTTGGGTATGCAGAAAACTCCGAGCAGCGACTCTAATTTCAATTAGATTTCCAATTTTCTTTATTGTAAAATAATCAATTGTCTTTATAGGAGATAGTGCTTGGCAATGAACTGATCTAAAAGTAGTAAAATCATGTAAACCGACTAAATACTGTGCTGCCTCTTGCATCATTTCACAATCCAGCTCCCTTGATATCCACCATGCTCTCCCTTTTTCAAGAGATAAAGGAGAACATCTCGTAATGATACGATAAAGATAAATACGTTGCACAGCAGAAAAGCGCGCATGGAATTGTTCATCTAAAATTCTCAACGCAAGTATAGAAATGGCATTTCCTGCAATTTTTAAGTGTGCATTTAATGCCTTACATAATTTCTCTGGAATCCATTCTCGTACCAAATCAAAATGCGCAACTTGTCCAAAAGCATGAACACCTGAATCAGTGCGCCCTGCTCCATAGACTATCCTTTCTTCACCTGTGGCCAAAAAAATAGCATCCTCTATTGACCCCTGGATTGAAGAACCATTTTTTTGTCTTTGCCAGCCAACATAGCCACTGCCATCATATTCAATAGTCAAACAATAACGTATCATGAATCAATTATAGAGCCGACTCTAATCGGGCATCCTAAAAGAAAATCTTTAACATGCAAGGGAGAATGACCGCTAGACCTTTGCAATCGCATAATACGTACTGCACCCTTACCACATGCTATTGTAAAGTCAGAATTGATAATTTCACCAGGCTTTCCTACACCATCCACTAATTCAGATTCCAATAATTTAATGCGTTCCAATTTACTTCCTATCAGCATTTTAAACCATCCTCCAGGAACAGGAGAAAGTGCTCTGATATGATTATGCACTACCTCTGCAGACTTCGTAAAATCGACACGAGTCTCACTCTTGGAAATTTTTTTAGCATAGACAATACCCTTTTGTTCTTGCGGAAAAAGACGAAGTTTATTGTGCTCAAGTTTATCCATTGCTTCTATCATCGCATCTGCACAAAGGAGGCTCAACTCATCATGTAATTCTCCTGCCGTCATGTTAGGAAATATTAAAACCTTTTTGACAAGCGCAATCGCCCCTGTATCCAAATTTTCATCCATCTTCATAATTGCTATTCCGGTTTCATTGTCACCATCCATAATAGCACGTTGTATGGGAGCAGCACCACGCCATCGAGGCAATAACGATGCATGACCATTATAAAAACCCAGCTTCGTTGCACCTAAAATACGGCTAGGGATAATCAATCCATATGAAACAACTACAACCACATCAGCATTAAATTTCAGAAATTGCTCATATTCTACTTGCGTAAACTCTGTTGGAATCAATATCTGAAGATTCAATTCATTCGCTGCTTGATATACTGCAGAGGGAACAATCTTTAGACCACGCCTCCCAGCAGGACGCGGCGGTTGCGTATATACAGCAATCACGTGATGAGAAGAAGCAAGAAGCGCTTGCAATGTAGAAACAGCAAAATCTGATGTTCCCATAAAAATAATCTGTAACGCCACAAAAAATCCTTTACGTGATCACTGAACAATTAATTGTGAAATTTTGCTAATTTTTCTAATTTTGCTAATTTTGTAAATTTCTCTATGACCATATCACGTTTCAAACGTGATATATGATCTATAAATAATACTCCATTTAAGTGACCAATTTCGTGTTGTAAACAAGTTGCTAATAATCCATCAGCATAGATGATTTGAGGATATGCATCACAATCTAAATATTTAACCGTTACAAAAGAAGGACGTTTCACATTAGCCCTATAATCAGGGATCGACAAACACCCTTCTTGAGTAACGGAATAATCTTTCGAAATTGACAATATTTCAGGATTAATAAGTACTAGAGGATTATTTGTAGGACAATCTTCCCATAAGTCAATGACAACCAACCTATACAAAACCCCAATTTGAACGGCTGCTAATCCAATGCCGCCAGACGCATACATAACTTCTAGCATCTCAGAGATTAAATGTTTAATCTTTGAATCAATTTTCACTACTGGTTGAGATACTTTCCGCAAAATAGGATTTGGGAAAATAATAATAGGCTTCTTTGTCATATGACTATATCTCTACTTTTACTCTTTCTATAATACACAAATACAGTACAATTATCACATAAAATCACTCTTCTGATAGAGATAAGTGTCACTGTTTTAGTGATAATTTTAAACCATCATAAGAATCAAGAACTACTTTCTTTTTGTCTTACAGATTAAATATACGGAAATTGCATTACTCTACACAACTTATTTATACAACAACGCTTAACATACAATAATGATGAATATCAAATCCTGTCGATATATCTATAATATTCTCTAATCGTTTTATATAGAAACTTCAATGGTACTAGGATTAGAAATATATCACCTCAAAAACCCTTACATCTTCTTCTTAATAAGAGAGATCACATTATTGAATGATTTACCTACGTAATGTAGGCCATTAAGGAATATAAAATATGTTCCCTTAAAATCTGTATTCAAAATAATCTTGATCCCAAAAAAGACAATTATATTATAATATAAACCGTAAAGGGTGATGCATTTATTCACTTACCAACTTATTACAAGTTATCAATTAGATGGTGCATAAACAAAAAACAATTTATATTCAATAGTCTAAACTTTTTACAGAAATAACATAAATCTTTGGATTTCTTGACAATTTATTAAAAAAATGCTTCGATAGCGACACATGATGTATATCGACTGAGAGATACTGTGAGAATCGCTGAATGGTGAGGTTGTTTTTTATTCTCGCAGAATATTAGTGCCGCGCATAATTATTTGCCATATTATATACAAGAAAAAGTTTTTTCTGAAAAACAAGCCTATCTCAAGTCAATTAAAAGAATTTACCAGAGATTTATATCTCCTATTAGGATAACATCAAAGGAGGTTCGGAAAATGAAATGGATCGTTCTACTTTCAAATATATTAGTGAGTGTTTTAGCCTTTATTTTTGTCAAAATGTCGACGATACCACAAGAAACAATACAAGCACCTCCGAACCTATCAGACCATCTCTCTCATAGACTATTCTACTGGATTGGTTTTTTATGCTATAGCTCAAGTTTCTTTTTTTATGCTATTGTCGTCAAACAATTCCCTCTACAAATTGCACAAACCTGCGTAACATGCTCAATCATAATGATTATTACTCTCCTGTCATCACTGTTTTGGAAAGAACCATTTTATTTTACGACCGGAATTGGAATGATATTCATAACTATTGGTATCACACTACTCTCTTGGGATACGATCTAAAATATTTTTGCTCATACTATAACAGAACAAATGATATTTGATCTGGGAATACCAACTTCTAAAATGATGTTCTTCCACTTATATCCTTCCCCCACGATAAACAACTATCAATTCATAATAACTCAACCATAAGCATAATCTAATGTTTCAGAATCAATTATTTTTATAAATAATATATAACGCCACCATTAAAATGATCCAAATATAAAGATCCCGTCTCCATATTATCACCTTCTATTTAAGATATAATTGAGATGATAAATAATGGTGGGCCCGGAGGGATTCGAACCCCCAACCAAACGGTTATGAGCCGTTGGCTCTAACCATTGAGCTACAGGCCCATAAAATTACTTCATACTATTAATAACAAAGCATTCATAACTTGTTTCTCATCTAAGAGCAAGACCTTAGTATCAAGAATTTATACCACTATAAAATTAATCTTTAATTGTTTAAAAATGAATATATTTTCTATACATACCCCCCTAGAAAAGGAAAAAATCTGTTCAGTAGAGAAAAAAATTGGGCGAAAGTATCACTGGAGAAAATATCCATACTTAATTTCAAATTCGTATGCCAAGAAATCGTATGATATTTAAAATAGAAATATAATCAATTATCTACTCAAAGATTATAAATAATATAAAAATATTTTTTACATACTACACGAGTCGTGACCGATTTCACACCCCACAAAAACTTGTCTTTATGGGATGATTATATAATAATCTATTTACAAATATCTATTCTATACTTACTTACCAATCCCTATCCTATTGGGATGTTTTGTATTATTCTAGGCTTCCAAATACTCAATTCAATTTCTATCATTAATCCGAGCACATAAAATGTTTTATATAGAATATATTTCAAAACAATATCCTATAATTATACACAATTAAATATCATGAATTATGTGTTTCATTACTTTCTTATCATCCATACGACTATTTGATAGTCTATATTTATCTCATCTCAGCATAAAATATGACCGATATTTCCAAAAATTGATATATTATCTTTGGAAAATTTATTTCTTTTCTTTTGAAGACATTTGACGCAACTTCTGAACATTAATATTGTGATCCTTGAGATTTTCAGAAAACAAATGTCCTCCTAGTCCATCACTTACAAAATATAAGTCATTGGTCTTTAGTGGATGTGCCACAGATTCCAAAGACAGACGACTCGGATTAGAAATAGCTGTTGGAGGCAATCCCTCTAGAAGATAGCTATTATAAGGTGTTTTTTTAGATAAATCAGATCGGTAAAGTTTTCTATCTGATAATTGTTCTTTCTCTTCAATAAGGCCATAAAAAACCGTCGAATCAGCTTGTAGTCTGATAGACTTTGCTAAACGATTGATAAAGACAGATGCTATACGAGGGCGCTCGTCAAAACGAGAGGTCTCTTTTTCAACAATAGAAGCAAGAATAACAAAATCTTCTTTGTTAAGTATTGGATTATCGATATCACGATTTTTCCAAATTTCATCAATTAGTTTTTTTTGCTCCAATATAGCCTGTTCTACAATATCTATGCGACGCGTTCCCAAAGAAAACCTATAGGTATTTGGACACAAAGTGCCCTCAAGTGGCATTGCATCAACGGGCAAATCACCTACTAGAAAAGGATTTTCTTTTAATCGTTGAAAAATCTGCCTGACCGTAAATCCTTCAGGAAAGGAGATAGATCGCATTAAAGTCTTGCCGTACATCATTTTTTCAGCAATTTGTGACATAGAAGACCCTGACTCTATCTCGTATTCCCCTGCTTTAAGCGATTGAGAGCGCAATCGCAGCGCAGTCATATATCGGAACAGATAATGATCAACAATCATTCCACGACAAAATAGACTTTTTGATATCTCCTGCAATGACATACCATTTTCTATGATAATAATAGCGTTATTTGACAGAGGACCTTTTAAATTATAGGAAACTATCGTATAGCAAAAAGCCCCTATTCCAAAAAATGATATGGAGAAGAAAACAGCAAGAATTACCAAATTTTTTTTTGACCTATAACAAGTAAATCTCAAGGAATCAAAACCCTATTTATATCCATTTATTCTAAAAACCACCATAAAACTAAACTATTGCACAAACGCAACAATCGTTAAAATAATTTTTATTCTTGAAATCTCTTAAATACCAAAGAAACATTAGTGCCTCCAAAACCAAAAGAATTTGACATAACGACATCAACTCTTTTCTTTTTTGCCTTATGAGGAACCAAATCAATTGACGTTTTCCTCGCTGGATTATCAAGATTAAGAGTTGCTGGAATCATATTATCACGAATCACAAGATTAGAAATAGCGGCTTCAACTGCTCCAGCAGCACCTAGCAAGTGTCCCATAGAAGATTTCGTTGAAGACATAGAAACATGAGAGCAATGCTCACCCATCAATCTTTCAACAGCACCTAATTCTATGAGATCAGCCAAAGTAGATGTTCCATGAGCATTGATATAATCTATATCACATGGAAGTAAACGAGCTCGTGAGAGCGCAGAACACATACAACGGTACGCACCATTCCCATCTGCGGGCGGTGAAGTAATATGGAACGCATCACCTGAAAGGCCATATCCAATGATCTCAGAATAAATTTTAGCACCACGAGCTTTAGCATGTTCGAGCTCTTCCAGAACCAATGCCCCGGCTCCTTCACCCATAACAAAACCATCTCTATCCCGATCAAAAGGTCTAGATGCTTTCTGTGGATCATCATTAAATCCCGTGGATAAAGCTTTACACGCAGCAAAACTTGCAAGACCTAAACGACAAACAGCCGCCTCAGATCCACCAGCAAGCATCATATCTGCGTCACCATAGGCAATAAGACGCGATGCATCACCAATTGCATGAGCACCACTCGAACATGCTGTTGACACAGCATGGTTTGGTCCCTTGAGTTTATGCCGAATTGAAATATTGCCTGATAATAACCCAATAATACTAGCAGGAACAGTAAAAGGAGAGAGCTTTCTAGGACCACTATCACGAAGAACATAACCACTCTCCACTATCCTATTAAGCCCTCCCATACCTGAACCAAATATTACACCCGCATAATCGTGATCTTTTTCTGTTTTCGGACACCAACCAGAATCAGAAATAGCCATATCAGATGCGACCATACCGTATAAGATAAACTGATCAATTCTTCGATAATCTCGAGGAGAAATCCAATCATCAGCATTAAACGCATCACTAGAATTATCATCAATTGGGATCATTCCTGCAATTTTACAGGACAATCCTTCTAAATTAAATTCTTTTTCTAAACATCTAATCCCTACTCCACCTGAAATAAGGCGCGACCAACTAGCCTCAACCCCACATCCGAGAGGAGTAATCATTCCAAGACCCGTCACTACAACACGTCTCATATTCACATCTTCCTTTGATAAATACTATTAAAACCAGAAGCACATAAAAAGAAACAACAGGTCGAATCAAATGATGACATTATAGATATCCTCCTCTAACTCAATCGAAGATACTATAAAATAGTATAATTTCTATTTCTTATTCTTTTCAGCTTTGGCTATAAAATCCACAGCATCACCAATTGTCAAAATGGTATTAGCGTCCGATTCTGGGATTTCAAGTTCAAATACCTCTTCAAAAGCCATAACAAGCTCCACAGTATCTAGAGAATCTGCACCTAAATCTTCTATGAAACGAGCTTCTTTTACTACCCTTGAAGGGTCATCAATTTTAAGATGCTCCACAACCATTTCTTTTACACGATCAAAAACATTATCAGTCATAACAATCAATTATTTCCTCTTTCTTAGTGATATAGCTCAATTCGATAACAAAACCCTTTCAGGTCAAAACACTCTTGTATCCCAATACCTAACCCTAATGTCAACTAAAACGATCAGATCATATAATAAAAAATCAACGCAATCTTAACGAAAAGAATATTAATAACTTTAAACCATCGCCATACCACCATTAACATGGATGGTTTGACCTGTAACATAGGAAGATTCTAGAGAAGACAAATAAAGAACAGCAGAAGCGACTTCAGCGGCAGTCCCCATGCGCTGCAGGGGAATAGAAGAAATGATCTTGTCCTTTTGATTTTCGGTTAGACCAGAAGTCATATCGCTTCCTATAAAACCAGGAGCCACACAATTCACTGTCACATTGCGCCTTCCAATTTCCTGAGCAAGAGCCTTAGAAAAGCCTGTTATTCCAGATTTTGCCGCACAATAATTCACTTGCCCAGCATTTCCCGTGAATCCTACAACAGATGTTATATTAATAATACGACCAAAACGGTTTTTAATCATGCTAGGAATCAATCGGCGGGTTAAAATAAACATTGACGTAAGATTAACATCAAAAACCTCATCCCAATGCTCTTCCTTCATACGCATAAAAAGAGAATCTCTTACTATTCCAGCGTTGTTGACAAGGATATCCACCCCTCCCATTTCTGCATCAACTCTTTCTGCACAATCTCTAACGGAGGAACGATCAGAAAAATCCGCTGGGAATAACTTAAAACGATTATCATCATCAAAATTACGAGAAATTTTCTCTAGCTTGTCTTGAGAAGTACCGTGTAATCCGACAAAAGCCCCCTGTTTATATAAAGTCTGAGAAATTGCAAAACCAATACCACCACTTGCTCCCGTAACCAATGCCTTCTTGCCCTTTAAATCAAACATCTATACAACATCCTAACCAATTATTGCTCTTAGTGCCACATCTACATCTTCAATCGTACTAATAGAAACAGCAGATATAGACTTATTAATACGCTTAGCAAGACCTGTTAATACTTTGCCAGAACCAACCTCATAAATATCTCTGATATCATTATCCACAAACCATTGTACTGTCTCTCTCCAACGAACTCGCCCTGTTACCTGTGCAACCAACAATTGAGAAATCTGGGCTATATCAGAAACCGGACTTGCTAAAACATTCGATACAACAGGGATGAGCGGATCATTTTTTTGTACTTCACCCAACATTCGCGCCATCACTTCAGAAACAGGAGCCATTAACGATGAGTGAAAAGGCGCTGAAACAGGCAAAAAAACAGCACGCTTCGCACCTTTCTCCAGACAAGAATCAGCCGCCTGTTGAACAGCATCTTTCACACCAGAAATCACTACCTGATTTCCGCCATTATCGTTGGCAATCTGACAGACTCCCATAGCAGAAGCCTGTTCACAAACAGCATCAACCACAGAATAATCAAGTCCGATAATGGCAGCCATTGTCCCTAATCCTTGTGGAACAGCTTTTTGCATAGATTCTCCTCGTGCACGTACTAATCTGATAGTGTCAGATAACGAGAACGCCTTTGCTGCACAAAGAGCCGTATATTCTCCTAAAGAATGTCCCGCAACATAATCCACGTCCCGCTCAATACACAAGCCATTTTTTTCCATCACACGGATGAATGCCATAGATATAGCAGTCAGTGCTGGTTGGGCATTATGAGTAAAAGTTAATTCTTCCTGTGGGCCATTCCAAATCACATCCGAGAGACGCTGATTCAATACATGATCAACCTCTTCAAAAACAAAGCGAGCCTCGGGAAAAAAATCACAAAGATCACGCCCCATTCCTACTATTTGACTTCCTTGACCTGGAAATGTTAATGCTATACCCATAATATGAACAAACTACTCCTCTCACTATAACCTCATCTTAATTCTATATTTCAGACGTAAAGTCAAGGAAAACCAAGCCTCGTATTCGTATACATGCATACTATACATGATCATTTTCTCTGTTACAATATTCTATCAACTCTTATTCTAGCACGTCTCCTAGAGTATCAAAAAAACTATTAACTTAATAGGGAACCGATTGAATTCGGTATCTTGTCCCATCAGATTATCTTGTAAGATTCTGCATTCCAATTATTCATGTAAATAAATTATCTTCGAAAAAACACCTAATACATCACTTGAACGACATGATCTGAAATGACCTCCTTCAATATTACCTATGAATAACCACTCAAATTAATCTGTCTTTAAAGACAAAAGTGGTCTATAGATATTGTATCTTGGCAAAAAATCACACAAACGACACAACAACAGATTACCATACCAGAATCATAAAAGCATAATATCTTGTTAAGAAAATAATTTGTATAATAAAAATTATGGAACTTGACTGATCATATTAAATTGGTACTAATAATAACATGAGTACCACGGTTATGCTTTATGAGGACAAAAATAGAATGTCACGTTATTTACAATTTTTTTTAATTATATATTTCAGTATTATACCAATTTCATCAGTTTTTTCTGCGCAATCAGCACCAGATATGGAAAAGAAAAGGATATTAACCAGCTTTTCTATCATTGAGGATATTACCAAAAACATTGGCCGAGATTTGGTAATTGTCAACTCCGTTGTTCAACCTGGGGTCGATTCACATGCCTATCAAGCGAGACCTACCGATATAATTCACATACCACAAGCAGATCTTATCTTATGCAATGGTCTTGGACTTGAAGAAAGTTTCATGAAATATTTTGTGAACCTGAAAAAAGGAACAAAAATCGTTTATGTGGCGCAGGGTATTCAGCCAATTGCTGTATCGGAGGATGCTTCTGCTGAAGAAGAACCTAATCCCCATTCATGGCTATCTTTGAATAATGCACTCATCTATATCAAGAATATTCGTAATGCTTTAAAGGAATTAGACCCCCCGAATGCGGCTGCATATGACCGTAATGCTGATGAATATGCGCAACAAATAAGAGATGCCGTGCTACCATTAAAAGAAAAACTAATGGCAGTCAGCCCAAATGATCGTTGGATAGTGACAAGTGAAGGATGTTTAGTATATTTAGCAGAAGAACTTGGTTATACACCCCTCTATCTTTGGTCTCTCAATTCTGACGCTGAGAGGAGTCCTGCTCAAATGCGTGAAGTAATTGATCTAATCCGTAAAAATAAAATTAAGTTTATTTTCTCCGAAGCAAGCAATTCTAATCAACCAGCCAAGCAAGTTGCTCGTGAAACAAATGCTACTTACGGTGGGGTATTATATGTTGACAGTCTTACTAAACCAGGTGGAGTAGCACCAACTTATTTGCAACTACTTAGATTATTGTTTTCTACTATTTTAGGTCGTGTGTCACAATGAATACAGATTTCCCTATATCAATACCAGAATGTGATGGATTAGAAGTCCGAAATGTTTCTGTTACATATCGCAATGGCTATTGTGCCCTGAAAAAAGTTAGTTTTTCTATACCTGAAAATACAATTACGGCGTTAATCGGAATGAATGGGGCTGGGAAATCCACGCTATTCCAATCTATTATGGGATTAGTGCAATTAGATGAAGGAGAGATCTGTCTATTCAATCAAATTGTAAAAAATTTGATTAGAGGAGACATGGTTTCTTATATACCGCAAGTGGAGCATATAGACTGGAATTTTCCTGTCTTAGTACAAGATGTTGTTATGATGGGTCGCTATGGATTTATGAATTGGTTGCGCATACCTTCTGCTGAAGATCATGATATTGTAGCAGAATCACTGGAAAGCGTAGGAATGTCTTTCATGCGAGAAAGACAAATCGGAGAACTTTCTATTGGACAACAAAAACGTGTTTTTCTTGCTCGCGCACTGGCTAAAAAAGGAAAGCTTATCATCTTAGATGAACCTTTTGCAGCAATCGATTTTAAAACAGAATCGGAACTCATTGACCTCTTACAAAAATTACGTGATGAGGGAAGAATGATATTAATTGCTACACATAATATCAACTCTGTTCCTAATTTTTGTGATCGAACTATTTTTCTTAAAAAAGAAATAATCGCTTCTGGAAAAACATCTGACGTCTTCAACTCGCAGAATATTCAAAAAACCTTTGGTAGTACAGCACAAATTCCCTTAGACGAATATTCTTCAATATCTCCTATTAGAAAAAATGATTAGTATGATAAAATTTTATCCAATTATTAATGACCTGATGGAACCTTTTTCATATCATTATATGGTTACGGCCATCTGGATGAGTACGCTTATAGGATGTGTTTGTGGGCTATTGTCAGCATACTTAATCTTAAAAGGTTGGTCTTCTCTTGGAAACGGGATTTCACATGCGATTTTTCCTGGGGTATTGTTCTCCTATCTATGGGCAATTCCTTTCTCTATTAGCACTATTATTGCAGGAATATTAGCAACAGGTATGATGGTGCGGCTAAAAGAAAAGACGAAACTAAAAGAAAACGTAGCCGTTTCTATAGTGTATTTATCTTTTTATTCTTTTGCCATGTTTGTATTATCGCTAATGCCACCAGCTATATACGTACAGAATATTTTTATAGGGAATGTTCTTTCGATAAGCCAATCTGATATTTTACAAGTATTAATTATCAGTTTTTATATCTTAGTAGTTATGTGGATAAAGTGGAAAGATTTTGCCCTCCTATTCTTTGATGAAGAATATGCTCATTCAATTGGAATAAATGTAAAATTCTTAAAAATATTGTTTTTTACTTTACTGACTGCATCGATAGTCATTGGTTTCCAGACGTCTGGTATATTACTTGTAATAGCAACAATTATCATACCTGGCGCCACTGCTAAATTATTATCCAAATCATTCGGCACATATCTCATCCTCAGCACTGTTATTGGTGCCATAAGTGGATTTTTAGGATCGTATATCAGTTATTTTCTAGATTGTAGTCCAGGAGGAATTATTGTGTTACTACAATCTTTTGCCTTCTTGCTGTCTATTTTCTGTTTTTCCAAACAACGCATAATGTTGACGGTATAAACCGTAAAATAATAGAAAATTATTTTGTTATCAAAAGGATCTTTTATGAGCAATCTCATGCACTATGTTCTCTATCCCTTGCAATTTCCTGCTATTCTAAACAGTCTTTTAATTGCTACAATAGTTGTTGTTCCTATGGCGATTTTATCTTGTTTCGTTATTCTAAAAAACCAATCTTTTTTAGGAGAAGTAATCTCACATTCGTCTCTCCCCGGAATTGTTTTAGCTTATATGGTTGGAATTCCTTTAGAAATAGGCGCTTTTTTTGCAGCAATGGTTTGTACATTGTCCTCAGGATATCTGAAAGAGAAAAGCAATTTTTCAGAAGACATACTGTTAAACATAGTATTTTCTTCAATGTTTGCTCTTGGAATCATTATGATGTTAAAATTTCCGAGCAACATTCACTTTAACCATATACTATTGGGTGATATGCTTGGAATCGATGAATCAAGCATCGTCATAACAGGTCTTGTTTCTCTCATGGTTATCTCTTTTTTGATATTAAAAAAGAAAGACCTCCTTTTATTGATATTTGATCCAATGCATGCACGCTCTGTACAAATCCCTACTAGATTGCTGCATTATTCTTTTTTAATTATAATCGCCGTTATTATTGTTCTATCCCTCAAATCAACCGGTATTATTCTTCCTCCAGCAGCATTAGTATTCCCTGGATCTACTGCATTCCTTTTGTCAAGACATCATACAACGATGATATTAATATCGGTTATAATTTCCATAATATGCACTATTCTTGGAGTGTATATAAGCTTTTTCATAAATAGTTCAGCTTCGCCTACCATCGTAATGTTAATGTCATTTTCTTTCTTAATAACCTATTTATATTCAGGACGTACGCAAAAATCTTGAAGATATATTTAAAAAATCTTACTAATTAAGAATCACGGCTCTCCAATTTTTATGAGAAATTTACTATAATTTCAGCGCTTATTATCATTAAAAGAGCTATTTCTCATAAACTTATTAAAATGGGTATATTGATAAACCTTAAATCATAAAAATAATCTATCGCGAAAAACCATTGGAAAAAATATTAATTTATAGAGAGTTTCGATTACAAACTATTTGATGAACATTGCATTAAAAACAATGTTCTATTCTCATGAGATCCTAAAATATATCGGAAGATACTATAAAAATAGAATCAATAAGTCACTCTTGCAAACTCCTTATTTTAATGGAGAGAAGCTGAATTCTCTTCAAAAAACAATTACCTCTAAAAAATGATTCTAAAACCACTATTATCAATAATATATCCTAAAGAAACGAAGTTTTATGTCCTTTTATCCTGCAGAATGAAGATCTGGCCACTATTCATTTCATATAGTCATCAAATCTAACATCATATATTTCATGAATCTATCAACCTAAGATTATTACGGAATAACCCATTATTACTTCATAATATGTTAATAAAAAAATACTATTTTACACCACATTTCATGGAATCAACCCAATAATTGGGAATATTCTAAGACAAGATAGGGTTAAAATTTTTTCTACTCATTAATAATATCTTTCTACGAATAAGCATGAGATCAATAAAATTAATGTCTTCCGGTTATTATCCCCAATTACAGCCAATACCATTTCATTGTACATTTTATTATCTTAATCTTGGTCAGAATTCTCACTTAAACTCTCCTTAGAAGCCTGAGAAGACTCGGCATTACCATCAATATCTGGAGCAGGATCTGTAGCAGAAGATTGTGAAGAATTATCAATCGAATTTTTAATAGGTTTTTCCTGAGAAAGCTGAGAAGTATTTTTAATAGGATCCTTACATTGTTTTAACCAAACATCATATATTGGATGATCAACCGCATTCATCGCTGGACTATCATTAAACATCCAACCAGAAAAAATTATTCGAACCACATGATCCAAAGTTGTTTCGGAAATTTCCGTAAAAGCGTCAACTCTTTGAACGTCGCGATCATCTCTCGAATAACACACTTTAGGAACTATTCTTAAAGATCCGAATTGAATACTTTGATTGATTTTAACATCAAACGTCAGAATACGACCTGTAATTTTATCCAGACCTGTAAATTCTGCAATCCTATTCTCAAACCTAGCAGAACACACAATTGTAGCGCTATTAGCGAATAAAAAGGATGTTAATAATATAACTTTGTACTTCAAGAAAACCCACCTACAATAACTTATCTTCTCACCAAGAAACCTTTGTCATTAATCACTAGGAGACCATGCCTTATATTCTAATGGCAATTGATTTTCTTCTTTTTCATCCACAACGTTTTTGCGAAAACGTGGGCAATAAGCCTCAGGAGAACCCGTAAGATTTACACGATGCGGCTTCTGCCAATCGAAAACATTTTGCTGTTCTTGCTTCGAAGGCTTATCAATCCTACGATGATGGATCCAGCCATGCCATACAGGAGGAATAGAAGAAGGATCTGTATATCCATTGTAAATAACCCAACGCCGTGACAAACCATATGAAGTTTTTCCTCCCTCATAATAGGTGTTTCCAAACTGATCTTTACCCACACAACGCCCAACACGCCAAGTAAAAAACCTCGTTCCAATTGTTTGACCATGCCACCAAACAAAAATCTGCAATAAAAAATTTTTCATATACCCTCTCATCATATATTATCATGCACATATTTAGTATTTATAAAGTGCAAAGCAAATATTGACCAAATAATCATATAGCAAAATAAATAAGCGCAATAGGCAATAGTACGAATAATAACTCTTAAATCACAACCATAGATAGGATAAAAAATAATTTTTTACAAATACTTATACAACAAATATAATAATTTAATCACCGAATAACTTCTACCAAATCATCAACAATGCGTTTCAGCTTAGAAAAATCATCTCCTTCTGCCATAATACGGATAAGCGGCTCTGTTCCCGAGGCTCTCACGACTAATCGTCCCCTACCTTGTAACTCAGATTCTGCGTCAGCAATTGCTTGTGAAACCAGAACATCATTTAAAATAGAACTATCTTTAACCTGAATACTACGTAAAAACTGAGGATATTCTTCAAAACAATGACAAATTTTGCTAACTGGCTGATTGTATCTCTGCACACAACGTAATACTTGTAAAGCTGCTACGATACCATCTCCTGTTGGACCATAATCGGATAATATAATATGACCAGACTGTTCTCCACCAACATTAAATCCATTTTTCTTCATATATTCCATGACATAGCGATCACCAACTTTAGTACGACTTAAAGACAAACCAATGCCTTCCAAAAACCTCTCAAGACCAATATTTGACATCACCGTGGTAACTATACCATCACCCTTTAACAAAGAACTATTCATCCATTCCTGCGCAATAAGCGCCATAATCTGATCTCCATTGACGATAGCACCCTTTTCATCAACAATGATGATACGATCACCATCTCCATCAAGAGCAATACCAACATCTGCTCGAACTTCGTGTACTTTCCTTTGTAAAGATGATACATTGGTAGAACCACAACCAAGGTTTATATTAACACCATTCGGCTCATTCCCAATAACGACAACATCTGCCCCCAACTCCCAAAATACTGCCGGTGCAACCTTGTAGGCCGCTCCATTGGCACAATCAATAGCAATGCGCAAACCTTGCAAAGTAACATCACGCTGCAACGTACGTTTAGCATGTTCAATATAACGATCATGAACACCATCTATACGCTTTGCACGTCCGATGGTATCATAACTAGATAAGTATAAAGTGAGGTCTTTTTCCAGAAGATGCTCAATGCGATCTTCAACATCAGTAGATACCTTATAACCATCAGGACCGAAAAGCTTTATCCCATTATCCTGGTATGGATTATGAGAAGCAGAAATCATGACACCAACATCAGCACGAAGAGATCTTGTCAGCATAGCAACAGCGGGAGAAGGAATTGGGCCTAATATAAAAGAATCAACTCCAGCAGCAGTAAAACCTGCCACCAAAGCATTTTCCATCATATAACCAGATAGACGAGTATCTTTTCCAATAACAACCCTACAACGTTTCTCTTGACTCCGAAACAAACATCCTACTGCAATACCAACACGCATTACAACATCAGGTGATATAGGAAATGTATTAGATCTTCCACGTATTCCATCTGTGCCGAAATAACGTCTCCTCATACCTGACCCTCAAAGAATTAATGTTATATAATATATAAAAACCACAAAACAAAAAGATCATATCTAATCATTAGTAGTTACAAAATACAATCGTTCAAATAAAGACTCATTCGCTATAAAATAAACATCATATTCAAGCAAGATGACAAACATCTGTTTAATATATCAACTATCATTAGATTCTTTCTGTTCTTCTTTTACAGAATTAGAATCATCCGATTGTTGAGAATTTTCATCCTCCTTAGAATGAGTAATTTCGGATGTTTGAATACCAGACTCCGGGACAGAAGAACGTAGCAAAAAGGTATCATCATCTTCTAAAGGTCTGTTGATTGCCTCTCCTTTAATCAGAGAAGCGATTTCTTGTCCTGACAAAGTCTCATATTCTAGCAATGCTTCAGCAATGGCAATAAAATTATCATGCTTTTCTTGTAAAATACGCAATGCGTTTTGATAAGCATCTTCTATAAGACGAAAAACTTCTTGATCTATTTTCTGTGCAGTTGCTTCAGAAATCGTTCGAGAACGAGAGAAAGGATTATGAAAAGAACCCTCTTGCTGAGCTTCCTCATAAGCAACTCTTCCTAGTAAATCAGAAAATCCAAACTGTGTTACCATAACACGCGCTAATTTAGTTGCATATTCAATATCTGATACAGCACCCGATGTGACATTATCCTTTCCAAAAGTGATTTCTTCAGCAACTCGTCCACCCATTAGAATAGATAAACGAGATATCATCCACTTATAAGTCATAGAATGACGATCTGATTCGGGAAGCTGCATTACCATTCCCATCGCCTTTCCTCTCGGAATTATCGTTGCCTTATGTAACGGATCTGCCTCTGGAACATTAGATGCCACCAAGGCATGTCCAGCTTCATGATAAGCGGTTATCTTTTTCTCAGCTTCTGTCATGGCAGTAGAACGACGCTCTGCTCCCATAAGAATTTTATCTTTTGCATCTTCAAATTCTTGCATCGTAACCACACACCTATTACGGTGCGCAGCCATAATAGCAGCTTCATTAATTAAATTTCTTAAATCCGCACCAGAAAATCCAGGAGTTCCTCTAGCAAGAACCTTTAAAACAACATTAGGGGCCAATGGTACATTACGGCTATGGACTTTTAGTATACGCTCCCTGCCTATAATATCAGGATTTGGAACAACAATTTGGCGATCAAAACGACCAGGGCGCAATAAAGCAGGATCCAAAACATCAGGACGATTCGTTGCAGCTATAAGAATAACACCTTCACTGGATTCAAAACCATCCATTTCAACGAGCAATTGATTAAGCGTTTGTTCACGCTCATCATTACCCCCTCCTAGACCTACACCACGATTACGACCAACGGCATCAATTTCATCAATAAAAACGATACACGATGCATTGTTCTTCGCTTTTTCAAACATATCGCGAACGCGAGATGCACCAACCCCAACGAACATTTCAACAAAATCAGAACCAGATATAGTAAAAAACGGCACATTAGCTTCACCTGCAACAGCCCGAGCCAATAACGTCTTACCCGTCCCCGGCGGACCCACAAGAAGAATTCCATGTGGAATGCGCCCACCCAAACGTTTAAATTTTTGAGGATCACAAAGAAAATCAACTATTTCCTGTAAATCTGCCTTGGCTTCATCGACTCCAGCAACATCTTCAAATGTTACACGATCATTATTCTCAGTGAGTAGCTTAGCCCTAGACTTTCCAAAACCCATAGCACCACGTGCACCACCACCTTGAATCTGCCTCATAAAGAACATCCAAACAAGAACGATAAAAACCAGAGGAAACCAACTACTAAGGTAGCTCATCAGCCCCGAAGAACCATCACTCATTGGTTTTGAATAGATCTCGACGTCTTTCTCCTGCAATTTATCTAGAAAATTTCCACTAATCACAGGAATATAAGTCTGAAAGGAAGATTCACCTTGAACATAAGACCCAGTTATATGTTGTCCTACAATGGATACTTTTCGAATATGCCCTGCATCCAAGTCCTTCATAAACTGAGAATAAGATAAATCTTTTACACCATCCTGCACAATAGATGGAGCTTGAAATATAGAAAACAACGCTACCAAACATAACGCTATCATTATCCATAAAACAATATTCCTAAAAATAGAATTCATTAAGACCCCTCAGTACCACAATCCAATACCTGCTAAAAAATAAAACACCAACTTACCCACAACAATAATTCTAGTAATAATAACAATTATTCAGTGAAAATCTACACTTTTCCATTATAAAACGGTAATTTTGGAATATTTTTTTTTCCAAAAGCCGCAAAGAATGCCTCCGCTATAGGAAAATCAAAACTTGTTAAAAAACGAGAAAATAGTGTTAAGGGCAGACCTTCTCTCTGGGATGACATGCTCAAAAAAGCACGTTTTACAACTATAGGAGGAATATGATCAGGAGTGATCATGTCTCTATATGCTTGAGGAAACATCTGAATAGATCGATTAGATACACTGGTAAACTTATTCCTTCTATCCCATATAGCCGTTTCTTCTGATGAAATATTCTGTATAGAAAGGCCTCGTATTGCGCGTGTCACCCACAAAAAATCTGAACGCACATCTATAATAACCCTTCCAATACTAATACATCCCCTATTTCCGCCTTGCAAAAACGCAATAACTCTTTCTACTGAACGATATTTAGGCAAGAAATTTTGACCACCACAAATAGCAACAGAAAATCTTATCAAATAAAACAAAAGAACCGGATCAATCATTAGGACATCTCGTGAAATCGAAATTACTGATTGCCAATATACCTTCAAATATTGAGGAATTAATTCAGACAAATGATTGTTTAACATAATGCGCCAATTTTGGGATTCTTCTATCTTTTTAAACATCAAATTAAAATCACTATCACCAATCAGATTCCGAACACGAACACGCTCAAATTTATCATCAACATTACTAGGATCTTCACACCAACTAATATTTTTCTCTCGCAAAAAAGAACGAATTTCTGATCGAAGACACTGTAGAAATGGGCGCATAATCCATAATTTTAGATCATATAGAATAATCTCAGAAATACCTGCAAGACCTATGCCCTGACCAGAAGAATCACGCTGAGAACGCATATAGACCGTTTCCAACTGATCATTAAAAGTATGCGCTGTTACAACCAATGTAGCGCTAATAGCAACAGCATGATCAGATATCAATGCATAACGCGCTTCTCTAGCAGCTGCCATCAGCCCCGTTTTTGGCTTTGAACCTTTCCAGATCACTATAGCATGAGGAATGCCTAATTTAAAGCAAAGATCAGAAACATACCGAACCTCATCTTTAGCCTCATCCCTCATACCATGGTCTACAGAAACGGCAGAAAAACGAATACCTCGAAAGGATTTTTCTAAAAGAACAGAGTGTAACGCAATCAAAAGCCCCACAGAATCCGACCCACCAGAAACAGCCACAAGAATATGAGCAGGACATATAATACTGTGAACAAAACACCTCATACGCTCTATTGGAGATAAAAACATAGACAATACAACTATCAATCAGTTATTCGATTAATTTCAATCATTAAAAACCACCTATTATCATGATCCTTAAGGTTTCAATGTTCTCCCAAAAACAAAAAAACATGCGTTCCTGTTCTTCTTTCAAGTACTCTCATATCTATTTACTTTTTAATATATCAAAGAATGACCATTTCATTCGATTGGAATCGAATCTTACCATAAAAATATTATCATCCAACTACCCAAAAGACGCAAATGTCAAACAAATGATATCCTTGCAATATAATTACCAATAAACTACATGGATTATTTTTATCATACCTAACTTCACTGTCCAAAAAAAAAGATCTAGGAGCAAGAAAATATTCCAAAAACATTCATTTGAAAAATTTACTATAGAACATCATAAGGTCATTCTGCTCTTTTGGATTGTTAAAATCCCGAATCAATATCCTCACTTACTGAAAAATGATTTATAATGCAATATCATAAGACGATACTTTCACGCTATCAATTTTCTTATCAATATCACGAATATTATCGGCACCCTCTTAAAACAACGACAGCACGGCGGTTTTTTGCACCAGAATCCTCATCGTATCCAAATACAGCAGGAGCTTTGTTCCCATATGACGTAACCTTCATGCGAGACGGCTGAATTCCTCTAGCAACGAGATCATCAAAAACCGAATATGCGCGACGAAAGCCTAGAGCGATACCGTTATTACCAGTATCCTGTTCATCTGCAAATCCTTCTATAAGCAAATCACAATCATGTTCTCTAAGCCATGAACCTAAATTAGATAATGTTTGAACATCTTCCGAACGAATAGAGTATGAATTTGCATCAAAAAATACATGATTACCCATAGAAGACAATTCTTTCTGTAAAGAAAGAAGAGATGCATTAGTATCTTCTTGCTGTCCTATAATAGAATATAGATTCTTAGCGGTCATTAGTTGACAACTAGTCACCATAGATGCTGCTGCTAAGAAAAAAAACAAAAAAAATTTACAATTAAAAATCGAAACATCTCTCATAGAACATCCTTTCATCACGCCCTTTTACAAAGTATCTTAAAGTTTAAGCCTTTATCAAAAGCAAAAAATGCATTTTTCCTTTATTACAACCCTTTAAAAACAGGAATAAAAAGTCAAAACACTAAAATCATAGTAAGCGAAAAATTGACCCTCAATGATTTTATCTAGAAATTTACCATTAACTAATCCAACGTCTCCAACCACTGCGGTCCTGAAGCATATGCAGGGGTATTAATCAGCCTTTTATTGCGACCATTTAGATCAATCGAATAAATCTTTGACCCTATATCACCTGCTTTTTTGAGAAGAAACATCACAAAACGACCATTAGGAGACCACATAGGTGACTGAAGGTGAGAGTCTGTTACTAGAATACGCTCCTTTGAACCATCAGAATTCATGATACCAATAGAAAATTCTCCTTTAGAAACTTTGGAAAATACCACAAGATCTCCTTTTGGAGACCACGAAGGATCAAAGTATGATGCCTCTTGATCACGCGAAATACGCTGCTGACCAGAGCCGTCTGACTTCATAACATAAAGCTGATGATTACCACCCCTATCACTTTCAAAAATAATGCGAGAAGAATCAGGAGAATAGGAAGCAGATACATTGACAGACAAAGTATTTGTTAAACGCTTTGCCTCATTTGAATATACATCAACCTCATAAATATCAACCGCCTGTTCCTTTTGCACACTCACCACCACACGATTTCCTTTAGGAGAAAACCGAGGAGAAAACACTATTCCACGAAAATTACCAACGCGTTTAGGCTCTTTCTCAACCATAGCATTCATCAGATAGACCTTGAGAAGACCTTCATTATCATATGATTCATATACTATTTTCTGTTGATTAGGAGAAAAACGCGGGCTCATGATAATCTGATCACTGTACGGAGCCAAAAAACGTATATTGAAACCATCTTGATCAATCACACATAAACTACGCTTTTTTACACCAGCAATTATAGCTTCGGAAACAAATAAAATACGTGTATTAAAATAACCCTTTTCCCCAGTAACACTCTGATGGATCTCATCAGAAATGATGTGAGCAATCCTTCTCCAATCTTCTGGAATCGCGAAAAACTTCTTTCCAGATATCTGCCTACGCCCCTTGATATCCCATAAACGATACTCTGTACGCAAACGGTTACGACCCTCCTTCACTACCCGCCCCATAACGAGAGCCTTAGAACCAATACTTTCCCAATCTTCAAAACGTGGAACACTCTCTGGAGGAGTGATTTGTTTTCCAAAGGAACTTTGAGGAATCTGAGAAAATACATCTGAATTCTGAAGATCTCGAGCTATCACCCCCGAAACTTTACTGCCCAATGCATCCAAAGATGCAAAATTTGTAATAGCGATAGATATCGGAGAATACTCGGGATCATTTGTATCAACCTTGACCAAAGCCTGCGCTGGAAGAGCACAAAAGCCGCCAATCAAAATCAGTAATAAGCTGATATTTATCTTCATATTAGATCCTTTCAATTCTAAAAGTCCCTTTAAGATCACACTCTTCCCCCCTACTTAACGGGGAAAACCTATTCAAAGAAAAACTTACATTTGTGATATTGCAAAATTAAGGTTCATATTACGCCAATTCTCATATCTACCTAACGGCAAATGAAATGGCTGAGATTTCATAATAGCTCTCTTGACATCATCTCTTAATATTTGACGGGTAATTTCTGTTCCACCCACGACCATAATATTCGGAGAACCAACAATTAAACCATCTCGATTCAGCTGAAAATGCGTCCTAATCCGTATTTCTTTTAATTTCTTCACATCAGGAGAAATGTTCCAAGATTCAGCTATTCTTCTACGTACAGTATTAATTTCATTTTGAGATGGAATCCGAGGGTCATTTTTATGTTTCATCTTTGATACTAGAATTTTTTGCTCTGCGCGCATTAGCACAGGATCAATACTTTTTTTTCCAACAGAGCCCCTGTTATTTACCTTTTGCTCTGATGTTTTACGGATATCGTGCCTCTGAAGCTTATTTTTAGAAGAAAAAGATACATTTAATGGCCTAGATTCTTTCAACACATTTTTGCTATTAGAAAAGATCTTGGACTTTTCAGCAGCAGATAGATTTCTCCTCTCACTATCAGGACGATCAAAAAAATTTTCTTTATTCTTCTCTCCCGTTACAGAAACTTTGTCATCAACATGCGGCTCCATGTTCAAATTGTCAATTTGGATATTCCCAGGTGATGCTTCCAAAGCAAAAGATGGGATTAATAAGTGGATATTGATCCTTTCATAAAGCAATACTAAGAGTATTACATGCAATATCAACGATATAGCAAAGCTACCCTTTGTCTGCACAATCTAATCGTCCTTTTACTTCGGAACAACGAAACTGATTTTTATATCCGATTTTTTGAATACACATTATAATATCCATAATAATTCCATATGGGTGTTGAAACCACCCTGAATGACAATACGTTTTTCGAACCCACCATCCTCTAGGACTGATATGTTTTTTATTACTTCATCCACTATAACACGTTTTTCTTGCAATAAAGTTACAATATCTCTTTTTACGTGTATAGTAACCTTATTAGATTAGATATCAACCCCATCAAGCACTCTACCTCTTAATTGTATCAGCATGCCATTAATGACTATTATAAATAGTATCAAAATTATACTTATTAAAAGAATGAACCTTATCTCATGCTGCCGTTCTCTATCAAAAACCCCAAAACCATCACTTTTTCCTCTTCTATTGCCCCCCTTCTCCCTATTAAACCTATCTCGCATATTTTTCATAACAAAACCTCCTGCAATAATTAAAATAATATTAGGTCATGTTGCCCTCAATTTGTCGGGATAGAATGGAAAAAAGTTCATTGGCAAACCCTTCCATTGTTACTGAAAATTTTTTTGAATCTCCCATAAACTTATTATACGCTATGGACGCTGGAATGGTCACACAAAGACCAAGAAGAGTGCTTATTAAAGATTCTATTATCCCTGGCGCAAAAATGGCAGCAGCGCCTGTAAATTGAGTTCCTGCGATATCATGAAGGGCACTCATTATCCCCAAGACGGTTCCCACAAGACCCACAAGCACACCAATAGAAGACAGGGTCGCCAGCGTATCCAACCGCTCCATTATCTTCTCTAACTCACGAGCGATAGTCACATTCATCATACGATCTATTCGATCCTGAACCCCACTAGTAGAACGCACACCTTTCTCAAAACTCTTCTTCCACTCACACATAGCAGACATAAAGATTGCGGATAATCCACTATTTTGACGGTTTTTGAATAATTGACATAACGCCTCTAAGGATTGTCCAGACCAAAAAAGTTGTTCAAAATCTCTAAATTGGCGACGCATCACGACAAAATTCAAACTTTTTTGGATAATAATACCCCAAGTCCAGAAAGAAAACACACACAATAGAATAATGATACATTTCATCATCCAGCCTGTGTGCATAAAAAAAGAAAAAATATTAACATCCATAACAGACACACCAATATTATTCATGGATATCCTCCAAGGATCAAAATCACTTAACAAAACCTATGCTATCATAATTACTTGACTATCATGGCAATACAACCAGATCCAGCAGAATTGCAATGAACTCCGCTTTTCTTTGTTTAAGCACAAAAATTTGATTCTTATTTGAAGGGCTACTTCATCTGCATAATCAGCCAAATCTTACGCAAAATACTTTAATAAAAAGAACCTTATTGAAACTTCTACTATGTACGATCACATCAGAATAAATCAGATTGAATTTTTTTTCTTTTACTAAGATCGTTTGAAGCATGCGGAACAGCAAGACCAAGATGTTTCCAAGCGCTTGGCATTAAAATTCGACCACGTGGTGTACGCTGAATAAAACCCCTCTGTATCATATAAGGCTCTATTAGGTCTTCTATAGCATCACGAGGCTCGGAAAGACCAGCAGAAATAGTGTCTATTCCGACTGGACCACCTCCAAAATGATGAGCAATCATTGTTAAATAACGCAAGTCAAGCTGGTCAAAACCCATCTCATCCACCGAAAGACGTACAAGAGATTTATCTGCGACCTCTTTTGTAAGAATCTCAATATTCTCCACCTCAGCAAAATCACGCACGCGACGCAATAATCTGCCAGCAATACGCGGAGTTCCTCTCGATCGCATAGCAATTTCATAGGCCGCCCCCTCCGTTATCGACGTTCCTATTGATGCTGCCCCTCTTTGCACTATTGTTTTTAAATCCTCTACTTCATAAAAATTTAATCTGATGGGGATGCCAAAACGATCTTGTAAGGGATTGCTCAAAAGCCCCATTCTTGTTGTTGCAGCCACAAGAGTGAAACGCGATAAATTAATTTTTACAGAGCGCGCTGCTGGCCCTTCTCCTACCATCAAATCAAGCTGGAAATCCTCCATGGCCGGATAAAGAATCTCCTCTACGACAATGCTAAGCCTATGTATCTCATCAATAAACAAAACTTCATGCTCTTCTAAATTGGTCAACAAAGCTGCAAGATCACCTGCCTTAGAAATTACAGGACCCGAAGTTGAGCGAAAATTCACCCCCAATTCTCTAGCGACAATTTGAGCAAGAGTCGTTTTTCCAAGACCTGGAGGCCCAACAAACAATACATGATCCAACGCTTCCGAACGTGCCTTTGCTGCTTCTATAAAAACTTTTAAATTATCACATGCTGCAACTTGACCGGTAAATTCATCCAAAGTCCTCGGGCGAGATAAAGAAACTTCACCATCTTCCCCGCGAATATTATGAGATAGCAATCCTTCGCGCTCTATCATTTTAGCCAATTTTCATCATAACAATGCACAAATAGATATCGCTCAACATGATAATTCCTTTAAAGCCAATCGAATGATCTGACTATCATCAGAAATATTTTTCTCTTGCTTAAAAACCGCAGAAACAGCCGCAGTGGCTTGACTCTGATCATAGCCTAAATTGACTAACGCTGATATAGCATCAACAAAAGAAGAGGAATAAACATGAGGCACGCTCAATCGATCTCCATTCGAACAAGACAAATCTTTTTGTGCCATAGTTAATAGATTGACCGCCTTTCCCTTTAATTCTGTAATAATACGATTGGCTACCTTCACACCAATCCCAGGAATCTGAGCAATAACCTTACTATTTTGCAAGACAAGCAAATCTACTAGTTCTTCGGGTGTAATATAAGACAATATTCCTATAGAAACCCTAGCGCCCACCCCTTGTACACTTTGCAATAAAACAAACCATTTTCGATCTAAATCAGATAGAAATCCGAAAAGTCGAATTTGATCCTGCCGTACATGCGTTTCAATAAATAAAACACAAGCATCTCCCACTTTTCCAAGGCGTGACAATGTTCGTATCGGACAATAGACCATATAACAAACACCTTGAACATCGATTAATACATAATCCTCATATAAACCCTCAATGTTTCCTTTGATTTTACCTATCATAGTTTGGAGACTTTCTTACTCATATACATCACACGAATTAGATATGACTGATCTTCTTATGATCGAATCTTGCAGTTAATAGGATTTATATGATGCGCGTGACACACAGCTATAGCTATTGCATCGGCTGCATCTTTTCCTTTAAACATAACTCCTTGCACTAATATACCTAACATCCTATGAATTTGTTTTTTATCTCCATGACCCACTCCCGACACTGATTTTTTAACAGTATTGGGAGCGTACTCAAAGACTGGGATCCCATTAAGAGCAGGAGACAGAATGGCTATTGCTCGTGCTTGACCAAGCTTAAGAGTCGCAACTGCATCCTTATTGACAAAAACCTGTTCAACAGAAGCTTCTTCAGGATGCCAAGTGTTCATAATGTCGGTTAAGCCCCTATATAGCTGGCATAAGCGGGATGCAAGCGATTCCTGTGCACACGAAACAATCGTTCCAGAAGCGACAAAACATAAATCATCTCTTATAACGTCAATAATTCCCCATCCAGTTCGTCGCAGACCAGGATCTATACCAATAACCCGAACTGCTTTCCGTGCCATTTAAACAATGTCCTTTATTGTACATAAAACAATATTTTACTTTATTGTGCGACAAGACTATACGATTCTGCATTATGTTTGTGCTTGACATTATGTTGAATTTTAACAAATCTAAACCAAAAGATAGATCCCTTCAAGAACAAGCTGTTCCCGAAAAGAACAAAAAAATATCTTCCCACCTGTTTTTTAAATCAATTAATATTTTATTGAAATAATAAAATTATAGGAATTAAGTAAAAGAGATTAGATCAATTCAACTTTTTTGCGCTCCGTGTCGCACTTTGCATTCTGTGTCACACAAGGTCCCGTAGCTCAGCAGGATAGAGCACCAGATTCCTAATCTGGTTGTCGCGCGTTCGAATCGCGCCGGGATCACCATTAGAAGTTTAATGCATGGATTTTACGGTGTTTTTTATAAAAATTGCCTGCCGTTTTAAAAGGCAATACATTAAAAAAATATTTAATTCATTATGCAACAGATGAGCTCCAGCCTACTGCACTATAAAATAATTAAAAATTTTTCAGTTGTATTCCTGAAGGTGTAGTAGCATGAGTATTAATATCAAATAATTAGGAATAACATCTATTATTGCAATATCATCTTCCACAAGTCGTTGTGATTTTTTAAATCAGAAAATTCAATAAAAGATATAGCGTCAAAAAATTCAGCAATAGACACAATATCAGATAAAATTAAACAAAATCAGCGAATACCTAAATCATTCCGCAGAAAACCAACACAAAAAGAAAGAAATGAGATAGAAAGACTAAGAGTTGAGAGCCAAAAACGATATTATTGAGGAATGGAACGAACAATATACATTTAATGTAATAACGAAAAAAATGAGTCAAGCGATAGGAATAGAAAAAATAAATTTAATGGCTGAATCTCACAAACAATATATACGTTATCAAGATGCTAAAAAAGCTGGTGCAACCGCTGGAACAAATCTGTGGGATAGCGTAGCGAACCTAGAATATGACCCATCATGGCTCCGCATTAAACAGAGACCATTCAAAGAGACCCTTCCCGGATCCCTATTGAAAAGAGACCATTCCTGATAAATTAATTTTAAA
>SEOL01000008.1 GCA_016808295.1 Candidatus Liberibacter ctenarytainae
CATAAAGCAACTCTTGATGCCATGCATCATGCCATCACACATCTCAAGATACCCCCTAAATCTGTTCTCATAGATGGACGCAGCATTCCAGAAAACCTTCCGTGTCAATCTTTTCCTATCGTTAAGGGAGATTCATTATCATTATCCATTGCAGCTGCATCTATTATCGCCAAAGTAACCCGTGATCGTATCATGCAATTAGAACATAATCGTTATCCGAATTATGGTTTCGATTCTCATGTGGGATATCCGACCGCAAAACACTTACAAGCGATAAAAGACAATGGACCTAGTCACATTCATCGAATGACTTTTCGTCCATTACAATCTTTTTCTTAGTGATCATTCTCTCATCTTTATTTCATTATTTCTAAAGCATCCCTTATTCTAGGTCACAGCTTGGAGCAATAGTTATTTCCATCCAATACATTACACTATCTTGTGGATATCTATTTTTTCTTATGTATTGCATTAATATTATAATATGTAGTATTTTATCAGCAATTAATCATAAAAATATTTTCACCAGTTCATTGTAAATATAATCCATTGAATGATTTGATTTTATCTGTCTTTTCTTTCAATACACATTTTTTTGAAGAGGACAGCCATAGTATTTATGTTGTGGTTAAAGGAGATATTTTTCTTTATATCAATAAATTTCAATACAGAAAATCATACAATTGATTGATCCGTAACTAATCTAATATATCCTAGTGATTGATTGTGTATCAACATTTCTTTTTATATTATACCATGATGAAAGATATTCCTGTGGTTGTAATACAAAGATCGGTATAGTAGAATTTGATTCGCAAAGACATACCTCAGGAGATAAATATGGATTATAAAAGTTGCTTAATGGGTTTAATATTTATATCTTACATAGCAATTTGGTACTTCATCTTATCCCTTAAAAAAGAATATAAATGGGATCAAGAGAACGCAAAAGAGGCAAAAACAAACGCAAGCAATAAGAAGGGCGCTAGCGCTACGCAGAAATTAGGATAGTTGTTGTTATATTAGATTAAGAGCATAGAGATCTATTTTTCAGTAGAGACCGAAAAACCGTGACCTTAATGTTATTTATCTTTCCTTAACTTCAAGAATACACACTTAGTGCAGTTATTTTGTAAATTAATTTTATATTTTAGTGATCTATATGACTATTTTTGAAGAATTTAATGCACGTCATATGAGATGATTTATAAATCGAATAGATCAATAAAATTTTGATAAAAAATAAAAGAGGGTATATAAAACTTTTTAAGTCAAAAAAATCATTGAATTCTATTTAATATTGAAATTTGGCAATTGTTCCTTGTATTCCAACCATCCTTGTCGGCGTATTTGGCATGCCGGACATGAATTACATCCATATCCCCACTCATATCGTATGTCACGTATACCACGATAACAAGTATGACTCTCTTCGAGAATCAAATCAACTAAATGTTTTCCTCTTATATTATGTAAAAGTTGCCACGTTTGATATTTTTTGAGATGCATAAGGGGCGTATATACCGTGAAATCACTTTCCATGCCTAAATTAAGAGCTTTTTCAACAGCCTTTATGGTGTCATTGCGGCAATCTGGGTATCCTGAATAATCCGTTTCACATACACCAGCAACAATATTTTTGATATCACGACGATATGCTAATGCAGCAGCAAAAGACAGAAAGATGATGTTACGACCTGGAACAAAAGTGTTTGGCAAACCATTATCCTGAATCTTTATTGCAATATTTTGTGTCAGCGATGAATGAGAAATATCTCCGAGTGTTGTCATCGGCAAAACCAAATCTTCTCCTAAAGATTTTCCCCATTCAGGAATTAATTGTATCATTTTTTTGCGTATACGAAGACGACAATCCAATTCAACTTTGTTACACTGTCCATAATCAAAGCCAAGGGTTTCTACTTTATCAAATGTATTGAGTGCCCAAGCAAGACAAGTAGAAGAATCTTGGCCGCCAGAAAAGAGTAAGAGGGCAGAAGATGTTTTTTTAATAGGATGACTATTCATTTTCCCTCATATTCAACCCAAGACATAGGAGTTTCATAAACTCGAATTGCAGATAATATAGGCAGAACATTGAATAAACGTTCCCAAATCCAGATAGCAATATTTTCTGCTGTAGGATTATCTAATCCATCAATTTCATTGAGACAATTGTGATCAAGAATCGCAAGGATTGGAGAAAAATATTGTTCTATATTAAAAAAATCCTCTACAAATCCATTTTTAGGATTCACATTCCCTTTCATGACCAGCTCTACCCGATAAGAATGTCCGTGCATACGATGACATTTATGAGTCTTAGGTACGCGTGGAAGACGATGTGCTGCTTCAAACATAAAAGCTTGTATGATTTTCATTTTTTAACATCCTTTCTACGAAGCATCCCATAGGCATGATACTATTTAATATCATCAATGGATATCATCAGGATAGGTATATTATATCAGTATGATGGATATCATCAATTGAAAAATTGTAGTTCTCGATAAAATATGGAAATTTCTCATTCATAGGGAGAAGGATTAATGCTTAATTTTGGTGCGGAATTGTATCAATAAATTGTACTAATAAGCTGTCTATGTGATAGACGCAATACTTTAGCCAATTAATTCTAATAAGTTCTATAAATTATATTTTTTATAAGATTAACTTCTGTAGTAACAACGATTTTATTATTAATTTTTCTCAAAAGTAAAACTGGTTACTTGTTCAGATAGATCATTCGACGATATGCTACTACTCCAGTAGATATACATACTACAATCATATCAATAGCATAAACACTGGAAAATGCTGCCAGTACAAACATATATACAATACGACAAATAGCAATTCCTAGAATAACTTTAGCCCATACGGTGTCATGATAGAATTTATTGGCGATAAATAAGTATATGCCAGTGGTATATCCAGTACATATATCTGTTGCTAATCCTAGGACGATTATAGTTATAGCTGTAGCTATATTCATAGCCGGCATAGTTATATAGTCATGCATTGAGAATAAAATACAAAAACATGCTCCTGTGAAGATCATATCAATGGCTGTAAAGAACCAAAAAGTATAAGAGAGGCTTTCTTCTCCTCTCCATGCTCTTTTAAATCGTTTTATACTAAACATTGCTTAATATTATCCATATCTATATTTGAAGGCTATGTTTTCCTATTCATATAATATAATACAGGACAATATTTAAGAAATCCCTATTTTTAATCCAATATTCTTCATATCTCCTAGAGGAACGTCTTTCAATACGATTAGTACCATAAGCAACATTAGTAGAAAAAACAAAGCATATAGCATTAGTAGTTGGATAACCACTTAGGAAATGAAGATATCTGATAACGACCGATAGCCATTTCTCTCATAAGAGAATCAGAATAGAATTGGGAAAAATACTCACCTAAATCACCAATTAATTCAAAACCCGTAATCTTTAAAAGATTACCATCACTCAAATAATAAGTAATCTCTGTTGGAGAAACAGAAGGACTAGGATCTACAGAAGAAAGAACTTCAATTCAAGTTTTAGCAATAAATTTTGTAGAGATATCAATATATTTATTAATAACAGTAACAGCACGGGGAAGATAACTACTTTAGACTTCACCCTTGAGAATATCGTCTAAAAACTCTTTTACTAAAATATTAAATACTTTATTAGGATTTATCCCTGAGACTATAGAAAAATAAATCTCTAAAGCACTCAGTATAAATAAAGTATTTATCATATTTGGAGGAATTGTACTAAGAGCAAGTACCCTCGCAATGCTAAATTATACATGGAAAACCTCCAAATAAGAGAGAAGACAATAATAATGATCATTAATAAAAATACATTATTAACAATACTGACGACTTGCATGATCACTTCCTGTTCAGTGACAGATGAAAAAAAGATCATTCGCAGAACTATGCAAAATAAGCCATGAACAAACACACAAATTTTATAATGAGATAGTTCCACAAGTATTAGATCTAAAAAGAGACGAGAGAATAGCATTCTTCAAAAATAGGAACCAATTAAAAAATACGATACATGAAAGATTTCCAGGAAGAGAGAAACAAAAACAATAAACGCAACAGAGCAAAACAGCAGAATTAATAAAAAACTTACTAACAGAAAACCACTAGAAAAAGACAATAAATAGGCAGGCGAAAAAAAGGCAGAGATACAAGGGAAGGGGTGGTCAATATAAAGGCGCTGCTGGCCTAAAAGGCCACCCTGGCGTGCAGTGCCTGTTATACTTAGAGTGATTGCACTCTTACTAGGCACAAGCCTCGCCAAGAAGAAAGAGGAGACAAAAAGAATGATCATTAATAAAAACGCATTATTAACAATATTAACAACTTGCATAATAATCTCCTATTCAATGACAGAAGGAGAAAAGATATATGCAAAAAATTTTGAAGAACTATGCAAAATGAGCCAGGAACAAACACATAAATTTTATAATGAAATAGTACCGCAAGTATTAAAGCTGGAAAGAGATGAAAGAATAAAATTCTTCAAAGATAGGGACCAATTAAAAAATACGATATATAACAGATTTCCAGAAAGAAGAGAACAAATAGGTGAATACTACGAACTAGAAAACGAACACAGAAATCAACGAAAATTAGAAACGCAACAGAAAAAAAATAGCAGACTTACTAGTATACAAACCACTAGAAGCAGACAACAAATAGGCAACCGACAAAAATGGCAGCGATACAAGGGAAGGGGCAGTCAATGGCGATATAAGGGAAGGGGTGGTCAATGAAAGACGCCGCTTGCCAAGGCCACCTCGGCGTACAGTGCCTGTTATACTTAGAGTGATTCCACTCTTACTAAGCACAATCCTCGGTTAGCCGGAGGTCCGACCATAGGAGTAGCCTCTTTTTCTATAAACCATTATTTTCTTCCTCACTTTCTTTCTTTTTTTTCACTTCTTCTTCTGCAAATATTTCTTCGTTTATCAATTTCTCCCGATCTTCTTCCTTCAACATTCTTGTAGGGAGAAATATACGTCTCTCTTTCAGTTCCGCAGAGAAATTCTTCCACACATTGCGCAGATCCCTTTTATAAATAAGGTCACGAACGACAATGTAAAAAAATAGAGCCGTATCAAAAAGCCACTGATATTCCATAACATCTCCTTTGTTAGCTTGATTACTATTAGCGCATTTGTCGCATAATAAGTATTATGGAACTAGAAAATTATCATGGAATATCAATGGCTTTTTGATATAATTCTTTATCTACATTGTCGTTCGTGACATTGTTAGTAAAGGTAGAGGAGTTTTATGAGGAGGCAATAAAACATATAAGAGATTCTCATACAGAATCTGATTCTATCCAAACAATAAGGTTCTGGGCTTTGGTGTGTTTTGGGCTATATTCTATTGTGTTGAATGCATCGCTAGTATGTTATTTGCTTGGTTGTCGTTATTTTGTTTTTTTAAACAACCTTCCGATATATCTCCAGTGTGCTTTTGTCGCAGTAATTATAGTATCTACTTTCGCGGGGATTGCAAAAATATTAGGAGGAGCATTTAAAATACAGGGAGAAAAACACAAGGATGATATTTTGATACCATCTATTCCACAACTAATAAATAAGATTTTAAATAAATTAGAAGATTAAGTAGTACTTTTTCGAATGTTAAGGACCTCATCACCGCCAATCATTTATTTGGGCAACATTATTTTCTTCTTTTTCGCATCCAGATCTTATCTTCAGGCCTTTGATAATACGTATTTTTCTTCTTGCGGGTCCTTTTCCTTCGTTTTTTACTTCAGTTTCAAAACCTTTTTGAGTAAGTTGCTTTGTAAGAGTTGCAGTTTTAACCGACAAACGAGACTTTTCTTCGTCTTTGAGATAAAAGTTATAACTGTCAGCCAAACGTGAAGATTTTTCGTAAAAGCCGGAACCGATTTCGCAACAAGCATCAAGCCACTTTTGCACTGTGTCTAATTCATAGCGTTCGGTTTCAACTGATTTTACACACATATCTGGAATATTGAGGTTATAATCACGGCTAATATAATCTTTTAACCCTTTCAAAAACCATTTTTTAGCTTCCCCCGCATACCCTTTTAACCGGCTTTCTAATTTAGGGTCGAATTTCTCAATAGGCTTTTTAAACGGGATAATAACAACCCTTCTCCAGATACTGTTATCTGTGCTTTTAATAAGCAGAGGCTTATTGGAAATTATGAAAGGAGTATAACTAGCTCGTTTTATGGCGTAGTTATTAGCGTAATTTAAACGGGCGGTTATAGGGTCTCCTCCTGTGATTTGTTTTACCATTTCCTCATTAATTGCTATATTATCACCAGTCTCGTTGATGATTAAAACTCTCGAACCGAAAGATTTTACTATAATAGGATTAGCTCCGCCTGGATTATTCTTATTAGAACTCATAATATCAGTGGCTTGCATGTTGGTTATATATTGATTTCCAAAAGCAAGTGCTAAAAGCTTCATCAAGGTGCTTTTACCGCTTCCCCCGACACCAAGTAGATTAATAAGTACTTGAGATTTATTGTTCCCGTATAAAGCCATTCCGACACAACGTGTGAAGAAGTGCATAAGCTCTTCGCTCTCAAAATATCCGGAGACGATATCCATGAATTCCTGAGAAGGTTCGCCCTCAACAAAAGGAGTTCCTGTAGATTTTGTGATTAAAAGCTTTGGTGAATCTTTGAGCGGGATTTGTTTGCCGGTGTCGCAATCCAAAATACCATCAAGCTCTCCTAAATAACGGTCTTCACGGTCAACTTTTTCGGCATCAGTATGGAAAATACTGTCATCCTCTAAGAGTTTTGTGGATGATTTAGCTTTTGATCTATCTTCAGCGTTCTTCGATCTGTATGCGGCGAAAAATTGCTCTCTCGGGCTTTTTGGGGGTTTCTTCCCCTCTTCCTTTGCTTTTTCGTTCGCTTCTTCTCGTTCTTCTTTGGTCCATTCTTTTAAACTATAACCATCATTTTTGCAGGATAGGAGGAACCGAGCTATTGTGCCTATCATATTTTTGCCGTCGTTGTTTAAAGATTTCCATAAATGCTTATCAAGGACAAACCATCCCCCTAAGCTTTCAACGTATATAAACTTTCCTCTAGATAATATGGAAAACAATGCGTGATTATACGCATCAGTAAACCGATCCGCAAACAGCCCTTCAGGGATGAGGTTTTTGTGTTTATAAAACAATGAAGCAAAGGTGCTGCGTTTCTTATCCGTGTCTCCTATTTCTTCAAAATCGAAACTATCCCATTTATAAGTGAAGTTAGCTTCATCATAGGTATCTCCCTGCATACTCCACTCGCAGGCTAGTTCTATTCCATTTCCATAAGTTTCATGGTGGACAGCCATAATGACAGGTATCCATTCATCATGAGAACCACCATAAAATTCTTCGCCAAAACACGCTAAAAAAGCGCGAATTTCTAGATTGCTGTATTGCCTATTGCCTTGATATTTCCACTCTTTACCCTCTTTTGTTTTCTTATCAGGAGCCTCCGGAAAAAGATCTCCTGCGAGTTTATATAAGTGCTCTCTTTCTTCTTGGTTGAGTAAAGCAAGTGATGAGATTTCCGTCTCATGAGGAGGTTTTGACCATATGTATTCTTCTTTTGTATTAGGGTGGATATTATAGGCAACGAAGTATTGTCCATTCCCGAGTAAATCGAAATGCCCTTTATCAGAAACGTGGGTTTTTAACTGACGAAGGTTATCTTCTTTCATTCGAAAAGGGATAAGAACTTCAGGGACTTGGCCTACTCTGGTAACAGATTTTCCATGTAAACCCTCAAAAGCACTAATAAATTCTTCAGCATTTTTTTGGTCTTTAACATCCAAGTCAAAAGCATAAAGTGGGTTCTCCCCTATTCCGCATAAAATCCCGAAACCACAATCTGGCAAAGAATCAATATCATCGATGCTTAAGTGCTCGGTTCTCCAACCCGATTTTAAAGGAGTTTTTTGCCCGTAAATCAAAGGGATAAGTTTATATCCATTGACTATAGCGCGCTTAGCTTGTTCTCGCCAATCTATAGTAGTCATGTTTGCCTCTCATAGATGAGTTCTTCTATTGGTCTTGATTTAAGTTCTGCTATTCGTCTATCTAAATCTTGTTCTTCTACTCTTGTGAGCTCCATTGACTCAAGAAGCGCCTCTCTATAGTCTTTTGAGCGCAAATTACTTCATACTCCTCCTTTTTTTTATTAATTATATCTCGGTTAGCTGAACGGTATTCTTGGCTATACCTCTGGAGTTTATCTTTGTTTTTTTAAGTAGTATTTGTGTTTATAATCCCAGATTTTCCTCTGTTGGCCGATTGGTATTTACGAGCTCTTTTTGCCTTTCGCTCTTTTTCACTGAAGTTTTATCATGCCCATCAACCCCACCTACTGGCATACTTCACAAATATCGTCGTCTGGCTTTTTCCTACTCTCAGCCAATATAGCTTCAATTTTGGTTTGTAAAGGGCTGTGTTTTTCTTTAATAAACTCTCTGACCTCTAATTCAAACGCCTTGAATCATATTCAGAATGACCCATCCCTAAATTGTAACTAATGATGAGCGCCGCTTCAGAACCTTTATCTAGTTGAGAAACAGAGATCTTAAAGCCTGATGTTTCATTGTTTTTCATTTTTTCCCTTTTACCACCTTTAATTGTAAAAAACCACCACTTATACCATGGGAGAGAGGATGTTTTCTAAAAATAATTTGTCATTATAACTGTATATCGCATCAGAACTTTGATAGACATTGATTTATATCATGGCGGCATGTTTCCAAAGGAGATGAGGGAGGACTTGTTGAGTATATAGAGCACGGAACAGAGTTTATAGATTATGTAAGCAACCTATCCCAAAAGGGGGGGTGCTGGGTTAGTGGGTATGCGCTAAAGTCTACGGAATGGATCGTGTTAGCGACAACGCTGTTGTGCTTGATCACCGAAGTAAGAGGGGATATTGCGATTTGGGGCACTGCAAGGGTATTCAGAGAAGGTATTATCGAGGGAAATATGATGTTGGACTGGGATTATTTAAATATAGGTGGAGGAATCAAATGACCAAAATTAAATCACGAAAAAACCCAGAAAATTAAGAAGGAAAAGAAGAGCTAACAGATACCCAAAAGGAAAATAAGCCTCACCTTCGAAGACACTGAACTTATGGGATTGATCATTGCCGAGGGGTTAAAACAAGTCAACACTATAACTGAAGAAGAGATAGAAAAAGATACTGAAGAGGATGAGGACGAAGAACCAAAGGCTGTGTTGCGTGTTTGGAACAGTCTAGAATGCCTCTCAGAGATAGCCAAAGATCTCTGGACATATATATAAAAGCTCTGTATCCAGAGAAATACCGTAGGGCGCCTCATGCGCGGGGTGAGTTCTTTGCTGCATTCGTTGCATTCTTACTCTGATAAACTAGACGAAGAATAATGAGTCGCAAAGGAAGAAGAAGAGGAAGTGGGAATACGGGAACGCGAGGCTATACGAAAACTTAAAACCAGCGAAAATGCACAACTTCTATAAGAATCCCTAGCTTGAGTTGTTTCGAATCGTTCTTCTCAAGCAGGGCTAAAAGGTTGAGGCGGCGTGTATAAAACCCCCTATAGTGTCAGCCGCCGTCTCCCTTTTTTTAATCAATTATAGGAGTAATATCAATGATATAAAATACGATTAATCAATATGTTAGCGAGGGATATAGAGCTCAAATTATTGAGATTTTACAAATGGTTACCGACGGTTTGAGGATGCTTAAACCCTCAAAGTCACAAGCACCTCAAAAGCCTTCAGGTCCTTCAGATGATTTTCTCATAAGAGCAATTGAATTATCTCAATCGTATGTTCTCGCTCGCGGAACAGCAGGGCTTCATTCACTTCAGACGACCATTATTACACCTGTTTGTGCCGAGAATGCCCCAAGTCTTCAAAGATTGTAACCACGAAGATTTTAAGAGAATTATCGACAGGTTGGAGAAAGAAAATGGCTAAGCATGCTATTTTGTCTCCTTCAGTATGTGGTTTAAAAACCAATGCAAAAAAGCAGGATTACCTCCTGAGTGCGGATGTCATGGATTGAGAAAAGCTGGAGCAACCATACTAGCAAATCCTGGAGCTAGCGCATATGAACTTATGGCTATGTATGGGTGGTCAAAATCAAGCAGGGCTGAAATATATACCAAGGAAGCTGATCGGAAAAAACTAGCGGTTTCCACCGTTAATTTATTGGCAAAAAACATTTAAAAAGTGTGAAAGCGCACTAAACTAGCTTAGTAGAATCAATGACTCAAGGTTTGATATAAATAGGTTTAAGTTATTGATTATAAGGGGATATTTCTTTATTTAATATCAGAAGATATTGGCGATATTTTGCTCAATATATTTCTCGGTCTGAAAAAATCATAAGTTTCTTTTCTTTATCTCTGACAGATGTTATGATAGGAAGTATTTTTGACAGTCATATACTTTACAGGATAAGTCTCCGTGGAAAAAATAAAAATAACCAACCCTGTTGTCAGTCTTGATGGCGATGAGATGACCAGAATTATTTGGAAATTGATTCAGGAAAAACTGATATGTCCATATCTTGATATTACAATTAAATATTTTGATCTATCTATTCAAAACCGTGATCTGACAAATGATCAGGTAACCATCGATGCAGCGCACGCTATTAAGAAATATGGTGTTGGCATTAAATGCGCAACTATTACTGCTGATAAAGATCGTGTCAAGGAGTTTGGGCTGAAAGAAATGTGGAAATCTCCTAATGGGACTATCCGCAATATTTTAGGTGGCATTATATTTCGCGAACCAATTATATGTCAGAATGTCCCTCGGCTTGTCCCTGGATGGAAAGAACCTATTATCATCGGACGCCATGCTTTTGGAGACCAATATCGGGCAACAGATTTTCGGTTTCGTGGTAGAGGAAAATTAATTTTAAAATTTGTTGGTGAAGATGGCCAGGTTATTGAGGAAGAAGTATTTAATTCTCCTGGAGACGGAATTGCCCTAGCAATGTATAATCTGGATGATTCTATTCGAGAATTTGCGCGTGCTGCTATGCAATATGCGTTAAAACGCCGATTTCCGTTATACCTTTCCACAAAAAATACCATTCTTAAAACATATGATGGACGTTTTAAGAATATCTTTGACGAAATATACGAAAGTGAGTTTAAAAGCCAATTTGATCAATTTGGATTGACGTATGTACACCGTCTCATCGATGATATGGTCGCTTCATCTATAAAATTATCCGGTGGTTATGTATGGGCTTGTAAAAATTATGATGGAGATGTGCAGTCAGATATCGTAGCTCAAGGGTTTGGATCTCTTGGTCTCATGACGTCAGTTTTAATTACAGCTGATGGGAAAACAATAGAAACTGAGGCAGCCCATGGGACGGTAACAAGACATTACCGTCAACATCAAGAAGGAAGAGAAACATCAACTAATTCGATTGCCTCAATTTTTTCTTGGACTCGTGGATTAATTCATCGAGCTCAATTGGATGGAAACGCTCAATTGAAGAAATTTGCAGAAACTTTAGAATACGTCTGCGTTAAAACAGTTGAAGATGGTTTTATGACAAAGGATTTAGCATTGCTGGTTGGGCCTGAACAAGATTGGCTGTCAACTACTGACTTTATTGCTAAAATTGGTGATAATTTGAAAAATATCTTAAATAAATCCCTGTAATATTCTGGATCATCTATGAATAGGGTAGGATCCCCTATCCATTATTACAAGAATATTGTGTAATACATAAAATTTTAAATGCTGTTCTTCCTGAGAAATGATGCTCTCAATGCGTCATATCTTTTTCCTCAATGACTTTATTATCGTAATTTTGATAATAGGAAAAATTCTATGACAACGATAGTTGTCACTTCCCTGCTCTTTTTTCATTATCATGAATATAGTGTTGATATCCCTATATCAATTTATTTAAAATTTAATTATCTATAGTTATTTAAAGTAAATTAACATCAAATAGTAAAATTAATTGCAGGAATACTTAATATCTATTATATTGAATTGTATTAATTTCGTTGTTATCATTCAAATGATAATTTAAACAGTATATTATTATATGACATTTGTATATAACAGTGTGTATTATAATATAGATAAAACTAATAACAGTATTTGTTCAACGAAAGTTTTATTTCTCATATAATACTAGGAAGATATGTATCTATTTAATAAATTATTGAGAAAAATACATTTTTTTCTAAAAGATAAAAATGGAATGTTTAACATTTTAACTATATTAATATTTATGCTAATTATTTGTATTATTGCTTTTGCTAAAGATCTTTCACGCATTTATTTTATAAGAAGCCATATGCAGAATTCTATAGAATCTGCTGTTCTTTCTGTATGCACAGCCCTTATAACAGAAAAATTAGATAAAAACACGATTGAAGAGAGACTTAAAGAAAAAACAAAACACCACATGGCTGAAGTATTTGATCCAGAAGAAATCGCTCAAATACAAGAAGCAAAAATATCTATTCACTATATCCATCCTATGCAACATAAAATAAGATTGGAGTCCACATATGAATTAGAATCAAAAGATTTTATTCTAGGAGATTTGGTCTCAAAGTGTATCCCTAACATAACATGCATTAGTACTGGTATGATACAAAGAGATTTTCATCATAAAACAGCACTTTCATTAAATATGGTTCTTGATGTATCAGGTTCTATGCATTATGTGGATTCCATGACCGATGAACAAAATAGACAACATCGCATTGCTGCAACCTCAGTACAAAATCCGTCAATCTGGGGGGGGGCAATTCAATATCAACCCCAAGAATCAAGAAACAAACAAAAGAGATCGGGAGGTTTGTTTAATAGTAGTAAGAAAGCCCCTAAAAAGAATACAAACAATCGTATACCTAATTCTCCTATTGCGAGTCCAAATCTACCTGAGCCTACCCAGAAGGTCTCTCCTATTGAATTGCCCAATTCAAGACTTGCTTTTCTCAAAGAAGCTTCTAAGACACTTGTTAATATGATACAGGAAGGCAAGAAGACATCAGCACGAATAGGAATCATTGCTTATAATCATGGGATTGAAGATCAAATCCCTCTTACAAGTAACTTTTCTGGTATTAATAATAAAATTGAACAATTAACAGCATCAGGTGGAACCAATTCATTTGATGCGATGAAATTAGCTCATTCTAAGCTCAATCCCGAAACAAGCGAGAGAAGATCTCATAATCTCCGTGATGATGAAATCTTAAAGAGATATATTGTATTGATAACAGACGGAGAAAATAGCGTTCCCAATAGAAGCCGTCAGTTCTTAGATTCAGAGACCATAAAGATTTGCGAACAAGCCCATAGAGATAATATCACGGTATATACTGTTTCTATAAATGCCGGCCCCAATGGAGATAAACTACTAAAATACTGTGCTAGCTCTGAAGATCACTTTCACCTTGTAAAAAATTCTCAGGAATTAGCCAATCATTTTAAGGATATTGCATCTCGAATACAACCAAAAAACGTCAGACTGATCCCTAATTGATAGAAGAAATATCCTGATTGAATTGCAATGGCCATGGGAAATCTAATGAGATAAATCGCTCTCTCATATACCACAAAGTGATGACTTAGACATGAAAATTTGGATAACCCACTCATGTGATTTGTTAGTATTCACACTGAGACAATGATTGAGTATATCCCAGAATCATAACCTTTACGTAATGTATAATATAAAAGTATCATACTTCCCCTGTAAGGATTTTTCGATCGGATATTTTACACATGAGTATTTGTAATTATTGTTGTTGTTTTTAAGATTTTTATTTATGCAATTTGGTTGAGTAGAAGATTCTGACATTTGATTTCATAAAAATAAACTTGATCCTCTTGATACACACTTTTTATTTCTCATTTAGATAATATTTAACTCTTATCCGATGGTATACTCAAGGTTACAATTTTATTTTTACCGAAAAGGAATGAACCATGATTCCTAGTATGACATAATTCGCACGACGAGATATACCAGGTAAAAAGATAAATGGGAAAATGCGGCTTGGGAAATGTCTTCCGTCAATCACCGTTATCTTGAAACCTATAATTGCTTACCTGAACAATTAAAAGATCTAGAGCCTATTGTTCGTGAGAGCATACGTACTAGATTAAAATGCGGAAGAGTAGACTGTCATTTAATTTTAGAACATTGATTAGATCTGCTGACTAGGTAAAAAAATATAGTAAAGTTAGAAGAAGCAGAAATTCAGATAGATAATAACCGATTAGAATAGGAGATTGTCATATATGGTTATATCCATTTCTTGAGCAAATGGATCAAATCTTGGTAGGATAAATGAAACGAAGAGTTTATCCATTCTTTTTCACAATGAGATAAGATTTCTCCTATACGCTTTCCTGGAGAAATTCCTAATTTTAAGACATCATTTCCAGTCAACGGAAAAACAGGTCTGATCCAATCTGGAATAGCTGCAATAATTTGAATAATCTGATTCCTATAGTGATCATCAATATCTCTTCTATTCAATGCTATGAATAGTTTTAATTGTGCTATTGTTACCTCTTTTCCATTAATATACAACAAACGATCAATTTCTTCTGTTGAAAAATGCGCAGGCATATTCGATGAGACACATGAAACAAAAAAATATTTTATTTCACGAGGAAGACATAGTTTCTTCGCTATCAATAAAACGAGCTTCTTGTCTCTGAGAGGAATAAGAGCCATAAAACGCAATAGAGGATCAATGCTCCATCCAAATTCTTGCTCTCCTTGTACAAGCAATGATAATTTATTGACGGAAAAGTTTTGTATATACGGAAATATTTCTTTGAATATACCACTATCATGCATGTGAATCACAGCATGTATTGGATATTCTGCTTCTAATAACTTTCTTATTTCTGACCATATACGCTCTACAGACAGTATTTTTAAACCTTCTTTATTCTGTTTAATCGCTATTAATCCATCAATATGAATATTCTCTTGTCCATAGCGTGCAAAAAATCGAAAGAATCGAAGAATACGCAGATAGTCTTCCTGAATTCTATGATGAGCATTTCCAATGAATTTTACTGTACGATTTTTAATATCGTTCAAACCACCTACATAATCAATAACCTCTCCTCTTTGATCTGCATATAAGGCATTGATCGTAAAATCTCTTCTGATAGCATCGGAGTACCAATCTTTGGTAAATACAACGTCTGCATTACGTCCATAAGTTTTTATATCACTTCTCAGAGTCGTAATATCAAAAGATTTGTCACGTAATACTATTTTAATTGTTCCATAAGAGATTCCCGTGGAAATAGATTTATAGTTCGTTTGAGAAAACAATTTTATTACAGTATGAGGCAAAATGGTCGTTGCAATATCAATATCCTTTACAGCAACGTGCATTAAACTATCTCTTATAGCCCCACCTACAATACAGGACGTATCGTTTCCTTGATTCAACAAAGAGAGGATGTTCTTGAGATCAGGGTCATGAAACCATTTATACTGAGAAATTGATACCATAAATAATCCTATGAGATACTATAAAATCATAGAGTGGTGATATAAACAAATATAAATATGAGAACATGTTCTTACCAAAAAGACGCAAGATATTACTATTGATGACGATGCTGATTGATAGTCCCTTAATTTTTATAATTGATAACGCCAATAAGCCCATGATTAACGGATAATAGAAAAATTATCATCACCATGTGATAGCCTCAATCAACAAAACAATGTGACTGCATTATCTTATTATCGCTTAGAAGTGATCCCGATTCATATCATTCTGACGACAATTGTTTAATACTCTTTTTTATCACAGGTTCCGATTGTGAACGAATCTCAGATATAAATGATCTCATCATACGAATACGGACACCGTCACATATTTCTACTTCTACCTCTGAATTATCCAAAACCTTAGTAATTTTTCCTATAATCCCTGCTGATGTTATAACAGAATCTCCCCTGCGCAAATTATTCAATACTTCCTCACGTCTTCTAAACTGTTGACGCTGAGGCCGAATGAGTAGAAAATACCAAACCGATGCTAAAATTACAAAGAGAACAATCATTTCTAGAGTAGAAACTACTGAATCCGCAACAGGAGCAGAATCTGATTGTGCATAAGCTGTCGTAAATATCATAAAACATCTCCTCCAAAAAATTTTTAAAAACTAGAATATAAACACAATTTCTTATTGTAATTATCTCCTCTATAATTGCAATAAGATCTCTTTAATTATACTGCGCATAAGAGTAGTCTCTGCATAAAAATATCACCAAATAATGAGAAGTGATCATATCATCATATTATCACTTAGAAAAATTTTAAATCTATCTATCAATAATAAACGACTGGATCATTGAATAAACACTTCATAGATAATAGACTGCAAAACCGATAGCCGTATATACTTTAGAGAGTACACCTACTGATTCTTCAATAAAACCAGCAAGGCCTAAGGAGTAAGAATATTATAGTTCACTTTCTTGCTGAACTTCTTGTGTTGCCTAATCTTGGTGGTATTACCTAATCCAGATAACCTAATTTGATGCTAAGGAGTTTTTTTGATTCTATTTTCTATCAAATATGTTGGACGATACATGGTTACTAATTCTTCTGTAGATGTAGGATGGAGCGCCATACATCGGTCAAAATCCTCTTTGACACATCCAGATTTTAAACTAATACCGAGAACCTGAATAATCTCCGCAGCATCATTTCCAAGAATATGCACCCCTAGAACCTTACGATTATCGGCGTTAACAATAATCTTCATAATTGAAGGTTCAAAACGTTTTGAAAGGGACAATTTCAAAGGAGAAAATTGTGTCCTATAGACTTCCACCTTATGAAATTGCTGCTGTGCTTCTTTTTCAGTTAATCCGACAGAAGCTACTTCTGGCTGAAAAAAAACTGCTGTAGGAATAAGATCATAATCAGCAGCGGTAGGATTTCCTTTAAATACTGTTTCAATAAAACACATCGCTGTATGAATAGCAACAGGAGTCAATTGCACTCGACCAGTAACATCACCTAAAGCAAAGATGGATTCGATATTAGTACGTGAATAATTATCTGTAATAATTGCTCCACTGGCACCCATATTCACCCCTACTTTTTCAAGACCTATATCCATCGTGCGCGGTTTACGACCTACTGCCAGCATAACTTGATCTACTGATAAGGTTTCTCCAGACATTAAAATACTTTTTAATTGCCCTTCCTTGCGATAAACGCTCGAAATTGTGTCATTAGTACAAACGCGAATTCCTTTAGAAACCATAATTTCCATCAATCCCTGAGACATATCTACATCAAAATTGGATAAAACAGAATCTCCACGGGTAACGAGAGTAACTCTCGATCCGAGAGAATGAAAGATGCCAGCAAATTCAATAGCGATATATCCTCCACCAATAATTAATATAGATTCAGGAAGCTTATCTAAAGAAAAGACCTCTTCTGATGTAATACAGAGATCATGACCTTCAAAATCCATACGGTTCGGATAGCCACCAGTAGCTATAAGAATATATTGAGCGGTAATAGTACGATCTATATTCTCCAAGTATACAGAATGAGGAGACGTAAGAATTCCTTTGCCCCTTAATAATTCAACCCCAGAATTCTTTAAAAGATCAGAATAGACCGATTCAAGGCGAGAAATCTCTTTATTTTGTGCAGAAATGAGTGATTTCCAATCAAAATATGCATGATCAACATTCCAACCAAAACCTCTCGCATCCTTAAAGTGTTCGGAATACTGTGACGCATAAAACATTAATTTCTTAGGAACACAGCCCCTAATAACACATGTTCCTCCACAGCGATATTCTTCACAAATGGCTACTTTTTTGCCCATCTGAGCTGCCAAACGCGCAGAACGAACACCACCAGATCCTGCTCCTATAATCAGAAGATTATAATCATAAGACATACAAAAACACCTTTATAATTCATATTATTTCTATATAGTCGACAATACTATGAATAATATCCGAATATCAAAAGATATATTTTTAAATTGCGCTACTATAATACCATTTGGTATAATCTAAACCTAAATATTAACAATACTCTCAACATTGAGTATAAACACATACATCCTATAAGAAAAGTCCATCTCTTGATGCAATCAAGAAGGTAAAAAGTATTTCATAAAACAGTATGTTTCTAATATTACAGTCGTCTTAAATTGTTTAAAATTTTATAAAGAGAAACAATTTTCTCCAACATTTGTCTTTTATATTACAGGATGTAACACATCACTGATGTAATATTCTCAAAGAAAAAACCACATATAGAAAAAACAGCGCAATATCAAAATGATATCCCAAAATTACATGTCTTGAACACAAAAAACACCTTGGGAAAAAGGTTTGTTTTCTACTCTAAAAGATATTCCTGATTTTCAAGAACAGAGCATGTTCCATCTTCCGTTCCAATAATTGCACGTTCTACCAAACCAATAAACAACCCGTGTTCTACTACTCCAGGTATAGTATATAATTCCTCTGACAGAGATTTAGGATCAGGAATAAATCCAAAAAATGCATCAATAATATGATGTCCTCCATCACTTACAAAAAGATTGTCTCCACTCCGTCGCACCTGAAGATCCTCCTTTAATCCAAAACAAGATGCTATTTTTCTCAGGGAAGACATGGTGGCTCTGATACCAAATGGATCAATTTCTATAGGTAACTTTCCTTGACCTAAAAAGTCGACTCTTTTACTTTCATCGCCGATGACTATGAAACGAGAAGATTCATGGGCAATGATTTTTTCACGTAAAAGAGCTCCACCATACCCTTTAATAAGACGTAATCGAGGATCTATTTCATCAAAACCATCTATACATAAATCAATATGTGATATATCTTCAATTGACTGCAAAGGAATATGATTTTTTCGACAAAAAAATTCTGTATCTTTCGAAGATGCAACCACCTGAACGCACAAACCATTTGCAATTTTTTCAGCGAGAAACCGCATGAATTCCTTTGCAGTGCTTCCTGTCCCCATGCCTAAAACCATGCCATCTTCAACATAATCAATGGCTAGACGAGCAGCATTTCTCTTCATTTGAAGAGCTTTCATTGGACCTTTTTTCTCCATATCTTCTTCAATAACACGTGAAAATTATTCTCAAATTTTACAAACGTTCATTGTTTTGATTGACTTTTCTATATTATCCTATGATTTTACATATGAATCGGTTTAGCAAAACTTGCTAATGCTGCTTCTCTTATCGATTCTGACATCGTTGGATGAGCATGGCAAATCCGAGCAAGATCTTCCGAAGATCCTCCAAACTCCATCAGAACAGCGGCCTCATGAATCATCTCTCCAGCACCAACACCGATAATATGCACTCCTTCTACTCGGTCACTTTCTTTATCTGCCAGTATTTTGACAAAACCATCAATGGAATTCATAGCACGAGCTCTGCCGTTTGCACTAAAAGGAAACTTACCTATCTTATAGGATTTATTCTCATATGTTAGCTGCTCCTCGCTCTTTCCTACTGAAGCAATCTCAGGATAGGTATAAACAACATTTGGAATAAGGTTATAATTTACATGACCTTTTTGTCCAGAAATAATTTCAGCAACAGCTATCCCTTCATCTTCAGATTTGTGAGCCAACATAGGACCACGGACAACATCTCCAATAGCATAAATGTTCGGAATAGATGTTTGATAATTATCCCCTATTTCTATGTGACCCCGTTTGTCAGTTTTAATACCGATTTCTTCTAAACCAAGACCAGAAGTATATGGTTGACGTCCTGCAGCTATCAGAACAGCATCAGCTTCAATCTCTACAATTTTTTGATCTGGGCTCTCATAGACAACTCTTGCCTTTTTCTTGAATTTTTCTACAGAAACAACCTTTGCGCCAAGATTTATCTTCATTCCCTGCTTAGATATCATCTTTAAAAATTGTTTCGATAGCTCCTTATCGATGCCATTTAAAATACTATTAGAATATTCGATAACAGTGACTTGAGAACCAAGCCTCATCCAAACTGATCCTAATTCTAAACCAATAACACCTGCACCAATAACCAGAAAATTTTCCGGAACAGAACAAAATGAAAGCGCGCCAGTAGAAGAAACGATAATATTTTCATCAAATTCAATTGACGCACCTGGTATTCCAGAAGCTTCTGATCCAGTCGCAATAACAATATTTTTAGCTTCTACAATCTCCTCTGATTCAGCACTCTGAATGGATATTCTATTCGGAGATATAATTTTTGCCAATCCATGATAAGGCGTAATTTGATTTTTCTTTAAAAGAAAATCAATGCCTTGAACATTCGCATCAACAACGGATTGTTTATAAGACATCATTTTTTCTAGATTGAGTTGTGCTGATGAAATGCCAATACCAATATTATCCATTCCTTGAGAAACATGACGATAAATTTCCGATGTATGCAGCAAAGCTTTAGATGGGATACAACCAATATTTAAACAAGTTCCTCCAAAAGTTTTTTCTTTTTCAATTATGGCAACTTTGTTATTTAATTGCGCAGCCTTTATCGCACAAGCATATCCCCCTGGACCCGCGCCTATCACAATTAGATCGTAAACCATTTTTGCTCTCACTTTCGATGACAATTTCCAAAATCATTAAAAAACTGATAAATAAAAGATACTTATTAAAAAAGATACCTGCATCATCAAATGTCTAAAAAATTATGATTAAGGTCTCTAACTATTAGAGTTCTTTTTGGTATAGAACATAATCTCTGCAGCTCACTCAATAATCTCCAGAAAATAGTTACAATACTATGGATTGAAAAATCATCCAGAAGATCTCGTTGATGGAAGAAAATATTTAATTCTCAATTAGTTGATCAGTTAAAAATTACTCTTATATGTCAAGTATAAGACGCTCAGGATCCTCAAGCAATTCTTTGATACGAACCAAGAATGTTACAGCTTCTCTGCCATCAACAATACGATGATCATATGATAGAGCAAGATACATCATAGGACGTGCTACAATTTGTCCATTTTCCACAATTGCTCTTTCTTCAATTTTATGCATGCCAAGTATCCCCGATTGTGGTGGATTCAGTATTGGAGACGATAAAAGTGAACCATAAACCCCACCATTGGAAATCGTAAATGTACCACCCTGCAAATCACGCATAGAAAGCTGTCCTTCTCGGGACTCTCTACCAAGACGATTGATTTCCTTTTCAATTTCTACAAGAGTCATCTTCTCTGCATGACGTACAACTGGAACAACAAGACCTTTGGCTGTTCCAACAGCCACTCCAATATGGCAATAATTTTTATAAACTATATATTCTCCATCAATCTCTGCATTGATACCTTTTATTTCTTGTAGAACTTTACTCACAGCTTTTGTAAAAAACCCCATAAAACCCAATTTAATACCATGCTTCTTTTCAAAAATATCTTTATAACGACTTCGAATAGCAAGTATACGAGACATGTTCACTTCATTATAAGTGCTTAGAATAGCAGAAGTATTTTGTGCATCTTTAAGGCGTCTAGAGACAGTTTGACGTAAACGAGACATTTTAATACGTTCTTCTTCAAGACCAGAACATGTATTCTCATCAGATGATGAAGAATTGCTCTTATGATTAGTTGGCATATTATTTAGAGAATGAGAAGATAATTGAGAACCGGAAATTGCCGATACAACATCATGCTTTAATATTTGTCCTCTCTTTCCTGTTCCCTTAACATCAGATTCTAACACAGAAGATTCTAATATTAATTTCGCAGCCGATGGAGAATGTGGCATTTTATATTTTGTTTGATCGGATTTATTCAATTTATCCTCATGTGTAGAGGAATGAGCTGATTCTGTTGATATAGATTTCTCTTTCGCACCTTCAGATAAAAACCCAAGAAATCCACCAGGAAGAACTATTTCGCCTGTTTTCACAGAAATTTCATTCAATGTCCCAGATAAAGGAGATGGAACTTCAATAGTGACCTTATCTGTTTCGAGCTCTAATAAAGATTCACCAACCTCCACAAAATCACCAACTTTTTTAAACCAAATGCCAACCGTCGCTTCGCTGACAGATTCCCCTAAAGAGGGCACTAAAATTTTTGTAGCCATAACTTTTAACTTTCATTTCCTAACAATAGATTTATCATCATTTTAGCTAATGTATTTTCTAATCCTTATTGAGGGCGCCATCAATTAAAGAAGATAACTGTAAGAGATGTTGAGACATCGTTCCTGTAGCTGTAGACGCAGATTCTGGACGCCCAACATAGCGAAAACGAGAACAACTCGCCCCAATAGCATACAAAACCTTTTCTAGATGAGGCTCCACAAAAGCCCACGCCCCCATATTCTTTGGTTCTTCTTGACACCAAATCATATCAGCTTTTATAAAACGCGAGAGAACCTTGACGATCTCATCATCTGGAAAAGGATATAGCTGTTCAATGCGCAATAAATAAATATCAGAAATATTGCGCTTATCACGGCTTTCTAAAAGATCGTAATATACTTTTCCTGTACAGAGAATAACACGACAAATGAGTGAATCTTTGACAAGTTGAGAAGCATTACCTTGAGTACGATCCCCTTCATCCAGTAAAACAGGATGAAAAGTGCTACCATTGCTCATTTCCACAAGAGAAGATACAACCCGCTTGTGTCTTAATAAAGATTTGGGAGTCATTATAATTAATGGTTTTGCATAATCGGAATATATCTGACCACGCAAAATATGAAAATAATTAGCAGGAGAAGTGCAATTAGCAATACGCATATTATCTTCTGCGCACATCTGCAAAAATCTTTCCAATCGAGCAGAAGAATGTTCTGGTCCTTGTCCTTCGTATCCATGTGGAAGCAAGCAAACCAGATGAGATGAGCGCACCCATTTCTGCTCTCCAGAAGAAATAAACTGATCTAATATCACTTGTGCACCATTGGCAAAATCACCAAACTGTGCTTCCCATAGAGTTAGGGAATGATGATTCTCAAGAGAATAACCATATTCAAATCCTAAGACAGCTTGTTCAGAGAGCAGAGAATTAATGATTTCACATTGTCCTTGATTGGCTGAAAGATGAGAAAGAGGACAATAACGAGATTCCGTTTCTTGATCATATACAACCGCATGACGTTGTGAAAAGGTCCCACGCTCACAATCTTGTCCTGATAAACGCACCTTATATCCTTCATGACAAAGAGAAGCAAATGCTAATGCTTCAGCCATAGCCCAATCAATTCCCTCACCTGTCTCAATCATTTTTCTACGATGAGACATAAGACGTTCAATAATCTTGTGGGCTTTAAAAGACTTTGGAAGACAAGAAATCTTTAATCCTATGTCTTTTAGAAGATCGTGAGAAATAGAAGTGTTATGAGATTGGCTCTTATTATGTTCAATCTGGGATGTATTCAGCAAACGATTTCTTGATACGTCGACTTGTTTAGGAAGATAGCTCTTAGCTTCTTGAAATTCACTCTCTAAGTATTCACGCCACTGGTCAGTTAAGGACTGCAATTCTTGTTCAGAGATCACATCCTCTTGAATGAGGGAACGAGCATATATCTGAAGCACAGATGGATGCGAACGTATTTTTTGGTACATTTTAGGTTGTGTAAACGAAGGTTCATCTCCTTCATTGTGCCCAAATCGGCGATAACAGCAAATATCAACAACAACTGACTTATGAAACTTCATGCGAAAACGAATCGCTATTTTGACAACACGAATGACAGATTCAGGATCATCTCCATTCACATGAAAAATTGGAATGCCAATCTTTTTGGCAACATCGGAAGGATAATGAGAAGAACGAGCTGATGAAGAATTGGTTGTAAATCCAATTTGATTGTTCAGAATAATATGTATGCTTCCTGCAACTGTATATCCTGATAAAGCAGATAATTCCAGACTTTCAGAAACCACTCCTTGTCCAGCAACAGCAGCATCTCCATGGATAAGAACAGCCAAAGAGTGAGAACGATTTGACAAGGAAAGGGAATCCTCCTCACTTAAATCAGCTCCTATGATATCTTGTCTAGCACGCACATTTCCCATCACTACAGGATCTACAAATTCAAGATGAGAAGGATTGCTGCTCAGAGATAACTTAATATTCTTACCAGAAATCTGATGATTCAAGCAAGCACCTAAATGGTATTTTACATCTCCTGAAAATCCTAAATCAGCAGAGACACCACCGTTAAATTCATTAAATATCGCACGTGCAGGCTTCTTCATGACCTGAGATAAAACATTCAAACGACCTCGATGAGCCATCCCAAAGAAAACCTCTTTTATTCCTGTATTAACTGCTTGTCTCACGATTTCTTCTATAGCAGGAATAATAACTTCACTTCCATCAATACCAAAACGTTTCGCACCTTTGTGCTTAATATCAATAAATTTTTCAAATCCTTCAGCTCTAACTAAGGATTCAAGAATATTCTTTTTATCTTCTGATGAAAAATCACTCGATTCATCATGCTTCTCAATGGTATTGCGCACCCATTCTCTCTCTTTAAGATTAATGATGTGCATAAATTCCACACCTATATGGGAACAATATAGATGGGAAATAATGTCTATAATCTCACGAACAGTAGCCTCTTTAAAACCTAAAACACCCTGCATAGAAATCTTGCGATTATAATCTGATTTACTAAAACCATAATAAGATGGAGATAATTCTGGTAATTCTAAGGAATGGGGGTTTAATCCTAGGGGATCAAAATTCGCAGCAAAATGCCCGTAACAACGGTAGGCATCGATCATTTTTATCACCTGAAAAAAATCTTTCAAGGATTGCATAGAATTCTGAGAAAGAACATGACCTGAATCAGATTCATTTGTTTCAGAAAGAATACTGTTAACAGTTTTTTCTTGTAGTGAAAAAGACGCCATGACCTCTTCTAACTGATCCCAGTTCTCAGAATTCTCATCAAAAAATAAGAATAACGGATGCCAATCCTCACAAACACTTGAGGGTTTTTTTTGGTAATTGCGATATAGATCCTCAATATAAGAAAAATTTATACCATCTAAAAAAGAAGGAAAAGAAAGTTTTTTATTTAATTTCTGCTGCATTATTTTTCTTTCGCTCTTCTCAAACAATACTTGGTTCATATATTGAACCAAGTATTCCAAGAAGATATTATCTCACAATATTATAGACCACCCAAAAGCTCTACGAGACATTTTCCAATACACGCCGGAGATGGTGCAATATGAATACCTGCTTCTTGCATTGCGGCTATTTTATCTTCAGCCCCTCCCTTTCCTCCAGAAATGACCGCACCAGCATGTCCCATAGTACGGCCTGAAGGAGCTGTCCTACCCGCAACAAAACCAACAGTGGGCTTTTTACGCCCTTTTTTAGCCTCATCTTTTAAGAACTGTGCCGCTTCTTCTTCAGCTGATCCTCCGATCTCACCAACCATAATAATTGATTTAGTTGCATCATCTGCTAAAAATAATTCTAGAATATCAATAAATTCGCTGCCTTTGACCGGATCACCTCCAATTCCAACAGCCGTGCTTTGCCCTAGTCCCTCCTGTGAAGTTTGCAATACAGCTTCATAGGTAAGAGTTCCAGATCGAGATAAAATCCCTACCGATCCTTTGCAAAAAATAGAGCCAGGCATAATACCTATCTTGCACTCTCCAGGAGTCAGTAATCCTGGGCAATTAGGACCAATAAGGCGCGAAGAAGATTGTTCCAGACGCGCTTTCACCAAAACCATATCCAGAACTGGTATACCTTCTGTAATACAAACAATTAAGGGAACTTCTGCGTCGATAGCTTCAATTATGGCATCACGAGCCCCGTGAGGCGGCACATAGATTACTGAAGCATCAGCACTAGTTCGCTCCTTAGCTTCTCTTACAGAAGAAAAAATAGGAATATCAACACCCGAGCTAGAAGACCACAATGACCCTCCTTTCATAGGATGTATCCCTCCAACAATCTGTGTATTACAATACATGATAGATTGTTCTGTATGAAAAGTTCCCGCCTTACCTGTTAACCCTTGAACCAGAACCTTCGTATCCTTATCAACTAAGATGGACACACTCAAACTCCTTTCACTGCATGAACTATTTTCTGTGCAGCATCATCTAGATCAATTGCTGTAATAATATTCAAACCACTCTCCATCATTAATTGATTGCCAAGAGTAACATTAGCTCCTTCAAGACGCACAACAAGAGGAATATTGATACCAACCTCTTTAATAGCAGATAAAATGCCCTGAACCAGAACATCACACCTCATAATTCCTCCAAATATATTGATTAATATTCCTTTAACAGATGGATCTAACGTTATAATTTTAAAAGCAGCAGCAACTTTATCCTGATCTGATCCTCCACCAACATCAAGAAAATTAGCAGGTTCTCCTCCATATAGCTTAATGATATCCATCGTTGCCATAGCCAAACCAGCACCATTAACCATACAACCGATATTGCCATCAAGTGCTATATAAGAAAGATCATGTTTTTTTGCCTCAATCTCTCTACTATCCTCTTCAGAGAAATCGCGTAATAACCGAATATCCTCATGCCGATATAGTGCGTTATCATCAAAAGAAACTTTGGCATCTAACACCCTTAAACAACCATTTTTCATAATAATCAAAGGGTTAATTTCCAATAGACTCATATCTTTTTCACAAAAAGATTTATAAAGATTAGGGAATAAACTCTGGGCGTCAGTGCGCGCCTGTCCTTTTAGTTCAAGCATATCACACAACTTCAAAACATCGCTGGATGTAATTCCTTTAATAGGGTCAATAGGTAGTTTAAAAATATCTTGTGGACAATCTCTAGCAACCTCTTCTATATCCATTCCACCTTTGGTAGATATAATAAAAGAGACTTTACCAGATATTCTGTCTACAAGGAGGGAAAGATAAAGTTCTTGAACAATATCAGCTCCATCTTCAATATAGAGGCAATGGACCTTGCTCCCTGCAGAACCGGTTTGTTTTGTTACAAGAATAGAACCTAGCATCTCATGAATATCAGATTTAACAGATTCAATAGATGTCTCTAGGCGCACTCCACCTTTCGAATCTTCAGATAATTCTTTGAATTTTCCTTTGCCACGCCCGCCAGCATGAATCTGACTTTTAACGACATACAAAGGACCGGGAAGAGTTTTAATTTTTGATTCTATATCTTGAACAGATGAAATAACCACCCCTTCAGAAATGGGAACACCATATTGTTTTAATAAATTTTTTGCTTGATATTCATGAATATCCATAACACACCACTATTTTCCTAAAATTATGCTAAAGAAGGAATGAGTCTGGAGCAAGACTGACATAAATCAACAGTAGCTTTGACCGATTTTTTAAATGAATCTTTTTCATCGGAAGTAATATTCAATTCAATAATTTTTTCCACACCTCCACGACCAATCACAACAGGAACTCCAACGTAAAATCCTTTAACATCGTATTGTCCTGAAAGATATGCCGCACAAGGCAATATGCTCTTTTTATTTTTAAGATATGATTCAGTCATTGCTATGGCAGAAGAAGCAGGAGCATAATATGCAGAACCAGATCCGAGTAATCCAACAATCTCTGCGCCACCATCACGGGTTCTCTGGACAATCTGATCAATTTTTTGCTGTGTGCTCCAACCAAGCTTGACAAGATCCATAACAGGGATGCCGGATACAGTAGCATATCTGAGCATAGGAATCATAGAATCTCCGTGACTTCCAAGAACAAGAGCAGTTACGGATTCAACTGACACACCCAGTTCTTGTGCTAAAAAATAGCGGAACCGAGCTGAATCTAAAACACCAGCCATACCAACAACCATATTTGTTGGCAAACCAGAAAATTTTTGAAGAGCCCATACCATAGCATCAAGGGGATTAGTAATACAAATGACAAATGCATTAGGAGCATATTTGCTAATTCCTGCCCCCACTTTTTCGATAGCCTTTAAATTGACAGCCAGAAGATCGTCACGGCTCATTGAGGGTTTACGTGGAATCCCTGCAGTGACAATACAAACATCTGCTCCTTCGATATCCGCATAATCACTTGTACCACATAATTTTCCGCCAAAACCTTCAACAGAAGATGATTGAGAAATGTCAAGAGCTTTACCACGAGGCATATTATCAGCCATATCGAGCAAAACGACATCTCCTAACTCTTTAAGAGCTATAAGACACGCTAGTGTTCCCCCTATCTGCCCAGATCCTATCAGAGCAATTTTATTTGACATAATGACGCCTCCCTTTATGTAAATGACAATATTAATTGTTAAATGATATCTCTTTAAAATAAATATAATTTATATCTTATTACTATGAAAACAAAACCTTACAAGCATCCATCACCTTTTGGTGATTACTAACATATTGAGCAGTAAACATCTCATATAAACGTGAAATAGTCCTTTTAAATTCAAATTCTTCTGCACCCAACCGCCTAGAAAAAATTTTTTCTATACTCACCTCGGATGATAAAATCAAACAAACATTACGCTCATAAAAAACATCAACAAGCATCATAAAACGTCTAATCCAATCCCTTCGATCTCCTTCTACAAATGGGATATTCTCAATAAACACAACATCAAATTGAATCGCAATTTCAGCAAAATCAGTAGCCGACAAGGGTTTATCACAAAGATCAAAAAAAGAAAATCGAGATACTCTCTTACAATAAGAAGGAACATGAATTGTATATCCTCTTTGTGAATCAATATCCATAGAAGGAGATGGATTATTGTCTTGTGTTATATAAGCCCACAATTGATCCATCATCTGCGCTACAGCAGGACTCAGTGGAGTCATATAAATAGGGAGGATCATATGCTCTGTACGACGATAATCCCGATCGGAATCTAAGGAAATTACTTCTAATTTTTGATTTAATAGAGAAATAAATGGAAGAAAAAAATCACGATTAATCCCGTTTTGATATAGATTCTCTGGAAAAACATTGGAAGTTGCAACTAATACACAACCATGCTTAAATAATTCAGAAAATAAACGCGAAAGAATCACTGCATCAGCAATATTAGTCACCATAAACTCATCAAAACACAGCAGCTCTATCTCTAAAGAAATAGAAGATGCCACTAATAATATGGGGTCAGATTCGCATATTTCTCCTGATTCGATTTTCTTGCGATACGCAGCAATACGACGATGAACATCTTCCATAAATGTGTAAAAATGAATTTTAGTTTTCTTTTCAATCGGAGCTAGCATAAAGAAAAGATTCATGATCATGCTCTTTCCCCGACCAACATCACCATAGAGATAAATTCCCTTAGTAAAATAAGTATCCTTTTTCCAATAACGCCATAACCAAGAAAAAAAAATCCACTTGCGTAGACGATTATACTGATATAAATCAGTTAAAACACGATCAAAGGAAGATGCAATCCTTTGCTGAGCAGGATCATATTTTAATTTCTTATCCTGAATCAACAACATCATCTTACTGCTTAAAAGATTAAAAGACAAAAATACACCAAAATTTGAAATTAAAGAAATGATACATTACCCAATAAACCACTTATCGACTGACAGAAACCTGGCTTTTTTCTTTATCAAAATTTCCTTGAAAATTCTCTTCGCTTACCTTGCTTAAAATAATCATGGTATTACCCCTCGCATTTTTAAGCTCAAGATTACCATCTACTATATCCCATGCTGATAACAACGCTAGTCGACCATAACAACCCCGCGCATTCCCTCTAAAATTCTTTTTCCATCTTGTCAGTGTCAAATTCATATTACAGTCAACACCCTGATAAGATACCTTCCAAGCACCAATCATTCCCCTTCTTATAGTTGCAATATCTGGGGATCGGATCAGATCAGAATCATCATCTTGAGCAGAGTTTTCGTCTTCAGAAATAAGTGGATCAAGTGATTCTGATACTATATAAGAGTGAGAAGGAATTCCTTCTGAATCCGGTGATTTTTTCGAAAAAATATGGATAAAATGAGATGTATTACAACCATAAGAAGATAAAATGCAAAAATATAGAATAATAAAACGATAGAGTTGCATCAATTACTCCCCATTGCCTCAAAAAAAATCCTAATCACCTATAACGACTATCATAGGATAGTCTAGAATTAATAAAGAAAATATTTGTAATTGTCTTATTAATAAGGACATACAACTTATATTTTGCGATTTACCATCATCATTTTGATTTTTGCAATGGCTTTTGCTGGGTTGAGACCCTTAGGACAACTTTGAGCGCAATTCATAATTGTATGGCAGCGATATAAACGAAAAGGATCTTCAAGATTGTCAAGGCGCTCACCTTTTTCTTCATCTCGAGAATCAATCAACCAACGATACGCTTGCAATAATATGGCAGGACCGAGATATCGGTCACTATTCCACCAATAACTTGGACAAGAAGTAGAACAACAAGCACACATAACACACTCATAAAGACCATCTAATTTTTGACGATCATCGTGACTTTGTAATAATTCTTTAGTGGGTTTGGGAGATACAATCTTAAGCCACGGATCAATTGAACGATGTTGAGCATAAAAGTGAGACATATCAACAACGAGATCTTTGACAACAGACATATGAGGAAGGGGGTATATCGTAATATCACCCTTGATAGAATTCATATCCTTTATGCAGGCCAAAGTATTCGTTCCATCAATATTCATACCACAAGAGCCACAAATACCTTCTCGACATGAACGACGCAAAGTCAAAGTTGGATCAATCTTATTCTTGATATATAATAGCCCATCAAGAACCATGGGGCCACAGTCATCTATATCAATATAATAAGTATCAATGCACGGATTACTATTATTATCAGGATTCCACCGATAAATACGGTATTTGCGCAAATTCTTTGCCCCAGGAATTTCGTTCCATGTCTTTCCTTGTTTTACGCGAGACTTTTTTGGCAATAAAATTTCAACCATATGACACATCCATATTAATAAACACGCGCTTTAGGGGCAATTTTAACAGGGTCAATCCCCTCATAAAGAAGATCGGTATGAACAGGACGATAATCCATCTTTATTCCACCTGTTTTTTGATCAACCCAACAGAGAGAATGTTTTCGCCAATTCACATCATCACGACCACTGAATTTTCCTTCGTTATAATCTTCTCTTGCATGAGAACCTCTGCTTTCCTTGCGCGATTCAGCAGAGTAAACCGTAGCAATGGCATTAACCATCAAATTCTGCAATTCAAGGGTTTCCATCAGATCTGAATTCCATATTAATGAACGATCATATACTTTAAGATTGGCCATCTCACCCCAAATCTGAGATAGATTGCGACATCCTATAGACAAAGATTCTTGGGTACGAAAAACCCCTGCATCCAATTGCATAGATCTCTGCATTTTATCACGCAATACAGCAGTTGGGACATCACCATCCGCATGTCTTAAACGATCAAACCGATCAATAATACGCTCATAAGAAGGCTTATCTACAGGTGGAACAGGTTCTGATCTGTCAATTATCTCGGCAGCACGAATAGAGGCAGAACGACCAAAAACCACTAAATCAATCAATGAATTAGAACCAAGACGATTGGCTCCATGTACCGAAGCACATCCAGCTTCACCAATGGCCATAAGTCCTGGAGCTAGACGTTCTGGATTCTGACTATCCGCATTTAAAACCTCTCCCCAATAGTTGGTGGGAATTCCTCCCATATTATAATGTACTGTTGGCACAACAGGAATTGGTTCACGCGTTACATCAACGCCTGCAAAAATCTTGGCTGATTCAGAAATACCAGGCAAACGTTCATGTAAAACAGCAGGATCAAGGTGATTTAAATAGAGAAATATATGATCCTTATTTTTACCAACACCTCTTCCTTCTCTTATTTCGATCATCATACAACGCGACACAACATCGCGAGAAGCAAGATCTTTTGCTGAAGGAGCATAACGCTCCATAAAACGCTCCCCTTCAGAATTGACGAGATATCCGCCTTCCCCACGAGCACCTTCAGTAATAAGGGTTCCAGCTCCATAAATTCCTGTGGGATGAAACTGAACAAATTCCATATCTTGCAGTGGAAAACCCGCACGGGCAATCATTCCAGCCCCATCACCTGTGCAAGTATGTGCTGATGTAGCAGAAAAATATGCGCGGCCATATCCACCTGTAGCCAATACAACCAATTTGGCAGAAAAACGATGAATTTCTCCAGTTTCCAGTTGCCAAGCCACAACACCAACACAGCGCCCTTCCGAATTGATCATCAGATCAAGAGCAAAATATTCAATAAAAAATTCTGCATCATGTTTTAAGGCTTGTCCGTATAGTGTGTGCAAAATAGCGTGCCCTGTCCTATCTGCAGCAGCACAGGTCCTTTGAACTGGGGGACCATCCCCATAATTCTGCATATGCCCACCAAAAGGACGCTGATAAATTTTCCCTGCTTCATTGCGAGAAAAAGGAACCCCATAATGTTCAAGTTCATAAACGGCTTTGGGAGCTTCCATTGTCATATACTGAATGGCGTCAATATCACCAAGCCAATCTGACCCCTTGACAGTATCATAAAGATGCCATTGCCAGTGATCGGGAGTCATATTTGCAAGAGAAGCAGCAATTCCTCCCTGTGCTGCGACTGTATGAGAACGGGTCGGAAAAACTTTTGTAATACAAGCCGTTTTAAAACCTTGTTCAGCCATACCCAGAGTAGCACGCAATCCAGCCCCTCCAGCTCCTACCACAACAACATCGTAGACATGATCAACACAGGTATAAGAGGAATGTTGACCAGAAAAATCTCTCATGATTGACCCACAATTATAATTTTTAAGATAGACATTAAGGAAAGGAAAACACAAGATATTACGAAGAAACTATTTAACACGATACATATAATCTTTAACAAATGGGAATGGATGTAATCTTCGATAATGACCTGCATGCCAATCTTCATGTGCAGAGCAATCGACAGTATCCCTATTCCCATAATGGATGCTATAACAGGATGAGAAATGACAGAGCAAATATCCTCAATAGGACTAGAACCATAAATAATAAAAAAGGCAATAAAAAAAATGACGCAAGGAATATTGGCAATCGCAGTTATTCTCTGTTTTAGAAAATGATCCGTACCACTTTTAGCAGAACCCATTCCCCGTACTTTTCCTAAGCTACTGCGCATATCTATATTCCAATCTCATCACTTTCCTAAAGTATATTTCAACACCCAAACGCCTATAACGATGAGGATTGATGCGATTATATTGATTTTTGCCAATTTAGTAGAAATATTTTTATCTAATAAAAAGCCAGAATCCCAAAATAGATATCTTATTCCCCCTAGCATATGGTGTATAACTGCCCAAGAATACAAAAAAAGAGTTATCTTAAATAAAAACCAATTCGTATATTCCCTCAAAACATCAACTGCTGACGAACCTTCTGCCACACATAAAAACCATATAACAACTCCAATTGCGCCAAAATATACCACCACACCTGTTATACGATGAACAATAGATATAAACATCGTCGGAATAAGCCGATAGATTTGTAAATGTGGCGATAGCGGACGATTATTTGACATATCTGACATTGAACTTTCCATTATTCTCAAAAAAACAATGTATACATTTGCCAGATATAAAACATTTTTTTATATTTTTGCAATTAATTCTGCAAATCAAATCATAGTCCAGCATGAATTAATTTTCTCCAAATTTGCTGAGAGGAGGAGAATACAATTTTCCCATGCGACAAACCTCCTTATATTCGTCCCACATTACAGATTGGACTGAAAGTCGTGAAAAAACAACGAGATCCATTTTAGCAAGTAGACTATTAGCCTTAATAGCTATAAGGCTAACAGGAAAAGGCATATCACAAACTGCACGGATAGTGACACATTCCCAGCGTGTATCTCTTTCTGCGGTTGGATCAGGATATAAACCACTGATTACTTCAAAAATCCCAACAATCTCACGGCCCTTATTAGAATGATAGAAAAATCCTTTGTCACCAATCTGCATTTTTTTCATATTATTCAGAGCTTGATAGTTGCGAACCCCTGTCCACGATTCCCCGACATCACCTTTATCTTGTTGCATTTTCCAAGACCATGCATCAGGTTCTGATTTCACCAGCCAATATGGCATTTTTGATCCAATCTTTTTAAAGTATCCACACATTCTTTTCAAAGAAAACCAATGTATTGGTCAATGGTCGGTCATATGATCATTTTATATCTATACTTATTAAAAAGAAAGATTTAAAAAAATATTGACGACTTCATCTATAGTAATTCGATTCGCAACAACGTCCGCTATAGCTTGGACGATAGGAAATTTGAGATTTGTTCCTTTGGTTAGTTTGGTTGCTCGTGAAGCAGCGAAAGCTCCCTCCACAAGACCCATTTTATCAAGATCAGTTTTCTTTCCTTCTCCAAGCAAAACACCAAAACAAAAATTACGAGACTGCTCACTTGTCGCAGTTAAGATTAAATCTCCTAATCCAGACAATCCCCCCACCGTCTCAGCACGACCTCCTAGGATTTCCGTAATTGCAGTGACTTCTGCTAAACCTTGCACTAATATCATTGCGCGAGCTGAATCTCCTAGTTTTCGTCCCTTTAGTATACCGCTTGCTATCGCAATAATGTTTTTTAAAGCCCCACCCATCTGAACGCCAATACGATCATCTGAACAATGAACTTGAAATGACTTATGTGAAATGATTGCAGAAAGACTTTTTGATTTTTCTATGTTTTTTGATGCCAGTGTCACAGCCACTGGGAGTCCTTGAATAATATCGGATGCAAATCCAGGGCCAGAAAGAATTGAACAGGATTGCGATGAAAGAATTTTTTCCGAATAATCACAGAGCAAACTTCCACTGTGATATTCGAACCCTTTGGAACAAATAATAACATCCGCTGAATTTTTCAGCCACTGTTTATAAAAATGAATAGCTTCTCCATATCCTTTAGAAGAAGTGACAAAAAGAACAATATCTGCTTCACGCAAACGTTTATAATCAGTTGAAAAATTTAAGAGATGCGAGAGTTTGATGCTGGGGAAATATTGAGCATGTATTCTTGATTCTTTTAATTGTTGTATTAAATTTTTTCGTCGACCAAGTAAGGTAACACAAGAATTGCCGCGTGATGCAATGACACTAGACAGCGCTGAGCCAAATGCTCCAGCACCGATAACAAATATAATAGGACAATTTTTCATGCTTTTGCCCCACGTTTGCCAGATCCTATTTTAGCAAGAGATTTTTCATCTAATGGCCAGCGAGAACGTGGCGCAATAGACAGATCATCCGGCGAAAAACCGGCTTTCATCCTTTCCAAAGCAGCCCAAGCAATCATCACCGCATTATCTGTGCATAAACGGGCTGGAGGAGCAATAAAATGAAAATCATGAGAAGAGCAAAAATCTATCAAAAAAGAACGAATAAAACAGTTAGAAGCAACTCCGCCGGATATAATTAATGTAGGAATTTTACTTGGAAAATCTTGTCGAAAACGAAGGAATGCCTGCTCTAATTTTATGCGAATCACATTTGTTACCGTTACTTGAAAAGATGCGCAAATATCGGCAATATCTTTTTCTTCTAAAATTCCTAGAGAGCGTATTTTCTGCTGAACAGACGTCTTTAATCCGGAAAAAGAAAAATCACATGGAGATCCTTGTATTTTTGGAGACGGAAAATGAAAACGTTGACCATCTCCTGTTAATGCTGATTTTTCTATTGCCGATCCCCCTGAAGAAGACAATCCCAATAAGCCCAATGACTTAGCAATTTTATCAAAACATTCTCCAAGAGCATCGTCGACTGTAGTCCCCCAACGATCATAGCAACCCACATCTCTTACCAACACAATTTGTGTATGACCTCCGGATACTAATAAAACGAGATAAGGAAAATCAACATGATCTGTGAAACGTGCGGTTAAAATATGCCCTTCTAAATGATTAATAGCATAAAGAGGTTTATGGCTGGCATAGGCAATAGCTTTGGCTGTCATAAGACCAACAATTAATCCACCCATCAAACCTGGGCCCGCCGTCACCGCTATTGAATCCATGTCAGAAATTTGCATATTTGCACGTGATAATGTCTGTTTAATTAAAGTGTCTAGAACGTCTATATGAGCACGGGCAGCAATTTCAGGAACTACTCCTCCATAATGGCTGTGTTGATCAATCTGGGACAAAACAACTTCTGCTAGAACCTTACCATGAGACCCTTCTTGTTGTACTATCGCAACAGCCGTCTCGTCGCAACTCGTTTCTATACCAATCACGGTATTCTTTGTTTTCATCATTTCAATACTTTAAGCTGTGTCATACTCATTCAAATCTCATTTTCGTTTTAATAGTTATCATAGATGAATAAAGATAAAAAAATTTACAATAGGAATACCTGTTACTCCACTAGCATTAGATCATGATTTTAAAGCACAATCCTATCTACGGAAGTACATAAACCTTCTGAAAACAATTGATAATTTTATCATTATCAAAAAATATTAACAAGAGGAGATCGCATTATAGATTGATCCTTGCGTGAAATCCGTGAAAGATGATTATTGCTTTCAATCTTTGTGACTTCAAGCCTCATCCTATCATGTTCTATCGATCTCTTTTGCATTAGATGCTCAGATATAACATCAAGAATAGAAGGAATAAAACGAAGTAGAAACCTGAATACCTCACCTGTTAAAAATGCGGTTATCGATACCTCTTCTTCTTGAATCTCTTCTTGCTTTTGAGGCGGAGAAGTCGTAGGAGATCGAAGTGAAAATAATTCCGCTAAGTCATCCTCTTCCTGCTTTCGTGCTCTTTTTTATTCTATTCGTTTCTTTTCAGCTGCAATAGCATCCGCCTTATTCTTTTCTTCTATCCGTTTATTTTCAGCCTTTAATCTTTCATTTTTAGCAACAAGGGCCTTTTGTTTATGTTTTTCTTTCATCCGTTTCTTCCCAAATTTCAATCTTTCGTTTTTAACAGCCTTACGTTCTGCTTCTTCTTTCTCCTGCTTCTTCTGGCTGGCTTCTTCTTTCTCCCTCTTCTTCTGGCCAGCTTCTTCTTTCTACCTCTTCTTCTGGTTGTCCTCTTCTTTCTCCCCCTTCTTCTGATTGGATTCTTCTTTCTCCCGCTTCTTCTAGTTTGCTTCCTCTTGTTTTGGTGCTTTTTTTATCCTGGATTCAGCGTGTCTTATTTCTACTTTATATAATCGTATTTCACCCTACTTGATTAAAATAGTTTTGGGTGGCTTTCTAATCCCTGTCTATAGAAGTCGTTTTCTCCTAGATCCGCTCAATGCATTTCCCCTTTAATCATTGCATCATGATTATTAACCCAATTTTCTAGACCTTTACAGTTTGGGTACAGTTTGAATTTAGCAACTGTATCCAGCAAAATCCTCATAATAGCTCATAAACATCCCTAGATTTAATAAACATCTAAATGGATACTGGATAAGTTAGATTAGGAAACTAACGCGCATGTGAAAATATCTACTAGTTTTTTTTCTTACGTGTGTTACGTATACCTATGGATGGAAAACAGTTTCTCAGGCTGAAATATATACCAAAGGAGCTGATCGTATCCGTTTAGGGGTCAAAAGCTCACGACTTATTTCTTCGGCTTTTAATCCTAAGAACCCCAAACCAGACAAGAAAAGGTAACGGGGTATAATTAAAAACATAGTTAAATCAAATACTTAGTATTGTTTTATTGATAATACTGGACTATATATCGCGATACCGATCAATACATACGACACCTATAAAACCATCTGTGATCATGAACCATTTACAAAATAACCTGTCCTATCCTTTTTTTCTTTTTACCCAAATTAATTAGGAAAAGATTCCTCTCTTATAAGAAGTTATCCTCATTTCTTATATACGTTATGATACTTGGATTATCGCTTGGACATATTTCTATGATATATATTTAGCTCATAATCGGAAACTAGGACGTTATATTCTTTGTTATGTCTATATGTTACGGATTCAAAGACAATGATTTTAATTAATAGAAGACCTGAAGAAGCAATAGACATGCAAAAATCTATTCAGGTGAATCCTATTTATATTTTATCTCATCAGAGATGCTGATAATGAGTACGACTGCACTGTTGTAATGGAAAAGATTGCTAACAATATTTGTCTTTAAAAGTATAATGCTTATAAATTCAAGATAAAAGCATTGATCTCCTAGTTGTTAAATAATATCTTCTGTAGAAGATATTATTTTCCAATCCTCATTAAATTGATGAGATAACCACGTAATTTGTCTTTTTGCGTACTGATTGGTTGCTATGATGCCTTTTTGTAATGTTTCTTCATAACTTATTTGATTTTTTAATAAAGAAATAATATTTCTGACTCCTATTGCTTTCATTATTGGTAAATCTAGAGAGAGATTCATAGCCATTAAATCTCGTACTTCATCAATGGCTCCTGTATTCAACATTTTTTCAAAACGACGACTAATTCTTTTTTTTAAATCACCGCGCTCGGGAAGAATAATCATCTTATACGCAGATTCAATGGGTATTACCGGCTGCAACGACTGTTTCCAAAATTCTGTTATTGATTGACCAGAAACCATAAAAATTTCAAGAGCACGCGCAATTCTTTGTCCATCAGAGGGATTAATTCTTTGACCAGCAAGCGCATCACATTTCAATAATTCATCATAAAGAACATGTGAGCCATATGTCTGCAATTTTTCTCGCACAATTGTCCTTATTGTACTTGGTACCTTTGGCATGATAGAAAATTGACCAGTAAGTGCGTAAAAATATAGACCTGTCCCTCCTACTATTATGGGGAGATATCCTTTTTTCTGCACTTCTGCAATTTTTTTGATAGCACAACGCAACCATTCTCCTGTAGAATAAGCTTTCTTAACTGAAACATGTCCATAAAGGAGATGCGGAATGGACCGCATGTCTTGGTCAAGTGGCCGAGACGTGAGGATGCGGATTGTATCATAAACTTGCATACTATCAGCATTAATAATTGCACCATTCAATTGAGATGCCAATTTCAAGGCAAATAATGATTTTCCACTTGCTGTCGGCCCAGCTATAAAAATAGCTTTAGTATTTTGTGAAAGGAACATGTTAATGGCTCTCGTTGCCACACTTATTACTCATCAATCCAATCCTATACTTCATATCTCTCTTGTTAAACAGATCAGACAAGCGGTTAACTCTCCAATGTTTTACTGGCTTTCAGAGTCAATTGCTTGTGATATCCTACTTCCTTTAGGAGGTAATAGCGATTTGTATAGACATACAATACTTTCTATCATTGCTGATAAACCCATTGATCTTGTTATACATAAAACAGAAAATAGACGCAAAAATCTTTTGATAGCCGATATGGATTCAACTATGATACAACAAGAATGTATCGATGAATTGGCAGATACAATAGGCATTAAAGAAAAAATGTCTTATATCACTTCTCAAGCAATGAATGGAGAGATATCCTTTGAGGATTCACTTCGTGAGAGAGTATTTTTATTAAAAGGGATTTCTCTACAAGTCATTGATTCCATCGTTCATAAATCCATTACATATCATCCTGGAGGATATGAACTAGTCAATACTATGAAAAAAAATGGGGCTTTTACTATCCTTGTTTCAAGTGGATTCACAGTTTTTGCACGTGTTATTTCTCAAAAACTTGGATTTAACCGATATTATGCCAATATCTTGATGAAAAAAAATCAGAAATTGCTAGGAAAAGTTCAGGAACCCATTCTTGATGGTATAAAAAAAGCCACAATTTTGTTGGAAACCACAAAAATTCTTGACATTAATCCCGAAGATGTCATTGCAGTAGGAGATGGCAACAATGATCTTGATATGATAAAAATCGCTGGATACGGAGTTGCTTTCCACGCAAAATCAATTGTCGCCCAAAATTCCAAAGTGCGAATTAATCATAGCAATCTAGAATCATTGCTTTATATTCAAGGATATAAACAAAGCGAATTCATAAAATATGCCTGAAATATATTTTTTCTGAGGAATATCCTCACTCTAAAAATTATTCTTCCTAGAAACAGGATTCTAAATGAGTTGAAATATCACTTATTTTCTATCTATCTCTAATATACAGTATGCCTTGTAAATGTTTTTCTTTTGAAGACCCCAATACCCTATTCTCTCAAAGATCACCACATAAAATATAACATCACTCCTTCCTCTGTTGATGAATATTTCATTCACAATGACTCCATCATTACAAATGTGATCTTTTTATAAAAAATCACAAATGATAGAATTGTTTCTGATACATGAACACCTGAAGAAAAGAATAATTATTATTAAAAAAACGATTTTCGTATCACATTCCGTATATGGAAATTCTGATGTTTTTGAAATACACAATAATCTCCATCAACCAATCAAATGCAAAAATATTTTGATTCATGACATTATCGTATCACGTTGCTTCATTTGCAATAGAATCATCACACCAACGCAACATCACAAGAAAACCAATATTTTTTTGATCAATCCATACCATTTTTCATGATTTTTCATCCAGAAATTCGCCATCTGAAAACTATAAGTATCGTTTTCTTTAGAAAAAAATTTTCAAATGGATCCGCCAACATAAGATCTTAATCTATTTTTTTATGGAGCATTCTTATTATTCTCATGGAAATTATTAAAATACTTGAAAAAACCCGAATCTGGGGAAAGAACAAAAAATGTATCTGAAGAAGAAAATGAAGTGGTATATGCTTTCATAGTACGATAAAATTCGAAAAATTCAGGATCTTTCTGAAATACCTCAGATAAAATACGCCCTCTTTCAGCTTCACCTTGACCATAGTTTATTTCAGAATCACGTCGCGCTTCAGCTAAAATATGAGTCGCCTTACGATCAGCAATCGACATACGCTTTTGCCCTTCTTCTCTGCCTCGTGCACGAATAAATTCAGCTTCAGCAAGACGCTCAGACTTCATACGATCATATGTTTGTTGAGAAACCTCTTTGGTAAGATCAGTACGCTGCACACGAACATCTTCTATGCTAATTCCTAACTTTTCAGAATCTCGGTGCACATCATCACGCACTTCCTTCATCATTGTTTCGCGCTCTTTGGACAAGGCCTCATCAAATCGGCGCAGGCCGTAAACACGTCTAAGAGACGCATCAAGACGCGTACGTAAACGAGATTCAGCAGCAATACGATCACAAGAAACAGATTTATAAAATAAACCTGCATCAGAGATCTTATAAGCCATCATGGCATCAAGTTCATAAAATTTTCCATCAGAGACCTGAACTCGAATATTATCAAGATTCAAACGCAAAATTTGCTTTTCCAGATACCGTACACGATCAAAATTCATAAAAGAAAACGGCATTTTAAAATAAATACCAGGATCCCTATAGACTGTATGAATTTTTCCAAATCGCACTACAATCGCCTGCTCACGTGGGTCAACAACAAAGAAAGAAGAAAAACATAATCCTAAAAAAAGAAATAAGGCCGGTAAAAATATATATAATCTATTCACCATCATGTACACCACTCGATTTTTCTTGTTTATGAAGACGAGAAAAAACCTCATTAAGAGGCAAATAAGGTATCATTCCCTGTTTTTTATCAATCAGAATCTTCTTTGACTTCTTAAGAATATCTTCCATAGTTTCTAAATAAAATCTTTTTCTAAACAACCCAGGGGCATTTACGTATTGTCCATAGATAGACAGGAAACGATCCGCTTCTCCCCGTGCTTCTTGAATAATTCTCCCTTTATATGCAATGGAAGATTCACGAACGCGTGATGCCTCACCCCGCGCCGCGCCTAACACCCGATTAGAATATTTATTAGACTCCTCAACAAAACGATCTTCATCTTGCTCTGCACGCTGCACTTCATCAAAAGCATCAGCAACTTCACGAGGAGGAGAAACATCTTCAATGGAAACCGTATTAATGACAATTCCTGAATTGTAGGAATCCATGGCTTTTTGGATAACTGACGCAACCTCTACAGATATTTGATGCCGTTGAGAACGAAAAATATCTACAGCTAATCCTCGTCCTACCACTTGACGCATTGCACTTTCCGATATTTGTCTCAATGTATCACTAGGCTTTTCTAGATAAAAAAGATACGATCGAGGATCACTGACAACATATAAAACAGAGAATTGTACGCTCACAATATTCTGATCTCCGGTTAATATCAAACCGTTACTGAATTTGGAATGAGTTGAGCTTCCTACATTTTGTTGTCGTTCTGAAACCTTAACAATTTCAACTGTGTCAATAGGCCAAAACATGAAATGTAACCCAGGAAAAAAGGTATCAGGTTTTGGTTTCCCAAACCGTAATTCGATGGCCCTCTCATCCGGATGAACAATATATACTGATTGAAACAAACAGAAGGAAAAAGCCAATATAAGAATACTATAAAAAATACGATACGAATTAAATGGAGGAATGAAATCCATTTCTTGTCTCATAAACCTGACTTTCCTACTCAAATTATGAAAAAAATTGGCTATTAATACGTAATAGCAAATGAATTAGGATTATCCTACACATTATTATTTCGCCCTAATTTAACCCAATTCCACTCAAACCTCTTAAAAAAACTTAAAAAAATTATGTAAAATTAATTATTACATTATATATATTAAGCCTCAATAATTTCAACTAAAATGATTGAGCAATATGGAAAAAATGTCTTATTTTTGTATACGACGATTATATATTGCGAATCGCGTCGGATAAGAATCTCCCATTCCTGCAGGAAGAATAATCTCCTCTTCTTGTTTTTGCCAGAGACGGGAATCAATCATAGGAAAAAAAACATCTCCTGCAATTTCTGCTTCAACATGAGTAATATATAATTGATGTGCCAAATCAATTGTTTGAGCATAAATTTGACCGCCACCAACAACAAATATTTTTTCACTTCCTGTTTCAACAGCCATGGTAAAAGCATTTTCTAAAGAATGGGCAATTGCTATTTCTTTTCTATCTATCACAGAAATATTTTGCATCTTATTGGTTGTAATCAGAATATTGCACCTTCCTGGCAAGGGTTTTCCAATCGACTGGAATGTTTTATAACCCATAATAATTGGATTTCCCCATGTCAGAGATTTAAACCGTTTTAAATCAGAAGAAATCTTCCAAGGAATATTTTCTCGATTTCCAATGACATTATTACGTGCTATTGCAGCAATTAATATAACTTTTTGCATTATACTCATACTGATACCATTGCAGGAATAGGAGCATATGGATCATAAAACTTGAGTACAAAATCCTCATATTGAAAAGAAAATAAATCTACGACATTTGGGTTAATGGTCATGCAGGGCAAATCTTTAGGGCAGCGGGAAAGCTGTAATTGAGCTTGTTCAAAATGATTGTTGTATAGATGCACATCTCCAAGGGTATGAATAAATTCTCCATATTGAAATCCTATAACACTTGCCAACATCATTGTGAGCAAGGAATAAGACGCAATATTAAAGGGTATACCAAGAAAAACATCTGCTGAACGCTGGTATAACTGGCATGATAATTTTCCATTATCAACATAGAATTGAAACAAACAATGACATGGAGGCAATATCATTTTTTCTATCAATGCAACGTTCCACGCTGATACTATATGGCGACGAGAATAAGGATCAACTCGCAAACTTTTAACAATAGAAGAAATTTGATCAATAGTATTCCCACCATAATCAGGCCAAGAACGCCATTGAACTCCGTATATTGGTCCAAGATTTCCATCTTCATCTGCCCACTCATCCCATATGCTCACCCCATGATGATTAAGATAAGAAATATTGCTATCACCTTTTAAAAACCAAAGAAGTTCATAAATAATAGATCGCAGGTGAACCTTTTTAGTCGTCAGCAAAGGAAATCCTTTCGATAAATCGAAACGCATTTGATGACCAAATATACCCCGCGTGCCCATACCTGTTCGATCTCGTCGATCTGAACCAGAAGTCATCACATGACGAAGAAGATCAAGATATTGGCGCATGATTATAACCTGTTTTTAAAATAAAAATATCATCCATTTTCTCGTTTTAAACCTTATTTATTGTTTTATGCCAATATAAGCAAAACATATATTCCAATATAAGCAAAATATGTTACACTAACCATGTTATTTGAGAAAATAGCTATGGCAATAAAGAGTCAAAGTAATAAGCTTGTTGGACCCGGGGGCGGTACCCGGCGCCTCCACCAAAAACACATATTATTGATGAGGTGAAGATTGAAAAAAGAGATTTTTTCAAAATAAGGGGGCGAAATAGGATAGACAAGAGTGTAAAGGTTGAAAGTTTGCTCGGTATGGTACCACCGTTATCGGACTAAAAACATAGTTGCAAATGACAACTCTGCTAGAGAGGTTCGCCTGGCTGCTTAAGCCATGTGACTTCTCAAATTAAGCCCTGACGGATAGCACTGTCAGGCGGGGTTTGGGGGCACCTGCCAACAGAAGCCCCCGTAAAAGAAAATTTGCATTTTGCTATGTTCTTTGTATAATTATATTGCTATAATTCGCCAGCTGTAAGCGATGAAACTTTTATAAAATAGTTCTTTGTTATCAAAAATTTTATTTCAGATTATTGATAATGCGTGTTCTTGGATTAGATGGGTGTATATTAGATGAATCACGACCATATTCGTTATGATGTCTTAACCAAAGAAGCACTGAGAGGGCTTGTCAAAACCGTACTCGCAGAGACGGCATCTATAGGACACCTCCCAGGGAATCACCACTTTTATATCACTTTTGCGACAAATGCCCGTGGAGTTCGGATATCTCAAAATATCAGAGATAGTTATCCTGAAAAAATGACAATAGTCATTCAAAACCAGTTTTGGGATTTAAAAGTATCTGAAACACAATTTGAAATAGGACTGTCTTTTTCCAACATTCCGGAGCATTTGGTTATTCCTTTTAGTGCTATTAGAGGTTTTTACGACCCTTCTGTGAATTTTGAACTAGAATTTGATGCGCCAATTCCCGAAGTAGCGCAGAAAACGGAAAACAAAACCTTTATGACACCACCAGAAAAATTAAAAAAAGACAAAAGTTCCAATTCTTCTGAGGTAAGTCAAAAAAATAAAGATCATATTGCTTCGGTTGTATCACTGGATAATTTTAGAAAAAAATAACAGGGCTTTTATACGGAAAAAACCTGTCAATCTTCTGCGCAAATATAAAAATATTGGCATCATGGTTTTATATCGTGTTCTAGAAAACTATTGACGTTATTAAAAAATCCTTTGTGATACATAATCCAGTATTTTTATATAGAGATGAAAAACTTTGTCTCCGTTCAATACTAAAAACAGACAATATATCACACTAAGTGATATCGTTTTGCATTTTCACCTTCGAAAAGACTATTTTTCCCGAAATGATGAATTAGATATCTCAGTTATTTCATAAATTAAATACGACTGTTGGTGCCCTCTTCAGATTTTTGTAAAAAAATAAATATCTGTGATATGACAAATATTGAATAGAAAATGACCTGAACAATCATTGGTCCCGCCCATCTCAATGACCCAAAGAGGCGTTTTGGTTGGATATCAAACATATCATCAAGATTGACGGGAGATAATCATATTAGCGCGCAAACCTTGCTTGAAACAGGTGAGAAATCTACTATCATCTTTAATTACTAACGCCACATTCAAAAACAGCATGTAAAAATAGCAAAAATCATCAATCGCAAATACGGAAAATGGCATGGTCTTTCTTTCCGCAAGAAATCTTGATGATACCATCAACATTACAGTGTTCAATTCCTAAATACATTTTATCATCTAGGATAACTTGATCATTTATTTTAATGGCACGACCTTGTATATGTCGACGTGCTCCACTATTAGAAGAAGCAAAACCAGCCTTTACAATAAGTGTTAAAATGCCTATTTTTGCGCTTATTTCATTTTTTGAAATCAATATTGTCGGCAGATCACAAGAATTAATCCCTTTATCAAAAACTTCTATAGCGGTTAAGGCAGCTTTTTCGGCGGCAGGTCTGCCATGTACTCTTGCTGTAATTTCTGTTGCTAATATTATTTTGGCTTCATTGATCTCTTTGCCGTCTAATTTCGATATTTTATCAATTTCATCTATTGGTAAGGTTGTGAGAATCTTTAAAAAACGCACAACATCAGTATCTGCAACATTGCGCCAATATTGCCAAAAATGATAGACAGAAGTCCTTTGATGATTAAGCCAAATCGCTCCCGAAACTGTTTTTCCCATTTTAACACCAGAAGAAGTGGTCAGCAATGGAGAGGTCAATGCAAATAATTTCTTTGTCTCCAAACGATCTCCAAGATCAATACCACAAATGATATTACCCCATTGATCTGATCCTCCCATCTGCAAACGACAATCATAATTTTTTGCAAGTTGCACAAAGTCATACGCTTGCAATACCATGTAGTTAAATTCAAGAAAAGAAAGTGATTGTTCACGCTGCAAACGTAATCGCACAGAATCAAATGAAAGCATTCTATTGACGGAAAAATGACGCCCAACTTCGCGCAAAAAATCAATGTAGTGGATTTCCGATAACCACTGCGCATTGTTAAGCATTAATGCATCAGTAGGACCATCTCCATATTTTAAAAAGCAAGAAAATATTTCTTGAACCGCTAAAATATTTTGCTTAATCTCCCCTGGACTCATCATTTTTCTGGCTTCATCCTTAAAAGAAGGATCGCCAATCATACTTGTTCCTCCACCCATAAGAGAAATAGGCCTATGTCCTGTCTCTTGTAACCAATGGAGCATCATCAATTGTGTTAAATGCCCCACATGTAAGGAGGAAGCAGTTGGATCATAACCAATATAAGCTGTGACAGTGGTTTTGCAGAATAAATCATCGAGTTCTTGAGGATTGGAAATTTGATAAATTAATCCTCGCTCTGAAAGAATGTTCAGAAAATCAGATTTAAATTCAGACATAATCAAATTCCTTTAAATGTATATAAAAAATACATTCGACGATGATCGTTGTATCATTTATAAAAAAGTTTTGTCAAATACTCTACAACTGAAGGGATATATGGATGGAAGATACGATAAAAATAAAATTACAAGAACATTCTAGACGGATAGAAGTTCTATTAGATAATCTCTTATCGCACGAATCATCTCGTCCCAAACAATTACTTTCTGCGATGCGATATGCGATATTAAATGGAGGTAAAAAATTACGATCTTTTCTTGTTGTTGAATGTTCTTCTCTCTTTGGATGTTATCATCCCATAGCATTGAGAATCGGTGCTGCCATCGAATGTGTTCATTGTTATTCTCTCATACATGATGATCTTCCAGCAATGGATAATGGCAGAATTCGGCGTGGAAAACCGACTGTTCACCTTCAATACGATGAATCAACCGCTATTTTAGCAGGAAATAGTTTATTAACCTATGCTTTTGAGATCATTTTTTCTCCAGAATTTCAACTAGACAACAAAATACGGTCAGAATTAGCACTTTCATTAGCACGCAATTCAGGATTAATAGGTATGCTCGGCGGACAAATGCTGGATATTCAAGATGAACCTCTTGATGAAAACAATCCTTTTATCGTACAACAGATGAAGACAGGGGCACTAATGGGATTTTCCTGTGCAGCAGGAGCTATTATTTCTCAGGAAGATCAGGAGCACAGAGAACGATTAGATTGTTTTGGACAAAATCTAGGAATCATTTTTCAATTGGTAGATGATCTATTAGATTTGGAAGATCCACACAAAACTGACAAACATTCTATCAACAATTCAACCACCAAAAAAAATAGCTTTATTACACTCAAAGGTCGAGAGTGGGTTCAACAAGAAATTGATAAACGTATTGAAAAAACACTTAAATTGTTGGATAATTATAGAACAAAAGCTCGATCTCTGAGAGATATCGTACACTTGTTCTCTTCATAGAAAGAATAGGAGTTATTCTCAATCATGTTGACGAATGTCAAAATAGCAATTACTTCTTGCAATTAATGTAAAAATTGATCTGTATTATACACTATCTATAAAACACATATTAGAGGACATTAAGTATGTGTCGTTTTTTTCGCTATTTGGCAAGAATTTTTTTTTCAAAGTTCATGATGGTTTTGGCTGTATTGTTATTCGCGATTTTTCTCTATGTTTATACATTTTATTATACGCACGATGTCTCTAATCCAGACGAACAGTCTATTCTTCGTATTGGAACTGACGGAATCTACCCACCTCATAGTTTTCATGACATGAATGGAAAAGATCAGTTGATAGGATTTGACATTGATTTGATCAAAGAAGTTGCTTCTCGCCTCAATTTAAAACCAGTTTTTTTTGAGACAAGAGTCAGTAGTCTCATTGCTGGGATTGATATAAAACGCTATGATATTCTAGTCAATGTTTCTATTACGCCAGAACGGAAAAAAAAATATGATTTTTCAATTCCTTATATTTCGCATAACGTTTTGTTGATTGTTCGCAGTGATGAAAACAATATCCATAGTTTTAAGGATATTGCAGGAAGGAAGGTTTCCCAAATACTCGGAACAGATCTTTTTCGGATAGCCAAAGAATTAGGAGCTTACGTGATATTCAGTGATAATTTTGCACAATCCATGCAACTTTTATCCAATAAGCATGCGGATGCTACGATGACAGCAGATATTCCTTTCTTCCATTTTCTGCAGTATCGACATGATAATGATAATCAATTTAAAATCACCGATCGTAGGGAAAAAAGCAGTGATATCAGTTTCATGATGCGTAAAGGCAGTAATAAACTCAAAAAATCTATTGACGATACCTTGTGTGCAATACGCTCAGATGGTACATATGAAAAGATTTTTGAGAAATACTTCGAAAACAATGATATATCTAAAATGTCTATTTGTGTTTCATGATGAAGAAAATATAATTTTATGGCTCCTGAATGGTTTGATATTGCTGTCAGTTCGTTCCCAAAACTTCTATATGCGACCTTCGTTTTAACGATACCAATCGCACTCATCTCTTTTTTTTCTAGTATGGTCGTTGGTTTATTAATTGCTTTAATCAGAGTTTTTTTGAAAAAAAAGATAGTCTTTATTTTACATATTTACGTATGGATTTTTCGCGGAACTCCCCTTTTAATCCTATTGTTCATGATATTTTATGGTTTAGCGAGCATAGGAATTGTTTTTAACGCTTTTAGCGCTGTCCTTATCGGAATGACGCTCTGCTTCTCAGCCTATATTTCAGAAATAATACGCACTTCTATTATATCCATACCCAAAGGACAGTGGGAAGCTGCACATACCATTGGCCTTACATGGATTCAAACCATGCGTCACGTTATACTCCCGCAAGCGTTTATGAGATCCATCGCACCCTTATCAAGTGAATTTATATCTGTCTTTAAGAGCACATCACTCGCTGCTAGTGTGACTGTACCAGAAGTTTTTCAAACAGGACAACGCATTATATCTATTACTTATCAACCTTTCGTTATTTACCTCGAGATTTGTCTGATTTATCTTACGTTGACATCATTATGTTATGTTCTACAGGTTAGGATGGAAATATTTTGTACTCGATATACCAATTCTCAAAAATAAAAAACTTCCTTTCCTAGAGAATAATAAGAACTTTTGTTCAATCAAGATTGTTTTGAATCAATGATCATAGAATGAAAAATACTCACTCGGAAAAAAGGAATCACTGAAAGAGGAAGAATAAATGAATCGAGCCGACATAGTATGAAACATGTGAAGACATTGTACCGTTCTAAGTTGAAAACATTGATGTTGCATTGTCCTTAGAACGCGCACTGTTTGTATCAGTATCTCTGTGTTTATTATATAATAATTTTTTGGGTTTTAAAGAGTAATGTCTCTTCCTATATATGTGATCAGCCTTCCTTCTTCTCATACAAGGCGTCAAAGATTCTGTCATCGTGCTGCATCTGTACATCTTCAATTTTCTTTTTTTGATGCTCAATATGGTGAATCAAGCCCCCTTTGCCAAGAGATTTTTGTACAGCAGAGTCATAAACAAAAATTTAAACGCTTATTGTCCCTTCCTGAGATAGGTTGTTACGTAAGTCATATAAATCTTTGGAAAAAGATTTCTCATATGGAGAATCCAGGTGCTATTATTTTAGAAGATGATGCAGATTTTTCACCTGGATTTACCCAGCTCATATCCCATTTGGAAAAATGTGATATTAGAAATATTCTGATTAAATTTGATTCTTTACGAAAAAATCCTCAGAAAAAATATTATTTATGTGACGTACCAGGAGGATTTTCCATATTACAACCTAGAACGCTATCTGCTCGGACGACTGGCTACTTAATTGGAAAAAAAGCTGCCCTTGATCTGTTAATTGCTCGTCAAAATATATATCGTCCGATTGATATGGATATGAAACATTGGTGGGAACATTCTATCCCATCCCTCGTGACAGAACCTGGAGCTGTATATGAAGCAGCTAATACTGATGATAGTTCTATTGAAGAAAGCCGCCTACAAAAAAAAGATAGTCATTTTTTAAAACGTTTCTATCGCAATATGTATTATCAATTAAACATGAGGCATCAGTCTTGGAAAAATCCTCTGCCTTATGTATCTCCTTCAATTTTTCTTAATCCTTGAGAATCCGCTATTGAAGATTTAATGGGAAAATCTACTCCAAAAGAAAATCATCTCTATGGAGAAAAGAAATTTAAAAGAGCTTATTCATTTCTATGAGAACATCTCATGTTCTACTGCATTGCTAGAGAATATTAAAGAATATCGATATGAAAACACCTATAAAAAAATATAAGAAGAATCAACGATTCTATATTTTATTGGTATTGATTTTAAATCATTGTTTTTACGTATTTACCATCATTATTCATACAGGATTCTTCAGAAACATCATCTCTTATATTTTTCATATCCAGTCGTCACATACCTAATAGATAATTGAGAGATAGACAGTAACCTTCACACTTGTTTTGAGTAACTGAAAGGAAAGAATTGTTTTAATTCTGAATCATTTCATTGCAGAATTTATCACATTCAAGATTTATATTATCACTTCTATGTATATTTTATAGCATGTAAATGATTTCTTTTTAGGTAATACAGTATGAATTTCAAAAAATTAATCATTTCTTTTATTACACCAACGATATCAACACTTAGTAGTTGTGATGTTGTTCAGGATAGCGATTGAAATCAATCTATAGAAAAAAATGTTCCATTAAATCCATTTTTACCACAACATATCCGAGAGAAGATATACGAAATCGATATGAAAATAGAAAAAATCGTGGAAAAGATAATATAATACACGCATTGAACGAGAAAAAAATCTTACTCGCTATGTATGACAAGTTTAACAAAAAATAACAATACTGTAAAAATCAATGACTTAACCACCACAGAATCTTAGGATATTGATTTCACAATGTATTTCTTATTACAAATCCGCACCCAAGGGTAAGACTAACCCAACAATAGATCTGCTTCAACCTGTCTTCTGACTAATCAGACCTTTTAATTTCTTGTCTCCTGCAAAGACCTATCTTTTGCATTCAAGAGAGACATTAAACCAATCTTCTTCATCAATACGTTTTCTAAGCGTACTATTCTTGTATCTGCTGACGCCACAGTTAAAGATACAATCACCAATAGCTGATAAGCGGTTTTCGCCAGTTGATGCAAGAATAGGAGAAACTTTAAATACTTAGTTGGTTTAAAGCCCTTGATATATCTTGAATCAACATAGCATTCTTGCCCATAAGATATACACCGTCCTTCATAGACTCTACATCCAATATGCCATTCCATATGCCAGAAGGACATCGATAGGCGGATAGGCAGCTTTAAAATTGTGAATTAAACCAATAGACGGCAAGCAAAAGTTGATATTTTCAATCTATAGTATTAACCAGTTATTATTTAATGTTATTTATATGTATTCTTCGATACAATATTATTATAAATGGAGGTTATTTCATGGATATCAAAAAACAACTCGTAATAGTATCTCTTTTGTCAACTGCTGCTATATTGGGTGGATGTAATATTTTGGGAAATAAAAGCGTGGACACAATAAAAGCAGCTCAAGAACAAACAGCTAAAGACAAAGAAGCTCAAGCAGCTCAAGAAGCTAGAGACAAAGATACAGCATCTAAAGATCAAGCAGCTAAAGACAAAGCAGCTAAAGAACAAGCAGAGAAAGACAAAGCAGCTAAAGAACAAGCAGAGAAAGACAAAGCAGCTAAAGAAAAAGAACAAGCAGAGAAAGACAAAGCAGCTAAAGAAAAAGAACAAGCAGAGAAAGACAAAACAGACACAATATAAAAAGAAAAATAAGAAGAAGGAGATAAAGAGCATCACCATTGGCGATAAGATCATGCTATTGTCTTAGACTAATAGTGGTTTCTTGCTGCTGTACCATTATTCAATGACCTCTTGTAGCCAATGCCAAACTCCATTTCTACCTGCATTTTTCCCTACAACTTTCCAATCTTTGGCCTTGTCCGCTGCGGAAGGAGTAATGTAATTATTCCCATTTATGCCAAATGTTAAAATTCCATTGCTGTTCTCGCTTGGGTATTCCACACGGTAAAGATCACTTCTGAGAGGGATTATCTCCGACATTTCTCAATGTGCATTCCTACGCTTCTTACCGACGTGCGGCCTATTATCTCATCTCTTGTGTGTTCTATTCTTTTACTATTGAACGTCAATTTACTGTTGTTATGGGCTTAGGGTAGTCAAATATTTTCGCTTCCCGCGCTCATTATTCCTATATTTAGTTGAGCATCACGCATAAATAGCGGGAATATGTCTTTATCATCCTGATCCTTGATAGTTGTCGCAGGGTTTGGATTTTTTTTGGTTGCTCTAAGAATTAAGTTTCCGGATGAATCAAAGTGTTCCCCAACTTTTTCTACTATGAGAGCAAGAGTTTCCACAAATTGAACTTTGCTAGAATTGGTATCAATCTTTTGGTGAATTTCTGCAAAATTATTCTGTATCAAAAGTTTTTCTTATTCGTTTCTATCAAGCACCTTCATTGATTTTCCATAAAAACAATAACAAAAATCGATTTCAATAAAATAACATTTTTCTATCATTCTACAAATAAACGTAAAAATGAAGATGAATTCATTAAATCAGAAAAAATACCCTGATAATACTTGCATAAAAAGAAACCTAATAGCATTAATCATAGGTAATTGATTATAAATGATCAATGATTTTGAACCATTTGAAGAAAGACATCGCGGTGTTCTTTTTTCTCTCTAAATTCACCCGTAAATGCTGTCGTTATTGTTGTCGAACCTTCTTTCTGAACTCCTCGTATAGACATGCACATATGCTGCCCTTGTACTAATACAGCAACTCCTTTAGCATCAGCTATTTCTTCGATACTTTGAGCAATTTGCATTGTCAATCGTTCTTGTATTTGTAAACGACGCGCATAAATTTCAAGAATACGTATCAGCTTTGATAATCCAATCACACGTTTTTGTGGAATATACGCAATATGTATCTTCCCAATAATCGGAAGAATATGATGTTCGCAATACGAATAAAAAGATATATCTCTTATTAAAACCATATCTTGGTAATGAGACACTTCTCCAAAAGAAAAACGCGACGCATCTGTAAGAGCTGAATCGCTGGAGTAGCCTGAAAAAAGTTCTTTATAGGATTCAATAACACGTTTCGGAGTACCTCTCAGCCCCTCACGGTCGGGATCATCGCCAATCCAACGCAAAATAACCCTTATAGCTTCTTCTGCCTCTTCAGCTGTTGGCTTTTTTGATTTCATTCTCAACGTCACTCCTAGTCTTCAAGATTTCGTATCCTGGAAATTATCATTTATATATTCAAGAACTTTTTAACCACAATGTTAGAATATCTCATTGCAATATAAATCTATGCTCCCTTCATCTTTGAAAATACAAATTTTTTGGAAGATTATCAATAAACCTTCTTTTCTATAATTTATACTTTTCCATCTAAGATGATTCCACAATCATATTCTCTCTCAAAATAAATATTTTTTCTTTTCTAACCCTATAGTTTTTGTCATAATCAATCTGGTTCTCAACTCATTTTTAGAAAAATTATTAATATTTCACACCATTTTTCTACTCTACATACTTTCTCTATTGAATAAAAGGAACCCCCTTTTTGACAAAAAA
>SEOL01000009.1 GCA_016808295.1 Candidatus Liberibacter ctenarytainae
CTCCTTATTCCGCAAAAACCGTTCCTTTGCCATCCCACCTTATTCCTTATCCCAATACCGTTCTTAAAACTAAAAAGCATCATAAAAATAGACAACATAATATTCAAGCTATAATATACTACGCTTGAATGAAAACTACTCTACCAATATTTGCCATGATTACCTAAAACTCTTATCTAACACACAAATGGTAGCGAAGGAGGGACTTGAACCCCCGACACAAGGATTATGATTCCTCTGCTCTAACCATCTGAGCTACTCCGCCATATCCCTTTTCTCAAGAGAATGAGGTTATTATGAATACCGTCAAACTGTCAATAAAAATCCCTATAATGAACGAATTCGCATATTACTATGAACTTGTCTATAAATCTTTTCATTACTCAGCCTACATTTATAGAATAATTCTTGTTTTCTGCTATAGAAAACAATGCTTTTTCTACAACATTCGACCGCTTAGAACGACTAATAAATCCACCCCCTAAAACACGAGCATCATTCGAATTTGAAGCATAAAAAACACATGCCTGCCCTGGAGAAACCCCTTCTTCGCCTTTTTGAAAGTCTACATAAATTCCATTTTCATTTTTGCATATAAAAACAGCAACAGGGTCTTGTGAGGAACGAATCTTCGCAAAACATTTCAATCCATCGGAAACCACTTTCTCAAAAACCCCATCTCCCAACCAATTAATGTCTCGCAAATAAATACGATAAACCTCCAAGGCCTCTCTCGGCCCCACAATAACCTGAGATTTGTCTACATCAAGATATATCACAAAAAGAGGATCCCCCGCCGAAACCCCAAGACCACGTCTTTGCCCTATAGTATAATTGATAATACCATTATGACGCCCTAATATCTGTCCATTTAAGTGGATAATATCCCCTTCTAATGACGCACTAGGATTTAACATCTTCACTACATTAGAATATTTTCCTTTTTGAACAAAACAGATGTCCTGACTATCTGATTTATCCGCTACTTGCAGCCCTAATTCTCTTGCTAAATCCCTCACCGCTTCCTTTTTCATTTCTCCAAGAGGAAAACGTAAATTATGCAGTTGTTGCTGCGTCGTAGCAAATAAGAAATAACTTTGATCCCGATTCGAATCCACTGGCCGACACATAATACGCCGCCTCACCCCATCACTCCCAATATGAGAATAAGATCGGATATAATGGCCTGTTGCCAACACATCTGCCCCTAGCTGATGCGCAACAGTGAGTAAATCTGAAAACTTCACTGTTCGATTACATTCAACGCAAGGTAAAGGGGTTTCTCCAGCAGCATACGAATTGGCAAAAGGAACGATAACCGCATTGTGAAAGCGCTCTTCATAGTCTAACACATAATGTGGCATATCAAGAGCACTGCAAACACGACGCGCATCATAGATATCTTGGCCTGCACAGCAGGAGCCTGCTCTCTTTGATGTTTTTCCGCCATTATACAACTGAAGCGTGACACCGATAACATCATATCCATCACGCCTAAGAAGAGCGGCAACCACAGAAGAGTCAACCCCTCCAGACATTGCAACAACAACACGCATATCTTTTGGTTCTTTATCAAAATCTAGGCTATTCATTCCCTTTTAGCCCACCCCTATCACTTCATATTACTATTTTATTAATGCATGCATGCACATTTAAATTATACACAAAACAATCAATCAAGATGAAAATGAGCAATATTGACACACCTACCTCATACCTCACCTAAAACATTACCTACAAAACCTACTACTCTCGGAACATCATCATTAGCCCACTCCAGAATATCATCTTTAACTATATAGATCATATGACAACCTATAAGCTGCATTAAATTCATTTCCTGAATTTTAATAAATCCTAGCTCTCTATCAGAAAAAACCGTACCCGACACCGAACATGACCTGCTTGCCGTTCGCACCACTAACTCAACATATCCATCCCATATTCCGCTCTTATATAGTGTTTTCCTTAACCAGTACAGGAGCGAAAAACCCTATTGAGCACATTAGACACTAGCTCCTTCATTATATTCACCACGAGTACAATTAATAATACGTACACCTTATTTGGTTTAAAACAAAGTATCTTTGCTCAAAATATTCTCAACCCTATCTATCAGAGAACAATCTGATTGCAACAAGAACTTGTTTTAAAAGACACCTAATCCTGATGATTTTATCCCCTTTATTAATATATAATTCAAGGGAAAAACCTCATAAAAGATTTCTTTTGCAAAAAAAAAGCCCACTTCAACCACTGACAAAGCAAAAGAAGGTCGTTTTTTTCAATGGTGGCACCAGACCATATACGCAATCCACAAGGAGCATCACGATACGATCCAATATCATAAGCAACCAATTCTTTTTCCAAAAGAGATACAATCGACTTAACAAAAGCTATCTGAGCATTTTTACCAAGAGATTCAATGTCAGGATCAATAATTTTCATACAAACAGAGGTATTAGAACGTGTTTTCGGATCAATGGCCAGATTTTGAATCCAACTATTCTCTCGAATAAACCGAAATAAAACAGAAGAATTTTCATTGCAACGCTCTATACATGCAGGAAGACCCCCTATTTTTTGCAACCAAAGCAACGAATCAATATAATCTTCAATACATAATAAAGAAGGGGTATTGATTGTATCTCCTGAAAAGAGTCCTTCATTAATTTTGCCTTTTTGAGTCATACGAAAAATCTTAGGCAATGGCCTAGAAGGAACATAATTTTCAAGACGATCAACAGCTCGTGGAGACAGTATAATTATACCAAAACCCGCCTCTCCGCCCAAAACTTTCTGTGCAGAAAAAGTAATAACATCAAGCTTTGTAAAATCCACATTTTGCGCAAAAACAGCTGAAGTCGCATCACAAATAACCAGCCCGTTCCGAGATTCTGGAATAAATTGCGCGTTAGGAATACAAACACCTGAGGTTGTTCCATTCCAAACCAAAACTACATCTCGATCAAAATCAACCTGAGAAAAGTCCGGAATATCCCCGTAAGGAGCCGTGAATTCTCGAACATCTTGAAGAGATAGTTGACGAATATCTGACATCCAACACAGTCCAAAACTTTCCCATGCACAAACATCAACACCACGCTCTCCTAGAAAAGACCATAAGGCCATTTCAACAGCCCCAGTATCCGACGCAGGCACTATAGCAATACGATATCCTATAGGGACCTCCAGAATTGTACGGGTCAATTCTATAGACTTCTTGAGCCTTTCTTTTCCAGTGGCACAGCGATGAGAACGACTGAGCAACGCATCCTTTAACACATCAAGAGACCACCCTGGACGTTTTGCGCACGGACCAGAAGAAAAAAATGGGCGAACTGGCTTAAGCGATGGCTTACATACATCTAACATGAACAATCCATTCTCCTGTTCAAAATATTATCTATCTATATTCAAAAAGAGACTTATTTAATTTAATAACTGCTATGGCTACCTTTGACGATTCAAATGCTCCACCTTCGTTCAAATTACTGCCTCCCGATGAAAATCATACTTCGGATTGAAAAACAAAACGATTTCCAATATTGATATTTTGGATTAACTTGGTTTTTCATGGATTCGGAAGCACGTAAGGAAGATTCAACAACAATAATCTGAGAATGTAGCGCAGAAATTTGTTGATTAAGAAGATCTACATGTTCATTTGATTTTCTATCCGTATGCAACAATGACAAAAACGAGAAAATATTTCTTTGGGAAACCCAAGAAGAATCAATCATTTTTATCAATTGATCACGATAATTCTCAGAGGCAGATGGAATGCATCTCACATCAGTCAAACTATTCATTACTATGTTCTTTTCCGCACGATCTACACTCAAAACATGCGTTAATTCTTCTATTTGACCATGCAAGCAAGACAAAACCTTGTCCGGACTCCCTGCTTTTCTGTTCAAAACAATTTTTCCACACACAAACCTAGCAAGAATGCAATAGATATTAGGAGGATTGTAAGGGCATCTACAAATCCTGGCCAATAATTAGCAAATGGCACCCAACGCGAAGCAAAGCCAATCGTGCATTTTTCTTCTTAACTACGATTTAGGCTTTAACTCTTGACCCTTAGAATAAATATTTTTAAATCGCCAGACAAATCATCTGTTCAAAACAATATCTGTAAAGAATTTAAACTTCGCACCCAAACACTTCCGAAACCCCATTCCAGACATAAAACGATTATACCAGCAAGTTTCCTGCAGTAATAAAACACGGAAATCAGAGATACAACAACAATCAAAGACAAAGATTATAGCCATATAAAAAAATGACCTAACTCAAGGAGGAAATGCTTTTCTGACTCCAGCCTCCTATCTATTTTTTAGACAAATGATTCCAAATCATTCATGGCTCTTACCATCTCCAAATCATGATGAAATTTTTTCACCTCTACCAAAGATCCTATTTGCACATCTTATTGTAAAAGCTATTGTAAAAGCTATTGACGCACTATTTTCAAAATCTCTTTGTGAATATTCTCATTCCCTGCTATAATACTTTTGGTTTCAAAAATCATATTCTTCCCTGAAAAATCAGTGACAAATCCTCCCGCTTCTCGAACAAGGAGGATTCCAGCCGCCATATCCCATGGAAATAGCCCCTTCTCCCAAAAACCATCTAATCGTCCAGCTGCAATATATGCCAAATCAAGAGCGGCTGCACCAAAATGACGAACACCTGCCACCTTGTTTGTAAGATGGCGAAGTTGTATGAAAAAATCATCGTATGGTTTACGCCCGATATGCGGAATCCCACAACAAACAATAGATTTTGAAAGAAAACGACGAGAAGCAACACGTATGCGACGATCGTTCAAAAAAGATCCAGAACCCTGCTCCGCTGTATACAATTCATCTGTAATAGGGTTTAAAATAACACTTGCAACGATTTCTTGGTCACGTTCTAATGCAATGGAAATACAGAAGTGAGGAATAGCGTGAAGAAAGTTTGTCGTTCCATCTAACGGATCAACAATCCAACGAATTGTCTCGTCTTCTCCAACAATATACTCCCCCTCTTCCCCATAAAAACCATAGCTAGGACGAGCATGTAATAATTCTCGATAAATAATGTCTTGAGACTTTAAATCAGCTTTTGTTACAAAATCAGCAGGCCCCTTCAGAGAAACCTGCAAGTTTTGCACGTCACCAAAATCACGTGATAAAGACTTCCCCGCCTTATAAGCAGCATCCACCATAACATTGAGAAGAGCGGAGCGAGGCATTATTTAAAGACTCTCTTTCATTCAAAATATTTAATAAAAGTAGAGATAACCCATTATATTCTTAATCAAAAAGAAGAACACATAAGTCTCATACCACAAAGTCTTATCGTATTCTTTCTTGAACAAGAGTCAACGCTATTTTTCTCTGCAGCGAAAGAAAGAATTCTACAGTAGAATGACAAATTGGTCTAGTATAATATTGCCATAAATATTACCACTAAGAAAGGCCCCATTCTGAACACAATCCTCATCGTAGTTATCAATACAAATATTCATTTTTCTCTCAATAGATTAAAACTTTATCAAACACTTTACAATGACCCCAGATTTGATTACAAGGGCGCTTATTATATGAACACGATCACATGGCTTAGAAGAACCTGACCCTTACTCTCCGCAACCTTTAGGTGTGTGATGCAAGCGAAACATCAAATCCTTACCTTGCGGAAGATATCAGGTTATCTTGGTCACATAAATTAAGAGGTATATCTTTAAAACATTTTTGTATAAATTGAAGCATATCCTGCGGTCATCATCGCGAAAGTGGATCATGGCCCAATATTACTGGAACATCTCAAACAAAATGAATAATTCAAGACTAATTCAGGACATAGGAAAGCCCCATAACCGAGCTAGGGATAGGCTTACCTTATATAGGATACATACAATTTGACAATGCTATAGCCATTTTTTTATATAGCTTTATTATATAGCCACTTAAAATCACCATACATCACTGGACAATTCTCTTCAACCTTGCGGAAAACTTCTCATCAATCACTGTCTGAAATTTTCTCTATCGAAAAACCAATACCTTCGTATACAATATTTAAAGTTGTATTATTACTACAATATAGGCATATTAAAGCCTCTTCGTTATTGGACCGTGAATCATCAAATCCAAGCACACAAAGGATCATATCATGTTTAATTTTCTGATTTTAATGCGACACGTCAAGCAACACAGCACAAATGCGTGATCTTGAGTAAAAAAGATTTCCCATACTTGTCTGTTTTTCAATAACACATTATCCTTAACACCATCGTAAAGGAGCAGTTTATGAGTATAGCCCCTCCTATCTCTATTGTCATGGGAAGTCAATCTGACTGGAAAGTCATGAAATATGCAGCCGACATGCTAGATACGCTAGGCATTGACTATGAGGCGCGTATTGTTTCAGCGCATCGCACTCCTGATCGGCTCGTAGAATTTTCTAAAAACGCCCGCTTTGAAGGATTTAAATTAGTCATTGCTGGAGCTGGTGGAGCAGCACATTTGCCAGGTATGATTGCCTCTATGACATCTATTCCCGTTTTGGGGGTCCCAATTATGTCACAGGCACTCCAAGGGCTTGACAGCCTATTATCAATCGCCCAAATGCCTGCAGGAATACCAGTAGGAACCATGTCTATTGGACAATCAGGCGCAATCAACGCGGCCCTCCTCGCGGTAGCCATCCTTGCAATCAACGACGACGATCTTACCGAACGTTTAAATGATTGGCGCACCCAACAAACAATCTCTGTCTCCGAATATCCTAAGGATACTTCTGCATGAATCGACAAACTATTGGCATTATCGGAGGCGGGCAATTAGCACGTATGTTATCAATAGCCGCTGCGCGCTTGGGTTTTCATGTTATTATCCTAGACCCTAATCCTGACTCTCCTGCAAGCCAAGTCTCTACCCAGCAATTAATAGCGAATTATGACGACAAAAAATCTCTCAATAGTTTTGCTGATCTGTGCGATTATGCAACATATGAAACCGAAAATATTCCTTTAGAATCAATTGCCCATCTTTCCACGCTCATTCCTATATATCCTTCATCTCAAGCAATCAAAATTTCTCAAGATCGATTACTTGAAAAACAATTTTTCCAAGATCTAGGGCTTTCCACGGTAGATTTTCACCCAATCAATTCACAGGAATCTCTAAACAAAACTCTTTCTGAAACCAATAAAAAAGGCATATTGAAAACACGACGCTTGGGATATGATGGAAAAGGACAAACAATCTATTCTCCGAATGATTCCACGGACAATATTTATGCTTCTCTTGGCAATACGCCCTTGATTTTTGAAACTTTTATACAATTTGAACGTGAGGTCTCAATCATCGCCGCTCGCGATATCAACGGACAAATCTCTTTTTATGACCCTATAGAAAACACACATATCAATGGAATATTACGCCAATCGGTGGTTCCTGCTAATATCAACAAAAAAATAGCTTTCCTTGCCCGCGGTGCAACAGAAAAGATTTTGAAAAGATTAGATTATATTGGTGTTCTTTGTGTAGAGTTCTTTGTGGTCAATGATACAACAATTTTCGTTAATGAAATGGCTCCACGCGTTCATAATTCTGGACATTGGACGGAAGCAGCCTGTACTATTTCACAGTTTGAACAACATATTCGCAGCGTCTCCCACCTTCCTCTAGGGAAGCCTTATCAACACTCCAATTGCATAATGCATAACCTTATTGGACCAGAAATTGATCAATGGAAAAAATGGCTTAATCTTGATTCTAGTATGCTCCATCTTTATGGAAAATCAAAAACACTTCCTGGACGAAAAATGGGACATGTCACACAAATCCATCAAAAAAAATTATAATATTCTTTTGTTTTCAATCTGATAAAACAACATACTGTATGTATCTTCCTCTATTGACTTGAAAAGCAAAGAACGCTAGATTATTCTATTGTTTTTGTTATCTCTTTGGAGTACTAATTGTGAAGATCAGAAATTCTCTTCGAACACTTAAAGTGCGTCACCGTGAAAACCGGTTGGTACGTCGCAAAAATAAAATTTATATTATTAATAAGCTCAATCCTCGATTTAAAGTGCGCCAAGGATAGTGATTTTTGTTAAATCCTATGCATGAAGTCTTTCTTTTTCATAGTATTTATACAGGGAAAAGAGCATTATTCCTGTGGGCTATATCATGCATCAATACTGGTTTTTATGATCTATTGCGTTGTAGATGTATTTAAGTGATTATATAGAGTTCTCGATCTTATTTTTGGTTGTCTGGATTAATCTGAATCCCTGCTCTTTCAAAAGGTATCCTGTTGTCTTTGACAAACATGAACAAAACAATCAAAATCGACATCAATAGACCGCAGATGATTGAAGCAATCATATCTAACGCGGGATGCTTGTAGACACCGTATTTCCATGTTCCTATAATAGAAGCACATACGATAGTATACAGTACAACAAAGATAAAAAAACCACTTACTGGAAAACCACTACAAACAGTATGAAAGTCAAATACATTCATCTTTACTTACCTGATACATTCATCTTTACTTACCTAAATATCTACTATAACGGGAATATAAAATAATTTTCCTTAATAGATAGAAAAATATATTTAAAAATAATACTTTAAACCATAATCTAAGGTAATTTCACAATGTAAGATGCATATTTATCACGTTTTTACCACATTCGCAGATGTAAAAGAACACAATACATTATTGCAACTCAAAATTACCACCAAAGAAAAACGCTATTTTTTCTTAATCACAATATTATTGTTCTGTAGAAAACACAGAATAATTGTATTATCCACAATAAAAAATGAAATTTACAGCCCTATGATTCAAAAATAAAAATTAATGTTCAATAATATCGGTATAGTAATACTATATAAAAATATATTGTCTAATCAAATATAACTGATTAATTATACGATATTTTTAATATTTATTATGCAATGATCATAAAATAATCATATTATTGATCCGTGTGATCAATATTATCATTTATAAGTTGCTTCATAATTTATTTATTGTTGAATAAATTCATGTTTTAAAACAAAAAAATTATTTGTTTCAATTATTAATATTATTCTAAAACTACATTTCTTGTCATTCATTTATCCCACTATTAAAGACATATGAATCCTTATAAAATACAAGAATTTTCTTCTTGTCGTTGCCAATACATACAAAAATGATCATTAGATAAAGGAAAAATCCCTCATTTATTCTTCTATGTATGGATTAACAATAATCTTGTTATACACGGAATTTTTTGGGATAATTATTTCCTATACACAATCCTTTAATCTGGAAAGAAAAACGTTTTGACAATCATCTTATTTGAAACCTATGGATACAATCAATGACATTATTCTATTCAAAATTGCAAATAATCCAGAAAAAGTCCTTTCTATGTCCCATTATCCTGATAATGCATATGATCTGTGCTTTCTCATCCTATGCCAAAGAAGAAACCACTAGTGGCACACGTATACCACCAGATACTCCTAGTAATACATCAAAGGGAAAAAGAGTGGTTCCTGCGCAAGAAATCATTTGTGAAGCACGCTTAACAGAAAAGAGTCCTGTGATTAATAGTGGCATTACTTGGCATGTATTTGACGCTATCCTCAATAAAGATCGAACATTAACATCCATTAAAAAACTAACAGGGGGACGAATATCTCTGGTACTTTCTCCAGGGAATTATCTCATTAGCGCTTCTTTTGGTCACGTGGGAGTTGTTAAAAAATTAACTGTCATCCAGACACGCACTATCCAAAAGCAAGTATTTATATTCAACGCAGGAGGAGTACGATTGCATAGCGTATATAAACCAGATTCAATGATTATAGACGATGAACTCTCATTTTCCATTTATGCAAATCCTAATCAAAAACCCCTTATAATCGCTGATAAAATCCAGCCCGGAACACTCGTACGGTTGGGAAGCGGGAATTATCAAATCACTTCTCATTTTGGAAATTACAATGCAATAGTTAGTACCATCGTTAAAATAGAACAAGGAAAAATTATTGATGTTATAATTCAAAATAGAGCTGCAAAAGCAACATTTAAACTTGTATCAGAGAAAGGTGGGGAAGCAATCGCCGATACCGCATGGTCAGTATTAACAACAAGTGGAGATACAATCGGAGAAAGCAATAGTGCTTCTCCTTCCATGATTCTGTCAGAAGGGGATTATGTTGTCGTTTCCCGCAACAAAGATAGAATTTATTCTCGTGAATTTTCAGTTTCTTCTGGAAAAAATACAGTGGTAGAAGTCCTCATGAGACAAAAAAGGATGGATAAAAATGGAAAAAATAAAACCAAGCAATAAAAATGATTCAATGAGATAAAATCACTATATCCACCATCACAAAATCTCATATAATAGAAACTAACGATAATAAGTCCCGCTTATTCGTCATAAAATCGACCAACCAAAGCAATATTGACAGAAAGAATACAATGACAAATACCCGCATTGAAACAGATAGTTTGGGCAGCATTGAAGTAGAAAACAGTCGTTATTGGGGAGCTCAGGCACAACGTTCCCTGAATAATTTTAGGATTGGGTCAGAAAAACAACCTCTCGCCATCATACGCGCGCTTGGCATTATAAAACAAGCTGCAGCACTCGTTAACATGGAGATAGGAGGATTGGATCCAAAAATTGGACAAGCAATCATCAAAGCATCACAAGAAGTGATCACCGGCACATTAGATGATCACTTTCCTTTAGTCGTCTGGCAAACAGGTTCTGGAACACAATCTAATATGAATGTTAATGAAGTAATTTCTAATCGTGCAATAGAAATATTAGGAGGTATTATCGGTTCAAAAATCCCTGTTCATCCCAATGATCATGTCAATTTATCTCAGTCATCAAATGATACTTATCCAACCGCAATACACATTGCCTGTGCAGAGCAAATTATCCATCGTTTATTACCATCCCTTCAACAATTATACCTCGCCCTCACAAAAAAGGTCACTGATTTCCAGGATATTATTAAAATTGGACGGACTCATACCCAAGATGCTACCCCTTTAACTCTAGGACAAGAATTTTCTGGATATGCCGCACAAATAAAAAACTCTATCAAACGCATCAAAATGACCCTAAATGGCCTGTATGAGCTTGCACAAGGAGGGACAGCCGTAGGGACTGGTCTCAATGCTCCTGTTGGATTTGCTGAAAAAATTGCTCAAAATATCAAGGATATTACCGGTTTACCATTTGTAACAGCTCCGAATAAATTTGAAGCCCTTGCTACCCATGATGCTATTACTTTTTGTCATGGAGCAATTAGTGTCACAGCTACTTCTCTTTTTAAAATATCCAACGATATTCGTTTCCTAGGTTCTGGCCCACGTTCTGGACTCGGAGAACTTGCATTACCTGAAAATGAGCCAGGATCCTCTATCATGCCAGGCAAAATTAATCCTACTCAATGTGAGGCTCTAACCCAAGTTTGTGCTCATATTGTTGGAAATCATGCCGCTATTACTTTTGCTAACAGTCAGGGACACTTTGAACTCAATGTTTATAAACCAATGATTGCTTTCAATATCCTGCAATCTATACAACTTTTAAGTGATTCTATTGAATCTTTTTCCAATAATTGTATAGAAGGTCTCCAAGCGCGCACAGAAAATATCAGCATTTCTCTTAATCGATCTTTGATGCTGGTCACAGCCCTTACCTCTAGGATAGGATATGATCAGGCTGCTATGATTGCCAAAAAAGCTCATCATAATGGTACTACTCTCAAAGAAGAAGCAATCGCAAGCGGTCTTGTTTCTGAAGAAGAATATGACGCCATTGTTCGACCTGAAAAGATGATCCATCCTCACTAATATGAGCGACGGTCATTTTTTAATGGATGGTATGACCATATAATATGGTTGGTGTTTTTTTCTCACAATAGAATTAAGGTTTTTCCCCTTTTTAAAAGAGGTGATAAGGCGCTGTCGCATACGAGAAATCTAAAACTCAATTATTTTTTTATTATAAAGAAATTATATCTCAATTGATGGAGGATACTATTTTTATTCAGGATTGATCTTCCAATTATTAATACTCAAACCAAAAATAACGTCCAAATCATATAATAAAATGAAGACCAGAGTATAACTAACCGTTTCTATCTGATTGATTGTTAATCTTAGGAAAAATCCCATGGTTTATTGAGTAAAAACGTAAAATTGATTACTAAAAAATCATTGATAGATTGAAAAATCAATTGAATAAGTCTGGAATCTCCATGATTTCTCTTATCAATATTCATTAGAAAATCTTGATGCCATTGAGGGCATTAATGATCAAAGATCATACTGAAAGTTTCGTATCATTCAAAAATAAAAATATTTTCTTTGACTTGAATTGCCACTATCCTTTTGACAATCCATTTTATCCTCGTCTCTAGAGCTGATATCGCCTTCTTTTTTCTATCCGGCATGTGATATACAAATTCTTTTCCGTATATAATTTCTTATCTTATAAACAATTCAATTCCACAAGACACGCAAAAATAGACAAAAGAAGAACCGTAACGGCAATACAAAAAGATAGGCATAATGCCTTAATAACACTACGCTATATTTCTACTTTATTTTTCAAAAAATCCATAACAGATTCAATAGCTTGTGCAATATTCTTACCATTTGGTCCACCGGATTGGGCTAGATTAGCACGCCCCCCCCCTCCATTTCCACCTAATACTTTTGCAGATAAACAAACAAGATCAACGGCATTAAACCGATTTATTAAATCTCGTGTCACAGCAATGACAACAGAAGCTTTTTCTTCTTTTGATATACCAACAAGCATAATGATCCCAGATTTGATCTGTTTTTCAATGCTATCAATGAATCCCTTGAGATCTTTAGGATTCACCTCAGACATCACATGGCTCATGAAATTGATGTCTGCGATTTTATGGGCTGATAAATGATCAATATTGAGTGTCACTTTGCGCTTAGAATCAACAAGATGTAGTTTACGACGCTCTTTCCATAGCTCTTCTACACGCTCTAAAACTTCGCTTTGATGTACCTTTAATACAAGAGCAAGGGATTTTAATCTCTCGTCCTGTTCTACAAGATAGGAACGTGCTCTTTGCCCTGTAATAGCTTCAATACGACGAATTCCCGCACTTACAGAACTTTCAGAAATAATATGTAAGAGTATAATTTCCCCTGTAGAAGAAATATGAGTTCCTCCGCATAATTCAGAGGAATGTACTTTTCCATCCTTGGATTCTATCGCAACAACCCTTACCTGATCACCATATTTCTGTCCAAAAAAAGCAGAAGCTCCTGATGCAATAGCCTCATTTATACTCATCACTCTTGTTCTAACAGACAAGTTTTGAGCGATAATATCGTTGACCTTGTTTTCAATCAATCTGATCTCTTCGTTCGTTATTAGCTGTGAATGCACAATATCAAAACGCAATCTATCAGGAGTAATATGTGATCCTTTTTGAGAAACGTGAGAACCAAGAACCGTCCGTAATGCCCAATGCAACAAATGTGTCGCAGTGTGGTTAATACTTAATTGACGGCGATTTTGAGCATTGACTGTGAGAATCATTCGCATGCCTGTTCGCAATACCCCATGCTGAACAGTCGCACGATGAACAAATATCCCTCCTGCTTGTTTTTGCACATCAGTGATCTGAAGATGCACCTCATCACCAGAAGCAATACCCTTATCTCCTATCTGTCCTCCAGACTCCGCATAAAAAGGTGTTCGATCAAAAATGATGTCAATAATTTGCCCTGATTGTGCCGTATCAATTATTATATCTTTTTGAACAATGGCTTGTACTCTCGATTCAAAACCACGACCTCCATCGCTCACCACAGATTGATCATGATGGGGATCTTTTGGTTCATCTATCATCATAGGAGCATTATGCTGCATATCATATCCTAAAAACTGGGTGATACCGCATTTTTCCTTGAGCGAGAACCAAATTTTCTCTGTTGTCCTCTCTTCCAAACCCAAACCATGCGCTCGTGCTCTCAGTCTTTGTTCTTCCAAGCATTGATTAAATCTTACAATATCGACACCACCTAAACCACGTGCCCACAAAATATCCTGCATCATATCTAAAGGCAGACCATGCGTATCATACAACTTGAAAGCAATACTTCCATCAAGAACTTCTTTTTTTCCCAAATGATCTGATTCTTCATCCAGTAAAGAAATTCCACGATCTAGCGTCTGATGAAATCGTGTATTTTCTTGTGTTATGGTATCTGAAATAAGATATTTCGCTTGGATTAATTCAGGATATGCCCTTCCCATTTCTGTACAAAGTATTGGAAAAAGATCGTTCAACAAAGGGTTTATAAATCCCAATAGTCGAACATGACACATTGCACGACGCATAATACGTCGCAACACATATCCTCTTCCCTCATTTGTTGGTAAAACACCTTCAGAAATAAGGAAAGAAATTGACCGCAAATGATCCACGATAACACGATGATGAATCATATTATCTCTATCGGACTTTATTCCTGTTATCTGCTCAGAAGCAGCAATCAGTGTTTTAAAAAGATCAATATCATAATTATCCGATTTTCCTTGTAAAACAGCAGCTATACGCTCTAATCCCATACCAGTATCTATCGATGGCGTTGGTAAAATAACACGCTCATCTTTGCTTTTCTGTTCAAACTGCATAAACACGAGATTCCATATCTCAATATAACGCTCACCCTCGTCGCAAGATCCTGGTAATCCTCCTGGAATATGATCACCTCGATCAAAGAAAATTTCAGAACAAGGACCACAAGGTCCAGTGTCTCCCATGGACCAAAAATTATCATTACCAGAAATATAAATGATTCTATCCTCAGATAAACCAGATATTCTTCTCCAGAGATTAAAGGAATCCTCATCACCATCATAAACTGTGACCACTATTCGATTAGGGTCAATATTAAATTCCTGAGTGAGAAGATTCCAAGCTAGATAAATGGCCATTTCTTTAAAGTAATCACCAAAAGAAAAATTTCCTAACATTTCAAAAAAAGTATGGTGACGCGTCGTACGACCAACATTATCAAGATCATTGTGTTTGCCACCAGCACGCACACATTTCTGTGCCGTTGTAACTCTCTGATATGCACGATGTTCTTGTCCGGTAAAAATATTTTTAAACTGAACCATACCCGCATTTGTAAACATGAGAGTTGGATCATTTTGCGGAACAAGTGATGATGATGCAAGGATTTGATGTCCATTCTTTTGAAAAAATTCAAGGAATGTCATCCTAATACTGTTCAAACTGCTCATTGAGGATTCTCTAACCTTTGATCAAAATAGTATAATATGTTGGCTTCATTGATGGAGAACAAAAACTCTAAACATCATCCTTAACGCTAATTGCAGGATCCTGTAACAGACTCTCTGAGACAAGTCCTGCATTTTGACGCAGCATACTTTCTATTTCATTAGCGATTTTCTCATTATCTCGCAAAAATGACTTGGAATTTTCACGTCCTTGACCTAAACGCTGACTTTTATATGAAAACCATGCCCCAGATTTTTCAACAATAGAAGCCTTAACACCTAAGTCAATCAATTCACCAAAACGAGAAATTCCTTCTCCATACATAATGTCAAAATCAACTTGTTTGAACGGAGAAGCCATTTTATTTTTCACAACCTTTACCCGCGTTTGATTGCCGACGATCTCATCTTTTTCCTTAACAGCACCTATACGGCGAATATCTAAACGAATAGACGCGTAAAATTTTAAAGCATTGCCGCCTGTGGTTGTTTCGGGGGAACCAAACATAACACCTATTTTCATACGTATTTGATTGGTAAAACAAACAATACACTTAGATCGAGAAATAGATGCCGTGAGTTTACGCAACGCTTGACTCATTAGACGAGCTTGCATTCCGGGCAAGCTTTCACCCATCTCTCCCTCAATTTCAGCACGCGGTGTCAATGCTGCAACAGAATCAATCACAATCAAATCAACTGCTGCTGATCGCACAAGCATATCTGTTATTTCCAATGCTTGTTCACCTGTATCCGGCTGGGAAACAAGCAAATTTTTGACATCAACCCCTAATTTTCTAGCATATATAGCATCAAATGCATGTTCCGCATCAACAAAAGCACATACTCCTCCTTTTTGCTGGGATTGGGCAATGGCATGGAGAGTCAGAGTCGTTTTTCCAGAACTTTCTGGGCCATAAATCTCAACAATACGACCTTTCGGTAAACCACCAATACCCAGTGCAATGTCTAGTCCTAAAGAACCTGTTGAAACAACTTCAATTTCCTCAGAGATACTATTAGAGCCAAGCTTCATAATGGATCCCTTACCAAACGAACGTTCTATCTGTGATACCGCTGCCTCTAACGCCTTACTTTTATCCACAATATTGATTCCTTATTTTTAAATCTAAAATATTTACTTGATACTCTTATCCCTTAGAAAACAGAAAAACGAGATAAAAACACTCAATTCACTTCTTGTCAAAGACACTTGGATCAGCATTTCGTCATATTGCTATAGTATTTTCCACAAAAGAATGATTTAACACAGTCATCTTATATCCCTTGGTATTTTATTGATATGCCTGTATTATGTTTAATAGTCCTTATATCGCTTTAGAACGCTGTAATCCTACTAAATGAGAATAGAAACTTGATTTTTGGACAAGTTTGTCATGTGTTCCTTTTTCACATATAATTCCATCACGCAATACAAAGACTGTATCTGTTTCTTGAATAGAAGAGAATCGATGCGAGATAAAAATCGTTGTGCGCCTTTTTCTCTTTTCACGCAATACCTTCCATATTTTGCTTTCATTTTCAATATCCAGAGCTGAACCCATCTCATCAATTAATAAGATGGGTGAATCTCTTAAAAAAGCACGAGCAATGGCAATACGATGAATCTGACCTGTAGATAAAATAACCGTATTATCTCCTAGAATCGTTTCATATCCTTGATCTAAACAAGTGATAAATTCATGAGCCTGAGCATCTATAGCAGCCTGCTGAACTTCTGCACGAGTAGCTCCAGGCAATCCTATAGCAATATTATCATGCATAGACGCATTGATGATCATGGGACTTTGAGGAATCCAAGTAATATATTGACGAACGTCCTTCAATGACATGTGACGAATATCTATACCATCAAGCTCTATAGATCCTGAAGAAGGATCATAAAAACGCATTGCTAAATACAAAATACTTGTCTTACCAGCACCAGAAAGTCCTACCAGCGCTGCTGTTTCTCCTGGCTGAACCGTAAAATCAATATTTTTTAAAACGGTTCTTTCTGATGCTCCTGGATAGACAAAAGAAACATTACGAAAAGAAACACTCCCCGGCGACGGAGAAGGAATTTTAATGGAAGACTTCGAAGATGGTATATCCACTTGGCACATCATAAAATCCCGCAATTGTTTAATAGAATCGACTGATCGCAATACTGCGCCAAAAAATCCTGAACTAGATCTGATTGATCCTATAGCCATTAACGCATAAATCGCAAATTGAGCTAAGTCTTCTCCTGACATTGTTTGTATCGAAAAACGGTGAGCGCCTAACATTAAAACCATAGAGATTCCAATAGATAGAGCGAAAACTGACAAAAATATGATACATATACGACCCAATAGCAATCTCAGAGTATATTGATATGTCTTTTCAGCTTGCGTGTTATAACGCCGCATCAATTCTTTTTCTGCATTAAAAGATTGTAATACCATCAAAGATTTTATTGTATCGGATATAAGATTAAATGCTCTATCTTCATGCTGTTGAAGAATAAAAATTCTGTTTCCCATATACTTTGCTATAAATATAAGAGTAGTGATTATCAAACAAACGACGCCTACGACCTTGAGCGCAAGATCTAGGTTAATACCCATCATCTTCACTATAGATCCGACAAACATAATAATATTGCGAAGCACAAGCGTTACAGTAATACTTAGGATAGTTTTAATCCTCTCCGAATCCTTTACTAATGTTGAAATAACTTCGCCGCCGCTTCTTAAACAAAAGAAGGAAGGAGAAGATTGGATGAACTTCGCAACCAAATCTCTTTGCATAAACAAAACCATACGCTCGGAAAAAATCGCTGCGCAATAGTAACGCATGGCGCTTACAAAAGCCAAAAGCAACAACATATACATAAGTGAAAGAGAAAATACTAAACTCTCTTCCTTCAAAGAAGAAGTTAGCAATAGTGGAATTTGTAAGATAATATTTGCATAGATGAGAGCTGCAATGAAACTTCCTATAAAAAACAACCAACAATGTCTTAAATATGATAATAGAAATCTAGATAATGAAATAATAGGTTCTCCTTTCTTAATTGTTCGCTTCATTGCCACATGCAACCACTATCGTTTCATACCATGAAATGCTAAATGCTAACGGTGTTATAGAAGAAGATCTGTGGTGGATGGTCATATGAAATGTTGACGCTGCCATAACTGTAGTGCTAAATAAAGAATCTTTCCATTATCTATTTCTCATAAGGCTCTTTTTTCTCGGAGAAAAACATGAAACCAGACATTCATCCAAAATCTCATCTGATCACAATCGTCATGACCGATGGCACAGAATACCAGACTCACTCTACTTGGAAAACAGAAGGATCTGTTATGAAACTTGACATTGATTCTCTCTCACATTTCGCTTGGATTGGGGGAAAACAACAAATTACTGACCGTGGCGGCCAAGTATCAAAGTTCAAAAAACGTTTTTCTGGATTGCCAATAGAATAAAATTATTAGCCATCCATCTTCTCTCAATGCTTGAACAGTACTGGATATATAAAAATCGATCCATTGAAGTGAGCCTTATCGACACAATCTATCTGGAGTTTTTCCATTCAATAGAATATTGTTATCTTAAAAAGAACTTCCTATATGGTTAGAGAATATTTTTTTCTACATTGGCTTATACAAGTGCGCCCTCAAAATACCATGATCTGAATCATACAGAAATAAGATATACTCGTAAAAACTAACAACGCTTGAAAAAAGGCTTTCTTTCCCTCTATAACCTGTGTCTTTCAATCAATAAGAATCATAATTCCTTGATGATATTTAAATAATATTTTTTAAGAGACATCTGTATCTGGATATATTGCAACAACTACAAAGCCTTTTTCTCCCTTTTGTAATTGAACAAAGACCATCTGTTTTGGATAGATGCCTGAAAATGCATATCTATGGAGAATTTTCACATGAATAAATACATCTTCTGTGATACCTTCGACCGTCAAAAATCCAAATTTTTTCACACGATCAAACCACTTAACAATCGCTGGCCTCACATCTTTCCCCAAAACTATTTCCGACTGATCATTTTTGCGATCTAATAGCAGAACATGGTCTTTCGGCATAGATTTTTCTATAAATAGAATTTTACAAGCTTGATAACCACGTTCACGCTTTTGAACCATGGCAGAAATTCGAGCCCCTGGGAAAACGACATGATGACCATCTTTTCGAAGACAGGTTATATGGAATAAAACGTCTCCCATATTCTTGTTACAATCATCTGGAAAAAAAAATCCAATGCCCTTGATTATACTAAACCACTTCACAGTACCACTAACTTCAGTCACATTAGAAACAACATCAGGCACATCTTCAGCATTTGAACAATATTTTGATAAAGAACTCATTACCAGCGGATCTCCTTCCCTGCATTAGCTCAATTCGAATACAGGCTATCCAACATTGACTAAGTAGGCCTATATTGCAATCTGAACAAATAATGCCAACAGAACAATTACTCACTCTTCAACGGCATCGTTCTTGCCTATATCTTGTCAACTGCTATGATAAACAAGAGAGATTTATGAATATAATTCATAAAAATCGTTGCATTATGCACAATGCCTGTCTCCACATATGAGACATCATTTTCTCTTTAACAATATTCCACCGATGGCACTTACGCTATGCATACATAGAATCAACAGGACCATACCTACATTAGGTTGTAATAATATACAAGATAATATTTATGATTGATAATATCTGCAACCATTTACCCTAAGATACTATTCTATTATATCTTTTCGCCCCACTCTAGGCAGGAGGAGGTACTTCATTCAATTGCATCATGATATGAAGAACAACCAAAATAATCGTGATAAAAATTTCTAGTGAATAGATTAAGGAATAGCATGTATGATCACTTGGATTTTCTGAGGAGTGTCTGTGCTATCCAGACATATATATAAATTCCACCCTTCTCATGAGAAGGATATAAGGAACGGGTTTATCTACCCGCTCATATGGTTTGCTCTAGATGTTAATGAATGATGAATAGGTTGTTATCACAATCACGGATAAAGTATCTTGCGTACAGAATATTTTTAATGAATCAACAATATGATAGAACATTTTATACCATAAAATCATACATTATTCTCATTGATAGATCTTTCTTCAAATCATCGATTTTGATATTCTATAATGTATCAAACAATGGTGGCACATGGTCAATTTCTCAATGTTTATCCGCTAATACGCTCTATCCAAGCACCGCATCTGGTTAATTTTTTCTCTAAACATTCAAAACCACGATCAAGATGATATACGTGAGAGATTTCTGTTGTTCCCTGAGCAGCCAGGGCTGCTATCACCAAGGAAACCGAAGCACGCAAATCTGTTGCCTTGACAAGATCTCCCTTTAGTTGACCCACACCTTCAACTGTCGCCATTTGTCCAGAAAGGAAAATCCGAGCGCCTAGACGCACTAATTCTTGAACGTGCATAAAACGATTCTCAAAAATAGTTTCCGTAATATGAGAAACACCTGCAGAACAACACATCATAGCCATAAATTGTGCTTGTAAATCAGTTGGAAATCCGGGGAAAGGAGCGGTTGTAATGTCAACAGGAATCAGTTTATCTCCATTCCAGCGTATACGAATACCTCCATCTGTAAGAATCACTTCTACACCAGTACGGCGCATAACTGCAAAAACTGTATCCAAGAGAGAAGAATCAGTCATTTGCAAGACAACATCTCCTCCTGTTATAGCAACAGCCATCGCATAAGTACCCGCCTCAATACGATCAGGAATAATTCTATGCCGTGCACCAGATAAACTCGTCACCCCTCCTATAGTAATGGTAGAAGAACCCATACCAGAAATTTTTGCTCCCATAGAGTTCAGACAATTAGCAAGGTCAATAACTTCTGGTTCACGTGCCGCATTATTGATATACGTATCTCCATGCGCTAGACTGGCTGCCATCATCATAACTTGTGTTGCGCCAACAGATACTGTCGGAAACGTATAATCTGTTCCTATCAATCCCTTGCTGGAAACACGAGCATCCACATAACCATTATCAGTGGTTATAATAGCACCCAGAGCTTTCAGTGAATCGACAAATAAATTAACAGGTCGTATGCCAATCGCACAACCACCTGGTAACGATATTCGTGCATATCCCTTTCGTGCTAATAAAGGCCCTATTACCCAAAAACTTGCCCGCATTTTAGAAACAAGATCACATGATCCTGTTAAATTAATTATATTATGGCACCTAATATGCATTTTTGAAGAATAATTATCCTTCTGATTTTCATATTGACCATCAATAGATATCTCCGCTCCATGAGATCTTAAAATACGCATCAGCAGCTTAACATCTGCCAAATTTGGAACATTTTCCAAGACTAATTCTTCGCTTGTTAATAATGATGCTATCATAACCGGCAAGGATGCATTTTTTGCGCCTGAAATCGGAATAATTCCGTTAAGCTTATTTCCCCCAATAATCTTTATGCGATCCATATTCTTCACGGGTCTCAAACCCAAACCTTTCTGCTAAAATCTTAAGGCGCCTCCCTTATGAGATCATAAGAAAGGGTAACTCACTCCAACTATTCTCATAACATAGAAAAAATCTAAATCCATCTTATCTCTTTAATTATGTATAAAAAATATCTTAATCTTTAAGGCGCGCGCTCCCTTGATCTTTACGACGACGTAGATTTTTTCGCAACATATGTGCTAACCGTGTTTTGCGATCTTCTTTAGTATGGACAGATTTTTCTTCTCTAGAAGAAATCATCCCTTCATTATTATTATTATCTCTCATTTAAAAATCCTTTCGCAAAGAATACAATCATTTTTACAGAATTTATATAAAACTTGATATCCTAAAATATTTTTTTATCTTATAATAAACTATAGCAATCGCTTTCTAACTGCGATACATTCGCGAAACACATAATATTCAAGTCTGCTGCAGTAGCTCAGTGGTAGAGCACTCCCTTGGTAAGGGAGAGGTCGAGAGTCCGATTCTCTTCTGCAGCACCATAATATACTGTGTATACATAAAAATATAATAGAGCGCTATCTTGCTATATACAATTATCAAGAAAAAAAGATGCTGTTGTTTTTTCGAGGAATGTTGAATCTCACCCTACAACGCAAGACAAAAATATACGATATAGTATATTATTAGTCTCTAGCATAACGATAACGCCAATCTCCTAGAAACAATAGTATCGGTGCAGCAATAAAGATAGATGAGGAGGCTGCTATGAAAATTCCAAATGCCATAGGTATCGCAAAACTTGACACTACTTGACCACCCCAGACAGCCATCGGCAAAATAGATAAAAAAGTAGTCATAGAAGTGTAAATACTCCGAGCCAACGTTTCATTAATAGATTTGTCTATTAATTCTCTAAAAGGAAGAGATTCCTGGAAGAGCATTTTTTTACGCATACAGTCATATATAACAACCTTATCATTAACTGAATAGCCGATAAGCGTCAGAATTGCAGCAACAGCCGTCAAATTGAATTCAATTCCACACAATGAAAACAATCCTAATGTTTTTGTAATGTCTAATATCAACGTTGCTATTGCGCCTATAGCAAAATTCCATTCAAAACGAATCCAGATATAAATTAACATCGCCACTGCTGCAATGATCACACCTATTATCCCTTTTTTAATGAGATCTCCTGAAATTTTCGGCCCAACTATATCTGTGCTCCGTATAGTTGCAAAAGGAATAATATCGATTATTTTTTTCTTGACCAATTCCAAGATATGTTCTTGGGCATGATTATCGCTAGGTTGATATTTCAATCGAACAAGAAAACTCTTCTCGTCATCAAAACTTTGGACAGAAAATTCACCTATTTTCAATGCTTCTAAGTTAGAACGCACAATAGATAAATCTACAGGTTTATGTGTAGAAACACCAATCTGAACACCTCCTTCAAAATCGATCCCATAATTCAATCCATGCGTACACAATAAAACAATAGAACCCACCGATAATAGGATAGAAATTCCAATTCCAAGAAATCGTGCCTTCATAAATTGAATTGCGGTTCTATCAGGTATGGTGAGAAATTGAAATAACGGTTTAATATCTATCTGTCTCATTTTTTTATATCCCACTATAAAAATCATCATAGCACGAACAATAGAAATGGCAGTAAACATAGAAATCACAATTGACAGACCCATCGTCACCGCAAAACCGCGCACTGGACCAATCCCGCAGAAAAACAAGACAATCGTTGCTATAAGAACTGTCATATTAGAATCTATAATAGTGGAATAAGCGCGAGAAAACCCCATGTCCAGACTATAAAAAGCACTTTTATTTTTCCTGCTCTCTTCGCGTATACGTTCATTAATTAATATATTGGCATCTACGGATAATCCTATTCCAAGAACAATTCCAGCAATTCCTGGAAGAGTTAAGGTAGCATCTAGAACAGTTAAACAAGCAACTGTAAGGATAAGATTCAAAAGAAGTGCAAAATTAGCGAGCAATCCCCACTTCCCATATAAAAACACCATAAAAAGAACAACAAGAGTAAATCCTACCACACTAGCCCTGATACCTTTATAAATAGAATCGGACCCAAGGCTTGCACCCACACTGCGCTCTTCTATAATATTTAATTTGACAGGAAAAGCGCCAGAACGCAAGATAGCAGCTAATATTCCAGCTTTTTCTATCGTAAAATAACCAGATATTTGCGCTCTACCAGTCGAAATAGCTTGATTAATAACCGGAGCAGTTAACACTTTTCCATCAAGAACCACAGCTAACATGCGACCTATGTTATGGCGTGTAATATCAAAAAAACGATCAGAACCAATCTTATCAAAACTAATATCTACAGTAGGTTGATGTGTTTTTTCATCAAAATTAGCAACAGCACCAATCAAGTTTTGTCCAGGAATTTCAACTTGATCATTTACTATATACTCATTACCTTCATCATCCCTTAAAAGACTCGCCCCAAGAGGAATCATTCCTTTTTGACGATCAACAACCCTATGAAAACTCATTTTAGCGGTTGTACCTAAAAGTTGACGCAAACGCAGCGGATTTTGCTCTCCGGGAAGCTGAACCAGTATACGATTTGATCCCAAATACTGTATTGTCGATTCACTGATCCCAATTTGGTCAATACGCTGGCGTACAATTTCCATACTTTGTTCAATAAACAAAGCAATTACCTCTGAGATATTCTTTTGGCTGAAGACAATCGATATATCCTTTTCGCCATTTTCCATAATCGAAAAACTATTTTTTTGGCGAGGACTCCCCTGAGAAGAAGCGCTTTGAAGAAAATCTTTTATTTTACCAACAACAACTGCTCGTGTAAGCGGATTAGAAAGAGAAACGACAATTTTATCTTGAATCTGGTGCACTGAAACAACACCAACACCTTCTTTTCTCAAAAAAGAGCGTAACTCTCCTAAATACATTTGACGGAGTCCACCCACCAAATCTTCTTCATCTACCTCAAGGACCAAATGAGAGCCTCCTCGCAAATCTAAACCCAATGCAATACGATTTTTGGGCATAAAAGAAGGAAACTTATCTACCAAAGACTGTGGTAAAACACTCGGTAAAGCAATGAGCATTCCTATAAAACAAATAAAGATATACAAACCCACAAGCCAAGAATTATTCCGCATCCATACTCTCATTCTAGAACAATATTAGGAAAACCGCTGTTTAAAAAGGAATATTACGTATCAGATTCATCTTCAATCAAAAAATACGATTTATGTATTTAAAGGTTCTGTTGTTGATTGATTCTTTGAATCCAAAACATCTTCACTGAGAGGAACGTATGTCACCTTTTCATGGTGAACTTGATTTAATCTATCCAACATACCAACAGCAATTTCCCGCGCACTCACAACGACAGTATCTGCTCCATATCGAGTAAGATACTCTACTTCAGCTTCAGAAGCGGCAAGTCCAATAATAAGGATAGATGGATTAACATTCCTTGCTGCTTCCGCTATATGTGCTGCCTCAAAAGCAGTAGGAACAGAAATAACAAGAGAGCGAGCACCTTCGATATTGGCCATTGCAAGAATTTTGGCAAGATTAGCATTCCCATAAATCGCATCAATCCCAATTGCATGCAATTCATCCACCCTCTTTTCAGACTCCTCTATTACCAAGAGGGGAATACCTGCTGCTGTTAAATTTTGAGCTATTATTTTACCAATGCGACCATATCCAATCAAAATCGCATGATCACTAAGATCTGTCTCTTGTTGTTGATCTTGAATGGATTCTGGGTCCACTTCTTGTTCTGAGGTATGTTCTAGCCGTGTAGTGGTGCTCGATTCAACACTATTACTTTCTGATTTTCCTAAAAATCTCGCAAAACGATAAATAATCATAGGCTGTATATATTCAAATAAAATGAATACAAGCGGATTGAGCATAATCGATATAATCGCCGAGGCAAGAATAAGATCTCGAGCCTGTTCTGGTAAAATGCCGAGATCCACTCCAAGACCAGCTAAAATGAAGGAGAATTCTCCAATTTGTGCTAAACTTGCAGCAATCGTCAAAGCTGTAGAAACAGACTTTCCAAAAGAAACGACGATGATAAATGCTATTAAAGATTTTCCAAAAATAACAATTATTACCGCCATTAATAAAAGAATGGGATGGCTGAAGAGTATATCAGGATTAAATAACATTCCCACTGAAATAAAGAATAGAACCGAAAAAGCATCCCGAAGAGGAAGACTCTCCTCTGCAGCATTTTGGCTGAGCTCACTTTCCGCCAAAATCATCCCTGCAAAAAAAGCCCCTAAAGATAACGTTACCCCGAAAAGTTTTGCAGATACATAGGCAAAACCAAGAGCTATCGCCAACACACCCAAACGAAATAACTCTCGGGATCCCGTATAAAATATCATATGCAATATCCAAGGAATCACCCGTCTTCCAAAAATTAACATGACCCCGACAAAAGCCATGACCTTCATTAAAGTAAGAACAATAAGCCCTAAAATCCCTAAATCAAAGCCTAAAACACTTCTAATGAAAAAGACTACGGGATCATCTGATGAAATAGATCCTCCTGAATAAATACTCGCTGCAGCAGGAATAAATACAAGCGCAAGAACTGTTATAAGATCTTCAACTATGAGCCATCCAACGGCAATCTTTCCCCGATCTGTTTCAAGTATACGATTCTCTTGAAGAGCCTTTAAAAGGACAACTGTAGATGCTACTGAAAGAGCCAAGCCAAAGACTATACTTCCTCCAAGGGACCAGCCCACTACTTGTCCTACTATGGCACCAAACAACGAACCAAGAAGAATCTGAATAATAGCCCCTGGAACAGCAATACCACGTACTGAGACGAGGTCTTTGACAGAAAAATGCAATCCCACCCCGAACATCAATAAAATGATTCCTATCTCTGCAAGTGCAGGCACTAAAGATTCACTTGCAACAAATCCTGGAGTACGAGGCCCCACAAGAATACCCGCCACCAAGTATCCTACCAAAGTCGGTAGACGACATCGATTTGCAATAGATCCTAATATAAAGGCAAATACAAATCCCCAGATAATGGTCGACATAAAAGGTGTCTCATGCGACATAAAAAAGCCTCGTAAAACGGATTAATTCCTAAATACTATAAAGCACAAAGCACTCAGTCACCATAGGTAAAACTAATATACAACTAGAAATTTATCTTGCAACACACTTCCCATGACCAAAACGACCATAATATATCCTCCTAGTCCTCTCAGCCCAGAATATCTCTGTCTTCCCTATAATTTAATTTTTAATTTCTAAGACAACTCATAGAAATAAAAATAGCACCCCAAATGTGCACAATATTAAAATATGGTATAAATAAAATTTATGACCGATAATCCCTAATAAATCGTGTATTAATACCTTACTTATTCAATAAAAATCGATATTAAATATTGGAGATGCTATATGTTACTTGAAGGCGTTATCTTTCTTTAACTTGCATGTATATATAATACAATTTATAAAAAAGAATATCTTCTTACTTTATATTTTAGAAACATTTGCACTGATACAATAGCATTACTGTCTTTATAGAGTTGAAATAGAAATCTGAGGATCTGTCCGATCGATGGATTCTTCTAAAACACAATCAACATCACCAATATTAAAACCTGCACGCGTGACAGATAAAGAGAAACACCTCTCAATGGCATGCTCACAACCTCCATCAAAATTATCTATTTGCGCTTCGGGGACACAATCCTTTGAAAGTTCTAGTAATATCATAGGATCAAGTGCTTCTCGTCGAATCCAAAACATTGTGCCGGCAAAAAAATCAAGATTTTGATCTTTAAAAGCAATCCCCATTCTACTTGCAATAGAACAAATTGACGCATGATTATTGCCTAAAGAATGTTTTTTCCCAAAATAGCGATTAGGATAACGATATGCCCGAGAACCTATCATGCCTATTTGCTTATATCGATCAAAAGTATCGATAATTTTTAAAGCAATACCAGGAGCTCCAAGAAGATCAAAAAAAAGCCATCGCCGCCATAAGTCTCCTTCCCACCAAGGGTGGTTCTTTCTCTGTGATTTCTTCCCATGAATTTTACATATATAATCGTAAGAATCTAATTGTCCTGTTTCAAGTAGAACTAGGAAAGGGCCAATATCTCGGCCATAATTATCCACCACATGAATTCGTGCATCTGGAAAACGTTGTAAAATTTCCTCTTGTATTGATATACTTCCCTGCACGAGCGTAACATATAAATCAAAACTAAACTCTAAGCCTGATAGCAGGTTAGATATTTCCTGCCAAAGATCGATATAATAAAGGTGAACGACAATAGATACTCTTGCTTTTATGGCAACGGATACTCCAGTTTTTTCTGGAATAAAATCGTTCCATCCGTATAATAACCTTGGAAAACGACCAATTTTCTGTCCATCGAAATCAAGCCCCCGTTTCCTCATATGGGCATTAGACTTAGAAAAATATCTTTTAGCTTTTTTTGAACCATATGCATAAACACGGTTATCACCATAACATAACTTCTTGTGCCGCCCGAGAGTGAACCAATGCCACACCCAAAGAAAACATCCTAAAAAAAAATCGATCCTTTGAACAATGAGATTATTGCTATGAAAATTCCATTTTTTAAAAAAAGACGTAAACAACCAATAGCCAGTATTATCATGTCCACTGCAAGGCAAATAGAGAATGAATTTTTCTTTTGATGATATCATCTGAAGATCACATAAGGAACAATCTTGTGATTTAGAATGAGGAATAAGTCGATATACAGTAGGAAAAAATATCATGAGGCCACATGAAATGTAAAGTTTAATACTTAGTCACAATTTTTGTCTTGTTCTGCGACTTTTCTAAGATAAAGTCCATAGGGAGATGTGCCAAAATGATCAATAAGATGATAAAATTGCTTTTCGTTTATCAATCCTCTACGATATGCAATCTCTTCAGGACAAGCAATATTCCGTCCCAAACGCTTCTCTACATCGCGGACAAATATAGAAGTATCCAACAATGATTCTGACGTACCTGCATCAAACCATGCGCTTCCTATACCCAGAAAACTGAGTGAAAGCAATCCCTGCCTTAAATAATGACTGTTAATATCCGTAATCTCTAATTCTCCCCGAGCTGAAAGAGGAAGACTGCGAGCTATGTCAATGACATCATTGTCATAAAAATAAAGGCCTGTAACTGCATAAGGAGATTTTGGATTTTGAGGCTTTTCCTCAAGAGAAATAACACGACCATGGCTATCTACTTCGACAACACCATAACGTTGTGGGTCTTCCACAGGGCAAGCAACGATAGTAGCTCCCCTTTTTACACGAAACGCTTTTTGAAAAATAGACGATAACTCTGAATCATAAAAAATATTATCTCCCAGAATGAGGACAGAAGGAGAATCACCAATAAAATCTGCACCCAAAATATATGCTTGTGCCAAACCACCCGGATAAGGTTGTTCTATATATGAAAAATTAACCCCCCATTTCTCTCCTGATCCAAAAAATCGTTTAAAGGGAGGAAGATCTCTTGGTGTAGAAATAATCAATATTTCCCGAATTCCTGCATCCATTAAAACACTTAAAGGATAATAAATCATTGGCTTATTATAAACCGGCAGCATCTGCTTGGACACCAGGTCTGTAACTGGACTCAAACGTGTGCCTGAACCACCAGCAAGAATTATTCCCTTCATATGCGAGGACTCCAAATGAATATTCGTTAAAATTGAGGGATAACATGACGAATTTCATCTTTCCAAGAGGAAATTCGTATATTATGAACCCTTGTTAATTTACTACAGTCAAGACAAGAATACATTGGACGACATGCTTTTACAGGATATTGACTTGTCAAAATTCGACGAATCCTAACAGGTTTTCCCCCTCGTTCCTGCGATATTAAAAAAATATTTTCAGCAAAATCAGCCCAACTAATAGGACCATCACTTGCCGTCATATGAAATATTCCTCGCAACGACATGTCAGAATTTTTTATCAAATTATATGCAATATCGATAATTGCTATGGCAATCTGAGAAGCAGATGTTGGCGTTCCAAATTGATCACATACCACGTCTACTTGATGTCGATCTTTTGTAGCCTGCAACATTGAGCGCAAAAAATTTTTTCCGAACATAGAATAAACCCATGCCGTACGTAGAATGACGTAATTATCCATGCAAGATATCACTTTTGCTTCTCCTGCTAATTTGCTCTTTCCGTATACATTAAGAGGTCGTGGCGTAGATTCTTCACAAATAGGGATATCCCCTGAACCATCAAAAACGTAATCTGTCGATAGATATATACAAGGGACGCCAATTTCTTTTGCCGCCGCCGCAACAGCACCAGAACCCTCCATATTAACAGCAAAAGCCATCTCTGACTCCTCTTCTGCCTGGTCAACAGATGTATAAGCTGCAGGATTAATAATAATATCAGGCGAAAACTTTAAAAATTTTTTCGCGAAATCCTTTGGATTTAAAAGATCAATTTCCGGACGACCAATCCTAACGACTTCCAATCCTTTTCTACATACCTGAGACAAAGCAGTGGCAACCTGCCCATTGTTACCAATTACAAGACACTTCATTTCAATTTTTTTGCCTAGAACAATCTTCAACTTTTATTGCGTTATATAAAGGACGCCACCACCAATGATTGTTTAAATACCAATGCACAGTTTTATCCAAACCACTATTCATACCTTCTTGAGCACACCACTTGAGTTCACGTTGTATCTTCGAGGAATCAATAGCATAACGACGATCATGTCCGGGACGATCATCTACAAAACGAATTAGATCAGAGTGGGGATAAGATTTTGGCGATAGTATGTCTAATAAACGACAAATGTAGAGAATGATATCAATATTTTGTCTTTCATTATTCCCACCAATATTATATTTTTCCCCAATTCTCCCACGAACTATAATTAAATATAATGCACGAATATGATCTTCAACATATAACCAATCACGTACATTTTTCCCGTCACCGTAGATTAAAATATCACGCTCGTCTATGGCGTTTGCAATAGACAAGGGTATCAATTTTTCAGGAAAGTGATATGGCCCATAATTATTAGAACAATTGGATAACATTACCGGCATTCCATACGTACGTCCCCACGCAAGAACCAAACAATCTGCTGCAGCTTTAGAAGCAGAATAAGGAGAAGACGGATTATAAGGCATATCTTCACGAAATAAACCATGATCTAAAGAACCATAAACTTCATCTGTTGAAACCTGCAAAAAACGAAAATGATCTTTTTTAGCGCCAGAAAGACCAGACCACCATAACCTTGTTTCTTCCAATAACGCAAAAGTTCCCATAATATTAGTGGCAATAAATGGATCAGATCCATAAATAGAACTATCCACATGACTTTCTGCAGCAAGGTTCATAATAGCATCTGGTTGAAATTCTTTCAAAGCAGAACGCACACTCGTCCTATCACAAATATCTATTTGCAAAAATGAAAATAAATTATTCTGAGAGATTTGTTCTAACGAACTTAAATTTCCAGCGTAAGTTAATTTATCTATTACTAGAACATCTATTTTTAAATCATCAACCAAATATCGACATAATGCAGACCCAATAAAACCTGCTCCTCCTGTCACAATTATACGCATAATATATCCTGTTTTATATTTAAAGGAGACAAGGCAACCCCATTATATTCAAAAGGACTATCTAATTGATTTAAAGGTAAAAGATTCATATCCTTATCAGACAAGGAGGGCGATAATTTGTCCAGCAATGGCCAGTCAATTCCTATATCTTTATCACTCCACAAAACCCCAGAATCATGATCTGCAGAATAAAAATCTGTCACTTTATAAATAACCTCTGCATGAGGTGTTAATGTCATGAATCCATGCGCAAATCCTACCGGAATATAAAGCTGCAAACCATTTTCTTCTGAAATTTTCAACCCCACCCACTTCCCATAAGTAGGAGAATTTTTCCGTATATCCACAGCAACATCAAAGATTTGACCAGAAATACAGCGAACTAGTTTTGCTTGAGAATGAGGAGGTTTTTGAAAGTGTAATCCTCTTATTGTTCCGCGATGAGAGGAAAATGAGTGATTGTCTTGTACAAATATATCTTTTAACCCAATCTTTTTCAGAGACTTACTACTATAAGTTTCTGAAAACCACCCTCTATTATCTTCACATCTACCTATTTTTATAACACATACAGAATTCAAGACCATTATCACAATCTATTAAAATATTATTTTTACACAATATTACTTATAATACTACAGAGGACTTAAAGAAAAAATGTTAAAAAAAAGACCTAATATACGATAAAATATTATCAAAATTGACCCTTTCTTTAATGATTCACTCATATTCAACAAACAATTTGTATCACTAATAGTAAATCATACATAATGCAACTATAAATAAATTTTTAAGCTATGGCTATCATAAAATTTAATCACTTTACTTTCAAATTGCAGAAAACAAATCCCATTTTAATTCATATCTCCCCCTCCCTATACAATTAATCAATAATTTCCTGTTCATACTATAAAAAAATTAGGACAAGTAGAACTTTTATCTGCTAAAGATACAAAATCCAACATTTATACCTTAATACCTATAAATTTGTTAACCAAGCGTAACTCAAATTGAGTGTATCAATCAATTATAGAAAAAAAAATGAAACGACTAATTCCACATCATTTTATACTATTATGCAAAAAAATAAGGTGTAAAATATCTCCTCAATACAGACGATACCAAGCTAGTAAATTGCCAAGCATTCACTATCACAAATGGTTATTAGAATTTCATGGATTATCTCCGCAATTACAGGAAATGATGCTAGAAAAAATGTCGCAATGGCAAGAAAAACCTCTTATCTCCGTCATTATGCCTGTCTATAAAGTCAGAGTGGATTGGCTGAAAGAAGCAATAAATTCTGTGCGAGATCAGCTATACCCCTATTGGGAATTATGCATCGCCGAAGACTGTTCTAATGATATTCACATCACCTCTCTTCTCAAAAAATATGCAGCCATAGACCCTAGAATAAAAGTTGTTTTTCACAAAAAACGGACACACATATCAGCTGCCTCCAATAGTGCTGCAGCAATGGCGACAGGTGAATGGATTGCTCTATTAGATCATGATGACCTATTGGATTCAACGGCACTTTGGCATGCTGCCAATACCATTAACTCCAACCCAACTGCTGAAATTATATACTCCGACGAAGATAAAATTGATGAGAGCGGCACACATCGACATGGCCCCTACTTTAAATATGATTTTAACATTGATCTTTTTTATTCTCATAATATGATCACCCATTTGGGAATTTATAAATCCAAAACCTTTAGAAAAATCGGCGGATTCCGAGAAGGATTCGAGGGATCACAGGATTATGATTTAGTACTCCGCTTTTTAGACGAGATTACTCCCTCACAAATTATACACATACCGCGAATTCTTTACCACTGGCGCGCCCATCAAAACAGCACGGCCCAAACAATAGATAATAAAAGCTATGCTATCACTGCCACATTACGTGCTATAAATGAGCATTTTCAACGTCAGGGCATAAAAGCTACCTCAAAATATGATATTAATAAACAACACACTTGTTATCATCTTCCCGATCCTTTGCCGTTGGTAAGTATTATTATCCCGACGTGTAACCAACATCTTTTCTTACGCCAATGCCTGAAAAGTATCTATAATAAAACCGCTTATTCCAATTTTGAAGTGATCGTCGTTGATAATAACTCAGACGATGCGAAGAGCCTCGCCTATCTTGAAACAATCAAGATAAAATATCCTAATCTGCGATTGACACGCGATAAAACAGCACCATTTAATTATTCACGTATAAACAATAATGCTATACTCCACGCTAAAGGCGAGTATTTTTGCTTTCTGAACGATGATACCAGAGTTATCAACAAAGAATGGCTGCATGAAATGATGGGAATGGCCATACAGCCAAAAATTGGTGCTGTCGGCGCACGTTTATGGTATAAAAACGATACTTTACAGCATGCTGGCGTCATTATGGGAATAGGAAATATAGCAGGACATAAGAATTTACATAGACGAATAAATGGCCATCATAATAACCATCAATTTTTTGCAATACACGTCCAACATGCAGTTAGCGCCGTTACAGGCGCATGTATGGTTATCAGTAAGGAATGTTTTCTCAAAGTCGGAGGATTTGACGACGAAAACACACCCGTTGGATTTAGCGACACAGATCTTTGTCTGCGAATTCTAGAATCTGGCTATCGCAACGTCTGGACACCCTATGCAAATTTATACCACTATGAATCACAAACACGAGGACCTGAAACAGCTACAAAAGAAAAATGGGCAACATTTGAGCAAGCAACTCAATATATTCGCAGACGCTGGAAGGATATTATTGAAAAAGACCCCAACTACAATCCTAACTTAACTTTAGACAACCATTCGCATGAATTAGCTCGCCCCCCTCGCCTAAGTTGGATATCCTCATCCGAATGTTATACAAAACAGAACTATAAGGAATAAAGGAATGTTATGTCCTTGTTATGACTCTTTAATTATAGTTGTACAAGCACCTGCGATTCATACATCTTTTTGTATAATCCATCTCCTTTCTGTAATAGATCTTCCTGATCTCCCTTTTCAGAAATTTTTCCGTCTTTGATAAAGATAACATAATTAGCCTGAGAAATCGTTGATATCCTGTGAGCGATAACAATCGTAGTGCGTCCTTTCATTAATCGTGATAGAGCTTGGCGAATAAGATGTTCTGCATGTGTATCAAGAGCACTTGTCGCTTCATCTAAAACGATAATATCTCCATTATGGAGCATAGCACGTGCTATAGATATACGTTGCCTCTGTCCACCAGAAAGGGAATTTCCATTTTCTCCTAGGTCAGTATCATATCCCTGAGGCAAATTCATAATAAAGTCATGGGCATTAGCAGACTTCGCCGCTTCTATCACATCTTCTTCTGTAGCCGATGGACATCCAACAAGAATATTATATCGCACTGTGCCGGAGAACAAAAAAACATCCTGCCCAACATATGAAATACGCTCCCGCAAGGAAGAAAAAGTTATATCACGAACGTTAATACCATCAATTTCAATGACTCCAGACAATGGATCATACATACGCATCAATAAATTAATAATCGTCGATTTTCCACTCCCTGAAGGCCCTACTAAGGCAGTCATTTTCCCCGCCTCAAAACATAAATTTATCCCCGAAAGAACAGGATATCCTGGCTTATATGCAAAAGAGACATCACGAAATACAATTTCACCATTCTTGGCAGGAAGATTTATCGCATTAGGGCTTTCTTGAACAGTAACAGGATGATCAAGGATAGAGAACATACAACGCACGCCAACCATCCCTCCTTCTAAAACGATACGAGTACGCGCAATACGCTTGGCTGGTTCATAAGCCATCAGCATTGCAGTGATAAACGACATAATATCACTGGCAGGAGCACTTCCTTTATAGGCCATGAAATAACCAGAAAAAAGTATAATACCTGCTATAGCTAATCCCGAGATCGTCTCCATGATTGGGCTCGTCGTTGACTCTATTTTAGACACACTATTTAATTGATTTTCAACTTCTTTTATTACATGATTCATACGCTGAATCATGATTTCTTCCATTGCAAAAGTTTTTACAATTCGAATACCTATAATGGTTTCTTGAAGATTTTGCACGATATGTCCAATAGCAACCATGCTTTTTTCCATGATAAGGCGCACCTCTTTAACAAGGAAACGAATCCCCAAGATACAAAGGGGACCAATAATTATTAAACACAAGGATAATTCCGGCGCTTGAACAAACATCACATATATCAACCCACACAGTGATAAAAAATCTCGTACAAAAGAGGTGATCAATATATCGACCACACCCCTTACTGCCTGTGTGGCATGTATAAAACGCACCTGTAAATCTGATGACTGCTTGCTATCATAAAAATCCATACCATATTGCAAGAGTCGACGATAAATTTTCCGTTGCTGTTCTGCGATAATTGAATTTCCCGCACAGCTCAGATAATAGCTTTGCACAAAAGAGGCGATTCCCTTGGCAATAAATATCATTGCCACTGTAGAAGAAACAACACAAACACGAACAAAATTTTCTGGAGCAACCAGTACGTCCATCACATCGCGCATAATCCATGCACTATACGACGTCATTGCAGAGACCACTATCATCGCAATAATAGAAACAGCATACCACTTCGCATGCTTACTCATATTCTCTTTTATCAGGCGTGATAATATTTCTCTATCAGAAAGAGATAGTACCTTATTTAGTATGGTATCTAACACAAAAAATGTTCCTTATCAGCAAAAAAAGATGCGCCCATATAATCTTAAAATACAAAAATCACACTTTATATATATGATATATATCAAAAAATTATGGAACAACTACAGCAATAAACTGTGATAGTTTTTAATTAAACCACTCTATATATAGTGGATTATGTAACACAAAATATCCCTTAATATGCAGAATACACCATATTATTATACTAAAATTATCAGGCAATGATTAAAAAATCACACTTCACCCATCAATATCCATACTCTCTTTTAAACTATCAACAAGCCTATCATTACACTCTATAGGAATGACATAAAGCCTCAAACGACAGAATAACTTTATACAAAATCAAGAAACACCTCTTCAGACAAAAGCATATACGATGAATTAAGACCAATCCCAACATTTTATAAAAACTGTCGTCCTATAGTATAGTAATCATCAAAAAAGTAAATTCGACAATTAATCTTTTATCTTACATAAATCTACTTCAGATAGTAATTGATTACCCATATACTATCTTTATTCGTAGAGCTTGTACTCTAATATTGCAGTGGAATCTTGTCGCCCGTTTTACGGTTATTTATGTATACATATTAATCAATATCTTTCTTCATTTGAATTCAACATGCTCACAAAAAAGAACAACTGATTAAAATAGGATTCTACATGACGAGGACTACTTTTTGCTTTATGATACATAAAATACAAAGAAACATTTTCTTTAAGCACCAAAGATCCTATTTCTTTTATCCACATAGCCTGAAATACATCCCATGCCCCATTATATCTTGACCATTACATGTCCCTCAAGGATAGGAATTATCGCCGCTATATCTGGTTATCTATCTGAAAAAGGGTGGAATATATTAGATATATCTCAATTCGATGATTTAAATACTCAGAAATTCTTTATGCGGGTATACTTCAACCTAGAAAAAGATGTCTGCTTGGAAAAGCTGGTTATGGATTTTAAACCAATTGCTGAGAAATTATCATTAAAAATTTCTATTCGCAACGCAAAAGAATCTATGAATACTCTCATACTCGTTTCACGCTCTGATCATTGCCTCCATGACTTATTATACCGATGGAAAACTGGCACTCTTTCTATCAATATAATTGGGATAATATCCAATCATCCTGACCATCAACAACTCGTTGCAAGCTGCAATATCCCTTTTCATTATATCCCTGTAATGGCACACAATAAGGAAAAGGCTGATAAGAAATTAATTGATATAATAGAAAAAAATAATGTGGAATTGCTCATCTTAGCACGTTATATGCAGATTCTATCTGACAAAACATGCCTCAAAATGTCAGGACGAATTATCAACATACACCACGCATTCCTACCCTCTTTTAAAGGAGCTAACCCCTATCAACAAGCTTATGAGTGTGGAGTCAAACTCATCGGCGCGACAGCACACTATGTGACCCCTATTCTTGACGAAGGCCCTATTATTGAACAAGATACAGTACGTGTAACACACGCACAAAGCATTGGAGATTATATCGCTATAGGACGAGACATAGAATCAAGGGTTCTGGCACACGCCGTCAAGGCACATACTCAGTATCGCGTTTTTATTAACGGAGGGAAAACAGTTGTATTTCCAGCTGGCTCTGGTTCTTATTCCTCAAAATAAAATTATTTTACAGAAGAAGAAATCCTTATATTTTCTCCTAATAATCTTTTTACAAAATCACTGATACCACTACAAAGACGACTACGACGCATTCTTTCTACCTCGATCACAGACCTCAATCTTCCTAGAGAAGATCCTAAATCATCGTTGATCAAGACATAATCATAATTGCCCCACTGTTGTATTTCTGAATAAGCATTTCTTAACCTCAATTGAATCATTTCCTGATTGTCCCGATTTTTTTCTGCACGGAGACACAAACGAGAGCGAAGCTCCTGCATTGTTGGCGGCAAAATAAAAAATGAGACAATATCTGATCTCATATGCCTCTGCAAAGAGCATGCACCCCGATAATCAACATCAAAAAGCATATCCCTTCCTTGAAATATCGCCTTATCTATAGGATCGCGCAATGTACCATAAAAATTACCATGCACCTCTGCCCATTCTATAAAAGCATTGGCTTTCTGCAATTTTTTAAATTCATTAAAGTCTACAAAATGATAATCTTTACCATTGACTTCATTAAAGCGACAACTTCGGGTTGTAACGCTAACAGACATTTCAAAATTCTTATCAGATCGGAGAATATGCCTCGCTATAGTGGACTTTCCTACACCGGAAGGAGAAGAAATGACCAACATAATGCCACGGCGATTAACAACCATAGGCTCGATATCACCCTCGCCCATATACTACCCCCATATTTAAGTGATTATTGTACACAACTATAAATATCAAAACCAATATTACAAACGATACTGATACAAACCTCTGAATACTTTAAAAAGTTCGCCTTAAAAATAAACAATCGCAACTCTACATACTATGCCAACCAATACTATATAACACAGATATCTCCATTGACAATGAGTGACTCAGTAATCTTCATTAAGATGCTGTAAATACGTAATATTTACAAATATTATATATATCCCTAAAACGGTCTTTTCCATTAATAGATTTATGTATATAAATTTCAAATATGCCCCGACAACATACAATTATTTCTAAAATATTATAAATATATAGTACAATTTATTTTTAATTAGAAAATAAACAAATACTTATAACATATAATAATTATTAATATGAATAGTTTTATTGTATAAAAAATATATTTTTTATATTTATATTATAATTATACTATAATATACTATGTTTGCTTTTATGTTTATTAAAATAAATGGTCTACCATCTTAAACAGTTAAGTTTTTTAGAGAAAATATAACCCATGAATTAAAGAATAAACCCTTATTAAAAAAATAGATGTGTGGGAATTATTGGCATATAGACGTTAATCCAGCCATTTTCCTAAAGCACATAATTTTATGAGTGCATTCTGCATTGTGATGGCATTTTTTTGAAAAACAAAAAATCAAAGAAGGTATTTTATCATGAAATTATCAAAACATACAATCGCTCTATTATCTATCATGGCCCTTGGCTTGGCTTCTTGCGAT
>SEOL01000010.1 GCA_016808295.1 Candidatus Liberibacter ctenarytainae
TCCTAAATGCCCAAAATGAATGCTTATTCAGAAGAATTATAGAAAATTTTAATATGGGAACAGAAAAACTATTTTCATGTAATAATCACCTATCAAGCTGATTCTTATGAATGCAAAAAATAGTTTCTCTACTATCTCAGGGCCTTGATTTGATGCCAATGATTACTATCCAAAGATGAGAATTTTTTGAAAAATATTCGTGTCACTCTTTAATTGATCCTCCACTAAAAAGAGTTAAAACACACCAAAATAATCTAGGAAAAATGGACAAATACTCACTAAAACACAATATTTACCATAACGTAGGTATATTGGTTGGAGTACAGCCTTTTGGCAGAAGGGCTCTCGAGCGCTGGGTCAAAAGCTGGTGGTCCGCTTTATCTCTATCGATTATTATCCCAGCGTCCTGATTCTTCTATAGATAAGATCTATGCACAACAAGATAGTCTCAGTCCATTTGATACTGACTAACCACCACTGCATCAGTCAACGCCATTTCATGCCTTTTGTGATTAGAAAAAACAACAAATAAAGCGCTCGCTTCTAAGCGGATTATGCTTTATTATTACACGTAAAACATTATCCGAGCATCATTAAAGTGGTATTTCCTCCAGCTGCCGCCGTATTGATACTAATAGCTCTTTCATGCACCAATCTCTCTGGTAATAGGCGTTCACCAGATTGCAAGCCTTCTATCATAATAATGGGCCCGTCTCGACTAGCCACCTCTTGACAAACAATTTGCAATTGTTGGCTATTTCCATGGAAAACCACAGCATCAAACTGGCAATCGACGTGTTTCCAGTTATCAACCGTGGTGATCTTATGATTCACTGATGGCGGCAAAAGAGCACGCAGTTGCTGTTGAATCGTATGATCAGGCCATACCACCTGACATCCCATCGCTAATACTGCTGTTAACTGAAGCAGCGCGTCTGACTTCGTTTCAGCCAAACAAAGAATACGGCCACGCGGAACTAAAATATAGCTATTATATTCACCAGTTGGACCAACAAGTTTACGGGATACACCTCGTGGAACTAATTGCTGGTAGTAATGAATAATTCTATCAAGCGCCTTATCATGTTGGTTTTTTGCCCAATCACAAAAGGCATGAAATGGCGTTGACTGATGCAGTGGTGGTTGATCACCATCAAATGGACTGAGACTATCTTGTTGTGCAAAGATCTTATCTATAGCAGAATCAGGACGCTGGGATAATAATCGATAGAGATAAAGCGGGCCTCCAGCTTTTGGCCCAGTGCCCGAAAGCCCCTCACCACCAAAAGGCTGCACTCCAACCACTGCCCCTACCATATTACGGTTAACATAAATATTACCTACTTTAGCCGTCTTGCTTACAAGAGAAATGGTTTCATCAATACGTGTATGTAGCCCTAAGGTTAATCCATAACCCGAATCATTAATTTGTTTTATCAGATGCTGTATTTCCTGACGCTTATAGCGTAGAACATGAAGAACGGGACCAAATACTTCATTTTTTAGTTCACTTAGATGGCTGATTTCAATTAAAGTTGGCTGGACAAAACTTCCTTTTTTCCATTGCTGATCGTCACATTGATTATGGTAGCAAACCTGATAAATGCTCTTACCTATTTGTCGCATTTTTTCAATGTGTTTCTCAATATTGTATTGTGATTTTCTATCAATTACCGGACCAATATCCGTCTCCAGACAAATAGGATTACCGACTCGGCATTCAGCCATTGCTCCTTTTAACATGGTAAGTGTGCGTTCAGCAACCTCTTCTTGGACACAGAGAACACGCAAGGCAGAGCAACGTTGACCAGCACTATCAAAAGCTGATATGACAACATCATTAACAACTTGTTCCGTTAGCGCTGATGAATCGACAATCATCGTATTTAATCCACCCGTCTCGGCAATCAGTGGGATTGGCTTCTGTTTGGCATTGAGCCGACCAGCAAGATTGCGCTGAATAAATTTGGCAACGTACGTTGAACCAGTGAATATCACACCATTGGTCTGTTTATCACTTATCAGTTTTATCCCTACAGTATCACCTCTCCCTGGCAATAGCTGAAGAACATCTCGTGGTATACCAGCTTGATGGAGCAATTGAACTGCAAGCATAGCAATAATAGGTGTTTGTTCTGCTGGTTTGGCAAGAACAGTATTACCAGCAGCTAGAGCAGCCGCGATTTGTCCGGTAAAAATTGCTAATGGAAAATTCCAAGGACTGATGCAAACTACAGCACCAAGTGGAGAATAAGTACTATCATAATCACTGATCTGTTGAGCATAGTAACGGAGAAAGTCAATGGTTTCACGGACTTCAGAAATAGCATTACTATAGGTTTTCCCTGCTTCACGAACCAATACACCAATTAACTCGTAAAATTTCTGCTCCATCAATTCAGCAGCTTTTTGTAAAATAGCCATCCGCTCATCAGCTGAGGTAGATGACCAGCTATTACTAGCCTGACTGGCAACCGTAATCGCATGCTCTACTTCTGTCATTGTTGAATCGTAGACATAGCCAACAATATCGACATGATTGGCCGGATTAATCACATCTTGCTGTTCTGAAGTATTGTTTAATGAATCAAGTTTTCCTCCCAATAATGGTTTAACTTGATAATAGGCCGGAGAAGCGAGTAGAGCCTGTGCCATTTCTGCCAAGTGATGCTCATTGGACAGCTCCATACCCCTAGAATTTAGTCGGTTTTGACCATATAAAACACGAGGCTGTGGGATTTTTGGATGCGGCAAACCAATTTGACATTCTGTTTCTGCTGTCGCCAAAACCTCCTGTACCGGATCAGAAATCAACTCTTCCAAGGGGATATTATTATCGGCAATCCGATTAACAAAAGAAGTATTAGAACCATTTTCCAATAAGCGACGAACGAGATAAGCGAGCAAGGTTTCATGTTTACCAACAGGCGCATAAATACGGCAGGGACGATCTAATTTACCATCAGCAATGGGGCCGACAACATGTTGATACAGAGATTCTCCCATACCATGCAGACATTGAAATTCATATTGACCAAGAGAATAGTCTTTGCCAGCAAGATAATAAATAGTTGCTAGTGTATGGGCATTATGGGTAGCAAATTGAGGATAAATTAAATCGGGGACTGCGAGAAGTTTTCGTGCACAAGCCAGATAAGAAACGTCGGTATACATTTTTCTAGTATAAACGGGATATCCATCAAGACCATCTATTTGCGAACGTTTTATTTCACTATCCCAATAAGCACCTTTTACCAAACGAATCATCAGACGATGCTGACTAAGTCGTGCTAAATCAATAATTTCATCAATAACATAAGGACAGCGTTTCTGATATGCTTGGACAACAAATCCAATGCCATTCCAACCGGAAAGCTGAGGCTCAAAACAGAGTTTTTTTAATAGATCAAGTGAGATTTCCAGTCTATCTGCTTCTTCAGCATCAATATTAATGCCAATATCATAATGACGCGCTTGTAACGTTAGTGTCAGCAGACGGGGATAGAGCTCATCCATAACACGCTGATATTGAGATCGACAATATCTTGGATGTAGGGCAGAGAGCTTAATTGAAATACCCGCACTAGCATAAATGCTCTTACCGATAGAAGCTTGACCAATTGCCTCAATGGCCTTCTGATAAGAGACCATATAGGCCTCCGAATCTTCTTCTGTTAATGCCGCTTCTCCTAACATATCGTAAGAATAGCTAAATCCTTCTTTTTCCATTTTACGGACATTAATGAGAGCTTGGTCAATGGTCTCACCTGTGACAAATTGTTCTCCCATAAGCCGCATTCCCATATTAACTGCTTGACGAACAATGGGTTCACTGCTTTTACGCATGATCCAACTAAGAGCACTGAAAAAGTTGTTTTTACGGCGATTTGAAACCAATTTATCAGTAAGAAACAAACCCAAAGAAGCAATATTAACAAATGATGAGGAACTTTTTCCAAGATGAGACTTCCAATCAGCGCCACTAATCTTATTACGAATCAAAGTATCACGGGTCACTTTATCAGGGATTCGTAAAAGCGCTTCTGCGAGACACATAAGAATAATTCCTTCTTGGGATGAAAGGGAAAACTCTTGTAATAGCCCTTGAACCAATCCAGAACGTCCAGGACTATTGCTTTGTTCACGTAGTTTTGTTGCGAGTTGATAGGCAAGTTGACAGGCTGCCTGGTTTTCATCTCCTTCTATCTGTGCCTGTTTTAATAAGATAGGTAATAGCTGCGTTTCAGGCAATCGATAAGCAGAAGTAATTGCACTACGTTTTTCTGATTGAGCCAAAACACCCGCTGCAAAATTTAAAAAAGGCGAGTGATTGGTATTATTGTGAGCACATATTTCTGATTCTCTCAATGATTTTGCTTTTTTACTACCTTTAGTAGTTGGATGTTTAACCATAATTTCCTCATTATCAATGATGTGCAAGATCATTTAATATATAATTTAATATATAATTTAATATATAATCTAATATCATAGATCTTTTAATCAGTAATTATTAAATTCCAGAATGATGGAATTGCTACAATATTTTTCTAGCTGCTTATCAAGATAAAAAGAATGATTTTTAATGTATTGTACCGTTCATTTCTATTAATGATTTTTAAAAACAAGTCATTTAACGATATCATTCATTGTGTAGTTTGATAACGCAAATTATTAAAAATATGAAACAAATCCATTGTAGTAATTGAAAGAGACATTATTATAATCAAAGTTTAAAATATCAAATTAATTTATTTATTCTAATGAAACACAGAACTAAATCAATGAAAATTTACGCCTTAGTTGCTATTGGTTGATAAAAATGACCGTATCATTTTTAATCCAACATAGAATCTTCCATAAACATAACCTCCTATATTCTTATAACAAAAAATGATTAAGATAATCTCTTAAAGAATACCATTCTAATTAAAATAAATCCTATTCTCTATAAAAAACAAAAAACACTAGAACTTCTAAGACACGAACTCGAATGATTAATAGACCACCAGAAGGAGATATATAGAAAAATATCAGGGAACATAATATCAGGGAACATCTAGATATTCTTTATGAATCCGACTCCAAACAACCCAACGAAAGAAAGAATGATACTAGAAAAGACAAGGACTAATATTAATACGAAATCGAAAAAAGCGTGTTAAAGATTTCTATTCGAGATCAATCATGATATTCTTTTTTCTCTCAGCTCTTCAATCCTCTAAGCCGTTGTACCTTGTATTCTGTTGCAAGAAGTAACCATGCGGGTGAATATCTTATAAAAAATCATTTTTATCAATATACATTGATGCCTCCTCCTCTGCTTGCATGCTATCGTATCGTTTTTTTTAATTAAGGTCACAATTATAAAATAAATATATTGAGCCTGCTAAAATCTTTGTGTTATGACATTCATTCATTTGATAAATGATAATATATAAGGAAAATCCACGCGCCCATTTTTCTAGTATTTATAATGATTTTAATTGTATCTGGTTGAGGTAGGAAAAAAACAGGATTATATCTTTTTGTTGATGAATAATCATCTAAAATTAGATCTGTTAAATCAAGTTACTCCCAAAAGAATATGCTTAACCCGATATGCTCATATTCATCCAGAAAATTTACTAACAAGCAAGAGCATAAATCGAATGATGATCATACAATAAATCAACGACATCACGACACGACGCTTGAAATTTATTGGCTTGCATAATATTATCAATAAAACCAATGAGAGATTCATCAGTAATTCAATAACAAAGTCTAAATGGTTCCGCTGTAGATACCACAGAACAATAGAATCCACAAAAGCCAGAAGAAGAACCATATTCTTTATCATAAGAGAAAGGTTTTTACGAACTTTATAAACCATCAATATCCTTTATATAATGTTCAAAAAATCTCAAAAAATGTATATGTAATACACCTGTAAATACAGGTATGAATGCTCATTTCATAGTAATTAAATAAATTATAATCTACAACAATCAATTCTCTTTCCTGAGAATATTTCTTCTAATTCTATTAAAAATATCCTACTTCTGAATATTTTATATCATATCCACTGTTATAAACTGACAATGATCAACAGTCTATCTTATCCTTGATGCTTTCTAGGATATCAGTGCAATTCAAGAGTAATAGTATTATTACTTAGACTAACACATTATTCAAAATAAATCATTATTTACACCTCAAAGATCTAAATGTATTAAAGAAGACAATCAAGAAATTATGATTTCGAACGTTTTCTCACAAAAAAATGACATATCTTTTATAATTATCGACTGTTATCATACTTGGAACCATGCGTATTATTCAGGATAAAATCAAAGAAAAAATTCAAGATTCAGATGCTATTTTATGCGGAATCCACACCTGTAAATTGCTTTTCCATGCTTTTACCTCACCGAAATATTTGTTTAATTTCTCTGTTTAAGTAATCTTATTGCAGTAGCAATACCTCAATCCTACAGGGATATGAATTTAAGAGTTCTTTACCACAATCATCTCTATTAAAATTACTGCAGCATCCTAGTTACATTATATAAAGTTGCAATTAATTAATCATAATTTAGATTTAGCGCTATATAGCTATATTCTGTATTGATCATCACTCTTATTTTAAAACATTTAAAGAAAAATTATGATATAATTACTTAGAGAATATCTATAGCAGAAAATAAAAATATGCCATTGATCAGGAAAAAAATTCATGGACCCTATTTCCGAACACTCCCCTAAAAAAGAGACCGATTCATTCAAAAAGAATAGTACAGAACATGACGGTGACTCCGATTCCATCGATACAAGCAAGAAGGTGTATACACTGTCTCAATTTCAGGATTCATATAGAAAAGTATCTCATATATCTATTCTGTTGTCAGTGATGATTGGTATAGCATTATTTATTTTGGTAATCTTTTTTGGGACAAAACTATATCAAAAGGATGATCTTTTCTTCTCACACGAAAAACCCTTTGAAACCGCACATAGGATCCCTTCCCCTGAAACCAATGAACTGGCTGCAGACACAGGGAAAATAGAGGTCACACATCAAAAAAATATTCTTGAATCCATTCAAAAACCAATAGAACTCACTGATTCAAAACAAAATGACCTTAATAATGCTCATATTAAGGAAATTTTAACGGAAATATCCTCCCTTAAAAATATTCTCTTAACCCTCAACCAAAGCCATATAGATCTTTCTGCTCGGTTGAACAAAACAGAGGAGCTTATAAAAAATCCCCTTAAAGATCCAAATATTCAACGCATGATCTCTCTTCTCATCTTAAAACATACGATTGATCAGGGAGAAAACATTCTATTAAACAAAAAAATGATAGATGAACTCTCTATATTAGAACCATGTACAGCCGTATTAATGAATTTTTCCAACACGAGAATTCCAACTACTTTGGAAATTTTAGCACAATTTCCCAAAGTTGCTGAAGATATGCTATCTGCGAGTGAATATCCAAACCAAGATTCAAGCATTTTTGATTATTTTATTTTTCAGATGAGTAAATTGGTCAGAATACGCTCAACAGGAGATATCCAAGGAGAGACACCTGCTGCTATCATCGCCCGTATTGAATATAATCTTAAAAACGGTCAACTAAAGCAAGCATCTCTTGAATGGGATAAGATTCCAGAGAAAGCAAAAAAACCTGGTGTCTTCTTACGAAATGCACTTAATGCACATATTTGCTCTGATAAAATTATCAAAGAAGAGCTTGATAAAATTTCATAAGGAATGCATATGCTCCGCATTATATACTTTTTTTGCATTATGTTCCTTCTGATCTGTAGTTTTTTGGGTATTGCCTATTATGTAAAAGATATATCCATTATTTATAGCAATCAGATATATCAAATAAGTCCACTTGTAGCACTTTCTTTGGTCTATTTTTTGTTATTTGCATTTTTACTGCTATCAAAGATTTTTTTCTCATTTACTTCTTTTTTGGCGAGTATATTCCAAAAACACAATCATGCTAAAGAATTTACTGCTTTGTCGACAGGGCTGATAGCTATTGCGGCTCAAAACAAAGTCTTAGCTCGCAAAATGTCTGCTTATGTATCATATAAATTTACTCCTCAAAATGAATCCCTGATTCATCTTCTAGAGGCACAAGTTGCTTTATCTGATAAAGAATATCTTGTTGCACATGCAAAATTTGAAAGAATGCTGCAAATACTCCCAACACGAGAATTTGCATTATATGGACTCTATAATGAGTCCTGTCGGCAAGGTGATTTCCAATCAGCAAAACGTTATGCAGAAAGAGCAATCGACATTTCTTCTAAAGCGTCATGGTGTGTTGAAGCGATTCTATATGATTATGTATCTGCAAAAGAATGGTCAAAAGCCATTGTTTTTCTCAATCAGCACAAAAATAACATCGATATTGAAGAATATAACCGTAATAAGTCTATACTTCTCACAGCTCGATCATTAGAAAGTCTGGCTCTAAACAATGTTATTGCTGCATATAACGACGCAATAGATGCACTCAAATTATGCAATGATTCGATTATGGCATCAATATCTGCTGCCAAATCTTTGATTTTGCAAAAGAAAACAAGCAAAGCAGAAGTCATTTTAGAAAAAATATGGAGAATTAACCCTCATCCTGAAATCGCTCATATCTACACTACAATTTCCTCAAATGATTCAAAAGAATATTTGCAAAGAGCTTTTAAATTAGAAAGTCTCAATAAAAAAAGTGTAGAATCGCTAATCATTATTATAAAGACCGCTTTGAAAAATTGCGATATTGATCAAGCACGTGCAAAGGCAATGCATGCTATTAAGATAACCCCTCGAAAAGAAATATATTTGATTCTTGCTGAGATAGAACAAACCTACTCTCATAATCTCAATCAAGCTCTCTACTGGACAAAAAAAGCACTCTATGCAATTCCAGACCCTTTATGGATAGCAGAAGATGGATTTTTATCTGAAACATGGCTTCCTGCGTCACCTATAAGCAGGAAAATATGTAATTTTAGCTGGAATAATCCAGTTAAAATCCCAGAATATAATGCTTATCAATGTCCTAAACCATCGAAATTAGATAATTCCACAAATTCCTTAATCATAGATGCAAATAACACATCCCATATCTATAAAGATCTTAATTTTCATAACTGGAGTAGTGTATCCTTTAATCCTCCTTTACGACAACCCGATGATCCCGGAATAAAAACCGAAAATCACAAAAAATAAGTTTTCTATTCATATGAATCATATTGTGTCATAATTTTTGACAAATGCATGTTCATTTGTGACCAACAAGACATATAGAATACATGAGGGATTTTATGAAAAATCATTCTTCTGAGAAAAAACCCTAAATTTAAACATCAACCTCACCTTTTTTCCTCATTTAATCTTTAAAACGGCCCCTACAAAGAAAAGATCTTATTCTTTCTTCAAGGAGATGTATCCAAAGAAGTAGAAGAATTGATTATTATGTCCAATATTAAGATTGTATTTTGGTGTATATTATTTAAAAAGAGAATATAATCTCACTATCAATGAAGTGGTGTTTGCAAAAGTATTTTCTATCTCTCATGAGAAGAACCATACTGATATCCGTCGTTATAGAAAACCATCCTATAAAAATATACTCAAAAACTAAAATTAATCCTCAAATTCAGGCGATATATTCTTCTTATTTATTATACAGTCCGCCAGATTAATATCTATGTACAAATTACGTGCTATCTTCTTATAAATTAATAAGGGATGTAACATTGATCCTGTCATCTAAACAACAGGAAAAACTTTTATTATGAAGCTTTAAACTTATTCTTTCCTTTAAGAAAAAAGATAAATCTATGTAATTGATGCACATTTAATTATCTGATGATCCAAGAATTCTCCCATACGCCTTATTTCCCATTCCAAGAGAACTCCTGATGTATCGAAAACTTTTTTGCGCACTTTTTCCCCAAGATATTCAAGTTCATATCCTGTTGCATTTCCCATATTAATCATAAAATTACAGTGTAATTCCGATATTTTTGCGCCTCCAAATACCAATCCCCGACAGTGAGAATCAGCTATTAATTTCCATGCGGAATATCCAACAGGATTTTTAAAGGTAGATCCTCCAGTCTTTTCTCTTGTGGGCTGCACTGTTTCACGATGATGCATTACATCCTTCATGGCAGAGACAATAATATTTTGTTTTTCTGGAAATCCTTGGAAAACCACTTGCGTAATAATCATGTCTTGTGGAAGCTTGGAACAACGGTATCCATATCCCATGTCATTGCGCGAAATTACATGCTTATTTCCCATACGATCCATGACATGCACTTCTATCACCAATTCAGCAGTCTCATAATTATTGGAACCAGCATTCATATATGCAGCCCCCCCCACTGATCCTGGAATTCCATAAAAAAAATGAAAACCCCCGATACCATGTTTTACTGCTAAATTTGCAAGAAACTTTCCTGAACAACTGGCACCTGCAATGATTTTAAAATCATTTGTCACTTTTGCCTGACCAAAACCGGCATGTGATAGGCGTAAAACCATACCTTTGATACCAGCATCACGCACCAAAAGATTAGAACCAAGCCCTACGACCGTCAGGGGAAGAGATCGTGGTAAAAGTGTTAAAAATGCTGTGAGATCATCTACATCTTGCGGCTGAAACATCATTTCAGCATCACCTCCAGCACGAAACCATGCGATCTTACGCATTGAAAAATTTTTTTGGAATTTTCCTCTTAGTTGTATTTCTCTGTTCTTTAAAAAATGAGGAATCTCTCCATCAATCATATCACGCAGACATTATGTTGATTAACCAATTCGAGTTCTTGTATAAGAGAAGATGCCCATTGAGTAATATTACCTGCTCCAAGAAAAATGACAACATCACCCGGCTTCGCAACATCCAATATGCTAGAAACAAGATGATCAAAAGAACTGACATAACACGCCATTGGATGCCCATTTTCTTTGATTTTTTCTACTAGGGACTGAGAAGAGATTCCTTGAATGATTTTTTCTCCAGCTGAATAAAGAGGAGAAATCAAAACAGTATCAGCATCAGAAAAACATGTAGAAAATTGATTGAAAAGTGTTGAAACCCTCGTATAACGATGTGGTTGGTGAATCGCAATGATTTTTCCATGACATACTTCACGAGCTGCAGAAAGAACAGATGCAATTTCTACGGGATGATGTCCATAATCATCAAAAACATGTACATCATTCCAAACGCCAACAAGAGTAAACCTTCTTTTAACACCAGAAAAAGAAGCTAGCCCTTTAGAAATATCTTCGGGAGATAAACCCAATCTATATGCCACAGCAATAGCTGCAGATGCATTTGAAACATTGTGTTTACCAATCATTGGCAAAACAAGGTTCTTGATTTCTATAGGGGTTTTTGTCAAATTTCCTTGCACAGTAATATCGAAAACCGAATGGCCAGAAAATTTTTTGATATTAGAGTAACGAATATCCGCTTGATGATGCTGACCATAGGTAATGATCTTGCGATTGTTAATCTGCGAAAGAAGAGCAACTATCTCTGGATGATCAAGACAAACAACTCCAAAACCATAAAAAGGAATATTCTCAATAAATTGATAAAAAGCGGAACGAATAGCATCAAAATTACCATAATAATCCAGATGTTCCGGATCAATATTGGTTACCACAACAATGTCCGCAGGCAATTTGAGAAAACTTCCATCTGATTCATCTGCCTCAACAACAATCCATTCACCTGTACCAGTACGAGCATTGGTTCCATATGAGTTAATAATTCCTCCATTAATAACTGTTGGATCCAATCCACCCGTATCAAGAAGAGCAGCAATTAACGAAGTAGTCGTTGTCTTCCCATGGGTTCCTGAAACAGCAATAGATTGGCGGCGACGCATCAATCCTGCAAGCATTTCAGCACGGCAGATGATAGGAATGTTTTTTGCACGTGCAGCAATACATTCAACATTATTTTGATCAATTGCAGTCGATACGACCAAAATCTCTGCATTGTCAATATTTTCTTTTTTATGACCGATCGAAATCTTAATACCTTGTCTACTAAGTCTATTTATGTTCGGACCTAGAATAGAATCTGATCCTTGCACTTGATAACCCGTATTGTGCAAAACCTCGGCAATACCACTCATCCCTATTCCACCTATCCCTACAAAATGTATAGGACCTATCATGATACCTTGTGGAATCAGCATATACCTTTCCTTCCTAAACTTGTAGACATAACCTTCCCCCTAGCAAGTTGTTCAACCACATCTGACAATAATAAAACGGCTTCGGGACTTCTTTTCTTAAAGACTTGTTGAGCCATCCGTAATAAACGTTCTGGATGTTCCATAGCAGAAGAAATCTCTTTTGCCAATCGTTTGGGAGAAAGAGAATCTTGCACGATAACTTCAGCTCCCCCATCTTTTTGTAGCAATTGAGCATTAAACAATTGATCCTGATTAACCGCATAGGGATAAGGTATAAGAATTGACGGACGTCCTATAGCAGCTATTTCAGAAACCGTCAAAGCTCCTGAACGACATATCAACAAATTTGCCGCAGCAATATGTTCCTCTAGATTATGAAAAAAAGAAGATAATTCATATTTTACACCTAGGTTCTCATAGTATTTTTGCACCGATTCTCGCTCATCTTCTTTGACTTGTTGTATGATAATCAATCTCTGACGTTGTTTAAAAGAAAGAAGAGAGATGCTTTGAGGTATAATTTCTGAGAAAATTTTTGCACCCTGACTCCCTCCAAATATCAACAAACGAAAAGGTTTATCTGCATGACTCAATTGATAAGGAATAGCTGCTGCTTTGATGAAAGAATCACGGATAGGATTACCTGTTGTGATCACTTTTCGTGATAAAAATCCCTTTTTCTGAGAGAAAAGACCCCGCGCAATTACCTTAACCCCTAAAGACAAAAGACGATTGGCTCTTCCCATAACAACATTTTGTTCATGAATCATAGAAGAAATTCTCAATATCATCGCTGCCAACAAAGGTGATACCGTAGTATATCCGCCAAAACCAACAATAACTTTTGGCTTAAGCTTTCTCATAAGTAACAAAGAATCAATCAATCCTTTCCATAAAGTCACCATGGAATGATAAAAAACAATTGGATTAGATAAATTGATCTGCGATGAAGAAATTTCATACACTGAATCAGAAGGAAGCTCTTCTACAAGAAATTTAGTGCGACGATCAGTGATGAGATAAACAATATATCCTCGTTTTTTTAATTCATGAACCAACGCCACCGCAGGGAAAACATGCCCCCCTGTTCCTCCTGACACTAATAATATGACATCCTTTTGTAACATAGGACGCTATCCCAAACATTGAAAAAATATGTCTTACGAGCATTTTTTACCTCAAGACATTATATCAAAAAATACCTTCATATATCTTATCACCATATATACCACTATGAAAGATATTTCCTGTGAAATAGGCAATAACATTATATGAGCTGAATTACTTCGTAAAATCAATATCTTAAGAACCCCAGAACCCTAAAAATCATAATAAATAACACCATTGATTCTACGTTGTTTTATTTATTATACCCCTAACCCAATAACAGCTCAGCTTCAACCTCTCTTCTGATAACAAGGCCTTTTAGTTTTTTACCCCCAGCAAAGATCCATCTATTGCATTCAATCACAGCATTGGGCCAATCCTCATCATCAATTCTCTTTTTGAAAGTGCTGTATTTATATCTGTTGATACCGAGGTTAAAAACAAAATCTCCGACAGCTGATAGGCGGTTTTCTCCAGAGGATTCAAGAACAGGTGAAGCTTTGAGTGCTTGATTTAAACATTTTATTGCGTCTTGGTGTAAAAGAGCATTAGCTTGCCCAACAGATATGCTCATGCCCTCATGAACACCATGGCCAGTATGAGCATACCCAATCGTCCAAATGCCAGCAGGGCATCGATAGGAAGATAGGCGTAGGCCTTCGAAATGTTTAATTAACCCAGTAAGAAGCAAGGAAAGGTTGATATTTTCAACTTTCAAGTATTGACTCCTTTAGTGAATATATCTTAAGTAGCATAGCTCTTATTAAATTGGATTCATCAATGAATATCAAAAACCAACTCATAATAGCATCTCTTTATGTCAGCCACTGCTGTACTGGGCGGATGCGATCTTTGGGAAAAGTACGATGCAAAAACAAAAGCAGCTATAAAAGTTAGACTGAAAGAAGTTGACGAAGTTGTTGCAAAGGGCCTAGCTGAACAAGCAGCAAGAAACGCTGAAATGGACAAAGAATACCAACGCTATATAGAGCAATGCCAACGGGAAGAACAAACGGATGGAAAGGTGGAATAATTCGGCAGGATCAACGAACGGGCAACAGCGCCGCCGTGCGGCCATGTATGTGCGTATGTCGACCGATTACCAGAAATATTCGACCGAAAACCAGGCCGACGCGATCCGCGAGTATGCCGCCCATCGCCAGATAGACATCGTCAAGACCTACACCGATTCCGGTAAAAGCGGCCTTAAGCTGGATGGACGCGACGCCCTTCAAAATCTGATTGCCGACGTGCAGTCGGGTTCCAAAGATTATAGCATCATTCTCGTTCTTGACGTAACCCGATGGGGACGGTTTCAGGATGCAGATGAAAGTGCCTATTATGAATATCTTTGTCGCCGCGCTGGCATTCATGTTCAGTATGTCGCTGAACAATTTGAAAACGATGGCAGTCCCGTATCCACCATCATCAAAAGTGTGAAGCGTGCCATGGCGGGGGAATATAGCCGTGAATTATCCGGCAAGGTGTTCGCAGGGCAATGCCGTCTAATCGAGATGGGATTCCGTCAGGGCGGCCCAGCCGGATACGGCTTACGCCGTGTGCTGGTTGACGAAAACCGTCAACCCAAAGGCACATTGAAGCGCGGGGAGCATAAATCTTTACAAACCGACCGTGTTGTCCTGGTTGCAGGGCCGGATGAAGAAGTCGATACGGTACGCTGGATTTACCGCACCTTTACTGAGGAAGGTTTGCAGGAAACCGAGATCGCCCACGCGCTTAATAACAAAGGCGTTTTGACCGATCTTGGCCGCGAATGGACGCGCGGTGTCGTCCACGGCATCCTCACCAACGAGAAATATATCGGCAACAACGTCTTTAACCGCCGTTCCTTCAAGCTCAAGAAACGCCGTGTGATCAATGCACCCGATATGTGGGTGCGCGCGGACGGGGTTTTCGAGGCCATCATTGAGGCACGGTATTTTTACACGGCGCAAGGCATCATCCGTGAACGCAGCCGGAAATTCAGTGACGATGAAATGCTCACCAGGCTGCGGACATTGCATGAAAAGCAAGGGTGGCTGTCCGGAATCCTTATCGATGAAACCGACGATATGCCTTCCAGTAGCGCTTACGCCCACCGTTTTGGCGGGCTGACCCAAGCCTATAAGCTGATTGGTTACAATCCTGGGCGTGACCAGCGTTACATCGAGGACAATAAATATCTGCGGAAAATGTATCCGGATATCGTAGAAAGCGTCATTCGGAATATCAAAACGCTGGGCGGGCAAGTTCACCGCCAAGTCGAAAATGATTTTCTGATCGTCAATAACGAGATCAAGGTATCGGTTGTGATTTGCCGTTGCGCCCAGACACCGGCTGGCACCAATCGCTGGAAGATCCAGTTAGACAGCAGCCTGATGCCGGATATCACCATCGCGGTGCGTATGGAACCGGATAACCGACAGATCCTCGATTATTACCTGATTCCCGCGATCGATGTTGAAAACCCGCAGATCCGTCTAACCGAAAACAACCACTTTTCGTTGGACGCTTATCGTTTTGACGATCTAGAACCGTTCTTCATGCTGGCCGAACGCGCCGCTTTACCGGAGGCTGCATGACCAAAGGCAAAGGCACGCGCGCTTCAGAGATCAAGATGATCCCGATCGACACGATCAATATCCTCAATCCCCGTGTGCGAAACCAGAAAGTGTTTCTAGAGATTGCCACCAATATGACTCAGGTCGGCATGAAGCGCCCGATTACGGTCACGCCGAGCCGCTCTAAGGTCGACGGCAAAGAGTATGACCTGATCTGCGGCCAGGGGCGGATCGAAGCCTTTACGGCATGCGGGCAAAGCCAGATTCCCGCCATCGTGATCGATGCCAGTGAAGAACAGGCACTCATCATGAGCCTGGTCGAGAATCTTGCGCGCCGCCAGCATCGGGCAACCGATCTTCTGCAAGGGATTGAGATCCTGCAAAAGCAAGGCTATGATGCGACAACGATCGCTGCCAAAACAGGATTATCCCTCGACTACGTCAACGGTGTTTTAAATTTGATGGAGCGCGGCGAAGAGCAATTGCTCTCCGCCGTTGAGGCTGGACACATGCCGATCTCACTCGCGATCCGCGTTGCAGAAAATCCAGAAGATGAACAGCGTGCCTTGCACGAAGCCTATGAGACAAAACAATTGCGCGGTAATCGCCTGCTGCTAGCCAAGCGCTTGATTGATACCAGAAAGCGGTGCGGTAAAGCTTTGGCTGATGAGCGCAAACGTGGCAAACGCGATAAGGATGACAAAGCAATCTCTGTCCAGGATGTGTTGAAAGTCTATCAGCGGGAGGTTGATCGCAAACGCCTGCTGACTCGTAAAGCTGACGCTGTTTCCAATTCCATGTTCTTTGTCACCGAAGCCTTGCGCGAATTATTGCAAGATGAACATTTCAGCACGCTGCTGCGTGCGGAAGGTTTGACAACGTTACCGAAACCACTGGCCGGATTAATGGCGGAGAAAGGTCATCCGCATGGCTAAAATGCCTCCACAAAAATCCAAACTACCAAAAGGTGAAATCAAAGCGGGTTTTGATCAAACTACTGTTGATCTCAAGATCGACCAGATCGTCTCGATCAAACTGGTAACGCCTGCCGCACGAAAAAGCCCAAAATACCACCAGATTCTCGCTTCCATCCGCGAGGTCGGCATTATTGAACCGCCCGTGGTCAGCCGCGATCCGCATGCGCGCAGTAAATATATTCTGCTCGACGGCCATATGCGCATTGAGGCGCTCAAAGAGCTGGGCGAAACCGAAGTCACCTGTCTGGTATCGACGGATGATGAAGCCTTCACCTACAACAAGCATATCAACCGTCTCTCCACCGTGCAGGAACACCGTATGATCTTGCGGGCAATCGAGCGCGGTGTGCCGGAAGCCAAGATCGCTGCCGCACTCAATATCGATACCCGCAGCATCGCTACTAGGCGCGACCTGTTGAACGGCATTTGTTCGGAAGCCGCTGATCTCTTGAAAGACAAGATGGTGCCGATCGCCTCGTTCCCGATCTTGAAGCGCATGAAATCCTTTCGTCAGATCGAAGCCGCAACACTTATGAACGATGCAGGCGTGTATTCTAAAACCTATGCCCGCGCGCTTCTGGCAGCTACGCCCAAGGATCAGCTGACGGATCCCGACAAGCCGAAAAAGATTAAAGGGCTAGATGAAGATCGGATGGCGCGTATGGAAAGCGAGATGGAAAGCTTGCAGCGCGAATACCGTTTGATCGAAGAGAATTACGGCAAGGATGTTTTGAACCTGACGCTGACGAAGGGTTATCTCGGCTCATTGCTCGGTAATGCCAAGGTCGTTCGTTACCTCGCCCAGAACCATCGGGACATTCTCAATCAATTCCAGAAAATCGCCGACATGACCTCTCTGGCCAAGGAGAGCGCGGCGTAAACGACTGAAGCGAGCGGCTCGGCCTACCATTGTATGTTATCGGCCTTCGAGCGCCTGCATAAGGGAACCGAGACCCTTCAAGCGTCGGGACTGCGGGAGAATCCGTCCGTTCATAGCGGGCATGGAGCAATCGCAGTGGCAGGGATGACGGCGACCCCGTTCGGAGCCTGCCAGGCTGGCAGTCATAGGCCAGCCGATCGGTTGTTTTTATTGGAAAATTGACCGTATTGCTGCGCGATCCTCTGATTGAGGGCTTCAGATTGGCCAGAGGGTCGCGCATGGTTGTTCCCCTTAATAAGTATGGGCTTATTAAAGGATAAGGCTCTAAGCCTGAATAAGGCTGTAAACGGGTCTAATTGGGTATATTTATGGTTTTTGACTTGCGAAATGGGTCAAAATGGGTACAGTTTTGGCGTATGATCAAAACAGATACCCTACAGATCAATCAGAACATTCTAAGCCTGATTGCTGAAATTGATGAATTCAAAGGTGCATGGCGGGCTTTAGGCACGTTGGCACCGGAGCGCCTGTCCGCTTTGCAACGCATGGCGACAATTGAAAGCATCGGCTCATCCACACGCATCGAGGGCAGCAAACTTTCCGACCGCGATGTCGAGCGTCTGCTTGCAAACCTTCAAATCAAATCATTTGAAACCCGCGACGAGCAGGAAGTGGCAGGTTATGCCGAAGCGATGGAACTGGTGTTTCAATCCTAGGCCGACATCGTCGTCACTGAAAACCACGTCAAACAGTTGCACCGTGATTTGCTGAAATACAGCGTCAAGGACGAGCATCATCGCGGCCAGTATAAAACCCAAACTGCACTTACGGATGCAGCTTCAATTTCATCCGCCAGCTTGCGCTGAAACTCCCGATCATATTTCCTGATCGGCGGGCAGACGCACGCTGGATTAAAATTTACCCCTGCGCAGGCAGTCAACAAGATCGCCGCGAGTACGGGGAGCATCCAGCATTGCACGAATTTGGGCATCTTTTACCTCCAATGATTTTTTGAGTTGATCCACGCACTCGGCATTGCGTCCGGCCTGCCGTGCGCCAAGCAGCACCGTTGCCACCCGATATACGAGCTCGATCTTTTAAATCACCGACAAAAGACAGCGCCTCAGGAGAGCCTAACTTCTAAACCTTCGGTGTTTTAATCATACGCAACTAAACGCCTCTTCTTGCCACTGAGGCCATTAAAAGATCCCCCATATCGATACGAGAAAACTCAGCATATGAGGTATATGTATATCCAAGCTGATCTCCCACACCAAAAGTATCACACTCCTCATAAGGCGTAATAACCCCCGATGAGGGAACCTTCACCGCTTAACTGCCTTTCCTTAATCAGCAAGAGATGCTTTTGATGATTGACGCTGCTCTTGCTCAGAAGTTTGTGGCCGATTATGATGTCGTAAAACTTTCTCAGCCCTCTTCAATAAAGCTTCAGCACCCTTTAAACTCAACTCAATCTTGAGGAGACGTTTGCTGATACCACGGATGAATTGATCGTTTTTTTCTCGATCTGCAAGCCTGAATTTAGATGTATAAACGCTCGCTTCATCTCTAAGAGCCTCTATATCTTCATCTCTAAGCGGAGCCTCTATATTGGGTAAGACTTCTCCAAACTCGGACTCCTTTAACCTAACAAAATACCACGAGGCGCGCTCTAAGATAAATCCATCCCTATCGTAAAGTCTATAGGCCGCTTCAATATCACCCTTTTTGTGATGTGCTCTTGCTTGAAGAATGTCGCGTTCCGCTTCGATGGCAAGTTCCTGCCCTTTGGATACCCTCGCATTAACACTTAAAGACTTGACCTGCTCGAGCTCTTGTTCCTTCGCTATGGTATGTTCATCATTCATACCACGACGCGTCATATGTAATATCCTGCCAAAATTCATAGAAGAGGATAGAACCGCGCTCATGTTCCCCTTAATATCGGACAAGATAGTATCCTGTAATCTCAATAGCTCACCCAAACGATCTAGAGAATCTAAAATATGTATTCTCCACTTAAATGAATCATCAAAAAGTTTTCTTTTCCTGCTCTCTATGGCTTTTTCCTTATACTGTGATATATCTTTGAATCCCTCTTTGATGCGTTGAATAGTTTGATCGGCGTGATCAACGCTTTCTTGCTTTACTTCTGAGAGTTTAGCCTCAATATTGTCCTTGAGCTTAATCAAATGCGGGGAGGGATAACGAGAAACCACCTGTTCAGCAATATCCAAACTTGAGCGGAGTTTGTTTTCTACCCGAGCTGTTGTATCAACAAGATCTTGACTGAAAGAAAAGACTTCAGTATGTATAATACTACTTAATGTATTAATTGCGCCGCCAAAACGATGGTATAGCCCATTATATTGGGCTCCGATACTAGTATCAGTGGAAGAAAATAAACCGCTGGGTATTGTTGTAAATAAGGCATAAATTTTTCTCGCCTTGGCCTTTGCCTCCAACATTTCTTCTAATGTGAGATGCTTTTTCTGGGCTTTTCTAATGACAACTTTAGTCTCTTGAACAGACTGTTCTGCTTCTTGCAATATCTGTTTTGCTTCCTCTAAACTCATCTTCTTTTTTTGTCTTTTATGTGAAGGTATCTCATTATTATGTTTTTGAAGCCCATCAAGGTTGTGTTTCTTAGCCTCAAAAGAGCATCCAGAATTTAAAAACAAAGTTAAAACAACAACACTCGCCAATAATCGATTATTCATATTACGTCCCCGTTGGTGTGTTTGCATCTTTGGCGCGAATCCCATCAACACTATCTGTGTCTCGATAGGTATTTGCCCTTTGGAAGTTTCCAATCTTTTCAAGAGAAATAACCACTCTCCAGCAGCATTTTATCTCTCAACTAAAAACCACAGTTCGTCTTGACAGTTAAAAAAGATTGTGAAACTCACTAAAGCGCAAATTCGTGTATCTATACCACCTAATATATGTGAGTGCCACGCTAATACCTTGTTGTCAGGGTCAAATGTGCAGCCAACTAATTCCCCGTCTCTGCGCAAAACCCAGATAATAGAGTAAGGATCACTTTGAAATACCATCTGCTTAATATCACTCATCAGCATGTGATCTGCATTCCGTGTTAAATCAAGGAACTGATACCCCGCTCTAAATCCCCACTAATAGCCCTCAACGTTCGACCTGAAGATTGAGAATAAAGAAGAATAGAACCCGCAATAACTGGAGATATCCCCAAACTATTAAAGCTTTAAATCCTCATGACCGACACAGAATTAGCCGCAACACTTCCCCGTTCATGGGAAGGAGCAATAACCTAAATATCCATATCCGTGCCAACCAATCATCCCCTGCCCATGCTTTGCATCCATTGAATGGTTTGTCTATTCGTTGAGCTAAGACAAACAGAAAATCCTTGAGAAGGGAAAACATCTCCGCTGGCATCTAGTGGGGAAAAATCGGTATAATGTGATGTTCTTGAGCAGAAAATAGATTGGAGATCTACGTCATTTCCCACAAAAATTAATCGATCTTCGTGAAACGCAAGGAGGATATCCCTCCTCTTGTCCCCACATGCCCAATCTCCAATGAAGAGTTGAGGTATTATCTTGAACAGGAGTTGAGAGATTAATCATCACAAAACGAGAGGTTCTAAACCCAGAAATTTTCCCCCATTCCCATTTAAGATCTCTCTGCGATTCTGAAACTTCCCAAGTACAATCTCCCGATACTTGCTTCAAAGAATGGGTCGCCTGCCAATCAATCGCTCCAGAATTGTCCCCGACAACACATTTGAACACTTTACGTACAAGGGCGTCTTATCCGTCTTACCCCCAATAGCGTTGATAACATAAGCCCCAACTAGGTATAGTCAGACTTCTTCCATTCGGGAATATACCACCCTAAAGATAGGCAGCAACCAACAGAGCATGAGAACAATTTACTCGGTGGTTTATATTCAAAGCAAAGAAAGCAGGAATTAATAAATCAGCCCATAGAGTCAGAAAAATGTCTGACATGATAGCAGCCAAAGCTTGAGCAACCCGCTCATGAACTCATGGTTATATTTGGTTGGAAATCAATATCACAAGCAGCATATACACCAAAGGAGAAGATAGAATGCACCTAGGTATTAAAAATTCTCGTCTTATAGCTTCTAAAATAGCAGAATAAATCCCGAACCTCAAAATAAAAGTAAGGGAGGTATATTAAAAAACACGTTAAATCCATGGTTAGGGTAGATTAGTGAATATCCTTGACAAATATTACAGATATTTTGACACTCAAAATTAACGTACTCTCCTAAAATATCAAATCTTAAAATTTGTATTGAATATATTGTTTATCAATCCATGGAATATAATACAATCTTTCATTGTTCATACCATTTAAAGTAGAAATAAAAAAAAGCATATGCACAGTAAACTGTATTATGACAGAATAATATTGTTTAATCACAAGATTGATTTTATTACAAAGACAACTTACAAGCATAAAAGCGAACAAATATAGTTATATAATCAATAAAAATTGAAATATTCATTATTCACTTGAATCTACTTCATCAACAATACTTTCATCAATACACTCAACCGATACTACTCTTTCATCATCTGCAGTAGAGAAAATAACAACTCCCTTTGTAGCACGACTAGCAATTCTTATATCGTTCACAGGAACTCGGATAAGAGTTCCCTTATCAGAAACAAGTATAATCTGATCATTTTCCTTAACAGGAAATGCTGCTATTAATGGGCCGATTTCACCTATTTTTGCAAGATCAGTAACACGAATACCCTTTCCACCACGACCAGAAACACGGAAATCATAAGAAGATGTTCGTTTTCCAAAACCTTCTTCTGAAATAGTTAAAATAAACTGCTCACGTGACCCTAATTCTTGATAACGCAATTCCGACATCTCACCTTCAGGAGAGCCATCATTCTCGATAGAATCAGAATCAATTGCAATAGAGTCAGATTCATCGTCTTCAGAATCAGCGATAAGACGACGGCTAGCTGCCATATGTTTAATATAACAAATCCTCTCACTATAACTCGCATCTGCATGTAGAATAATAGCCATAGAAATAACCTTATCCCCTTCAGCAAGAGATATACCCCGGACCCCAATCGAATTACGTCCCAAGAAAACACGTATATCAGCAACAGGAAATCTGATACATTGCCCCAACTTGGTGGTCAATAATACGTCTTGTTCTTCTGTACATGTTTCAACGGAAAGAATCTCATCGTCCCCTTCCAACTTCATAGCAATCTTACCACTGCGATTGACTTGAACAAAATCAGATAGCCGATTGCGCCGAACGCTTCCGCTACGAGTAGCAAACACTACATACAAATTACTCCAAGTTGATTCATCCTCTGGAAGGGGCATAATCGTCGTGATACGCTCTCCCTGATCCAGAGCAAGAATATTAATCAAAGCCTTGCCACGTGATTGAGGGGATCCTACAGGCAAGCGCCATACTTTTTCCTTATATACAAATCCTAAAGATGAAAAAAATAAAACTGGCGTATGCGTGCTAACAATAAATAAATGCGTTACAAAATCTTCATCACGTGTGACCACACCAGAACGCCCTTTTCCACCACGCCGTTGCGATCTATATACAGAAAGAGGAACTCGCTTAACATATCCTAGATGCGATACCGTAACGACCATATCTTCGCGAACAATACAGTCTTCATCTTCCATACCTAACAAACCCTCTACAATTTCTGTTCGTCGAGGCGTTCCAAGCTCATCCTTAATATCCAAGAGCTCTTTTTTGATGATATCTAATACTCGATGTCGAGACGAAAGAATATCCAAACAGTTCTTAATTTCTCCACCAAGATTATTCAGTTCATCACTAATATCTTCGCGACCTAATCCTGTCAATCGTGCCAAGCGAAGCTCTAGGATCGCTCGAGTCTGAGCTTCTGAAAGACACAATAGGCCATCACTTCCAGCGCTATAACTATAATCATCAATTAAATCAATTAAACTCTTAATACCAACAGCAGGCCAACTCCGCTTCATAAGCTCTCGACGTGCTGAATCTGGATTGGGAGCAAAACGAATAATTTGTACAACATCATCTAAATTAGATACAGCAATAGCAAGACCGACCAAGATATGAGCTCTATCACGCGCTTTCTTTAAAAGATATTTCGTTCTCCTTTCCACCACCTCTTCACGGAAATTTACAAAAGATCTAATCATCTCTATGAGGGAAAAACGTTCGGGTTTACTTCCCTTCAAAGCCACCATATTGACACTAAACAAACTCTGCAACGAAGTATAACGATATAATTGGTTCAGAATTACATCAGCAGATGCACCACGCTTTAACTCAATCACAACCCGATAACCTTGACGGTCCGATTCATCACGAAGATCTGATATATCTACTATGCGTTTTTCTCGAACCAATTCAGCAATCTTCTCTAACATTGCCGCCTTGTTTACCTGATATGGAACCTCCGTAACAATAATTCGCTCACGATCATTTGCTGTCTTTTCTACATGAGTAACTCCTCGTATTACAATAGAACCTCGACCCGTTTGATAGGCATTTTTAATTCCAGAACGCCCCAAAATCATAGCTCCTGTAGGAAAATCTGGACCAGGGATAATCTGCATTAATTCATCAAGAGTAATATCGGGATTGTCAATCAAGGCAATACAACCATCAATGACCTCTCCTAAATTATGAGAGGGAATGTTGGTTGCCATACCAACAGCAATACCTCCAGCACCATTGACAAGTAGATTCGGAAATTTAGCACAAAGCACAACTGGCTCTTGAAAAGAACCATCATAATTCGGACGAAAATCAACCGTATTCCTACCAAGATCATCTAATAAAAAATGCGCAGCTTTTTGTAAACGACATTCAGTATATCTTTCTGCAGCCGGAGGATCACCATCAATCGAACCAAAATTCCCCTGCCCATCAATCAATAATAAACGCAAAGACCAGTCTTGAGCCATACGCGCCAAAGCATCATAAATGGCAGCATTACCATGTGGATGGTATTTACCCATTACCTCTCCAGAAATACGTGCACATTTCACATATTTCTTATTCCACTCCACCCCCATCTGCATCATACCAAACAATATACGACGGTGGACAGTTTTCAGACCATCTCGCACATCAGGTAACGCACGGGCTACAATAACGTTTATCGCATAAGAAAGATAAGATTTTTGCATTTCATCTACTATTGAAATAGTACTAATGCCTTTTTCATCTTCTTCATCACTGGGTATTATATGTTCAGTCAATGTATTTCACAATCTCTGTTCAAAAGTAACCTAATTTTTATTATACCACCATCGTACTAAAAAATAAATTTTTGCACAAATGCACATGAACGACAGAAAAACAATCAATTATTCTTTGTTGCAAAAAAGTACTCATAAGAGAATTAAAACGGAATCTCATCGTCAAGCTCATCAGAAAAAACATTATCTTTTGGCGGACTAGAATAATTCTTATCAAAAGAATTTTCTTTCACATCAGAATTATTTTTTATTTCTTCCTGAGATGCATCCCGACGCCCATCGAGCATAACCATACTACGCATAATAATCTCAGTCGTATAGCGATTATTCCCAGATTGATCTTGCCATTTTCGGGTCTGCAAAGAACCTTCTACATAAACTTTTGATCCTTTGCGAAGATATTGCTCACAAATCTTACATAATTCTTCCGCAAAGACCACAACAGAATGCCATTCTGTCTTTTCACGGCGTTCGCTTGTATTCCTATCCTTCCAAGTTTCGGAAGTAGCAAGACGAATATTCACAATCTTACGACCATCTTGTGTATGCCGTACTTCTGGATCTGCCCCCATATTTCCTATCAAAATAACCTTATTGATACTAGCAGCCATTTTAAAACACCTCTTGAACCTGTTTGAAGAGCAGAATGATCAACGAATATTAACATCCATTTTTACATAAAATTAAGAATGCAATATATTGCATTTTCCTTTATTCGCAAATCCTATTTTTCTATATTACTTTACAGGTTATCATTTATCTTGCAATATCTAAGTTGTATGTCCCATCTTTAAAGTGATTCTATTCAGTGTTATGAGCGAGATCAAAACCATTGCCATTCATGGCGCACGTGAACATAATCTTCAAAACATTAGCCTAGAACTTCCAAGAAATAAGTTAATTGTTATAACAGGAGTTTCTGGCTCGGGAAAATCTTCTCTAGCCTTTGATACAATCCACGCTGAAGGACAAAGACGCTATGTAGAAAGCCTTCCTACATACGCGCGACAATTTTTAGGGTCCATTAAAAAATCAGATGTAGACCGCATTGAAGGTCTATCACCTGCCATTTCTATCGAACAAAAAAGTGCGTCCCACAATCCTCGGTCCACCGTTGGAACCATAACTGAAATTTATGATCATTTACGATTACTTTTTGCACGAATAGGCGTTCTCTATTCTCCCGCAACAGGACTCCCTATAAAAAACCAAACCGTGAGCCAAATGGCTGATAGCATTCTCTCATTCGAACAAGGGACACGCATGTATCTGCTGGCGCCTATTGTACGAAACCGTAAGGGAGAATACAAAAAAGAACTCACAGAAATGATTCGAAAGGGATTCCAGAGAATCAAAATTGACGGGAAATTTTATCAGATATCTGATGCACCTAGCCTTGATAAAAAATACAAACACACTTTAGACGTGGTCGTAGATCGTATTGTTGTTGATCAAAACATCAGAACGAGAATAGTCAATAGTCTCAAAACCTGCTTACAATTAGCCAACGGTCTCGCCATTGCTGAAATTGTGGATCCTACGTCACCTCCTACAAGCGACGTCAAAAATCATTTGACAAGTGCTGCTCCGCAACATCTCCTTTTTTCTGAAAAATTTGCATGTCCCGTATCGGGATTTAGCATCGCGGAAATAGAACCCCGTATTTTTTCTTTTAACAATCCAGCAGGAGCTTGTCAGCACTGTGATGGTTTAGGCACAACTCAAAAAGTAGATGAACAACTTGTCATACCCAACCCTAAATTAACATTAAATGATGGCGCTATTGCACCGTGGTCTACTCCTTTGTCGCAACACCACCTTCAACTTCTGACATCTTTAGGTGAAATATTTGGATTTTCTCTTGACGAAAGATGGTGTCAACTTTCGAAGGATGTTCAAACAATTCTTCTCTATGGAACAAGCAAAAAAAACACCCTTCCATTACCCCTGAAAGATCATCTGGAGAATCGTTTTTCTTTTCACGGAATCATTCCAATATTGGAACGGCGTTGGAACGAATCGTATTCAGCGGCTTTCCAAGAAATAGCTCAGCGCTATATGTCATCATCCCCTTGTTCGTCTTGTAGCGGATATCGTCTCAAAAAGGAATCTCTTGCCATCAAAATTGCTGAAAAACATATCGGAGAAATTGCAGATATGTCAATTAAGACAGCACGGATTTGGCTCAACCAGCTCCCCACACAAATAACACCAAAAGCCAACAAGATTGCTGAATCTATTCTGAAAGAAATGAACAAAAGAATACATTTTCTTGACGAAATAGGACTGAATTATTTAACCTTATCACGTAGTGCTAATATGCTATCAAACGGAGAAAGTCAGCGTATACGTCTTGCATCTCAAATAGGATCTAGCTTGACTGGAGTTCTGTATGTATTAGATGAACCCTCTATAGGATTGCACCAACGCGACAATATCAAGCTTATCAACACCCTCAAACATCTTCGCGATACTGGGAATACTGTCATTGTTGTTGAACATGATGAAGAAACCATGCTCGCTGCCGATCATATTGTGGATATAGGACCTGGTGCTGGCGTCCATGGCGGCAAAATTATAGCAACAGGACCTCCATCCCAAATCATCAATAACCCAATTTCTCTGACCGGAAAATATCTGTCCGGAGAAATGTATATTAAAACACCAGAGAAAAGACGCGCCTGTAATCCAAATCGCATGATTCACGTAATCAATGCACGCAGCAACAACTTAAAGAATATTACAGCCTCTATTCCTCTGGGATTATTTTCCGCAATTACCGGCGTATCCGGAGGAGGAAAATCTACTTTTCTCATGTCAACCTTATACAAAGCAGCTGCACGATTCATTATGGGATCCAAACAAAATCCTGGACTTTATGATCGAGTTGATGGATTAGAATATATTGATAAGATCATTAACATCAACCAATCTCCAATTGGCCATACACCTCGCTCCAATCCAGCAACTTACGTTGGAGCTTTTACTCCAATCCGAGATTGGTTTAGCAATCTACCCGAATCGAAAGCTCTTGGATATAAAGCAGGATACTTTTCCTTTAATGTTAAAGGGGGAAGATGTGAGGCCTGCGAAGGAAATGGCATCATCAAAATTGAAATGCACTTTCTCCCAGATGTATATGTTGCTTGTGATTTATGTGGCGGAAAACGATATAATCCCGAAACTTTGAATATACGTTTCAAAGACAAATCAATAGCCGATATTCTCTCAATGACAGTTGAAGAAAGTGTGGATTTTTTTAATACTATTCCCGCAATACACAAAAAATTAAAATCCCTCAAGGATGTTGGACTGGGATATATCACAATTGGACAGACAGCCAACACCCTGTCAGGAGGAGAATCACAGCGCGTCAAACTTGCGAAAGAACTGTCAAAACAGGCCACTGGTAATACTCTTTACATTCTAGATGAACCGACAACTGGCCTACATTATCATGATATCGCTACACTATTAGAAATTCTGCATACACTCGTAGAGAGAGGGAATTCAATCGTGGTCATTGAACATAATCTAGAAGTAATCAAAACAGCTGACTGGATTTTAGACTTTGGACCTGAAGGAGGAGATGGCGGTGGAAAAATCATTGCATCTGGAACTCCAGAAGATATTGCCAAGGAACCCCTTTCATATACTGGACAATTTTTAAAACCCCTCCTAGAGAATAAAAAATATGCAAAGCATCCTATTAATATTAATACTTAACACAAAAGTTGAAGTCAGGAATTGAAACGCAATACAATCTTAAATCAATCAATTTATTCAATTTACCATGTACTCTAATGCATTCCCCATTTCTCAACTGGATGAAAATAATCGTTTCAACATTGAATATTGAGTAATTACCTCTGAGAATCAAAATGAGCAACTAATATCATTGAGTGGTTTATATCATGTTTATTGTGAGATTAAGAATATGAGTTTACTGCAATCGCAAATAATGATAACCAAATGGATAAAAACAAGCAAAAACTAATACTCGAATAAGCGTTATCAATTCTCCTTATTCAATCAAAACAAGGTCCATACATACAGGTAAAAAATATCTCTTGCAAAATGACCTGCTCGTAGAAAAAGAGAAAGAGATCATAAAAAATGGCTGATGAATCTGCTGATACCCTCATCCAAAGAATCCAACAAGAAGAAGTAAAATTCGTAGATTTTCGTTTTACTGATTTAAAAGGAAAATTTCATCATATCTCCATGGACAGCTCCCAAGTTAGCCAGGATATCCTGTTGAATGGCATAAAATTCAATAGTTCCGCTATCAATGGGTGGGAATCTACAAAGAAATCCGATTTGATTCTCGTTCCTGACATCAGCACAATCCATATGGATCCATTTTATGCACAATCCACAATGATTTTGATTTGTAATATATATGACATAGAATTTCAGCCTTATAACCGTGATCCTCGCCATACTGCAAAAAAAGCATTAGAATACCTCAAGAAAACAGAAATAGGAGATACATTATTCCTCGGAATAAATACTGAATTTTTTGTATTTGATAATGTCCATTATACAAATTCACCTACTGAGTCAGGATTTATTCTAGAATCTACTGAATTCCCACAAAATGGGTACAGTAAAAACAATGATAGAAATGCAGGACACCATTTCAATATATGTGGTAATGATGCACTTCTCCCTCCGCAAGATAAATTGCATGATATGCGCTCCGAAATAGTTAGCGCTTTAAAAAACATAGGGGTTCAAGTTACACGCTATAACCATACAGAAAATGCTGCACAGCATGCGTTTGATTTACAATATGAATCACTCTTAGGCTCTGCTGATAATCTTCAGAAATATAAATACTCAGCCCATCAAGTAGCTAATTCCTATTGTAAAACCGCTACTTTCATGCCAAAACCCATCGGGTCTAACAATGGTTCAGGTATGCATCTGAATATGTCAATTTGGAAAGGAGAAACACCAGTTTTTGTAGGAGATGAATATGGAGGAGTTTCTACAACATGTCTCCACTATATAGGAGGTATTATAAAACATGCCAAGGCTCTCAATGCCTTAACCAATTCTTCAACAAATTCTTACAAGCGCCTATCCGGACTTGAATCACCCGTTCAACTGGTTTATTCAACCCATCACCAATCAGCATCTTGCCGCATTTCGTCTGAACAACACCCAACAAACAAAAACATCGAAATCAGATTTGCCGATCTTACCGCTAATCCTTATCTTGCTCCTGCAGCAATTCTCATGGCAGGTTTAGATGGAATCATAAATAAAATCCACCCTGGACAACCAATAGATCAATACCTTCATGCAATGTCTTCCACAGAACAAAAGAAAATACCCAGAATCTGTTGTTCCTTACGTGAAGCACTCAACAACTTAGATAGCGATCGAGAATTCCTAAAAGCAGGAAATGTTTTCGATGATGATCAAATTGATGCATTCATCGGACTAAAAATGGAAGAAATAATACGATTAGAACAAAATCCTGTTCCCGTTGAATTTGAAATGTATTACTCAACATAGAGACATAAAATGAGGTTTTAAAACAAGCCTTTGGGAGTGATAATTGACAATGTGTTTTCTCTTCTGAGATTAATGTCCATGCCGATAAAAACTATCAAGAAAACCTTTCCAAATTCTACTATTTTAGGGAATATCACTAAAATTATCTCTCTGTCTTCCCTTGCCAACCTTCTTCGCCAATAAAATAGAAACAAGGATTTTTTGATGATCAAGAATTTCTATTTTTAATATCAAACGCATATTATCTTATAAAAAACCAAAATAAATATTGTCTCTCTGAAAACATTAAACACTTGATGAATCATGGTAAAGGGAAAATAATGCTTACTATGACATATCATCTATAAAAAGCAGGATGTCAAATATCCTACATTGTTAGAAGCATATGTTTTTAGAATCCCACCATTAGGTTCAACACTGATTTCCTTGAATACAGATGGTTCTTTGAATATTAAAAACAATATAAAACTCTCTCGTTCGACTCTGAAGGTGCAAAAGAAGACACTTAATTCAGCGATTTTACCATCTTTTATCGCTTATTGTATTGAATTCGAGATATGTCTCTTCCTATAAATGTACCCCCAATGTTAAATTTATAATCGATATCCACGACACCTAAATTATCGCAGCCACGACATTCTCTCACAGGGTAGGAGAAAGTAAGTGTAATAGCCATATCAGTTTTTTCTTTTCTGACCATTTTATCTGAATTAACAAGGAAAATTCCTCGATGTTTCTTGGCAAAATCTTTCCAAAGCACAGAGCCATAAATATCCAATGAAATATTGTCAACATCAACAGGTTTTCCTGTGGTAGGAATTAAAAGATACCCTGTATTCGTATTAGCCCTCAGAGGATATTCAACCCCTACAATACCTATCGAATATGCTTTCTGATAGGAGTAAACATAACCGGGCTCCCAATGTTTTTCCAAATATTGAGCTGCTTGCAATGCTTCTATCGTTCCTCCAGTTTTTTTAATGCTCTTAAGAATACAATGATCAACCGATTCATATTTCCGACATTTCTCAAGTATTATATCATCACTTTTCCAAATAGATTTTTCAGAAAATAAAAAAACTTTTCCCTTGTAACTCGTTTTTTCTTGACTGGTTGCATTCTTATATATGGAACAATTAGATAGTAAAAATGTCACTAGGACAATGGACATAAAACGATATTTCATAGTATTCTCCTCTTTAAATCTCTTCATAAAATAAATAGTTGGTTCAATATAAAAAAGCCAAATCGCTCACTGATATCCGTTATCTCAAAAGAATAAAAACAGACAAGGATTATATCCCTGCGGATAGAATACACTGTTTAACTATGAAAGAACTGCCTCTGTTGAACATGTCATAGCAGATTCTGGATCGTTACATTTCTATACCCTTCATCGAACATCATATAAAAATCGCTGTTTCAAATAAAACCCTTTCATTTTCAATGCGTATTGTGACTTTTTTCTGTCAATTTACGCAGCTCACTAATAATAGGAGCAATAGCTTCATCTGGATTACTAAACCAGTCCACAGACCCAATACGTCGAATACGCCATCCCATCCTCTCTAGAATCTCTTGTCGTAGACGATCCCTATCTCGTGCAGATTTAGCAGAATTATACATTGCTCCATCACACTCAATCCCCATTAGGTAATATCCTGGATTCAATGGATCACGTACAGCTACATCGAGGGAAAAACCCATATCTCCTAGTTGTGAATCACAACTAAATCCAACTTTTTCCAGCTCTGCCATAACAGATATTGCAAAATCACTGTCCTGTTTTTGCACCGTATTTTTAGGAGCATGTTCCATATACCCTGTTTCAGCAAAACGCAAAAAATCACGCATGACCCGAACTCCTCGCTTCGAATCTGCATCTATTAAAATATCTAAATATCGCATTGTACTAAAAACATCGATTCGTTTTCTGGCGCGGGTAAACAAAACATTAAGACGCCTCCATCCAACATCCGAATTAATAGGACCAAAACGTTGAAAAATACGTCCTCCTGGTTCATTAGGACCATAGGTAAATGAAATAAAAATCGTATCACGTTCATCTCCTTGAACATTTTCCAAATTTTTAACAAAGAAAGGATCACGGTGTATTCGTAATCTATTAATTGCTTTTTCTATTACACTATCCTTGCGGCATAATGAATTGATTGCATTTTCAACTTGATCACGCTGTTTTGCATTCATTGTAACAATACCTAAAGATTCTTGAGGATATTTTATTGCATGATCTTTAACAGCAAGTGCTATTACCTGAGCTTCTTCAGGATTACACTGATTAACCATTGTACCATTTTTTACATGAGTAAAACCGATTCCATATCTCTCGACGTTAGTATAGGGAGAAGGAAAAACAATGAGATCGTTATCGTAAAAATGATAATTTGAACAAGCAATAAGACTTTCATTGAGTGATCGATAATGCCACTGCAAACGACGCATAAAAAACAGAGGTAATAGCGCATCCAAAATACTCTCTGTCTGACTTACTGCTGCCACCTCATCATCATAATCTTCTTGCCCATCACTATCATGATCAAAAAATCGAGTAGGAGGCAACTGTTTAGGATCTCCTACTACAACAATTTGTTTTCCACGAGCAATAACCCCTAGAGCATCCTCCGGTTTAATCTGAGAAGATTCATCCATAATGACAAGATCAAATGTAATCTCGCCAGGCTCCAAATAATTTGCTACAGACATAGGACTCATCATAAAACAAGGCTTTAATTGAAGAAGAGAAGTCTGGGCACGAGAAATCAATTGTCGAACAGGAATATGTCGTGTCTTTTTTCCTAATTCACTTCGAATCAAGGACAATTCGGTGTAATCAGATTTTCTTCCTCCCGAAACACCCTGAACAAGTTTTTGATTTCCAATGACATGAGCGATACGCTTTCTCTGAAGTATCTGCAATTTTTTATCGTATTCACGAAATCTCTCTTGCTTAGCAAAAAATTGAATGCCTGAATAATGCATTAAATGCGGTTTTTCTGTAAAAATTTCGTGGGAAAGTTGATGGTATATTGCCGCAAGTAAAGCAGATTCTACATTCTTAATATCAAGTGTAGCATCAAAAATCGCCGCCTGTATTTCCTTTAAACCTTTCTCTTGCATATCCTGAACCATATACATTAGATTGATCCATCCATTTAACCAACGTGGTTTATTAAGAGCTTCAGCATTACGTGCAATTAATTTAACAAGGTCATCATTACAGCATAATGTCCATTGCGCCATATCCAAAGATGTATCGCGTATAAAAGATTCTCTTTTCTGCACATGTTTTCGCCAAATTATCTTCAATTTCTTGAGGTCTTTGACAAAAGTATTATAAGAGTTCAAATCGTGAATTTGACTGATTCCTGCAACCAATTCATCAAAAAGAACATTTTCTTTGATTGAATTCACAAATTCCACAGTACTATTTATCACCGATAAAGATTGTTTGGTGTCTTTACTATGTCCATCCACGACATTAGGTTTAATCTCTTTTCCGAACAGATCTTTGATAAAGGATCCTCCTTCTAAAATAATTCTTTGTTGCTGTATTTGGTGTAATCTTTCCCCTATATCTTGGGATTGTTGCAATAATATATCATCTCCTATAAACCAGCTTTGCAACTGAGAAAAAGGATGGGATACCCTTTGAAGAAGGGAATCCAATATATTGTGTTCCCCAATCAAAATAGCAGCATGATCTTGTAATTCTTTCAAATCAGGAAAAAATCGTTCAAATTCTGCAATCCGATCCAGTACTATAGTTATTTGTTTGCTTAATCCATCACGATGAAGCTTTTGAATACCTTTAAAGAGCTGGCTGTCAAGCATTAAAAAACCGCCAACCAAAACGGAATCCAAACCAGAATGGTCATTCTGAATGTGACGAACTTTGCGATACCACTCTCTTAATGTTCTCAAAGAAGCAATATCCGTCGATATTCCTTGATAATATTCTCCTAATGTATTCCCGAAATTTCTTTTCTCCAGTTTATCTCTCTCAACAACAAATTGATGTGCACTTGGCAATTGTGCATACAGTATCTTCCAAGAAATATTTGGATTCTTTGCTAAATTAAGAAGAGATTGTTTGGCTTGTTTCCATGAAGAATTAAAAGAAGAAAATAATCCTGATGACCGAAGCTCTTTGTTAAGATTTTTCAAATCATCTGCACTAGGAAGCTTTTTGAGATTAAAGACATCTTTTAAAGATTCTCTGAGACAATGCAAAGAATCTAATCGTTCAGATAATTCCTCTAATACCGAATCTATACCATCATTCTCAAAAAAACTATCCCGAAAACGCAACAATGGTATAGGCAATGCAATGGCTAAGTCCATTAGAACAACAGCATTTTGAAGACCTTGACGATTAGCAAAAATTTGTTTGGAAAATACTAGAGGGAAACCTTCTATTAACTCCGAAAATGACTTCCAATATTTTTCACATGATATCATCGTCTCTTGTAAGGAAGAAATAATATTGCGCACGTCCTTAAAGGAACTCTCTGTGCTCATACCGATTTCTTGGCACAAATCTGAAAAAACAGGTGTATCCTTGAAGGTTTTTAAATCATCCATTTTCTTCGGCATGAGATAAGGTTTGATATCGTCAAAATCATCTCGTATGCAATTGAAGTCCCCTATCCATTTCTGAACAAGAGAGGCAGTATCATTTTCAAATTTTTTAAATGCTTCGAAACAAACTAATTTAGATGAAACAGGAACCTGTTCAACCGCATTCACTAATTGTTCTTGTCGGGACAACAATTGTTGACGTTGGTCTTGAATAGAATACTGGTCCAAAAAGGCCTTGTGATTCTTCTGCCAATCAACTAATGCAGATTGCCAATCACTTAAAGACGAGATAGCACTACGATAGTTTAACGCATGAATATCAGAACTATGAACACCGTACCAAGGATGGTTCATCAATTCTACATGCTCTCCGGCTTGTTTACGAAATTCCAGCACAACATCTTTGAATGCCTTTACTTGATCTTCAAGACGTGATCGCGATAGACGGTTTGCATTCTCTCCACACAATCCCTCTACATGCAATTGAGCAGGATCTAATTTCAATTCATGACGATGCCGAGAAGCTCCCATTAAAATCTGATGGATAGTTAATTCAGTATTCTTCCAAATCTGATTGATTTCTTGAGCATAATGATTGATCTGCGCTTTTAATTCATCACAACGAGTAATTGCTACATCAATTTCTTGCGGAACGTCCTGTATACTCCTACGATCAATGCTCTTACGAAGATCATCAAGAATCGCACGTTTATGTAACTTGTGACTGTGTAATTCTAAACAAAAATGCCCCAGACCAGCTTTTTCTAGGCGTTGTTTGACCACATCAATTGCAGCCATTTTTTGCGCACAAAAAAGCACTTTTTTTCCATGCAACATCGCAGCAGCAATAATATTAGTAATCGTTTGTGATTTTCCTGTTCCCGGAGGACCTTCAATTACCAAATTCTTGCCGTCAACCACATCGATCAAAGCACAATGCTGGGAGCTATCAGCATCATCAATTAACGGAAACTTTTGATGAATATCCTCTATTTCATCAATCTTATATTCCATATCCTGAGAACATGGTGTCGTTTTCTCATTATCACATGATTGTGCAATAAAAAGACGCTGAATTATCTCATGATTCAGAATATTGCCCTGTCCCTCAGGCCACCGTATATGATCAAGATCATGATACATCAACATCTTGCTAAAATTCAGCAATCCTAGAACACCATAACGGCGCACTGACCAATGTGATTTGTTTTTTTCTATAATATTCTGAATTTGTAGAAAATAATCTTCTGGCCACATACCTTCCGTCAGTGGGGGCAAAACAATTCCAAAGTCACATTGCAATTTTTCTTTTAGTGAAAAATTGAGAAGTATTTCTTCACCTGTATAACGCAAGTAATATTGACTAAGACCTGCCTGCAAAGAAGCATTACCCTTTTCCAAGGAAACGGGAATCGTAAAAAGAGGCGCCAAACGTGGGTGATCGTAATCATCGACTTCATACCATTCCAAAAAACCCAAAACAATATATAATATAGAAGAACCAGTCTCTCTGATAGAGCTCTGTGATTTTTCATTGATTGATTTTAAGACAAGATCTAAATTATCGAGAAAATAAGCAGTTTGTATCTGATTATCCGCCAAATTATTCTGAAAATAACGTGCTTTTAAAGGCTTCCCCTGCTTAACTTCCCGCTCAAAATCTTCTATATCCGTATAGCCATATTTTTTTATCAAAGTAGTCAGATTATCGAGAACGAGACCTGTTTTTTCCTCTATTTCATTTATATTTATAGGAGAATCTGACATTTTGAGATGCTCAGAAATGAAATCTCTTGCTGTCTGAATGATCTGATCATTTTGATTATCATCAGACTTGTATTCCATAGGCAAATCATAATTGAGGTCAATACCTAATTTTTCAGCCCATATTTTTTCATCCACAGAATGATAATGATCAGTAGCAGATAAATTATATTCTCGAATCTGCTTTCGTGTGGGTATAGGAAGAGATGAAAATTGAATCACCTCGTCCCTAAAAATCTGCTGATATAGCTGATTAGGAGACGTGTTAAGAATTCGTAACGAAGATAACTTCTGATCTATTGGAAAATTAAGCAGCTTATTCCGTACCGTGCAATCCAAAAGTTTACGACGCATATCTTCAAGACACTGAAGAATATACTTTTTTGTAGAATTATTCATCTAAAATTGCCTCTCCCATACAATATCTTCATCAGGATATTAAATTTATATATAAAAAAGAAGAAAGGAATTGATTGGAAAATCCACCAATTCATTTCTCTGACATCTGATGATGTGATAATCAAGATAACATCCTCTAGATTTTAATTCTGTAAATTCCAAGAAAGATTGTTGCAGAAGGAGTCAATATAATCCGTAGAAACCTATACCTATCGTCTTTCTGATTTTTCCCTATTGCGACCAATAATTTACAGAGTATGTTTTAATAAAAATACATTTATTAAGGTTAATATGTTTTATTTATCCTTATCAATCTACTATAAATAAGAATAAAATATGTTTCTTATATTTTTTTTGGATATATTGATTCTATATGCTCATAAATCTATAGGAAAGACAGAACTATCCACCGTCCTCTTGACCAGCCTGCAAGTTCTTGCATACAACGTCATACTCACTTAAAAAACACTTATTTATTAATCATAACTGGTCTTAATGATTATTGTAAAAATCCTAATCTAGGAAGATTCCTATGATAGTCATCAAATACGCATATTTTGGAAAACACCGTCAATTATCCCATTTAAATTGATTATTCCTTATTAAAATAACGCCCTTAATGTAAGTTATTAATTATACAGTTCTTTTTATGAATACTTTCACACCCTATTATAAAGGTATGAGATATTAACCCAATAACAGCTCAGCTTCAACCTCTCTTCTGACAATGAGGCCTTTTAGTTTTTTACCCCCTGCAAAGATCCACCTATTGCATTCAACAGCAGCATTAGACCAATCCTCATCATCAACCCTTTTCTTGAAAGTGCTGTATTTATATCTGTTGATACCGAGATTAAAGACAAAATCTCCAACAGCTGATAGGCGCTTTTCACCAGATGATGCAAGAACAGGTGAAGCTTTGAGTACTTGGTTTAAACACTTCATTGCGTCTTGGTGTAAAAGAGCATCAGCTTGGCTAACAGATATGTATTGGCCCTCATAGACGCCCCCAGTATGTCCATAGCCAATCGTCCAAATGCCAGCAGGACATCGGTAGGAAGATAATCGTAGTCCTTCGAAATGTTTGATTAACCTCATAAGAAGCAAGGAAAGGTTGATATTTTCAACTTTCAAGTATTGACTCCTTTAGTGAATATATCTTAAGTAGCATAGTTCTTATTAAATTGGATCCACCGATGAATATCAAAAACCAACTCATAATAGCATCTCTTTTGTCAGCCACTGTTGTACTGGGCGGATGTGATCTTTTGAGGAAGGAAGATGAAATAGAAAAAGCGGCTAGAAAAAAAGTTGCAGAAATTGTTGCAAAGGACCTAGCCGAACGAGCAGCAAGAGACGCTGAACTGGACAAAGAATACCAACGCTATATAGAGCAATGTCAACGGGAAGGAATACCAACGCTATATAGAGCAATGTCAACGGGAAGAACAAGCTAAGAAGAAGAGTTAATAGTTCATCTTACTTCC
>SEOL01000011.1 GCA_016808295.1 Candidatus Liberibacter ctenarytainae
ATTCCCCTACCTTCTTTTCAGCTTTCTCCAAGGAATGAGCCATAATAGTGTTGGCGTTACCAGAAGTAGTCGAAATATGAGGAGATGGTAAATTAGAAGACAACCTAAACGACATTAAACCCCTGCTTTCTTATCTTATTGGATATCATAAAACATGATGATGATAGTATAAATATTGGTATCAGTTTTGCATATATACCACCTCAACATCTTCTCTTCTCCTAGAAGATTTTGACTATATCCAATTCCATAGTCTGAATTATTTCAATATAATTTCTATTTTTAAGAGAAAACTGTTATTTTTATTGTTCTATAAGAAGATCCTTCATATAAAATATTTTTCATTGGAATCAAATAATTCCCTCATTGAAGCAAAGAATGATGATTAACCATATACCCTCAATCCTATCAAATTTTTTCAACATATCCCAATCAAGAATATGCTTGCTATAGATTTTCATTCTTCATGAATTCTTCTCTAAATCTTTCATAATAATATCAGCAATCAAATCAGAAGGAGGATTCGGCACCAAACCAATAATTTTGGATGATTGGTTAGAAAAATCAGATTGATCTGATCCCCTTTTAAGAATATTTAAAAGAGAATGACTGGGAATACCATCAACTGGTATATTATTTTTTCTTTGAAAAGAATTAATAGAATCTATAGTAGATTGATTCAAATCACCCTCGCAAGAACCCTGGTATAAACCACGGTCTTGCAATTTTTTTTGTATTTCTTTCAATAATTTTTTCTTTTTGTCAGGAACAATAGGATGATCTAAAAATGTTATGGTACTATTATCGCCAGATCTTTCCACCTTAAAAGACATCACTTTTTCTTGAGACAGATCTATCGAAGCGCGAATAGCGCCCAAAACAATTTTACCGGATTGAAGGTGACGGGTAACAAATATTGGAGAAGGATGCTTTCCTCTCTGGCCCCACAATGCATTAAACAAAATCCACATGAAAATAACAGCATATCCTGTTGTCATTAATATTAATGTTGGATGAGAAGAAATCATTTTTCCAAGAATCTGAATAATTCGCATAGACACACCAAGAAAGCTGATATCATATCCTTTTTTATACATTTTTCTCTGCATACCTATGGTCATTTTGAATACATTTTTAACCTATCAATGGATTCATCAAAAAAAAATAACAAAGACCACCACATATGATTCCCATCAACATGCAGCATATTATGCAAATATGACTTTACACCATTGGGATTAATTTATATGAGAAATTCCTGAAATCTATCATGCCATGAAGCAGACGAAAACACTAGTCCCCCTAACAAATCAAATAAATTGATGGATCAGATAGAACACATATGTTCACTCAAACCAATATTAAATAAATATACTCTATTATAATGCCTCTTACTGAACATTAATTGATGTTTAAATGGAAGACATCCTCTCAAGAAAAGGCTTTTTTTGACCAGATTTTTGTCTATATCTGCAGTCATAAGAAGCGATTAAATAAAAATATTCCTCTTCATTTTCACCGTTAACAAACTAATCAAGAAATATAGAGAATTGATCAATCTTTGGGATTACAACCTCCTATTGAGGTGGTTTTACTACTCATATTATTGAGAAATAAATATTATATCATATAGCATTTTTCCGATTTCAACTTTTCTCTGCTATTATAAGATGATATGAGTTATATTTTACATCCAGATAGAAAAAATAAACGTTTTATTTGTAAAAACAGACTTATCATGGTAAATTTATGAAGAATTCCGAAATATTTTGCAAAAATATATAGCTATTAATTCTCGCGGTAATGTTAGGATGGACTGAAAGATGTTTTTTATAATAAAAAAGGTTTTCTGGGTATCGCTATTATTAGTAATTCTATCAAATTTTTATCCAGAACATGCTTCGGAAAAAATAGCTAAAAATCCACAGGTTGAACTAATAGATTTCATAAATGTCACAAACGAAACTTTTTTTTATGCCTATAATATATGCAATACTCAACCAAAAGTATGTACTCAATGGAAGAGTGTTTTTTCTCTGTTTAAACAGCATGTTCTACATGGAGCAGATGTTGCATACAAATTAGCAAAATCGAGCCTCAGCCACTCTGATGAACAGACCAAGAACAGAAATATTCCTCAATAAATTAATCTAGTTAGCGCTCCAATACCTTCACAAGGTGTAAACTCAAACCAAGAGACATACAATCAATAGATCAATCACGATCATGTGAAAGACTTGTTATACTGGTCTATTATTCTATAATCATATTTTTCTTCTATAATATAGAAATGGTTGTTTATGATATAATAACACACTATTGGCGAAATATAATTATGACTTCCATTGATACAATCATTGAAAATATGCAATTAATAGATGATCCATTCGATCGCTACGAATATATAATAGAATTAGGAAAGAAGCTTCTACCTTTTCCGAAAGAAAAAATAATAGACTCCAACAGGGTGCATGGGTGTACAAGCGCTCTATGGATGTCCATCAATATCAGCACCAACGGCGATTGTAATCCTAGAATAATCTTAGAACTATTCTCTGATTCTCAAATAATTTGTGGACTATTATATATAGTCCAATGTACATATTCTAATAAGACTATCGGTGAGGTCAGAAATATAGATTTCTTAAAGATATTCAACAAACTTCAGTTAAATGAATATTTATCCCAGAAACGTAATAATGGAGTGCATATATTAGTGGATAGAATTCAAAAATTGGCTGAAAAAAGCATCATATAAGATGCCTTCAAACATCTGATCATTAAATACTGTTACCTATCAATCCAAAAAATGGAAATATGTTCTATATTCCTTATGGTCATTCGTACTTTAAGAAAGATTTCTCTCCTTATTTTTCAATAAAATTCTAATGGCTTAAGAAACATATCAACCATTATGCCTATCAGCAGTATCCTCTCAAAATAATGTAATCAAAGAATCCATCGTTCGTTTGTGATATTGATTATTCATCCTCTTCATAACGAAAAAATTATTATCTCATGACCTGACAATAATATTGTACAATGGAGTCTGTAATATATAAAAAACACAATAAATTTTAATCTATGAACCGCATAAAACAGAGATAATTCGTCCCTTGATAGGGGAATAGAGATCTTGAAAACAAGAAACATCGTGCTGATTCATGAATAGTATCAAGTAGATATGGTTAAAATATATTCCAAGGGAAAAGACAAAATAATCTCAATAAGAAGATATTAGATTATCAAATTCCTCGAATAAAAATTGACCATGGAGATATAAAAACTATTTATTCACATACTCTTGATTTTTGATAATGCAAATATCGTTCTATGTAGTATGGATACTATATTAGATCAAAATAATAAATATATTTATTAGAAATTATAGTATTTATCAATAAAAATCTATTATTTTTCATAGAAGAGATTTTTATTCATTTAGAATATATTTGAATCAATCATCAACATTAACCGATTCTATTCCATAATAGCAGTCATTAGTAAGGTGAGTTTGGAAAATGAGAGTAAGTAGTATGATGACTTGTCTCTATTAATTAATTGATTGATTGATTGATTGATTGATGATATTTCATTTATCAATGTTTCTGTCATCAATAATGATTTTATATAATCAATCATTGTATTATTATAGATCGTAATTAAAATGTATTATTTACACACTATAAGGAATATCAAAGACAATGACACAACATTTTTGGATAGAACTTGATTTATTCGTGATATTAGCAACACTAGCAACATATTTGTTTATGAACAAACAGATTTCATGGTGGATAAGGTTTTTGATGCCTTGTTTTCTGATTATCACAATGCTAATTCACATCGCTTATCTAAGCGGATATATAGGAATGTTTTTATTTCTTCCATTACCTATTATTCTTTAAATGATTTATCAAAAAAACATTCTATGTTATATCTGACATCTCATCATCAAAATTGATCTTGGATTATCTGGTTCACAACTCTAGACAAAAAAATCCTTTTTATGTTTTTTGACGGCATACATCTTTTACAGATTCATTATAAATAACGTCATGAACCAAAATTAGTCATTACATGACTTTTGAAAAACAGTATCGCTTTTTGGATATAGAAAACGCAGCGTATTATTATATATAATCCCTACAAATGACTAGATAACATAAGATTTTAACGGTTCAAAACCATTAAATGCTACGGATGCATAAGTAGTTGTATATGCTGCAGTATTTTCAATAAAAACCTCATCACCCACCATTAAGGATACAGGAAGCATATAAGGGTTGATCTGATAAAGCACATCTGTAGAATCACAGGTTGGCCCAGCAATTATACAAGGTTCCCTGATATCTGAGTCACGTTTGGTGCAAATTGGATAACGAATAGCCTCTCCTGCAGTTTCTGCTAATCCTCCAAACTTTCCTATATCTAAGAAAACCCAACGAATGGGGTCATCTTCCGATTTTTTTGAAATAAGAACAACTTCTGATTTAATAACCCCAGAATTTGAAAGAATTGATCTTCCTGGTTCAATCATTTTCCGCAAAGAAGGAAGGAAACCCAAATGCTTTGTTAGTGAAGATTGGATAGCCTGAGCACATTCTTTTATTTCAGGAACTTTCTTCATATATTGCGTAGGAAATCCTCCACCCATGTTAACCATTTTGGGAATAATATTGTATTTCATCAGCGAGGTAAAAACATATTGAACACCGATAAGAGCCTTATCCCATGCATCAATTTGAGTCATTTGGGAACCAACATGAAAAGAAACACCATATGCTTCAAGACCACTATGATGTGCTTGCAATAATACTTTGATAGCCATGTCTAAAGAACAACCAAATTTATAGGATAACGGCCATTCAGCCCCTTCGTTATCACAAAGAATACGACAAAAAATGCGCGAACCGGGAGCAACACGTATTATTTTGGAAACTTCTTCAAAACTATCTACAGCAAATAAACGGATACCCTTTGCATAAGCAATAGCTATATCTGATTCCTTTTTAATGGTATTTCCATAAGAAATACGATCAGCCGTTATACCAATAGCCAATACCATCTCAATTTCTTTTATAGAAGCACAATCATAACATGATTGCATTGTTCCTAAAGATTGCAGAATAGCAGAATCAGGATTGGCTTTGACAGCATAAAAAATATCGATTCCTGACATGTGTTGGAGAAATACACCCATATTATGGCGTATCATCTCAAGATCAATAACAAGAAAAGGGCTTTTTTTCTCGTTTTGTGCAAAAAAATCAAGTATACGCGAAGTAATAATGAGTAATACCCTCTCTTCAATTGCGTTTTTAGAAAAAAACCTGAAATTTTATTTCTATAAGATCATCGATTCCAAAAATCTACAAAAAGGGACACAAAGTATTATTGTAGCTTTTTTAACCATAGTAGAAAACAACGCTAAAGCATAAAATGCAAGGCAAAGAAACATCGATTTCTCTCATTTAGAATCTATTTTATGAATATCATATTCATATCTCACTATAACTTCTTCAATATCATATTGATATAATAATCATATATTTTTTGCTCAATTTTTTTCTAAAAAATGACCCTTTTTTTGGAACAGCACTTAATCTCATCAACAATATCACTCTATTATTCCTCAATTACAAAAATACAAAAGCTGTTACAAACATAAAAAGGCTAAAAGCCACTTCAAGATATTTCTTCTCTATCTTATAAGACAACTTGGTGACCAATGGAGCTAATATCATACTGATAGGAAGCATTATCAAAACGGCTCCTATATTCACAAATCCAATAGACATTGGAGGAGTACCTTCTACACCTAAGCCATTATAAATGCGAACAATCAATCCAGGACAAGTAATCAAAACGCTGACGCCTGATGAAATGGCTGTAGCTTGATTAATTGAACGTCCATGGCACAACATAAGAAGAGTACTAAAAATACCTCCTCCTACCCCTAATACTCCAGACAAAACTCCTGTTACAATTCCCCAAATATACTTGAGAAAGTTATCAGGAAAATCCTTCTTGAAGTGCAAACGTTCCTTGAAAAGAATTGCAACCCCAACAAAACAGCAAAAAACTGCGAATCCTTTGTGAAGAAAAGTAATATGAGCATGTGAAATCATTAATGATGTTAATACCGTCGTAATAGGTATAATAATGCTCCATGACTTTAGAATTTTCATATCAACCATGCCGCGACGTCTATGTTCTAGGAATGAAACAATAGAAGTCGGCGCAACTACTGCTATAGTTGTTCCCATTGCGATATTCATACAAATTGAATCATCTATCTCCATCAATCGAAATGTTTTATATAATATTGGTATCATTATTAAACCACTTCCAATGCCAAATAATCCAGAAAGAATCCCAGATAAAAAGCTGGCAGAGACAAGCAAGAAAACATATTCCACAATCAAAATCCCAAAAAATACCTTTATTCAGCACTATTACAAATTGTTTTATGAGTTTAGATATAAAACTATACACTATATTAGTATCATAATATTTATATTAAAAAAGATATTATTATTTAGTTAAAACATTTATCGAACATCAAAAAATAGATCTAAGGTATATTGTATTCAATGAATGATAAAATAGGAAAGGATTCCGGATGACTAATAATTCTCATTCTTCTGGTGAGCTCACACTTAAAGTTCAAACCATGCCGACTGATGTTAATTTAGAGGGAAATATTTTTGGTGGATGGATTATGTCTCAAATGGATATAGCCTGTAGCATACGCGCAAACCAAGAGTGCAAATGTCGTATAGTAACGAAAGCTGTCAAGGAATTACTGTTTGAGCATCCTATTAAGTTAGGAGATTTAGTGCATATTTATACTCAAGTTCATGCAATAGGTAAAACTTCTATTACAATATACTGTGATGTTTGGACTTGTAGTCGTCATATGCCAGATTCATTGCAAAAGGTATCAGAAGCTACTATGGTTATGGTTGCTATTGATGATCAGGGCAAGCCAAAACGAATTTATAAATGAACTAGATATGCATCTTTAGGGAAATAAATTCAAATGCCTAAAACAAAACATCTTCAAAACACCAGAAAATCTCCTCAAAAGGCATTAAAAAATTCTTCTTCTGGTGATGAGAGTGTTGTTGTATTCGCACAAACACAAGAAGAAGCAGAAAAATACATTGTTACCAATACGATGCGCCAAATTCGTAGTGAAGCAGGAAAACATCGTAAAAATGTGACGAAACGTCTGCAGAAAGAACAATTGCTCCCAAAGCCACCAACCAATACAACACAGATTCCCTCTCGATCGACACCACTTTTTCTTAAAAAATCACATAGTCCTTCTTTATCATCAAGGACAAAAACAGACATCACCGAAACTGAAATGACTCCTTCAGTGCAAGCTCTTGCTCGCTTAATACAATCAGAAAATCCACTCTTTAAAAACGGAAAATGGTGGACTCCCCATCGTTCTTCTTTCGTTCAAGACAATTCGAAGAAGATCAATCCATTTCAAATACAAACGGATTATGAACCTGCTGGTGATCAACCATCAGCTATAACCAATCTGGTGGCAGGAATTAATTCCGGCAAAAAAACACAGCTGTTGCTTGGTGTTACCGGATCAGGAAAAACTTTTACCATGGCAAAAGTCATTGAAAAGATGCAGCGTCCTACTCTCGTGATCGCACCTAACAAAATTTTAGCAGCACAATTGTATTCAGAATTCAAAAATTTCTTTCCTCATAATGCAGTAGAGTATTTCGTTTCTTATTATGACTACTATCAACCAGAAGCTTATGTTCCTCGTACCGATACTTACATTGAAAAAGAATCTTCCATTAATGAACAAATTGATCGTATGCGACATTCTGCCACACGTTCTCTTTTAGAGCGTAGTGATTGTATTGTCGTCTCTTCAGTTTCTTGCATATACGGTATAGGATCTGTCGAGACATATTCTCAAATGATTCTACAGATCAATATAAGTGATCAAATAGAACAAAAAGAGTTGCTGTCTTCTTTAGTAAGACAACAATATAAACGACAGGATATGGGAATTGTACGAGGATGTTTTAGAGTTTGTGGCGATTCAGTGGAAATTTTTCCTTCTCATCTTGAAGATGCTGCCTGGAGAATCAGCATGTTTGGCAACGATGTTGAGACAATAACCGAATTTGATCCACTAACTGGTAAAAATACCCAGGTTTTACAATCAATTAAAATATATCCTAATTCCCATTATGTTACCCCAAAACCCACGCTTAATGCCGCAATGAAATGCATTAAGGAAGAATTAAAACATCGTCTTCTTGAACTAGAAAAAGAAGAAAGATTGCTTGAGTCTCAACGCCTTGCACAACGTATCAATTATGATCTTGAAATGCTCGAGACCACTGGATCCTGTCAATCTATTGAAAATTATTCTCGCTATTTAACAGGACGTAATCCCGGAGAACCTCCTCCAACTCTTTTCGAATATATTTCTGAAGATTCTCTGTTATTTGTTGATGAAAGTCATGTCACAGTTCCTCAAATTAGTGGCATGTATCGAGGTGATTTTCGCCGCAAAGCAACTTTAGCAGAATATGGTTTTCGTCTTCCTTCTTGTATGGATAATCGTCCTTTACGTTTTGAAGAATGGGATTGCATACGACCTATTACCGTTATGGTTTCAGCAACTCCTGGAACATGGGAACTAAAACACTGTCAAGGAACTTTTGTTGAACAAATTATTCGCCCCACGGGACTAGTTGATCCTCCTATAGAAATTCGATCTGCTCGAATACAAGTAGATGATGTTTTTGATGAAATAAAACTCACCGTCCAAAATGGTTTGCGAGTTTTATTAACAGTACTCACCAAACGAATGGCAGAAGATTTAACAGAGTATCTCTACGAACGTACTATCCGTGTACGCTATATGCATTCTGAAGTAGACACCTTAGAACGCATCGAAATTATACGTGATCTCCGTCTTGGGAAATTTGATGTCCTTGTAGGGATTAATCTACTACGTGAAGGCCTTGATATTCCTGAATGCGGTCTTGTCGCAATTCTTGATGCAGACAAGGAAGGGTTTCTAAGGTCTAAAACCTCTTTGATACAAACGATTGGTCGTGCAGCGCGTAATGTCGACAGCAAAGTCATCCTTTATGCTGATACGATAACACGATCTATTCAATTAGCCATGGATGAAACAGCAAGAAGACGTGAAAAACAATTAGAACATAATAGAAAACATCATATTACTCCAAAATCAGTCAAAGAAAAAATACTGGAAGTTATTGATCCACTTCTACAAGAAGGATATCAAAAGCCTCATATGACAATGGATACAAAAGATCTTTTGCAATCCAAACAGAAATTGGATTCTCATCTCAAATCATTGCGCAAAAAGATGCTCATAGCAGCTGATAATCTTAATTTTGAAGAATCCGCACGGATACGTGATGAAATAAAGAAGATAAAAGATCGTCTTTCTTAAATGATTTTGACGACTTTAAAATCCTATTCTATAATCATCCTCATAAATTATTGGAAAAAATATAAAAAGCGCAAGAGATCAGATTATATTCCAGCAGGATAGCATCCTCTGAAAATCGTATTTATATCGGAGAAAAATCAACGGTACTGTCCTCGGAAAAGGAAAAAAGGCATCTTGATATCAAATAGAACATCGGACAGCAGATCGTTTTTCTTGACATAGTTGTTTTTTTTAGGTTTATACAACTATTATCTGATAAAAGTAATGAATCAAAATGATAGATTACTTTGAGAAATAATTGCCTGCTGAACTCAAACAGAAAGGAAATTACATGAGAAATCGATTTAAATCTATTCTTAAACCTACTTTTAATTTTAGATCCTTACAAAAACAGAGAGGAAATTACATGAGAAATCAATTTGCATCTATTATTAAGCCTACTTTTAATTTTAGATCTTTACAAAATCAGACACTTACAGTGAAGATTGTTGCAATCATATTGGGCACCTGCTTTTTAACATTATCATCGTATGTTGTGGTACCAATGATTCCGATTCCGATGACTATGCAGACATTAGCTGTTACGCTTGTGGGCGCACTTTACGGCTGGCGTCTTGGTGGTATAACAATCGTCGCATGGCTGATTGAAGGCGCTTTGGGCCTGCCTGTTTTCAATGGAGGTTCTGGCGGCATTCATCGTTTTGTTAGCCCGACCGCAGGATACCTAATTTCCTTCCCCTTTGCTGGAATGCTCATGGGATGGTTAGCAGAAAAAGGATGGAATGGTAGCCGTATACTTCTTGCCTTTATCGGCATGCTCATAAGCACTTCTATTTGTTTCTTGTTCGGAGCAATATGGCTCAGCAGCATCATTGGATATCAACAGGCTATAGCTCTAGGAGTGATGCCTTTCCTAGCAGGTGATATCGTTAAATGTGCTCTAGGGGCTTTAACACTAAGGATTCTAACAAAAAATGAGAAAAAATAATATTCTCATTATGTATACTCTGTTTATTAACCTATTCTAGGAAAAAGGCTATCATGATGCACTCGTTGCTCATTTTAACATAGTTTTCTATCGTCTGATACCAAGTGAAGTTCTCTTATTATCTCTAGTTGAGACAATATATATATACCGTTTCTTGATCTTGATGAAATAAGAGAACTACACTGTCTTCGCAAAAGTACCAGTGAACAAGATCACATTGCCTCAAATGATATAAGAAAATTGGTGGATTATCCAGATTCTAAAAGGTGAAAATATTATCCCTGACTGTAAATTTTAAATCAAATGCGCCAAGCATTTACAAGATACCGAAATTGTGTTGGATGTAAATGAAACAAGGCCCTTACTTCCCTTGAAGATAATTATTAAGATGATTTCATGCTAAATTATCCATAAATTCTTGTCACTTTATAGAGATAAAGAGCTCAACCAATAACTCCCTCCCAAGTGAAACCACTTTATGAGATAATACCGACTCGTAATATATCTAAAAAATGAACAATACCTATTATTTTTTGCTCATTATCTACAACCACCAGAATAGAAATATTATGTCGTTGCAAAAGATTCATGGCAACCGTTAGAAGAGTATCTGCAAAAACGACTATAGGTTTTTTTGTCATGATATCATCCACTACTAACGTATCAATATCTTTTTGAAAATTCCTAAATATATCTCCTTCTGTCACTATTCCTTGTAATCTTTTATTATCATCAATGACAGCAATACAACCAAATCTTTTCTCTGAAAGTATTTGAACAGCGTCTCTTAGCGAGGAGCCCATTTGCACCAAAGGAAGCCGTGCACCAGTATGCATTACATCCGAAGCAGAAATGCCTAATGTTCCTAATTTACCACCTGGATGCAAAGCATAAAAATCATGTTCTGTAAAATAGCGTGATTCCATCAATGCTATCGCCAGAGCATCTCCTATTGCAAGTTGCATTATGCTAGAAGTCGTCGGAGCCAATCCATGCGGACATGCTTCTGGTTCTTTGGGTAATTGCAATACAACATCCGCATAAGAAGCTAAATTTGATTTTTCACCTGCAGTAATGGCAATAATCGGAATAGATAATCGATGAGCATAACACAAGATCTCTTTGATCTCATGAGCTTCTCCACTCCAAGAAAGAACGATAATTACATCATCTTTTATAATCATACCAAGATCACCATGATTCGCTTCAGCAGCATGTACAAAAAATGATGGAGTTCCTGTAGATGCCAAGGTAGAAGACAATTTTGAACCAATATGACCGCTTTTGCCAATTCCAGTCACCACAACGCGACCCTTAGTAGCTTTTATCATTTCTACAGCACGATTAAAAGAAGATGGCAATAATTCTCCTAGAAAAGATTGCTCTAAAGAACACAGTCCTTTTTTCTCTACTGCAATGCTATGAAGTGCGGATTGAACTGCAGAATTCTTCATCAGATAATCACCTTTTGGAATAAAAAATATAACATTGTGGCAATTATTATACGTTATCTTGATGATGTTAAAAATTAAAACAATAATATATATTAATATACCTATCGGTTTTCTTACTTTTCAATAAAATGTATACCATTAAATGTGTGAATAATCTTCATCTATCTATTTTAAATACTATACCTAATATCTTTACTTTAACACAATATGAAATCAATTATGAATAATAACGCATTGATTGTTTTTTAGCCGATATTGTATCTCAGATTCAACCTTTACTATTATCACAACATAGATTTCTTATTTCTAAATATCTTATGTGAGGGATCGTTGTTGTCATGATTTTAAAATACCTATACTTCTCCGAACAATCCTTTCCCTCTAAATTTTGTATCCAAAGACAAATATATCGACGACGTCATTCTTACAATATGCCGCAATCAGATAACCTCGATGAAAACAAAAACCATGTTACTTTTTTATGGAAAAATGCAATTTTAAATTCTTCCAGACATTTTTCCAAATCCTTCTATAATAGCATCCTGATGTTCAGTCTGAATAATTTGGCTATGAATTTCATTAAGAATGGAAATAAGGAGAACAGTTTTTTCTTCTTCTCCTTGTTCGGTCATTTGAGCAATTTGATTTTCAATATCTTCTTTTTGCCGAGATAATAATCGAAATCGTTTATATAATTCCAGAGCTTGCTTGCAAGCGCTACGAACATCTATAATATTCGCTTCGGCTGTTACACTCCACAGCCCTGCATCACGGATCTGCTTATCAAGATTGTGCAATAACTCACCAAAACCTCGCATACAAAGTTTTTGATATATTTCTTCATGTGTAAATTCTTTTTTTATGATAAATTCGCTAAAGAGAAAAGACCATAATTTCTGTAATTCATTGTGATCATAGCTCATATCGATGAGATTGTGATATTCATCTTGTAGAATCTCAGGATGATTAATTAAAGTTAAAATCAAAGCAGCTTCCCGTAAAGATGGTTTTTGAGAGAGTTTTCCCTTAACAAGAGATGACTGCATTAACCGTGTTGATGGGCCTTTTTTATCTTCGTATCTCGCATTATTCTTCCGATTTTTACCCCATGAAGGGGACGACATAGAGCGTTTCTGAAACAATTGATTGAGACGATCTTGTATAACTTGCGAATAGTAATAGCGTAATTTTTTATCCTTCATGCAAAGAATAGAATTTTTTAGACGCATTTCCAACTCAGCACGCGCATCAGGAGTTTCAAAAGAATAAGATTCTGTCTCACGCTTCCAAAGAAAATCTACCAATGGCAATGATTCTATCAAAAGCTTTTCAAAAGCTTTTTTACCGTAACGTCGAACAAAACTATCTGGATCATCTCCTTCTGGCAATAAAATAAAATTCACGCTCTTTCCAGGAATCAAATGACATAAGATAAGATCAATGGATTTATAGGCAGCATGCAAACCAGCATTATCTCCATCGAAACATAGAACAACACGAGAAGACAATCTCCATAAGAGTTGTAAATGATGATCTGTAAAAGAAGTTCCAAGAGAAGAAACAACATTTAGTATACCTGCTTGATGTAAAGCAATAACATCCGTATAGCCTTCAACAAGAACAATTGCTGCAGAATTCTGCTTTTGCAGATCTTGTCTCATCCATCTTTGACTATTATTTAAAACCCCAAAAAAATTATAAAGAACCTTTTTCTTATGAAAAAAAATCGTTTCTGGAGAATTAAGATATTTTATATTTTCCCTTTTGGAAAGAGAACGTCCTCCAAAAGCGATTACCTGTCCTCTGGAAGATAAGATAGGGAATATAATCCGATCGCGAAATCGATCACATGGAATGGTCGTATCATTTCCATGAATCAACAGACCTACTTCGGAAATCTGTTCTTGAGAAAAACCTTTTTTACAGAGGTATTCTCTTAAAGCATGACGACTATCTGGAGCATATCCTAATCTAAATGTTTCTATAGAATGACTGCTTATACCACGCTCATCTAGATAATGACGCAAACGCGTAGAGCTTTGGTTTTTGAGAGAATTCTGAAAAAAACGAGTAGCTACTTCCATAATCTCAATGAGAATTGAGCGTTTTTTTTCTTTTTTCTCAAAATCAGAATCAGAATCTGGTAGTGGTATTCCCACTATATCAGCTAATTTTTGCACAGAATCACTAAAAGAACATCCTAAAATTTCCGACAAAAAAGAAAAATGATTACCTTTAGCATGGCAACTAAAACAATAGTAAACACCTTTTCTATCATCACAATGAAAACTTGGAGTTTTTTCATCATGGAAAGGACAACAGGCCCAATAATCACCTTTTGCAACATTCGTCTTTTTTCTATCCCAACTAATATACTGACCAATTAAAGTGGAAATGGAAATACGAACGAGAAGATCTGTTATAAAATCACGATGATAGAGCATAGTCATATTCACTTTGATGAAATAAATGGATTCTATTTTTAATCCATAACATTATGATAATACCGAAGAGAACATGTTTCATCTATGCATTTTTTGTATAATACTCTCAATACCTGAAATATGTTCTAAATCAAAGGCAATTTTTGGTGAAATAGGATATCGGCCGAGGTTAATTTCTATTTCAAATCCTGCCTGTGATTGAATCAAAATCAAATAAATGATACCATATCCATCATGGTCTTGTGTACGGCGATTCTCAAAGTATTTCTGAATTTCTTTTAGAGAATCACAATTCTGAAGACGTATTTGTAAAGAATCCAAAATTTCCTTAGATTTCTGTTCTAAAGATTGTAGCCATAATAAACGCACTGAATCTCTCTCAAGAGAAACTATATCTTCCTTAGGAACAAAAATAATATATGATTCTTGCTCTCTTAATAAAAAAGGTCTTTCTTTCTCTAAAAAACGTTTCTCTTCCTTTGATAAAGAAAGTTTATTCTCTATCGATTCCTGAATCTTGTTTTCCATAATATGATCATAACAATCATCAATATGCAAAAATTTATGCGAGGTATGAGGTGATTTCCAAACGACATTCTTCTCGTTTCTTGATTCTGGTTTTTTGGAGAATAAAACTGCCTCATATTCTTTATGAGATTCAGAAAAAGTAATCCAACCGATCCTAGATCCCTTTCGTGTGTTCTTCTGTTTTTTAGACACAACCGTTGCCGCTAATTGGACATACTCTCCTTCCGCAGAAGCAATACTACTATCATAGCCCTGAATTTTCATGTGATTCAATACTGCTTTATACACATCAAGAGGATGTCCTGAAAAATAAAAACCTAAAACCCGTCGTTCGTTTTCAAAGCATATAGAAGAATTCTCAACCGAAAATTCTTCAAAAGAAATTTTCTCAGATGAAACATCATTGTTACTGTCAAAAATATTTGCTTGTCCATTTATGCGATTTTTTGCAATCCACTGAGCATACTTTTGAATATTATCGAGAGATTGAGATAATTGCACACGATTATGTCCAAAACAATCCAATGCACCTGCAAAAACAAGTCCTTCTAATACTCGGCGATTTAACTGTTTTGGATCAATTCTAGAACAAAAATCTTCTAAACTTTCAAAAGATTTTTCTCCTCTTACTTCTACTATATGATGTGCTGTTGAGGTACCTACTCCCTTAATAGCAGCTAAAGAATAATAAATACATTTCTCTCCTACTTCGAACTCTATACCTGAAGTCTGAATAGATGGAGGCATAATCTGGATATCAAACTGATAAGCGTCCTGACAGAATTTTTTAATCCTATCAGTATTATCCATATCGAGAGTCATCGAAGCAGCTAAGAATTCAACTGGATAATGTGCTTTCATCCATGCGGTTCGATAAGAAATCACAGCATAAGATGCTGCATGCGATTTATTGAAACCATAATCCGCAAATTTTGCCAATAATTCAAAAATATCCGTGGCTGTCGCATTAGAAAGACCCTTTTTCTTTGCTCCAGAAACAAAACGTTCTCTTTGTTGATCCATTTCTTTTTTGATTTTTTTTCCCATAGCACGTCGTAAGACATCTGCTTCACTCAAAGAATATCCAGAAAGCAATTTAGCTATTTGCATCACCTGTTCTTGATAGATAATAACTCCTTGTGTTTCCAAAAGAATAGGATCAATTAATGGGTGAATAGAATCTATTTTATTTTTTTTATTCTTGTTGTTTTTGCGATTATTATAAACACTAATATTGTCAATTGGCCCTGGACGATATAAAGCAACTAGAGCGATAATATCTTCAATACAATCTGGTTTCATGCCCTCTAAGGCTTGGCGCATTCCAGAACTTTCCAATTGAAATATACCCAATGTTCCTTTTTGCGTTAGAAGACGATAGGTCTCTGAATCATCAAACAAGATGCTGGATAAATCAATTTTTTTTCCCTGGAGGGCTAATAAATCAATGCTCTTTTGTAATACAGTAAGTGTCTTGAGCCCCAGAAAATCAAATTTGACCAAACCAGATTTTTCAATCCATTTCATGTTAAACTGTGTTACGGGCATATCAGATTGCGCATCACGATACATAGGAACCAATGTTGACAATGGACGATCGCCAATCACAATACCTGCAGCATGCGTAGAAGCATGCCGATATAAACCCTCTAATTTTTCAGAAATTTCAAGAAGACGATCTATGGAAGGGTCATCGTCAATAGCTTCTTGAAAACGATGATCTTCTTCTCTTGCTTCTCGAAGGGATACTTGACGATTAGGATCATTTGGTATCATCTTACAGATACGATCAACCTGAGAATAAGGCATCTGCAAGGCTCGTCCAACATCACGCAACGCTGCCCTAGCTTTTAAAGATCCAAAAGTAATAATCTGAGCAACTTGTTCATGTCCATATTTATCTTGTACATATCGCATCACTTCATCACGTCGATCCTGACAGAAATCAATATCAAAATCCGGCATGGACATCCGATCGGGATTTAAAAAACGCTCAAAGAGAAGCGAAAAACGTAAAGGATCAATATCCGTAATCATTAAAGCATAAGCAGTTACAGAACCCGCTCCTGAACCACGTCCAGGTCCTACTGGAATATTGTGTTTTTTTGCCCATTGAATAAAATCAGCAACAATAAGGAAGTAACCAGAAAACTTCATACGTGCAATGACCTCTAATTCAAAATCAAGACGTTGTCGATAATCTTGCAAACAATATCCTTCTGCTACTGAACCTTGTGACAGACGCTTTTCTAATCCTTCTTTTGCTTTTTGACGCAATTCAGATTCTTCTATTTTTTCAACATCATCACATTCTTTCTGAATAAAACGTGGTAAAATGGGTTTGTTCTGCACTTGGAGCAAAAAAGAACAACGACGAGCAATTTCTACCGTATTCTCCAAAGATTCTGGCAAATCCCTAAAAATCAACATCATATCAGAACGATTTTTTAAATAATGATCAGGGGTAACCCGTGGACGATTTTCCTGAGACACCACAGTTGAATGTGCCACCGCCATTAAAACATCGTGCGCCTCATAATCTTCTTTGGTAAGGAAAAAAGCATTATTGGTTGCAACTAATGGCAGCTCATGCATATAAGCCAGTTGGATTATTTGGCTTTCATGATAACGATCGTATCCTTCCTGACGCTGTAATTCAACATAAAGACGGTTGCCAAAAAGATTCTTAAGAGAAAGAAGTCGCTCTTCTGCTCTTTGAGGGCTGTTCATCCAAAGAGCCTTATCTATAGGACCAGTGCTGGCACCAGTGAGCATAATGAGACCCTCTGTGCCAATCTCTTGTAACCAAGACAAATAAATACAAACCGATCGTTTTCCATGATCGAAAAGATACATACGGCTGACAATATTAATAAGACGCTTATATCCCTCCGCATTGGTTACTAACAGAACGATGGATGGGACATGCACCAAAGATAACTTGTCTGGATTGTTCATATCTAATCCGTCTTGCATATCAATATCTAGTTGACAACCAATAATAGGCTGAACGCCAGCCAAAACAGCCTCATGGGAAAATTCTAGCGCACCAAAAAGATTATTTGTATCTGTGATAGCAATAGCTGGCTGTTGATCATCCTTCATTTTCTGGAGAATCACTTTTAAAGGAAGAGCCCCTTCCAATAATGAATAGGAAGAATGTACCCGCAAATGCACAAAACCTAGTGATTGGTCATTTTGTCTATCAAAGGAAATCTTATTTTTTTGTGAAGATGTATTAATTAAAGCCATAATTTTCTTATTAAAGAGATCATAAAGCAATATTCTACTATAAAATCAAATAGTATGAATCAATTACCGAAACACAAATCAGGAATTGGATGAATCCATCCTTACATGGATATTTGAAAATTGAAAAAAAGGCCACCCTTTTGTATAAAATCATTCAACAAAAAACAACTTCTTATACTCGTTTATTCATAAAAAATGCAAGATCATCTAACAATCAATTGTTTATAATGATAAAAGACACTTATTTTTGCATATATAACCTCCTTTTCACTAATGTATGCTAATACGATCTTCTTGCCAATGAATTGTCCTATTCTCCAAAAAATTCATTATCTTCTCCATATATTTCCTATGCTAATCCTCGATTATATAAGATTTATCATCAAATATTTGCTACTTAACTTCATAAATAATGCTTGAAAAATCACAATATCCGTAGATACAATAAAATATTGTTCGACGATGATATTTTTCTCTAGGACTAAAGCGTAAATTATCACTTTTCTTTGGTCCGCAAGAATCGTCTAACTGATGTCCTGCTTTTACAAAAAAGACAAGTGGTTGCCAAATTTCCCATAGTTAAAAAGATATTTTGATCTCCTAACATCACATTCTGTCATGATGATGTTAAAATCAGCAAATCACTTCTATTTTACCATCGACAAATTATAAAACACAATCATTCTTTGGTTTGATGATAGCGGATTTTCACCTCTGCATTCTTCGCTCCTGCATAATGTCTTCCAAACTTGTGCAGTAGTACTGTTGCATTTGATGCTTTGTGAAGGATTTTTGGGCTTATAAAGAGCATGATGGTTCATATGTTTCCAAAATTTCAAAAAATTTTTCTAAGAGAAAACAGAGTTTGGATAGAAGAAAAAATCCTACAAATCAATCAGACCATGCTGTTCGGATAGTAAAAACCTTTTTAGCCTTACTTCCCTTCTCAATAACAATAATAACCAAGTTTTTTTTAATATCACAAAATCAGCTTTATCTTTTTTTCATTAGCAAGCAACCAAATAGAAGGAGTTGTTCGCTCCATTGCTTTCCGCTCAGATTCTATCTTTTTTCTTATTTCTGGCGGGTAAACCAAGTTAAGGACCAATCAAGCATTGATCTCATTACTTTCCTAACCTCATGTATTAATGCACCAGACGTGATATATCCCATGAGCAAAAATACAAAAGGGAGTAACCGCGCTAAAAAGTTGAAAATAATCGAGCACAAATTCTAAACTCCTCTTAACTTGCTGGAAGACTTGCGAGACGACTGTTTTATTTTAAATCGTACTATGATCATCTGCATGACTTCCCAGATACTATTGATACAATAAATATGAAACTTCTTTTATCATCCTATAGCAACTTCTAAGATAGAACGATATATTTCAATCGTATTGCTGGCATATTGAGAATTTTTTCTCCTTATAAAAATCTTCTCTACTGCTTCAGTATTATCCTTATCCATAACTTGTAATGTTACATTTACACAATAAAACGCATCCAATTATTCTTTCATACCCTAAGATTGACTTCGCGTCGCTGCTATTACAACCATTCCCTCAACCCATCAACTATTAACATCAATATTATACTCTTTAATCTTACGATAGAGGGTGGAACGGCCTATCCCTAATCTCCTCGCAATTTCGCTCATGTGACCTCGATATAATTGTATTGCCAATGTAATCATTTCTTCCTCAACATCAAATAAACGGCGTATTTCGTTATTTTGACCAATAGAATTGATAATATGTTTGGAATCTAGTACATCATTGGAATGAGAAAAGATCTGTCCTTTCTCGGTCATAGGGACAACATTTGAGTCTTTTAATTTTTTTCTTGTATTCTCTTTTTGCTTCCAAAAAATTAAGGAGGGCAAATCATCCTCTCCAATCTGGAAGTCCTCAGCAATCATTGCAGATTGCAATATAGTATTCTCAAGTTCTAAAATATTATCAGGCCAATTATAAGTGGTTAATGCAGATAACGCTCCTTCTGAAAAACTCATATTCTTTACTTTATGCTGCATACAGAAACAGTTCAAAAAAAACTGTGCTAATGCTGGAATATCTTCACGACGATCGCGCAGTGCAGGAATATGAATAGAAAAAGCGCTTATTTTATAATAGAGTTCTTTAAGAAATGTCTGATTATCAACTTTTTTCCGCCAATTATTCCTTGTAGAAAAAATAAGACGAACATCTAATGATGTGGTGGTATTGCAAGAATTTCCGTATTCAATTTTCCCTGTCTCTATAAATTGGAAAATTTTTTCTTGTATTGTCAAAGGTAATGAATGTGCTTCCTCCAAAAGAAGAGCCCCTCCTTTTGCTTCAACAAACTTCCCAGGATATCGCATGTAACCCTGCAGATCCAAATCGCCAAATAATACGTTCTCAATTTTATTGGGATCAATATTTTGACAATTGAGTGTAATAAAAGGAAAAGAAGCATGCGATCCTGATGCATGAATAGCATACGCCAATGTCTTTTTTCCCGTTCCAACTTCTCCTTCTATCATTAATGGCGTCACACACTCTACAGATCTACGTGCTAGATTCAGGGTTTGAATCATTGTAGAACTGACTGCAATCAAAGAATCCAACGATAATACTTTATCCTGTATAGAAGTAAAAATACGGCTTTCTAGAACAGAACATATAGAATCAACCATTTGTTCTTTTGAAAGTGGAGCAAAACAAAACCTATTAATTCGATTGTAAAGAGAACAAATTAGCAATCTAAGATCACTTTGTTGTGTTTGAATAATCACTGGTACACATGGTATGCGTTCTATAATATGTTTTGATACTATTTCCTGATCATCGTCAAATTTTATAAGGCTTATGAAAATAACGTCTATTTTATAATCAGTAAAAATATTAAAACATTGTTCCAATGAATTAACGAAAATTACATTGTATCCACGCTCTTCTATATTGAGTTTAAGAAACTTGCATTGTTCATGATCCTTATCTATTATGAGGAGATTGGTGCGATCATTACTGGACATCTAGTTCTTTTCCTTCAATTAGAACAATTATTGCTCTCAATGTCATAACAAATGATATTGAAAAACTTGTTGGATTTATTGTTCTAATTTTATGAAAATAATTACTTTAGATTTTTGTGAGAAAAGATTGGTATTGCAGCTATGTTTGAGAAGAAAGCCCATATAAATTTATTAGTGTGCGCATTGTTTTTTAACACCATGGAAAACATCGAGGAATATATAATATGACACCGAATATTTATCAGAAATTTTTTGCTCACAACTCATTTGTCGGGGCATTTTTTTCTCCACATGATATAAAAGGAGACCCTACAAAAGATTTAGGAAATCCTCCTCTCTGGAATCTCCAAGATCTTTATCCATCTCATGACAGCCAAGAAATTTTAAATGATATTATCCACATTGATCACGAAAGTTTGTCTTTTCAGGAATGTTGGCAAAACCATTTAGCCAATGCAACAAGCCAAACTGATTCCAAGGGCCTAGGGACAGCCATCTCCGAATATGAAAAATTGAACGATCTTATTGGGCGTGTTTTTTCGTATGCGACATTGTTATACAATTGTCATTTATCCGATCCCTCCATCTGCAAGTTTTATACAGATACGACTACACATCTCGTCAGTTTGACTAATCGACTGATTTTTTTTACGATAGAAATCAGCAATCTTGACGAAACCCTCCTAGAAAAATCCTATTCCAAAGATCCTGTAGCATTAAGATATTCTCCTTGGATCAAAAAAATTAGAAAATTTAAAAAACACTTATTGTCCGATGATATGGAATGTCTGCTATCCGATACAGCTCAAACAGGGTCAGATGCGATCAAACGTTTTTTTGCCGAATCAATGGCATCTCTTCGATTTAAAGTAAACGAACAAAAGTTGTCCATTGAACAAGCATTGAATCTTCTTACAGATCCAGATAGAAAAATCCGCGAGTCTGCAGGAAAAGAGCTCTATAAAACATTTGAGAAAAGTAGTTATATCTTCTCCTTTGTTACCAACACTCTTGCAAAAGAAGAAGAAACACAGGATCGCTGGCGCAAGTATGCCAAAATTGCTGATAGTCGTCATCTATCTAATGACATAGAACCATCTATCGTCGAATCACTCACGACTACTGTCAAAAGTTTTTATCCAAAGATATCGCATAGATACTATGCCCTGAAGAAGAAATGGTTGAATCTAGACAAGATGAATTTCTGGGATCGTTCAGCTCCTTTTCCTGATTCATCACAATCCATCATTCCTTTTGAAGAAGCACGAGATATTACCCTCACAGCTTATGCCAAATTCTCTCCTCAAATGGCTGAGATTGCGGAAAAATTTTTTACTCATAAATGGATTGATGCCCTCCAATACGAAGGAAAATCCCCTGGAGCATTTTCGCATGGAACTGTTCCGTCATCACACCCTTATATTTTATTAAACTATGCTGGGAAAACACGAGATGTTTCAACTCTCGCCCATGAAATAGGACATGGTATTCACCAAGTCATGTCAGCAGAGAAACAAGGAGCTCTCCTAGCTGATTCGCCACTGATATTAGCAGAGACAGCCTCTATTTTTGGAGAAGAATTGGTGTTTGATTACTTAATCAATACAATTTCTCATAAAAAAGAACGTAAGATCTTGCTTGCCAATAAAATTGAAGATTCAATCAATAGTATCATACGTCAAATTGCTTTCTATGATTTTGAGCTGAGAATCCATGCTGAACGCCGCTCTACCGGAGAACTTCCTGTCAAAACTATCAATGCAATATGGATTGAGACACAGAAAGAAGCTCTAGGACCTGCATTCGATCTGGATAATTCGGGATATGATAATTTATGGATGATAGTACCACACTTTATCAACTCCCCTTTTTATGTATACTCATATGCGTTTGGTAATTGCCTTGTGAATTCACTATATGGAATATATAAGAGTGGTGCTGTCGAACAATTTCAAGAAAAATACCTTAATATACTACGTGCAGGAAGCTCTAAACATCATTCAGAACTTCTCCGTCCTTTTGGCATTAATCTTTCTGATCCACATTTTTGGAGCCAAGGATTACAAATAGTAGAAAAAATGATTGATGAAATAGAACAAATGTGATGTTACAGCCATATGATCGATAATTAATGCTCAATTACCCATTATTTGTCTTGTTCCGTGATGATTGGAATAATGAGCAGTTTCTTTTTACCGATCCAATTGAAATTATTTGTGCACGAAACGAGCAAGAATTCCATCTTGCCTTTATGCGTTTAGAAGAAGTTCGCAAACAGGGAAAGTGGCTTGCAGGTTATCTATCCTACGAAGCGGGTTTTTTGTTTGAGAAAAGTTTAAGACATCTGGTTCAAGATCAACAAGATGTCCCTTTGCTGTGTTTCGGTGTATTCCATAACCTTTCTGCTCCAGATCATCCTCTAGCACGTCCTTATCTCGGTCAAAAAACGTTTTTTCATAATCCTCAGATATCCTGGGATTTTGAAACATATCAACAAAAATTCGATCAATTTCATCAGAATTTATGCCATGGTAATTGTTATCAAGGAAATCTTACCTTTCCAATTACAGCACAATGGTCTGGTGATCCTTTACGCGCCTTTTGGTCATTTACTGAGCATGAACCCGTCCGTTATGGTAGCTTTGTTTCTTTACAAGGGCCTCTTATTTTATCCCGATCCCCAGAGTTATTTTTTCACATAAATGATAAAAAATGGATTGAAGCACGACCGATGAAAGGCACAATGCCTCGTGGAGCAAATATTGCGGAAGATCAAAAGATTATCGCTGATTTAAAAAAAGACGCTAAAAATCTATCAGAAAATCGTATGATTGTGGATCTATTACGAAATGATCTGTCACGGATTGCGGTTGCAGGAACAATAAAAACCCCCTTTTTATTTGAAATTGAAAGCTATACCACTGTACACCAAATGGTAAGTAGTATTTGCGGGGAACTAACCCATGATTTACCCATCAAGGACATCTTCTCCGCTTTATTTCCTTGTGGATCTATCACAGGAGTTCCAAAAATAAAATCAATGGAAGTTCTTCAAAAATTGGAAAACAAATCCCGTGGGATCTATTGTGGATCGATCGGATTCATTGCTCCATCATCTATAATGCGTTTTTCCGTTTCCATCCGCACAATCAGCTTATTTCCTGATCATCAAGCTATTTTCAACGTTGGAGGAGCTATTACATACGAATCAACAGCCCAATCTGAGTATGAAGAATGCCTTTTGAAAAGCAAATTTGCAATTGGGAATATTACAAATCATTCTCCTTAATTCAAAATTTTAGATATTGATTCCTTATTAAAATAACGCCCTTAATGTAAGTTATTGATTATACAGTTCTTTTTATGAATACTTTCACACCCTATTATAAAGGTATGATATACTAACCCAATAACATCTCAGCTTCAACCTCTCTTCTGACAATGAGGCCTTTTAGTTTTTTACCCCTAGCAAAAATCCATCTATTGCATTCTATTGCAGCATTAGACCAATCCTCATCATCAATCCTTTTCTTGAAAGTGCTGTATTTATATCTGTTGATACCGAGATTAAAGACAAAATCTCCAACAGCTGATAGGCGCTTTTCACCAGATGATGCAAGAACAGGTGAAGCTTTGAGTACTTGGTTTAAACACTTCATTGCGTCTTGGTGTAAAAGAGCATCAGCTTGGCTAACAGATATGTATTGGCCCTCATAGACGCCCCCAGTATGTCCATAGCCAATCGTCCAAATGCCAGCAGGACATCGGTAGGAAGATAATCGTAGTCCTTCGAAATGTTTGATTAACCTCATAAGAAGCAAGGAAAGGTTGATATTTTCAACTTTCAAGTATTGACTCCTTTAGTGAATATATCTTAAGTAGCATAGTTCTTATTAAATTGGATCCACCGATGAATATCAAAAACCAACTCATAATAGCATCTCTTTTGTCAGCCACTGTTGTACTGGGCGGATGTGATCTTTTGAGGAAGGAAGATGAAATAGAAAAAGCGGCTAGAAAAAAAGTTGCAGAAATTGTTGCAAAGGACCTAGCCGAACGAGCAGCAAGAGACGCTGAACTGGACAAAGAATACCAACGCTATATAGAGCAATGTCAACGGGAAGGAATACCAACGCTATATAGAGCAATGTCAACGGGAAGAACAAGCTAAGAAGAAGAGTTAATAGTTCATCTTACTTCC
>SEOL01000012.1 GCA_016808295.1 Candidatus Liberibacter ctenarytainae
GAGAAACTCCAAGAAAGCAGAGAATTACCGGCTATTTCCATTCTTGACGAAGCAGAGACGAAGTATTTTCGCAAGATATTTAACGAGGCTGGTGCGCTTGGAACTTCAATGTATATTCAGAAGATGTCGAAAGAAATGGGCGGGGTTAGCTCTCCTGTATTTAAGAGCGTTGTTGAAAAGATTGGGGGAACAGATCTTCTTACCGCAGCCGAAATTGGTGATGCATCGATTGTAGCTGGATCTGCTGACGTATCTTCCTCTATTATTTCAGGTATCCGTATTCGTGGGGATAATAAAAAGCTTATGAAAGCTCATAAAGACTTTGATACACGTCTGAAATACGCTTTGGATATTCCTACCGACATAAGTCAGAGCCTTTCGGATGTTCAAAGTCTTTCTAATATTCGGTCCGCTGTTTTAAATTACATGGCCGGAAAAAACGCCGCGGGTTTTAGCGATAACACGGGGGATATTTCCAGCGTTAGAGAAGCAGTTAAAGCCGTTACTGGTGGAGGATTTTGCAAGTTTAATAAATCAGTTCTTCTTCCTCCTTGGGGTATGGAGCATTCTCAGTTTAAGGATTTAATGGGCCAATCAGCACGAGAAGCGCTCAATAAAGCATTCGATCCTAAAGGGGAAGGTTTTTCCCCCTCTATAACGGATCCTTCGAACTATCAATACCAACAGATAAAGCAGGGGCAATATATTATTCTCTCCAACGGGTCTCCGGTGATAGACAACGGAAAACCTATTATATTGGATTTATCTAAAGCGCCTCGTATTTCAGAAGGATGGGTATCAAAAATATCTCATCCAAATTCCATTCTAGCCCGCACCTCTAGATTGTTTAAGGGGAAATAATATGTTTTCGTTTGCTCCTCCTACTGAAGATGGGGTTGAAATATGGATGCGAGCCCACGCTCATCAAATTACCGGTGATCTTCCAAAGGCTGGGTTTTTTACTGGATTGGGGAGGAGCATTGCGTATCTTCCTATACGAATTGGTGAGAAAGTTTTATCTTCTAGGTTGAGTGATGATTATGTTCCTCATAAAGACGAGCCTAATTCACAAGGGTTTGCAGCTCAATTTGTTGAGGGTATTTCTGATTTAGCTCCTCTTATTGCTGGTGGTGCGGCGGTATCATATGCGCTTCGGGCGATACCAACTCCACCTACTCAAGCGATTGGTTGGGGGGTTTTTGCCTTGACTCAGCTTATAAAACACGAAAAGAAGTTTTCTGCTTTGGCAGCTTATATGTATGGGGTGTCCTCCAAATATAATGAATCCCGAAGAGACCATATGCATCACGGGATTGATGAGGGTACAGCATCACAGCTTGCTTGGCCAGAAGCATTTATGGGCACCGCAGCACTATCGATTCCTCTTGCTTCTCCTTTTAAAAGCTTCAAAAGCAAACTTATCTCAGATTTAGCGATACCGACCGGTATTTCAATGGGAAAACGTGGATTGATGTCAGAAATATTGGAACGCAACGGGTATTCTGAAATGGCAAAGAATGTGAAAGCTTGTGATATGTATGCTGTTACGGCTGATATTCTGTTGTTTTCTTTGATACTCATATCGGGGTACCAACGACTTCAGAGTCTTGGCAAGCTCATAAAGAGGTTATGGACAGTGTACCAACGACTTCAGAGCCTTGGCAGGCCCATAAAGAGGTTATGGACAGTGGCATTGATGCCTTTAAAAAAGGCGAATAAGTTGCTGCATCATGCTTTAGACGAAGCGTACTTACGAAAGAATATTTTAGATGAATTTAAGCAGGTAGAGGCTGGAAGCAAACTTCAGGCCTTGTATGGTAAGTTGTTTCACAGGGCAGGAGCGTCTGAAATTTCTTTAGAGAAAAAGATTGAAGCTCATTCAAGAGAATTTCTAGCGCCATTGGAAGAATTTACCAAAGTGGGATCCAAAAATTGGGGCCTTACTGTCGATAAAGACTTCGCTATGCATGTGTTTAAGGAAATTCATGGAGAGGATAGCGGCAATCCTGTTTCTCGTAAATTGGCAACAGAGTACCGAAAAGTCATGGAAGAAGGATATAGGCAGGCGGATGAAGCTGGTATCGGCTTTAAGTTTCGGGAAAATCGTATCCCGCAGCCGATGGATTCTTATAAACTAACCACTACTTCATCTGCTAAATTTGCTCATGACATGATGAATCTTGTTGATATGGAGAGATATAAGAATATGGATGGTTCCACGTTCTCTGCTGACCAGATGAAGAATCTCTTCATAGAGGCGTTTGATACCAACATTGGATTAAAACTACAACCAAAAATGCCCTTTAAGGGCAAATTAGGCCAGAAAAGAACCCATGAACGGGTATTCCATTTTAAAGATGCTGATTCACATTTAGCATTTATGGAGAAATATGGGAGCACCACTCATGCTGTTGATCTTCTTGTTTCTGATGTTAAATCATTGTCTCGGGATATTGTTATCGCTCGTGAGTTTGGTCCTAACGCAGATACGTTCATTCGACAAACTATGGCGAAAGTGGCCCAAGAAGACATCATAGCTACCGCGGGTAAGAAAGGTACTAGAGACATATGGGGTCGTAATAAAATAGAGGTTTTGGCAAAGCGCACGGAGTCTATGTGGGATGTTTTACACGGTGGCGATTGGTAATGATTATGGGTCAACAGGCTTTCTGGTTTGCGTTCCTTCGTTAACTCGCGAGCTTATTAGGAAGTCATGCGCTTGATGTGTTGTTAGAAGACGGATTTATTAGTAGGAAAATGCTCCATAGATTTGGAATAACCAACACGGAGATTAAGAAGGTATCCAGTCTTCCATGGAAAGAGAGAAAAAAGCTCTTTATTGATGTCTCCTTATTGAGTGAGTATTATGAGTTTTAAAAAGAAGACGTCCTTATACCACTATGGGAACAGTGCATATTCAATTGAGCATCAAAGATATCCAAGGTATTCAAAACATATAATTCTGATAGGTTTAGTGAGAGTAGGAGGACAGATAACGTGTCCCCCTTTCCAACAGCAAAAAATGCAGTTTTCCAACCATTACTACTTTTTTCAGCTAATCATTAATAATATATATCATTGTTAATTATCGTTATCCATCACAACGGATATGTCCGGAGCATCTTCTGCTTTCATTCCTACTACATGATATCCAGAATCAACAAAGTGACATTCTCCTGTAACGCCACTAGAAAGATCAGAGAGCATATAGAGAGCTGATTTACCAACCTCATCATAGGTAATATTCCGTCGCAGCGGAGAATTATATTCATTCCATTTTAAAATATATTTAAAATCACCAATACCAGAAGAAGCAAGGGTTTTAACTGGGCCAGCAGAAATTGAATTGACCCTAATTCCTGCTTTTCCAAGATCTACAGCAAGATAACGAACAGATGCTTCTAAAGCGGATTTAGCAACTCCCATTATGTTATAATGTGGTATCACTCGTTGGGAGCCCAGATAGGTAAGGGTGAGTATACTTCCGCCTTTGTTCATCATATGCTCTGCATGAGCTGCTAATGATGTAAAAGAATAAACAGAAATCTCCATCGTTTTTAGAAAATTTTCGCGGCTTGTCTTAATATAAGGCCCTGTGAGTTCATTTTTGTCTGAAAAGGCAATCGCATGAACAATAAAATCTATTTTTCCCCAACGTTGTTCTACATTGCGAAAGACATTGTCAATTGTTTCAGGATCGCAAACATCACAATCCCCAGCCATAAAAAAATCCATTCCTTCAACTAATCTTTCAATGCGTTTTTTAATAGCATCACCTTGCCACGTTAGAGCAACCTCTGCGCCTGCATCATAGCACATCTTAGCAACCGACCAAGCAAGTGAACGATTATTTGCAACACCAAAAACAATACCCCGTTTATTCTTCATGAGGCCATCTACTTGCAGCATAAAAAAACTCCTAAAAACTCTCTGAATTTAATGTTATACACATGTACCATAGTTATTATTACACATCTATTACATAGATTATGCATAGATTCAAGTTTCACATAACTATTCTAATAGTGCATAAGAAGGGTAATGGTCCTCATAATTTTTTATTCTGAAATAATATGGGAGATATAGCACATGGAACGAGATTCTGGTGTCAATGACGATGTCATTTTAGCATTATTTTCCGAATGGATGGAAAAAGCACAGTATAGTGAACCCAGTGATCCAAATGCTGCAATTTTATCGACTGTTGATGGCAATGGATTTCCGAATGCGCGAGTGGTTTTGATAAAGCAGTTTGATAAGGATGGATTTGTTTTTTATACCAATAGTAAAAGTTGTAAAGGGCAAGAGCTGACAGAAAATCCCAAGGCAGCAATATGTTTTCATTGGAAGTCGCTGTGCCGACAGGTGCGTTTGCGTGGATTGGTTGAGAAATGTAGCGATTCCAAATCCGATCATTATTATAATTCACGTCCACGTGGCAGTCAAATAGGGGCATGGGCTTCAAAACAATCAGAGAAGATGGAATCCATTGATCTTTTAAAAGAATCTATGGAAAAATATTCCACCCTCTATGAATCGCAGGTTGTGCCTCGTCCTGCTTGGTGGTGTGGTTTTCGAATTCGCCCTTTTTCGGTAGAATTTTGGCATGAGAGACCCTATCGTCTTCATGAGCGCATTATATTTGTTCGTAGAAACAATACAGAGACCTGGGAGAGGTCGATGCTTTATCCATAAAATATATGATGCGCATTACTCATTTTAACCTCACAATAGGATTGTGATCTATAATTTATAGATGTATAAATAGTTCCTCTTTTTTCTTCTTCGTTGCAAAATATTTTTGAAATGACGAGATCATGCCTTTCCCCCGGTCTCTTATCCTAATCCTAACCCAGCAGGAGGGAGCGTATCAGTAACAACCCTTGATTATAATTTAGAAAAAGGAGAGGATTGTTTTTATTCATGCATAGGAAATCTTTGTTTTTACCTTCTTTGTGGTCATCAAAATTCTGCTTTTTCTTAATAAAGAAGCTATCTTAAGATGAAGAAAATGCTTCAATAAGCGTATTCTTCAAAAAACGGTTCCACTGAATTGTTCCATTGATTATGATAAGAGGCTATGATTTCATCGGAAAGACTTTTTTGGCTATTAATGATGTTTTCTAAAGATTTCAAAAAAATCGTTTCATCTTCTTGTTTATGATTTAATTGAGAGCGTTTCTTTAGCCCATTACGCGAGAAAGAAAGAACTTGATGAGCAATATTAATTAAAGGTTGATTGTGAATTGTGGCTTTCATCCCTTGAGAGGGTACGTTGTTGCGCAAGTTTTCAACGTCATGAAAGGACCATGAAGATGTGAGATCCTCTACATCTTGCAACGCAGAGGAATCATATAAAAGACCTGTCCAAAAAGCTGTGAGAGCAAGGATTTGTTGTGGTGTACTAGAATCGGCTCCACGCATCTCGAGACAATTTCTCAAACGTACATCTGGAAATAGTGTAGACAAGTGATTTTCCCAATCTTCCATTGTAGGATACCATAGCTCAACCCGTCCTTTGAGTGCGCCATTCATAAATTGACGAAAAGTGATATCCGTGCAGCCATAATATTGATCATTGCGTATGATAAAATACATAGGAATATCAAGAGCCCATTGTATATAGTGTTCAAAACAAAAGTTTTTCTCAAAAACAAAAGGAAGAAGTCCTGTGCGATTGCGATCTGTGTGACGCCATATTTCACCGCGCCATGATTGGAATCCATTAATTTTTCTCTCGGTAAAAGGAGAAAAAGCAAAAAGAGCTGTAGCAAGAGGCTGTAATTTTAAGGATACACGTAACTTTTTTATCATGTCGATTTCACTAGAAAAATCGAGGCTGACCTGTGTGGTACAGGTTCTGAACATCATATCCCTACCATGAGTTCCAACTTCTGGCATATATTTTTTCATGAGTTTATAGCGTGATTTAGGCATCACAGGTATTTCTGCAAGTGCCCATTTAGGGTTGGCGCCAATTCCCACAATGCCAAGATCAAGGCGATGTGTAATGTCTTTGAGAATTGTTATATAGCCGAAGATTTCTTCTTTAATTTGATGTACATTTTTGAGGGGTGCACTAGATACTTCAATCTGTCCTCCTGGCTCCAGAGATATTCCAGCTTGACTGGTAGGATTGCTGAGTCCTATAAGGTTTTCTTTGTCTGTTATGGATTCCCAATTAAGTTTTCTATTCATATCGTTGAGGATGGATAAAATGCTTCTTTCTCCTTCATAGGGAACAGGCAAATGATCTGGTTGCGAAAAGACAAAACTTTCGTGTTCTACCCCAATACGAAATTTCTGTGATGACTTTATACCAGATTTCATTCTTTTAACTAGATCGTCTACGGAAACAATGACAGTTTCACTCAATAAATTACTGGTCATATTAGCTCCTTAAAAGTATAGAGAAATTCGGGGCAGAAAGAACGGTTAACTGCATCAATATGTTTATAAACCAGATTATTGATTGTTTTGTTATAAAACGATCATTGATGTGGCGCATACCAATCCCCACAAATAGATTGAATCAATGCCAACCCCGCAACCGCCGCAGTATCAGAACGTAAAATCCTCGGCCCGAGAGAAAGGGGAATGACAAAAGGAAGTGACCTAAGTTTTTTTTGTTCTTCTGGATGAAAACCTCCCTCTGGGCCGACAAGAAGGGCTAAAGGGCTACCATGAGGGATTTCTTGGAGAGCTTCAAAAGGCCTTTTGTAGCTACATGATTCATCTGCAAAAACAATACGACGACTATGGTCCCAATCTTCCAAAAGAGAATCCAGTGTAACAGGAGAATATATGGATGGAATAGTAAGAATATTACATTGTTCTGCAGAGCTTATCGTATAAGTTCGCACGCGATCTATATTATGGATTGTATTATTTGTATAACGCGTTATGACAGGAAAAAGTATGCTAACTCCCATTTCAACCGATTTTTGAATCATATAATCAAGGCGTTTTGTTTTGATTGGAGCAAAAATATAGTGTAAATCGGAAGGAAGTGTTTGAGTTCTTTTCTGCTGTATTACACTAAAGGTGATATGTTTGTCTCTTTTATAAGAAATATTACTAAGCCATTCTCCTTCTTTCCCGTTAAAAAGCAGTATCTTATCTCCTTCTTTCATCCGTAATACATGCGCAAGATAATGGTGCTGAAATTCATTGGCTTGAGCCTGATGACCGCTCTGCAAAGAAAAGTCAACGAATAATCGTTTACGATGAAAATGTTGTTTCATGAATGCATATTTTTTTATAATGTTAAACGCTTAAGAGATAGAATGAACCTGTTACGCTATCATTTTTTGAAGAAAATGAAAAGGTTTGGCTGGTATTTTTTTCTAGCGTAGAATCGCATGCAATGGTTCATCTGTTATGATAACACATAGTTTGTGTTAAATATTGCTTATTTTGATATGATCAAAGAATATAATAATTAAAAAGGAAGAGAGAATAGGGGGTTCTGAAACATTTTTGTGCAGAGTATTTTTAAGATGTTTTTTTGTATGTTCCTATCTGAAAACGATATTATCTTAGATGTATATAAAAATTGGTTGTAAAACGAGATAGGTGTATTTTTCTTGAGTGATTTATTGAATAAGTTATATTTTTAAGTCAAAAACATAGACTTCTCTTGGACAAAATTTATTGGTGGATTCCTTAAATATTATGAGCTGTTTTGTTTCCCTGGGCACACCTATTTTGGGTGTTGTATTGAGACGTTTTTTGAAGGATGTTAATCCATATTATTGATGTATTGTTATTAAATGAGGAAGATATATATAAGTTATTCTCTGAAGAGAATTTTTTTGATATAGGATAATGAATGGTGTCATTTTAAGAGATTAGTTGCATTGATATTGATAAACTCAGATGCAACTTTCTATTGATCATAAATGCGCTTTTTATGTTGTGTTCATGATGAAATGATTCTACTGTATTCATCAGTTGACATGATGATGGCGTGAAAGAAATTGGTATTAAGAAATATTGGTTATGGTATAAAAAAACTTTTATGATTTCTTTTTATTGGATTCAAAAAGAAAAATCCAAAAAGTTTTTACTGTGATAATTCCGAATTATGTGGCTTGTCGCACTACTTTGTTTCGTGTGTCTTTAAATTTATCGAGTAATATTTAGGGCTTTTGATTATCAAAAAACACAGTGCAATCTAAAACAAATTGTACATTGATTAAATATCTGCTTAACTATTTCTGCGGCTGTCTTGGTAAGATTCGATTTATGAGATATTGATATTAAATTAAGGGGATTCTGTTTTTTCAGAGAACTGATCAAATTGGATAATAATTCTGAAATAATAGTTATGAAGGTATTTTGAATAATTTGGGGATGATAATTTTATGATGGAGATAATACGTAAAGCTTCTCGTACGTGGGTTGCAAAGATTTTTCTTGTTATTCTGGTCGTTCCTTTTTTGATATGGGGACTATTGGATGCTCTTTTTTCCTTGTCAGAATCGTCAACAGTAATTTCTGTTTCAAATCAAAAAATTCCTTTGTCTGCATTTGCTCAGAATTGGAAAGCAAGCTTAGAGACTATCTCTGGGAGAGTCGGACGCTCTGTTTCTTCACAACAGCTGCGTGAAACCGGTCGTGTTCAAGATATTGTGAATGAGCTTGTTACAAAAGCTGCATATGATCAATTTATTGATGATATAGGTTTTAAAGTATCCCTAAAACGAATTTTTAGTGTTATTCACCAACAGCCTATATTTCATGGAAAAGAGGGCAAGTTCAGTCAGGATGTTTTTTTAGAAAAATTGGCTCGTGAAGGAATATCCGAAGAAGATTATGTCGATACGTTTCGAAAAATAATATCATACCATGATTTGGTTGAAATGCTTTTTGGAGGAGTTAGTGTTCCTAAGATTTTATTGAATCAGATGATACAGAATGCGGAAGAAAGACGTGATATCAATTTTATCACTATAGATATGAATGATATTCCACCTGTTGCAAAACCTTCCGATAAAGTCCTTAAAGAGTGGTTTGAAAAGGTTAAGGATCATTATCGTACTCCAGAATATAAGAGAATCTCTTATATTCTGCTTGATTTGGATAAGGTGGCAAAGAAAATTATTCTGACTCCAGATGATTTGCGTGCAGAATATGAAAAGAGAAAAAATAGTGAATATTTTAATCCGGAACTTCGGACAATTGACCTGCTGATTTATGTAGATAAGAAAAAGGCAGATGATGCTATTCAATCTTTGAATAAAGGAAAATCTTTTGAGAGATTAGCTCAAGAGCAAGGAAAATCTGCTTCTGATATTACAACGGGTTCTTTTTCCAAAAAACAGATTCCCGATTCCGCTCTGGCAGATTCAGTTTTTGCTGTTGCTAAAGAAGGTGGATATACGGATGTTATCAAGGGGCCTTTTGGATATGCGATTGTTCGTGTGAAGAATATAAAGCCTAGTTTTATTATACCTTTTAATGCAGTGGAAAAGAGTCTCAAAAGTAAATTAACCCTTCTTAGGGCGAACCAGACGGTGTTAGCAAGTTATCAAAGGCAGAAAGATCTTTTCGCTGCAGGAGCAAACATTGAAGAAGTTGCTAAAAAAGAAAAAATGACTGTCGTAGATATTCCTCTTGTAGATAGTTCTGGAAAAGATATAAAAGGTCGCAGTGTAAAGAATATCCCTAATAGTGGGCTATTATTATCCCATGTTTTTAATCATGATCCTTCTATAGAAAATGAAGCCATAAGATTGTCGAATGAAGGTTATATTTGGGCAAAAACAAAAGAAACTGTTCCTAGTCGTGATAGGTTGTTAAGTGAAGTTGCTTCAGACGTTGAAAGAGATTGGATTATTGAGCAACAAAAAACAATTTTATCTGCTAAGGCTAAGAAACTAGTTGCTGAATGTAATAAAGGAAATTCTTTGCATAATGTAGGATTATCCCTCAAAAAAGAAATGCAATATATGTCAGATATTGACCGTCGGCCAAAAGTAGGCGGCAGTTTTTTTGGTGATAATGGACTTAATGAGATCTTTACTGGCCCTGAAGGAGGAGCGGTTAGAATGTTTTCTCCACCAGAAGGGTATCCTAATACTAAAGGGCGAAAACAACACGCTTTTAGAGAAGGAGAATCATACGTCCTTTTTCAGGTTGTTCGATCTAAAATACCTCATATAAAGTCACATGAACAATATGATTCATTCTTGGAAAACTCCTTGATTAAAGAAGTATTCGACGAGATGATAGTGTTTTTGAAAAGTAAATATGATATTTATATAGATAATAATATGATTCAAAAATATTTAAATCAATATTCGGAAAAATAAGGTCTTCTTTCAAAAAAATATTGATAATATGGTCTTTTTTTAGAAATATGACTTTTCACTAAATGCAAAGAGGATTGGTTCTTTATACTTGATCTTCTTTGCATTGAATATGGAATATCAACAGTTTCTTGTTTATTCGCAAAAACATAATTGTCATTTTTCTATTCATGTTTTTTGTTACTATACTTATAAAACGTGGTTTTTTAGCGAATTGAATATTAGATAACTGTAAATGCATAGCATTATCATCGTGGCACCATACCATTGTTTCTGACATGGGTGCGTGTTGGTATATGGTTGTAGTGCTCTGGATGATTAAAAGAATGAATCTTTAGCAATAGCATATGGTTGTAGTGCTCTGGATGATTAAAGAATGAATCTTTAGCAATAGCATTGAAGGCCACTTTTACTGGATCAATTTTTCTTTTTAGTTCAAAATTTTTACAAAAATATTTTTTATCTTTTTTTTAAAGAGTGTATTTTGGATCCTTGAGATAAGATGACAATAGATCTCTTCGTCCACAGAAAAATAAGATAAATCCCTTTTGGAAACTGAATAGTCTCATTATACTGATCTTGGATTCAATAATTCTATTAATGCTGCATATATATGATGTGTAATTTGGAAAAATCATAAGTCGTTTGAGAAAAGTATCTATCGATACTCTTAAAAAGAGTATTCGAGAAATGCGATCAATTTTTGAGAAGGAAATATTTGTGGTCAAAAATCCTTGTTTTAATCTTTCCGCAACAGATCTTTCTGCATTGCTTTGCAGTCGTTTGTGTCATGATATTATTTCTCCAGTAGGAGCAATTCATATTGGTGTGGAATTATTAGATGAAGAGGGTATGGAAGATGAGGCGATCCAATTAATCCGTTTGAGTACAAAAAATGCAATCACTCGTCTCAATTTTTTGAGAGTATCTTATAGCTATGTTGGTTCAAATGATTCTTTCCTTAATTTTGGTAAAATTAAAGATATTGTTGAAAATTTTGTGTCCATTGACGATAGGGTTAAAGTATCTTGGATAGGAGAAAAAAGCACTATTTCTAAGAAAAAAGTCAAGATTTTGCTCAATCTTTTTATTATAGCCTGTTCATCTCTTCCAAGAGGAGGGGATATAAAAATATTGATCAACGATTCAATTCTCAATAAATCTAAGGATCTTTTCTCTTTTCAAATAAATGGTGTCTTAGTGCGATTGCCTGAAAAATTCATCCAAATTATCTCAGGAGAGTGGGATTTTCAAGTCGATTCATATGAAGTTCATCTTTATTACACTGCGTTGCTGGCTCAAGAGGATCATATAACCTTATCTTACCAGAAAATTGATGATCAGAATATGATATTATCTGCATCAACAGATCATATAGGTTAGAGAGAGTATATTAATGTCAATTAATCTTTATTATTAGTGATAGTTTAGGATTATTATGAGAAAAATATAGGGGATAAGTTGTATGGCGGAGTAAATTTTATGCAAAGACTTCTTTTGGTTGACCCTTCTCATATTATTAGAAAAGTAGGTAGAAATCTTTTTGGTGGTTTTGGTTTTGAGGTATTTGATGCTTGTAACTTGTTTGAAGCAAAAGAATTTTGTAAAAAAGAACCACTACCAGATTATATCATTGTTGACGAATCTATAGATGATGTTTTGGAATTTATTTCTAGTATTCGAAGAATGCCTTTAGGCATGGATGTTTTCATTTATTATCTTTTGGTTGAGGTGGATTTTGAAAAAATGATCTCCGGAGCTAAATCTGGAGCAAATAGCTTCTTACTAAAACCGTTTAATCGTAAAACTCTCCAATTTGCAATGAGAGACCTGCCACAGATGAAGAAAATTGAAGATACAGAAGCAACGTCTTATAATATGAACCAAGCATGAAAAAAGATGTGAAATTATATTTTATAAAAAACAAAAATCACCAAGCAAGGGACAAATATTTTCTCATCCATAGTTAATATAATAATACCCTTTTGGGGGGTATTATTAATGGGGGTCAGGCTATCTCACGATAGCTATCGCTTTCATCCCCAGGATCTCTAAGAACATATCCACGTCCCCAAACTGTTTCTATATAGTTCTTCCCATCAGCTGCACTGCTTAGTTTTTTACGTAATTTGCAAATAAATACGTCAATGATTTTGACTTCTGGTTCATCCATTCCATCATACAAATAATTAAGAAACATTTCTTTTGTTAAAGTTGTATTTCTACGGAGAGAAAGCAATTCTATCATTTGATATTCTTTCCCTGTTAGATGTATCCTATGACCCTTAACTTCGACAGTCTTTGTATCAAGATTAACAACTAAATGTCCAGTAGTGATGGTTGACTGGGAATGTCCTCTAGAGCGACGTACAATTGCATAGATTCGAGCTATAAGTTCGTCTTTATTTATAGGTTTTGCTATGTAATCATCTGCTCCATATCCCAATCCTCTAACCTTATCCTCTATGCTAGACATAGCGGATAGAATACATACAGGGGTTGAAATTTTTGCCATACGAATCGCACGAAGAACTTCGAGGCCTGTTATATCAGGAAGGCATATATCAAGCAGGATGGCATCATACTCATAAAATTTACACAAATCCACGCCATCTTCACCAAGATGAGTAATATAGACGTTAAAACTTTCTGATTTTAGCATCAACTCAATACTATGCGCTAAAGCGTTATCGTCCTCAATCAGTAGAATTCGCATGTATTATCTCCCTTTAAAATCTATAGTATTAAGGTTAATCATAACTACAACTAACCTTCTTTCCACTTTCTGATTTAAAATCACTAAGGATGGATAATAAACCAGCAAGGAAGAATAACCCTTTTAACACACATAATCCTTCTTAACCTTGCTTTGCAAGATAGAAAAACTATATCTTCATAGCTGCTTATTAATTTATTTCCAAGTCTATCCATCTATAGATTAATAAATCTACCCTTATTTTAATTAAAGGCAACTTGTTTACTGCCTTTTAATTGTACTCCCCTATTATTCACTAGGCTTGTAAATGAAAGGTTACTATTTATAGATTTGTATGGAATGATATTCATTTTTTTAATTTTTATATCATAAAATCACCTTCAAAGGGTGAAGTAATGAGATATATTGTATATTTGGGGTAATATATTATGAAATCGCAAGCACAAAAAACGCATTTAAAAGAATCTCATGCGCATGATAAGCAGCGTCAATTGAATCAATTGCGATCTACAATCGTAGAATTTAAAAGAATGGTAGATAATTTAGAAAAACAAATTGCTGTAGAAGAAAGAAAATCAGGAATTTATGATCAAAATCACTTTGAATATCCTATTTTTGCTCAATCTGCGCGTCAAAGAGTAGATAATCTTCTGGTTTCTATAAGAGAGCTCCTTTTGCTACAAGAAAATTTGGAATCTAATGTAGAAAAGGTTGATTCGAAAATCGATAAGAATAATCCGATGAAAGATAATGACATAAAGAATGGAATCGGCATATAATTTTTCAATTATTGCAGAGAAATGATCATATTTTATATGGTGATTTAAATAGGTATACAGAATCAATTTTTGATTGTGAGCTATTCTCTGTATTTTTGTATGCGGGTTGTACGTAAACCAGCCAGACCATGCTGCAGGATTGACGCCTGCCATGAGAGAAATTCTTCTACAGTAAGGGTATAGAGTTGACAGGCTTCCTCAAGACTTAATAACCCACCTTGTACTGCAGCAACAACTTCCGCTTTTCTTCTGATAACCCAACGTCGCGTATCAGATGGAGGAAGATTTGCTATTGTGAGAGGACTGCCGTCCGGCCCTATTACATATTTTACATGGGATTGAGATTTTTCAATCATTATATTCTCTAACTCAAGATCAACAATATCCATGAAGGATAGTATACTACATTTAATGAACAACTAATTTTATACCACTAAAATGTCATAAAAGCATATAAAATCATGATAAAAGAGGTTTTTTATACTATTTTCACATTTTTCATATCTTTTGAGGGTGTTATATTTCTTTTGTTCTAAAGATTTAAAGCAGCATAAATGAATTATTTTGGTCATTTTTCAGAAAAAATACAGTATTATTGTGGTTGTAAATACATCATAATCATTCAATCGTTTTTTATATATTTTAAAAACTATTTTTGATGGATTTTTCTGCACTTTCTTTGTTAAGCCATGATTTAATTTATCAAAAAATATGAATCATATTTCAGTTGATTGGATAGAGATTATAGAGATTTTTAGAAAATCACATGTTTTTTCATTAATATATAGTTGTTGAATACATAAAACCGAAGATTATCAACCTTATGAGACGTGTCTATATTGAAGAAAACAGTATAGATAAGTTTTATTTTACTGTAATTTTCATTTTTATTCTTTTTTAAAAGTTGATTTTTATCCATTTTTTCTCGTATTAGAAAGAGATCTTGACAATGTATTAGATGAAAATATCTGTAGGAAAGAGTATAAAAAGGCAGGTGATCTTCTAGTGATCATTGGAGAAATGGTGTTTTTGATATTTATCATAGTATAAAAATTTCAGTAGTATGTAAATCAATCATGGATCCATTCTCATTAAAGGATCATTATTAATGATCACTAGATGTAAAATATTGGTTGTGGTCATAATTTTTTTCGTATAGTCGTATAACTTAGTATGTTCAAGGATAGTAGCGATCAGATATAGTCGCTGAATATTCTATTCTGTAGGATATACGATTTTTAATTATATTATCGCAGATGAGTTGTTGTCCTGAAAGTTAGGATTATGTATCCATTAAATATGCATTGTTAATAGAGATTTGTGATGATAAATCCTTCTTTTTTTGTAAGATTAATCTAAGCGCGATCTCAATTAAGGTTGGGACACGATATTGAGGCAATCATAAAGAAGGGGTGGGACCTTAAAAATTTTGGTTATGTTAAGGTCTTTGGTTAAGTTTTTGGGCAATGCTTTTTTATATATTTGTAGAAGGATAGAGTTTCATGTCTTCTTTTGTGTCAAAATCGAGAATTTTCGATAAAACCTTTCTCAGGATTTGGTGTGGTCTATTTGCAGTATATCCTCTTATTTTATTGTTTATTTTTGGTGTTAAACAATCTCAAAGATATATAGATGTGATAGGTATTCAAATTCTTCTTTATGTTATGCTCGCATGGGGCTTGAGTATTTTGGTTGGTTCTGCCGGCTTATTGAGTCTGAATTATGTTGTTGCATATGCTGTGGGCGCTTATTCCTATGCTTTTTTAGGAGTTTATTATAGTTTTTCTCCATGGTTATTATTGCCTATGTCTGCTATTATCGCTGGTATCAGTGGGGTGGTTTTGGGCTTACCATCTCTTAAATTCCGCGGAGATTACTTGGCTCTTACAACACTGATTATGACGGAAATTTTTCACATGGTGCTTACGCGATGGACGTTTGCGACAAATGGAAAATACGGAACGTATATTTCTCAAAAATTGGTGTTTCTAGGGGTTAATCTTAAAAGTTTCCTGCGCTTTTTTCACTTGCCTTCTGCAAGTGTATATTACAGTATTTTCATGTACTATGTTCTATTTGGATTATGTCTTTTATTGGCGTGGATTATCGTGCGACTGCGTTATACGTCAATTGGAAATGCTTGGAAAACCATTCGAGATAATCAGAAGGCATTTTCTTCCTTTAATACAACGATTATATTTGCTAAATTATCCGCATTTGCGATTAGTTCTATGATTGCAGGGATTTGTGGAGCCTTATTGGTTGCATCACGAGGATCTATTTCTCCAAGCCTGTTTACTTGGCGTGAATCTATTATTGTGCTATCGCTGGTTATTCTTGGTGGAATGAAGTCTCTTCCTAAGATAGCCGGATCTGTTGCTATAATAATTGGGGGGATAGAGATTTTGTGTCAATCAAAGATCTTTATTTCATTCATGGCATTGAGTGGTTGCTCATGGAATATTCGTCATAGAATATTGTTAGATGTTGCTGTATTCTTGGTTATTTTATTGAGATCATATTCTTTTAATAATCTGCGTCATCCATCTCCTTTCTTAGATGCTAAAAAGTGAGAGAATTAGTTGTGTTCTCAAAATAAAATTCAAAATCATTCGATGGGACATCAGTATGAATAAAGTATAACTCTATTTTCAAAATTATTATGATTTCCTATTTTTTACGAAGATAGATGACAATTAATTTCTATAGAAAACAGAAAAAGGACTTATCGTTTTTTTTCTTCCATAAGATATAAAAAATCGATTTTTTGTGTATTTTAAAATCTGTGTCTTGTATTATCACTCTGCTATTGTATAAAACAGAGTTTGATAAGATAATTAGATGGATATGATGAGAAATGAGCAGTTGTTTTTCTTTGTTTTTTCAAAAAAAGGGAATATATCTGTATCATTTACATTCGGATTGATTGGATCCTCATATATTTTTTGTCAGATATTTTATTGGTATAGCGATCATTCTGAGATAGAATAAGATAAGAGTGTTCCTATGTTGTGATAACCCCTAGAAAAAGTATAGATTGTTTTATTGTTTGCAAATTTCTGTGTTGTTTCAGTATTTTAACTTCTGATGGAAGGTATGCTTAAAATATGAAATATCTCTATTATTTCAATTTGGAATGAGTTTTCATTTGAGATTATCTCTCTGGGTAGGATGTGAAGCGATTGTTTTTTAATAGGATTGATAAATATTTGGTTGGAGTATAAATATGCAAGTGATTGAGAAGGTTGTAGAGGGTTTAAAAAGAGAGATAGATGTTATTACACCATCCGGTCAACTGATGGAGCGTTTGGACAAGCGTCTAAAAAGTGCACAAAGTAAGGCTCATATTAAGGGTTTTCGTCCAGGAAAGGTTCCTCTTTCTCATATTAAATCACTATGTGGAAAATCCGTTCTATCCGAAATTATTGATGAAATCATTAAAGAAACAATACCTAGTGTTCTTTCAGATCGAAATGAAAGAGCAGCAATGCAGCCAAAAATTGTCATTAATGAAGGAGATCAAGAGGTGGTGGCTCTTTTTCTTCAAGGATCTATCGATCTAAAGTTAACTCTTTCATATGAAATCATTCCAGTAGTTGAAATTGATCCTTTTGATGATTTGCAGGTTATTCGTGAAGTATGTGAAATTGATGAAAAAGAAACCAATAAACAGGTGCTTCAAATTGCAGAAAAAAGCGCTGAATTTGAAGTGAAAGATGAGGGGATTGCTGCAATCGGTGATAGGATTACAGTAGACTATACTCTGGCATCAGAAGGTACTATCCTAAAAGATCATTCCAAAGATAATGTTCAATTGATTGTAGGGTCTGAGGAACTGTTGCCAGAAACCAAGGACGCTTTTATCGGGGTAAAAGTGGGGGATTGCAAAGAAATTGAAATTTCTTTACCAGAAAACTATTTTAATAAAGATGTCGCTGGGAAGACAGTTGTTCTGAATTTTTCTATTAAGGAAATATCTTGTTCTCTTCCAGTGGTTGTCAATGATGATCTTGCTGTTAGATTGGGATTTGAATCAGAAAGTTCTATGAGAGATTCAGTATCTAAACAGTTGAAGCAGAGATCTGAGTTTTTTGTGCGTCAAAAGATTAAACGGCAGATTCTAGATTATCTAGATCAGAAATATAAGTGTGAAATTCCTCAATGTCTTGTGGAGAATGAGTATAATAATATTATACAACAGGTCCACGTAGAGATGCGGGGAAATAATCAAAGCTTGCAAGATAATGATTCTGATCTTACGGAAGAAGATCGCCAGTCTTATAAAATATTGGCAGAGCGTCGTGTTCGAGCAGGAATTGTTTTAGGTACAATTGGTGCAAATAATAATATACAAGTAACGGAAGATGAGATGAGAACTGCTCTTTCCCAACAATTACGTCGTTTTCCTGGAAATGAGCAGAAAATTCTTGAGCATTTTCAGAAATCTGCTGATGCTATTGCTGCTTTACGTGCTCCTATCTTTGAAGAAAAAGTTATCGATTATATTCTTGGAAATGTGAAAATTACAGACAAAAATGTAACGATTGACGATATTCTTTCTACGGGCGAAGAGGATTGACATTGAACTATGGTATATCGCCATGGATATGATTTTATTGATGGATTAACTTTAATATTGAAATATCATCCTCTTGAGATTGAACATTGATAAAAATTTTCTATGGATTTGGTAGCATGGATTTTTTATTTGTTTCAGGTATATAGTTAAAAGATATTTCTTTGCTCTTGTTAAAAGCAAGATCCATACTACGAGCTTTAAAGGGAAGGTGTCCGTATAAAATAGAAAGTTGACCGCTTGCCTGTTCTTTTTGACCATGGGCAATGAAGTAAAGATAAAGGGCAGAAGCTAATCCTGTCCGATCTGCTCCGGCTTTGCAATGGATAAGAAGAGGTTTATCAGCTGTTTTAAGAAGAGTAATGAGTTTTTTGATTTGTTCTTCATTCAATCCTTTCTCCACAGAGATAGGAAAATTAATCAATTTTATCCCTAAAGCCCTTGCGGTCTGCTCTTCTTCTCGATACCAAGAGGCATTGTTTTCTCCTCGAAGATTGATAATAGATTTGATTCCATGGTTTTTCGAAAGGTATTGTATAAATATACTATTGGGCTGTGCCGAACGATATACTGTATTGGGAGATACTACGTAAAAATTTGGCGTACAAGAAGTAACGATAAAGCAAAACATCCCTACTAAAACAGGGATGAAAATCAAAGTTACTATACTGGCTCTTTTGATAAAAGTACGAAATTTCATAATTATGTGTTTTCCTAATCTTGGTTTGGTGGAATAATTATATTATGCGCAATCCTTTAAAGCTAACTAGGCTATTTTTCCCAACAATAATATGGTCATGCACAATAATCTTAAGAGGATCAAGAGTAGATACAATATCTCGGGTCATTTCAATATCTGCGGTAGAGGGAGTTGGATTTCCGCTAGGATGATTATGGACAAGAATTATAGCCGTTGCAGAGAGTTCTAAGCAACGGCGGACAATTTCACGCAGGTATACGGGAGTATGATCAACAGTTCCTTTACTTTGAATTTCATCTGCAATCAAAATACTATTTTTATTGAGGAATAATATACGGAATTGTTCGCGTTCTTCATATGCTAAGGTAATTTTACAATAGTCAAGCAATGTAGACCAAGAATCAAGGACTTTGGTGTTGATTATTTTTCCCTTTAAAATGCGTTGAGATACCACTGATATTAATTGTAATTCAAGTGCGGCTGTTGTTCCAATGCCCGGAACTTCCCGCAAAAGATGCTTTGGAGCTCCGAATACACCTCCTAATGTCTTGAACCGTTTTAAGAGTGCTTTGGCAACAGATTTAGTATCTCGACGTGGAATAATTCTAAAAAGAATGAGTTCAAGTATCTCATAATCAGCCAGCGCAGATTCGCCTCCCGTAATGAAACGATTGCGCAAGCGTTTGCGATGTCCGCTACAATTTATTTCATGTAGATTTGAAGGGGGTACAGAGGTTTCGTTCATTAGTAAAGATCTTAATTGCAATTTTTTATTGAGCGAGAGGAGTTAGAGAGCTTTCTAGGCTATTCGGAGACAACGTAAGGATTTCGTGTCCTGTTTTTGTAACACAAAGTGTATGTTCATATTGTGCAGATAATGATTGATCTCGTGTTACAGCAGTCCATCCGTCTGACAGAACTTTAACCGCAGGTGTGCCTAAATTTAACATAGGTTCTATGGTAAAAACCATTCCTTCTTGAAATTTATCATTAAAACGATAATGGGGATCGTAATAATGAATAATTTCTGGCGGTTCATGGAAGGATCGTCCTATGCCATGTCCACAAAATACCTCAACAACAGAGCAGCGTTGGCTATGAGCATACTGCTGTATTGCTTTGCCAATATCTTCTATTCTGCCGTTTGGTTTGACAGCATCAATTCCTCTTCGAAGTGATTCATAGGTGACTTGGAGAAGTCTTTCTGCTGAGCGTTTGATTGTTCCCACTGGATACATGCGGCTAGTATCACCGTGCCAACCATCCAGAACAAAAGTGACATCAACATTGATGATGTCTCCATCGCGCAAAGATTTATTTGAAGGTATTCCATGGCAAACAACATGATTGACAGAGGTGCAACATGATTTTCTATAACCTCGATAATTGAGTGTTGCGGGCAGTGCGTTGCGATCAATTCCAAATTTGAAAACAAAATCGTCAATTTCGTTGGTTGTTATTCCAGGTTTGATAATGGAGGTCAAAGCATCAAGACAGCTGGCGGCTATATTACATGCATTGCGAATACCCTGAAGTTCTTCTGGGGCATATATATTAATCGCTTGTCTATTTTGCTCGAAGGAGAACATGGCGTGTGTCATCCATTAAAAAGATTCTAGGAAGATTGTCATATAACATATTGATATCATATGCTGTTCTATTTGTTTGTAAAGTGATTAAAACATGTGGGGTTCTTATACTTGTCAATCACTGTCAATTGAAGGTTTGTTTTGTAAAAATGCGCAATAGTTTGCAAATATGCGCTGATAAAACCAATTTCACCTTAAAAACAGAATAAAATATTTTTCTTTTTGTTTCAATGGAAAGGTATGATAATTAACCATTATACACAAATTAACTATAAGTATTTGATTTAACGCTATTTTTCACTATTACCCCTTACCTTTACTTATCTGGTTCGGGGTTCTTCGGGTTAAGAACCGAAGAAATAAGTCGTGAGCTTTTTATCCCTAAACGGATACGATCTGCCCCTTTGGTGTATGTTTCAGCCTGAGAGAATGTTTTCCATCCATAGGTAGCCATTAATTCATGAGCAGTAGCTCCTTCTTCCGCCAATATGGTTGCAGAAAGTTTTCTAACCCCATGAGCTGATTTATTAATTCCAGCTTTCATTGCTTTTAATATAAACCACCGAGTAAATTGGTCAGCATTCATGCTCTGTTTGTCTCTGTTTATAAAAAAGGTTGTATCCCCTGTAGGGGTTATTTCTAAGAGGCTCATCAAATGTTCTGGTAACTCAACAGTTATGACAGTTCCTACTTTTTGAGTTTTAATGGAAAAGATGTTGTCTTTTAGATGCTGTTTTCCTGCGCGGCATGCATCAGAACACCGTAGCCCTGTATAGAGTAGAAACTCAAAAGCAAGATGAGCTTGAGACCCTTCTTTCCAGTAGCTCTTGAACTTTTTCATATCTTCTATGGTCCAAGGTTTGAAACCATCGGTTTTATGTTTAGGTCTTTCAATACCAAGACAGGGATTCACCTTAATGTATTCTTGCTGAAAAGCCCACTTGAACAAAATACGCATTGTAGCTAAAAATAGTATGGCGGAAGCAGGCGTAGTCTTTCTTGTTTCCAGACCTAAACGGATATGTTTCGATGTGATCTGTCGATAATCAAAATCTCCTGATTTTTGTAATATATGTTCAAAGTGGAGTTCAAAACTTTTTCGAGAATTAAAAGCTAAACCAAGCCAATGAGCGCTTTTTTGGTATTGTCCAATTAGCCACCTAAAAGTCGTTGGTTCTTTTTTAGTCGACTTAATATAAGACTGTTCGAAGGGTGTACCTGTAAGAGCAGCTAAATATTGAGGCATGAACGTGGGTTCGTGCGGATAGGGCAGGCGTGTTCGAGCCCCTTTACCTCTTCGAAAGTAATACATAAGCTTCCCATGCCTTGTTCGTTCTTTCAGAACATATGGTGGAAGCTTTAACTTTGACGGCATACTAATACTATCCTAAAGGATTGCTGTTATCCTCCACCATAGGTGGTTTTTTCTTCGCTTTCAAAGGCTCAAACCGATAAATCCTACCATCCTGTTCAATCTCGATACGAATATTCATTTCTTTAGCGATACGAGCGGTATCTCGAATGCTAATCCGGTCTTTCATTGAATCTCTCGCCATCTATGCGGTCCTTTCGGCATTGTCTTTGGGTCCCTAAAGTGTCCCCTTATGAGACACACCTCCCTGCATGCACTGGGAATATGCTCATTGGTAATAGTGAAGTCGTAAGGCCTATATTCCCCAAAAACATCTTCAACTTGATGTGCTGTTTGGCCTCGTTTTTGTCTTCTATCGTTCAAATCTTCTAATGATGGAGGGGCTATAAAGATTGAGGTCACTTGTTCTGGGAACAGGCGTTCAAAAGTCTCTAGTCCTTCCGCTGCAAGAATAAGAAGAAGATCACACCCTTCATCTAAAATGGCTGTAACATCTCTTCTGAGCAGGCCATAAGACTCATTGCGATAGGTTGTAGCCTCGATGAAAAGATCTTCTTGCTTCCAATGATCGAAGGTTTCACGAGATATAAATCTGTAATCGACCCCTTCAAATTCCCCCGCTCTCATCTTGCGGGTTGTTATCCCCAAAGGCATGTCGATATTATAGGAG
>SEOL01000013.1 GCA_016808295.1 Candidatus Liberibacter ctenarytainae
TAGTAGAATCAATGACTCAAGGTTTGATATAAATTGACTTAAGTTATTGATTATAGAGGTTTATTTTTATACTTACACTAATAATATATCGCATGTCCTTCTTTTCCATTATACTATGCAGGAATGAAACATGTAGATTGACTGACTATAGGATAATGAGATGGATTCTCCTGAAACTCTAAAATCAAAAAATAGCAAACGCTCCACAAAAAAACCAAAGACAGCAATACCTTCAGACAACGATATTTCTAATACAGTAGCATGTATTAAAAATGATTTAAGGGACATAAAAGTTGATGTGCGTGAATTTCGCGCAGATATTTACACTGAATTAAAAGATGCAAGTACGGTCTATTCTTTGTTAAAAAATGGCAATTCACGAACGTTTTCTTCAATACAAATACTAAAAGATTTGATAGAAGACAATTCTAATAATACCAGCAAGAAAATAGACAAATTATCCAAATATATACGAATAAATCGATTGATTATAATAGGATATACATTAATATTAATCACTATTAATTTAGTATTAGCATACAAATACATTATTAGATAAGTATAAATTATATAATAAATAATACATAAATAAAACATAGTTTTTTTACTTCTATTAAATAAAATATACATTATGATTGTTTAATATAACTTGGTAAATAAAAAGAGATAAAATGCATGTTCCTTCAATAATTATCGAATATGATAACAATCACTTTAAAAATTGCCAAAAAAATTGCAATATCTACCTTTAAGAATATCTACGGAAAAATCGCATGAACCTTGTTTTTAGAATCATTAAACTCATTTTGAATTTATATACTGAGATAATCATTATAAGAGCCATATTCTCCTTTCTCTATACTTATGGAATTATCAATACATCTCACATGCTTGTAGAATCACTTGGACAATTTCTCTATAATTTTACAGAACCATGTTTGAAACCAATCCGAAAGATTATTCCGCCATTTGGAGGAATGTTTGCAAACATAGATATTTCACCTATTATTCTTTTGATAATCATCAGTATGCTGCAATACTCTTTAAAGAGCATAACTTACTATTGGTAATACAAATAGTATAGCTACACCCTCATCCTAAAAACCATCAATTTACATCACATACGACCTGAAAAGAATCAAAATTCTTACAGGTAATCTCAATGCTCAAATATATACGGTCAATCAAAAAAAATAGCATCCAGCACACAGAAACTTAACGAGGAATCTGCCTTGATATCAGATGTTCAATCGCGTATTGAATCCTCCATGAGATCTCATGAACGACATAGTGACAAAAACAGTGAAAAATAAAACCATCGTAAGACGATTAGAACAAGAATTGTTCATAAAAGATGCGAGATAATACACATATACAAGCATTAGAATCATTAAAAATGGAAGCATAATAATTATAAAATATGTACAACTAAGTGTTTTTATCCATAATAAAATAAATATGAACAATAAATTCATTGTAATAGACATTATAAAATCGTTAGGCCTCAATAGAGAAGAAGATTCTTTTATGAATTTATTTGGACTTGAATTACGAGGTCGTTACATAGGATATAGGAAAATAGTGCAAAATGGACATGTCTACACATGGTGATGATATCTATCAATTGTCTTGAGTATATCAAGGGAATGTGAGGATTTTCAAAATCACAGTATCTACTGAAAATCTAGATTATCCAATGAACATATCACAATCGCTTGTCACAAAATCCACTTTAAGATGGATTCTGCGACAATCAGGATGATTTTGATGGTCAGCAAATAACATCGAGGAATATCTGTTAATATGGAAGCCATAGAGATATACTTGATTCTGCTTTATAATCTTTAACTTCAATACGTATTTTGTTTAAATGAGCATTTCAACAAGAATACATAGCAGTAAATCCATGCCTTAACTCAAAACACAACCGATAGCCTTCAATCTTAGACAATGAAAGATATGAAAAGTTTCAATCATTATTGGAGAAGAGGATCTCATCTCTATCTTGTATTTGAGTTTATATTATATTCTAAGTTTCGTTATTCTAATTCCTATTATGCGGGATCAACATATTAAATAGAAAGGAAATATCTTTTCTATTAAAATTGCAAGATTCGGACAAATTGTAAATATTGATCCCCCTCTAGATCTTTATGTGTCTAAAGGACAACCTAATGGACAAGGACATATTTCTTATGAAAAAAGAAAATCTATCCATTAATGCTTATTCAGTACATCTTTTGGCTCAAATCAAAAGCAAAGAAAGCGGAAATTAATAAATCTTCCCATAATATCATGAAAATTTCAGCACCTCTCAATAACCAACATAAACTGATGGCTACCTATGGATGAAAAAACAGTAATGCAGGATAAAACATATATAAAAGGAGCATATCGTATTCGTTTAACAATCAAAACTTCATAACTTATTTCTTCGATTGTTCAGACATAACAAAAAAACAAAGGTAAAATATTCCTATAAAAGACATCATTAAATCAAATATTTAGTATTTTTTCTTAAATAATATTATAAATACACTTCCTTTTAGAAAAGACAGCTTGACTCTCAATGTGTAATATGACTATTCATCTCCTTCCTAATGCAAAACAAAGTGAAATAGTGTCACTTCAAATTCTGCATAATGGAACTATACATATAAAAATGAAAGTACATGCGCCTCCCCTAAAAGGAAAAGCCAATAAATCTATGATAGAGATTTTAGCTAAAAAGCTATCGATTAAAAAATCTTCTATAACACTTCTTTCTAAACAATCTTCCCCTATAAAGAGAATTTATGTTGATAAAGACTATGAAGAAATTATCCAATTACTAAAGAATAGTCATATGATCACTCTGTGAGAGTCATAGTGATCCATAATACTGTTTAAATATATCTTGAATGTATGAATTCACAGTATTGAGAGAAAATAACCTAGGATGGCAGTTCTGCAATTTCACAAGTTTTTATTCTTCCAATGGATCTCAGCAGGAAATAATGCTTTGCCATTTCTCGATTGCAGAATTTATGCAAGGCAGTTTCAGGTTAGTCACAACTTACTATAGGGAAATTAAATTGTATTCTTTCAACAATGAATATTTATGAGATTTTTTCCTTTTCCAAACCAACAGCCTCAAATCTTTTCGTAGGTTTAAAAACTTAACCATACCTATAAACATGTTTTTAATGTATCGATTCTTATGTTTTTTATGCAGGACATATTCTCTCGCAATCCAAACCAAGTATTAAGATACCCCGCCTATTCATGGTTGGGTAGATGCGTACCTCAACATAATCAGCCCTTATTGATATCCTTTTTCATTCTACCGTATTGAAGGTTAAAATCAATTGAGTGGTTACTATGATCTTCTTAAAGGTTTTCTAAGAACAAGGCATAGCATAAGTACATTGGTTATTCATTGAATATTCACTGGAAAATATCACCGAAAGTCATTTGACAAGAAAATGATCGAAAACAACTTGTACACCTAATCGATTTCTTATTCGCAAAAGTTACCAGTATGCGTGATGACAAACAACTTACAGTCTGCTTTATTGCGTCTTCTTTCGTTAGAATAATATATATTTTCGATTGTAGCGCGCAACAAAGATTTTATAGTAAGATCGTCACTTGGATATATCGCAAGGAAACGAAATAATAGAAAGGTTCAATCGAAGATATAGATAGCCAGAATAAAAAATTAGTTGCAGTTATCTTGGTTTTATTGAAATAAGATAAATCCATTCAGGCTTTATCTATCTTTCGATCTTCCTATACTAATAAAATATTTAAGAGGTTTTACTTACATCTCCGCCTGCGCTGGACAAAGATTTGCTAGCACATAAACCATCATGTTTTTTCATAGCTTCTATGATAGTTTTATGAGCCTCTTCGATTCCTTCCCATCCACCTAATTTAGCCCATTTTCCTGATTCAAGGTCTTTATAATGTTGGAAAAAATGCTCTACCTTGTGCAAATAAGAATTTGGGATATCCTTATAACTATGAATTTTATCATATAAACCAGTTATATTATGCGATGGTACAGCCAATATTTTCTCATCATTACCTCCATCATCTTCCATTATCATCACCCCAATAGGACGAACAGATATAATAGATCCCAGCAACAAAGGATCTGAGTGATAAATCATAACGTCAAGAGGATCTCCATCATCTGAGAGTGTCTGAGGAATAAAACCATAGTTTCCCGGATAAAACATAGACGTAGAAATAAAACGATCAACCACAAGAAGACCTGTATTCTTGTCCATCTCATATTTTATTGACCCACCAAGTGCAATTTCTACAACAACATTTACGTCTTTCGGCGAATTCGCACCAATACCAATCACATCTAAGTGCATACTAACTCTCTCATACTTCTATAAAACGATACCATACTCCAAAATAGCTTATATGGAATATTACAAACAATTCTATCCTTAGGTATAATCTTATATCTCATCTCAACGACGAAACAATACCTATAATTGCATTGTATACAAAAATTTATACTAAAACAACATAAAGAAGAATATTAGATCCCACTATTTGAATCTAACATCTTTCCTCTTCTCTTACGCTCGTTAGGATCCAAATACATTTTTCTTAAGCGAATAGACTTCGGTGTTACTTCTACCAACTCATCATTTTGTATCCATGATAATGCCTGTTCTAATGTCATTTCAATAGCTGGAACCAATTTAACGGCTTCATCTTTTCCTGAAGCACGCATATTTGTTAACTTCTTACCCTTCAACACATTTACTTCTAGATCATTTTCTCTATTGTGAATCCCAACTATCATGCCTTTGTATACTTTATCACCTGGCTCTATAATCATAGGGCCACGATCTTCTAAATTAAACAGAGCATATGCGATTGCTTTACCATTATCATTAGAGAGTAGGACCCCATTAGTACGCTCTCCTATTTCACCTTTATGGGGTCGATATGAGTGAAACACACGATTCATAATCGCAGTTCCACGTGTATCAGTCAGCAATTTAGATTGATATCCTATTAAACCACGAGTAGGAGAGAGAAAGACAAGCCGCACACGTCCAGAACCAGAAGGACGCAACTCTATCATCTCTGATTTATGTAAACTCATTCTCTGAACAATGGATCCAGAATATTCCTCATCAACATCAATAACCACTTCTTCAATAGGCTCTAGAAGGGAATTTCCATCCTTTTTCATGACAACACGGGGCCGTGAAACAGCTAATTCAAAACCCTCACGACGCATGGTTTCAATTAAAACAGAAAGCTGCAGCTCTCCTCGTCCTGATACAAAAAAAGAATCTTTTGAACTACTTTCCTCAACTTTAAGAGCTATATTTCCTTCTGCTTCTTTAAAAAGACGATCCCGTATCATACGACTCGTTACTTTATCTCCTTCAGTGCCTGCTAAGGGAGAATCATTAACAAGAAAAGTCATAGTAACAGTAGGAGGATCAATAGGCTGTGCTTTCAATTGCTCAACAACTGATAAGTCACAAAAAGTATCTGCAACCGTCGCTTTAACTAATCCCGCAATAGAAATAATATCTCCTGCATATGCCTCATCAATTGGCTGACGCTCAATACCACGAAAAGCCAAAATCTTAGAAACACGACCCGTTTCAACCAAAGCACCTTCAGGATTCAAAGCTTTAATATTTTGATTAGATCTCACACTACCAGAATGAATACGTCCTGTAACAATACGACCTAAAAATGGATTTTTTTCTAAAATAGTTCCTATCATTCTAAATTCCCCTTCACCAATACTAGGTTGAGGAACATGTTTAAGTATGAGGTCAAAAAGAGGCGTCAAACCTTGCTCTTGTAGACCATCAAGGGAAGAATTCATCCATCCAGCACGCCCCGAACCATAAAGAATAGGAAAATCCAATTGATCATCATTAGCATCCAACGATAAAAAAAGATCAAAAACCTCATTTACAACTTCATCTACACGCGCATCAGAACGATCTACTTTATTAATAGCCACAATCGGACGAAGCCCTACCTTTAAGGCTTTACCCACAACAAATTTCGTTTGTGGCATAGGGCCTTCAGCAGCATCAACTAAGACAACCACACCGTCGACCATAGACATAATTCTCTCAACTTCACCACCAAAATCAGCATGGCCAGGTGTATCAACTATATTAATACGCTCATCTTTCCAAACAACCGAAGTAACTTTTGCTAGGATAGTGATCCCACGCTCCTTCTCCAGATCAGTAGAATCCATAACACGTTCAACAACACGCTGATTATCACGCAAATTCCCTGATTGTCTCAGAAGCGCATCAACCAATGTTGTTTTTCCATGATCTACGTGAGCAATAATAGCAACATTGCGAATCTGCATATATTTCAATCTTTCATTACAAGGAAACAAATTATCCATATTAAAAGTGCGAAGGATTCAATTTTAGATCTATTCCAAGGCACGCGAAAACAATCAACCACTCGTGTACAATCAACATAATAATCCAAACAATCAATTCGATTATAAGCTTACTATATTTGATCTTCTTCTGCGTTTTGCAAGAGTACGCAAGCGTAAAGAATGCAGTTTTATAAAACCCTCTGCATCCCTCTGATTATATGTATCTACATCATCTTCGAAAGTGACAAGATTGTCCGAATACAAAGTTTGATCACTTTCACGTCCGATGACGGAAACATTACCTTTATAAAGCTCAAGCGTAACAATACCTTCTACGAGCTCCTGGCTTTTATCAATAAGTGCCTGCAACATTTCTCTTTCAGGAGAAAACCAAAAACCTTGATAAATAAGATTTGCATACCGAGACATTAAATCATCTTTTAAATGAATCGCCCCTAAATCCAAAGAAATAGACTCAATAGCACGATGAGCAGATAGCAAAATAGTACCACCAGGAGTTTCGTATATTCCACGAGATTTGATACCAATAAATCTATTTTCAACCATATCAATTCGACCAATACCATTGGAAGAACCATATTGATTCAATTTATCCAACAATACTTCTGGAGACATCAAATCGCCATTAATAGAAATAGCATCACCCTTTTTAAAGCCGATTTTAATTACAGTCGGATGATCCGGTGATTCTTTAGGAGAACAGGTTATTTTATATACATATTCAGGAGCTTGCTGCGATGGATCTTCAAGAATTCGTCCTTCGGACGAGGAGTGTAATAAATTAGTATCTACAGAAAATGGCGCTCCTCCTCTTTTATTTTTTTCTATCGGAATCGCATATTTATCAGCAAAATCAATTAGATCCTTTCTACCTTTAAAAGACCAATGTCTCCACGGAGCAATAATTTCTATATCTGAATCTAAGGCATAAGCTGACAATTCAAAACGAATTTGATCATTTCCCTTACCAGTAGACCCATGCGCAATTGCATTTGATCCCGTTTCATGTGCTATATCAACCAAATATTTAGCAATCAAAGGACGAGCAATAGCGGTTCCTAATAAATAGCAGCCTTCATACACAGCATTTGCTCTAAACATCGGAAACACAAAATCATTAACGAATTCTCTTCGCAAATCTTTTACATGAATCTCTATCGCACCCAATAATTTCGCTTTATCACAAGCAGACTTTAGCTCCTCTCCTTGACCTAGATCAGCTATAAAGACCACTACTTCTAAACCCATTTCAACTTGAAGCCATTTGAGTATAATCGAAGTATCAAGTCCTCCAGAATAAGCAAGGACAACTCTTTTTATCTTTTTAGACAAAATTCTACCACCTATCCATGTTTTTCAAATTGACAACGCCACTAAAAAACAAATCAATCTAACGTAAACACAAAAACATTATCTCTTCTTAGACCCAAAAGAAAATACATATCCATAAAACAAAAACACTAACGCTGATCAGTCATCATTTCTTATTTTTATTCAAACGAGATCCTATACTACTCCCCTTCGCCGCAACATCCCGATCAACAAATTCAATGACAGCCATAGGAGCACTATCACCATAACGAAAACCTACCTTCATAATCCGCAAATAACCTCCTAGACGATCAGAATAACGCGCAGCTATAACATCAAATAACTTAGAAACAATCTTAATATCCTTAATTCTAGACACTGCCAAACGCCGAGAATGTAAAGTACCCTTTTTTCCTAAAGTAACAAGCTTCTCAACAATCGGACGCAAATCCTTTGCTTTTGGAAGTGTTGTCACAATCTGTTCATGATGAATAAGAGAAGCAGCCATATTCGCAAACATAGCCTTACGATGACTAGAAGTCCTATTTAACTTTCGCCCACTTACCGCATGCCGCATTAAAATCTCCTATTTTTTCCTAAGAAAACCAACCTTATATCAACACTTATCTTCATATTTTCTTGCTAAATCTTCTATATTATCAGGAGGCCAATCCTGCAAATTCATCCCGAGAAACAATCCCATTGTTGCTAAAACACTCTTAATTTCTAAAAGAGATTTTTTACCAAAATTCGCAGTACGTAGCATCTCTGATTCACTTTTTTGAATCAAATCCCCAATATAAACAATATTATCGCCTCTCAAGCAATTTGCGGACCGTACAGAAAGCTCTAATTCATCAACTTTTTTCAAAAGAGCAGTGTTAAAAGGCAGATGATCTACATCTATTTCTTCTGTTTCTTCTTTTTTGGGCTCTTCAAAGTTTATAAATACGCTTAATTGATCCTGTAGAATACGTGCTGCAAAAGCAACCGCATCTTCCCCACTAATAGAACCATCAGTGTCAACAACCATTTTCAACTTATCATAATCTAGAACTTGTCCTTCACGCGCATCCTCCACTGTATAAGTAACTTTTTTAATGGGAGAATATAAAGCATCTATGAGGATTAAACCAACAGGATCCGATTCCGTCTTATTATGTTTAGCAGGAACATAACCTTGACCTTTAGTCACCGTTAATTCCATACGAACTATGGCATCTACATCTAGATTACAAATAACATGATTCGGATTAAGAATCTCAATATCATTGACAGTCTGTATATCACCCGCAGTCACCACTCCAGGACCACGCTTAAAAATAATAACGCGCTTAGGAACATTAGCTGACATCCTCAGATTAACGCCCTTAATATTGAGAATAATGTTTGTCAGATCTTCTCGAACTCCCTTGATAGCAGAAAACTCATGCAAAACACCATCAATTTGAACAGCAGTTATTGCCGCACCACGCAATGATGAAAGCAAAACACGACGCATCGCATTACCAAGGGTATGAGCAAAACCTCTATGAAGAGGCTCAGCGACCAACATAGTCCTATTCTCTTCTTCACTCTCAAGAACCGTAAATTCTATATTATTCGGTTTAATTAATTCTTGCCAGTTCTTCTGGATCATATCACCAACCTTTTTCAAAACCACCAACCACCAAGCAAAATCGCAAGATTTGAGCAATTAAATACTATATTAAACAGAGAAAACTTATAGAAAGAAATTTAAATGCGACGCCTTTTACGCGGGCGACATCCATTGTGAGCTATCATAGTTACATCTCTGATAGATGTAATAGTAAAGCCCATAGCCCTCAAAGATCGCAGAGCAGTATCACGTCCGGCACCTAAGCCACTAACCTTCACCTCTAACAAAGACATACCATGATTTTGAGCTTTTTTTGCACAATCATCCGTTGCTACTTGAGCTGCAAAAGGACTATTTTTGCGTGACCCAGAAAAACCCACCACCTTAGGACAAGACCAAGCAATGGTATTACCTTGAGAATCTGTTATAGTAATCCTAGTATTATTAAATGTTGACTCCACATGAGCAATACCAGAAGTGATATTTTTTCGCTCCCGATTGCGAATACGAGCAGGCCCTTTAGACATTAAAAGCCTCCCTATTTCTTGTCCACAAAAAACCCAAACTTATAAACAAATCAAACTCCTCTAACAAAAAACAAAGACAGCCTATTTTTTTCTTGCAATTCCGCCTTTTCCATACCTTTTCCTAGTACGGGCATTAGTATGCGTACGCTGTCCACGAACAGGAAGATTCCGTCGATGTCTCAAACCTCGATAACAGCCCAAATCCATCAAACGCTTTATATTCATTGCCGTCTCTCGACGCAAATCACCTTCTACCTGGTAGCTTTGCTCAATAGCTTGGCGAATTTGCATAATCTCCGATTCTGTCAACTGATGTACACGACGCTCAGCAGGAATCCCTAGTTTGCTACAAATATTCCGAGAAATATTTGAACCAATACCGTGTATATAACAAAGCGCTATCTCCACACGCTTTGTATTTGATATATTGACACCAGCAATACGCGCCACACCAACATCTCCCTTCTAATCCACAAAACAATAAAAAAATTAAGCAATACACATAAAAACCTATTTTACCTAAAACACATCGTCAAACAATGGTTTAACGAAAGCAATCAGAATAATCAACTATTACAGCATTTCTTTTCTACGGCGACCAAAACTGAATCAATATATTTTGATACTGTCTCCACATCCAACATTCCATCAACTGTATATAAACAACCTATATCACGATAATATTCAGAGAGAAGACAAATTTTTTCACGATAATCCTCAATCCTCTTAAGCAATACATCATGTTTATCATCAGATCGAATAGATTCTTTAGAAGACATAGACCGCGATATACGATCATCTATTCTTTTAAACATCGCAACATCATCAACACTCAATTCAATCACAGCATCTATACAAAAACCTAGATTAGAAAGAAAATGCTGCAGGAAACGAGCTTGATCCACGGTCCGAGGATAACCATCAAGAATAAAACCATGCGCACAATCAGAAGAATATCTAATCCTATTATAAACAACTTTATTGACAATACTATCTGAAATTAAACGCCCTGTTTCCATCATGCTCTTAATTTGTTGACCAATGTCAGTATTTTTACCAACCTCCGTACGAAAAATATCACCAGTTGACAATTGAGGAATTCCAAATTTCTTAGATAGTCGGGAAGACTGCGTTCCTTTTCCTGATCCTGGAGGCCCCAGAAACACAATTCTCATTATCCCCTCTTCCTATTTCGCAATTTAGATTTTTTAAAAAATCCTTCGTACTGTTGCGCAATTAAATATCCCTGAATTTGCATAACTGTATCAAGAACAACACTGACGATGATTAAAAGAGAAGTTCCACTAAGAGATATAGGAATTCCTGTAAACGCAATCAAAATCTCAGGAATAATACAAACAAACACTAAATATATAGAACCAATAACCGTAATGCGAGTCAACACATAATCAATATGCTCTGCGGTACGCTCTCCTGGACGAATACCAGGCATAAAACCACCATGTTTTTTAAGATTATCAGCCGCTTCTTTTGGATTAAAGACTATAGCCGTATAAAAAAATGCAAAAAATACAATCAACAAAGCATACAAAACCATATATAGTAAGTGACCACGACCTAGCGCACCAAACAAACCTAGTGTCCACTGTGAAAACGAAGAAATATCCATAAACCCAGCAATAGTAGCAGGCAGCAATAATAATGAAGAAGCAAATATTGAGGGAACCACACCAGCAGTATTAAGCTTTAACGGCAAATAGGAAACATCATCTTGAAAAACACGGTTTCCAACTTGGCGCTTCGGATACTGTATAAGCAGACGACGCTGAGCCCGTTCAAAAAAAACAACAAATGCAATCACTGCAATGATCGAAGCAAAAATTAATATTACCAAAGGAATAGAAATACTGCCTATCCTCCCCAGCTCAAGGATACTAATGAAAGCAGACGGTAATCCAGAAACAATACCGCTAAAAATAATAAGAGAGATACCATTTCCTATGCCGAAAGCAGTGATCTGTTCCCCTAACCATACAAGAAACATAGTACCACCAAGCAGCGTGACAACTGTAGAAAAGACAAAAAATGAACTAGAATTATAGACTATACCGTGACCATGCTCTAAGCCAACTGCAATCCCATATGCCTGTACAATCCCCAGTACAACTGTAACATAACGAGTATATTGATTGATTATTCTACGCCCATTCTCTCCCTCTTTTTTAAGACTTTCAAGAGAAGGGACGATGGAAGCGACTAATTGAACAATAATGGAAGCAGATATATAAGGCATAATACCCAATGAAAAAACTGCCATACGCTCAACAGCACCTCCCGAGAACATATTAAATAAACCAAATATTCCCGCACTTTTTGACTGAAAGGACTTTGTGTAAGCCACAAGATCAATTCCGGGCAAAGGAACGTGAGTTCCTATGCGATATACCAGCAGAGCAATTAAAGTAAACAAAATTCTATCTTTTAAGTCTTTTGCTTTTGAAAATGACGCAAAACTTAAATTAGAAACAAATTGCTCTACTGCAGATGCCATAAAAAAACCTCAATCATTATCAAAAACAAAGCAAAAATTGAAAAAAGAGTGGATTCTTGATTATAATAAACAAGAAATTGTTTTATAAGCATTAAAAAAACAATCAAATAATGATAACTTGACCACCCAAAGCCTCAATTTTAGAAACCGCAGCAGCAGATGCACCCGAAACACGTAAAACTAACTTTTCCTTCAAAGATCCATCAGAAAGAACACGCACCCCTCTCCCACAACGCCGAACAAGACCAGCAGACACGAGAACTGATTCATCTATTTCCGACGAACAATCTAAGCGCCCTTTATCTATACAAGCTTGCAAACTTCCTAAAGATATCGTTGCACGCTTAGAAGAAAAAATATTTACAAAACCACGCTTGGGCAAACGCCGATATATAGGCATCTGACCACCTTCAAAACCACGAATACTAACACCAGATCTCGATTTTTGTCCTTTAACACCCCTACCTGCAGTTTTTCCTTTTCCTGAACCAATTCCACGAGCAACACGCTTGCTTGTTTTGAAAGATCCTTTATCACAGATAACTTCATTCAATTTCATTTGCTGGAACACTCCTCACCCTCAACGATACGAACAAGATGACTGACGGAACGAATCATCCCACGTGTTGCAGAATTATCATCTAAAACACGACAACGATTCATCTTATTCAAACCTAAACCAATTAATATTCTACGCTGAACAGAAGGACGACGAATAGGACTTCCAATCTGCTTTACGGTTATTTTGCATACCTTAAAAGAAGACACTCAACTACCTCACATTATTTCTTGGAAACAGACTTGGATTCCACATATGCACCACGCCTCTCTTGAATCAAGGAATATTTTATCCCTCTACGCGCTGCAACATCCCTCGGGTGAGATTGAGATTGAAGAGCCTTAAAAGTAGCACGTACCACATTATGTGAATTAGAAGAGCGAATAGACTTAGCAACAACATCATGTATACCAAGAACTTCACAAACCGCACGCACAGCTCCACCGGCAATAACACCAGTACCAGGCTTAGCAGATCGCATAAGAACCTCACCCGCACCATGGCGACCTATACTATCATGATGCAAAGTACGACCATCTAACAATGAAATAGGAATCATATTACGTTTAGCAGCCTCAGTAGCTTTTTGAACAGCTTCTGGAACTTCGCGAGCAGTACTATGAGCAAAGCCCGCTTTACTCTTCGTATCTCCCGCAACAACTAAAACAGAAAAAGCAAATCGACGACCACCTGCTAGAGAGGTGCAAACGCGCCTAATTGACACTATCTTATCAACAATACTAGCATCACGATCGTCTCGCTTCTGCCAATTATCACGCTGAGAACGCTCTTTATGCGCCATTTTAAAAAATCCCTTCTGAAAAACAATAAAAAATATTATCCTTCCAACGTCAAATAGTAATTCCACCTTTTCGCACTGCATCAGCTAATGCTGCAATTCTACCACAATATACAAGCGGGCCACGATCAAAATAAACAGACTTAATACCAACTTTTAGTGCGCGATCAGCTAAAAGACCTCCGACAGCAAATGCTGCAGCAGTATCTGCTCCAGTCTTTAAAGACGTACGAATAGGCTCATTTAAACTTGAAGCTGAAGCAAGTGTATGGCCAACACTGTCATCAATGATCTGAGCATATATATTCTTAGAAGAACGACAAACACTCAATCGCAAACGCCCCTTTGATACAAACTTCAAGTTTCGACGTATGCGACTAGCACGACGAGCAAGAGCTTTTGTTCTATTGGACATAGATTTCTCCTCTATTTCTTCTTGCCTTCTTTGCGAACGATATTTTCATCTTTATACTTAACCCCTCTACCTTTATAAGGCTCAGCTTTTCGATAAGCACGAATCTCGGCGGCAACCTGCCCAACCTGCTGCTTTTTTATTCCAAAAACAATAACTTCAGTTGACTTAGAAACAGAAACATTGATCTCTTCTGGAGGAGAATAAATGATATCATGCGAAAAACCCACACTTATTTTCAACCCCTCTGCTACCATAGAACAACGATAACCTACACCACTAATCTCTAGCCTCTTCTCGTAACCTTTACTTACTCCACACACAAGGTTATCAAGCATAGTACGCGACATACCCCATGCAGCACGAGATTTTTTCGAACCATCCACAGGAGATACAAACAATACCCCCTCTCGGAGATCAACATTTATATTATCAGAAACCACAAAAGATAACTCACCTTTTGGACCTTTAACCTGAACCTTACGACCACTGATCAAAATATCTACACCAAGTGGAACCTGAATACACTTTTTACCAATGCGAGACATTTTACAAACTCCAACCAGCACAATACAACATGAGGAACGATTTTAAAACACAGAGCACAAGACCTCTCCCCCAACATTACATTCTCTAGCGCAATGATCTGCCATCACCCCTTTCGGAGTACTAACAATTGTTATACCCAAACCACGATAAAACTGAGGTATATCTTTACAAGAGGAATAAAAACGGCGGCCTGGCTTTGATATACAAGTAATTTCGCGTATAACAGAAGCACCATTATGATATTTCAATTCAACGTTAAACTGCATCTTACCCTTGCCAATATCAACCTTACCATACCCTTCAATATACCCCTCTTCCTTCAAGACACTTAAAACCCCAGCATGCAAGTTAGAAAAAGGAATAACAACAGATACCTTATGTCGAATCTTGGCATTGCGAATACGAGTCAACATATCTCCTAAACAACTCATAATAATTTCCCCTACCAACTCGACTTAATAACGCCTGGAATATTTCCTATACTCGCCAATTCACGAAGAGCAATTCGCGATAATCGAAAATCCTTATAAAAACCACGGGGGCGTCCTGTAATTTCGCACCGATTACGAATCCTTACCTTAGATCCATCCCGAGGTAAAGAACTCAATTCAAGCATTGCCCTAAATCTTTCTTCCAAAGTTATCGACTTATTCATAACCGTTTTCTTCAAAGAAGACCGCCTAGAAGCCTGAACAGCAACAACCCTAGAACGGCGCTTATTTTTCTGAATTGCACTAACTTTTGCCATATATCAAAAACCTCTCTAAATCACTTTGGAAACGGAAAACCAAATAGTATTAGCAAATGTTTGGCTTCTTCATCAATTTTAGTGGTAGTACAAATAGCCACATCCATGCCCAAAATGGAATCCACCTTATCATAATCTATTTCTGGAAAAACAATATGTTCTTTTATACCAAAAGAAAAATTTCCATTACCATCAAAACTCTTAGCATTCAATCCTCTGAAATCTCGAATACGAGGCATGGCCATATTAATTAAGCGATCAAGAAATTCATACATTTTTATACCACGCAATGTAACCTTGACACCTACCGGCATGCCTTCTCTTAACTTAAATCCAGCAATAGAACCTCTGGCACGAGTAATAACAGGCTTTTGCCCAGCTATCAAACCAAGGTCAGAGGCAGCTATATCCGATTTTTTGGCATCAGATACAGCTTCACCTATACCCATATTCACGACTACTTTATCAATTTTTGGAATTTGCATCACATTTTTATAAGAGAATTTCTTTTGCATCGCTTCGCGAATATGAAGAACGTACTCCTTTTTCAAACGTGCATCATACTTATGATCAACCATCAACAGGCTCCCCAGAACGCTTTTCTATACGAATCTTTTTTCCATCAACAATAGAAAAACCAACTCTAACCCTCTTACCATCCTTACCCATCAAAGCAATATTAGAAAGATGGATAGATGCTTCTTTGGCGATAATACCCGCCTCTTGAGTCGGTGTTTGACGCTGATGACGCTTTACAATATTCACTCCCTGAACAAAAGCACGTCCGGATTTACGAGATATTCTCATTACCAGGCCCACCTTACCCTTATCTTTTCCAGCTAAAACCACAACCCGATCACCTGTACGAACTTTTTCCATCATCAAGAATCCTCTACACAACCTCAGCAGCCAAAGAAAGAATTTTCAAATGACCCTTGATACGTAATTCACGCGGCACGGGACCAAAAACGCGGCTAGCTAACAATTCTTTTTTATTATCAACTAAAACAACAGCATTGTTATCAAAGCGAATCACACTTCCATCAGAACGACGAATGGCTTGACTAACTCGGACAACAACAGCTTTCTGAACACTTCCCTTTTTTACCCGACCACGAGGAACAACCTCCTTAACAGCCACAACGACCACATCACCAATAGAGGCGCATCTACGTTTTGACCCCCCTGTAACCTTAATACATTCAACCCAACGTGCACCAGAATTATCAGCAACTAAAAGATTTGTTTGCATCTGAATCATCGCTGAAACATCCTCTTAAATAAAAAAATATTGATTAATAGATAAGGCTTATACCGCATACCAAAACAGCTATACTAACCTATAAAATTTTTTAAAACAATCAAACAAAACCTACAAATTGATAGAACGAATCGCTATCCAAGTCTTTTTCTTAGAAAAAGGAGCGCTTTCCTCTATGCAAACCATATCTCCAATCTTAAATTTGTTTTCCTGATCATGGGCAGCATATTTCTTAGAACGACGAATCGTTTTTCGAATTAGGGGATGAGAAAACCTCCTCTCAACTTTTACGATAATAGTTTTTTCAGATTTATCACTCACAACAACACCCTGTAAAACCCGCTTCGACATTCTTAGTCCCCTTAAGATTTTTTCTTATCATTCTTACTGTTCATCACAGTTTTAACACGCGCAATATCGCGACTTATCCCTCTTATACGCAAAGGATCCTCAAGCTGACCTGAGGCCTTCTGAAAACGAAGGTTAAACTGTTCCTTTTTTAATTGAACCAGCTGTTCTTTCAACTGCTCAATACTCATAACTAAAAGATCCGCAACTTTTAACATCTGATCCTCATTCTACAATCCGTTTTACAAATTTCGTAACGACAGATAACTTAGCCGCACCAAGCCGCAAAGCCTCTCTAGCAACTTCTTCACTGACGCCCTCAAGCTCAAATAAAATGCGACCAGGTTTAACTCGACATACCCACTCTTCTACACTTCCTTTTCCTTTTCCCATACGAACCTCTGTAGGCTTGGCAGTTACAGGAACATCAGGAAAAATACATACCCAGAGAGACCCAGAGCGTTTCGTACTACGACTAATTGCACGACGAGCAGCTTCTATTTCTCGTGCATTCAACCTATTAGGCTCTTGCGCCTTCAGACCAAACTCACCAAAAGAAATTCGACTCCCCCCTTTTGCCACACCCTTGATACGCCCCTTAAATTGTTTAGGGTATTTAGTGTTTTTCGGCTGACACAACATTTTTATTCTCTCCAAAAACTTAAGTTATAATCCACTACGATCATATAACGAGAATTAACTTTAATTACCCTTATTCAATGCACGGCGATCAGTAGAAGAGGCTTGATTTGATTCAGGTGCATTTTTCTTACAAACATATACTTTTACACCACATATACCATACGCAGTATGAGCAGCAGATGACCCATAATCAATATCAGCCCGAAGAGTCTGAAGAGAAACCCTTCCTTCTAAATACCACTCAGTACGAGAAATCTCTAGACCATTAAGACGGCCCGAGCAAATAATCTTGATACCTTCAGCACCACTACGCATAGCAGATTGCACAGCTCGCTTCATAGCACGACGAAAAGCCACTCGTCTTTCTAGCTGTTGGGCGATAGATTGAGCTATTAACGTTGCATCAATCTCTGGCTTAGGAACCTCGACAACATTCAAATTAATCTCTGACGAAGTAAAACCAGAAAGATTTTTACGAATCCTTTCTATATCAGCTCCCTTTTTACCAATAATTAAACCTGGCCGAGCAGAATGAATGGAAATACGACACTTTTTATGCGTCCTCTCTATCAAAACTTTAGCAATACCTGCTTGTTTTAAATCTTTTTGCAAATATCTACGCATTGCTAAATCTTCGTGCAGAGAAGATCTATAATCAGCGCCACTTGCAAACCATCTGCTATTCCAAGTACCCCCAACACCGAGTCGAAACATTATAGGATTAATTTTCTGTCCCATTATACAATCTTTCCTTCATCCTGCACTTCACGAACCACAACGGTCAAATGAGAAAAAGGCCTTTTAATACGACCAATACGTTGACGTCCACGACAATGAAATCGCTTCATAACGATAGACTTACCTACATACGCTTCTGACACAACAAGACGATCAACATCCAAATCATGATTATTTTCTGCATTTGCGACAGCAGAACGAAGGGTATTTCTAACCTCTCCGGCAATCCTCTTTCTGGAAAACTGAAGATCTGCAAGAGCACAAGACACTTTCTTTCCTCTAATCATAGTAGCGACAAGATTCAATTTTTGAGGACTAGTTCGAAGCATACGCGCAATAGCACTAGCTTCACCATCACCCAGCCGACGTTTAGCCGTAGCTGTTTCCTTACTCATAAACTATTTCCTCTTACTCTTTTTATCACCGCCATGCCCCTGGCAAAACCGAGTTGGAGAAAAGTCACCAAACTTAAACCCAACCATATCCTCAGTAATTGACACAGGAATATGCTTCTTTCCATTATATACACCAAATGTCAAACCAATAAATTTTGGAATAATGGCACATCCACGACACCATATTGGTATAACCTCACGACGACCAGTATCACGAGCCTTAGACACCCTTTTAAGAAGAGACTTAGTAACAAAAGGACCTTTCCAAATTGAACGAGCCATTTAAATACCCCTTATTTCTTATTCTTATGCCGAGAACGAACTATAAAAACGTCCGTCGATTTATTCGAACGCGTTCTCTTCCCCTTTGTAGGTTTTCCCCAAGGAGTACAAGGATTACGCCCACCAGACGTCTTACCTTCACCCCCCCCAAGAGGATGATCTACAGGATTCATAGCAACCCCTCTTACATGTGGGCGGATACCACGCCAACGAGAACGCCCTGCTTTAGAATCATTAATATTTACATGATCTGGATTTGAAACAGCACCTATAGAAGCCATACAGGAAGACTGAACAGAACGAATCTCACCAGAAGAAAGACGCAAAACCGCTTTACTTCGATCACGGTCTATAAGGCGAGCATATGAACCAGCTGAACGTGACATCTGCCCACCCTTTCCAGGTTTCATCTCAATATTATGGACTATAGACCCTACAGGAACAAACTGCAATGGCATAGAATTTCCAGGCTTAATATCAACAGAACCATTTGAAGAAATCACCTTATCCCCTACAGATAAACGCTGGGGAGCCAATATATAAGATAAAAGACCATCTGAATATAAAATAAGAGCAATAAACGCTGTTCTATTAGGATCATATTCTAATCGCTCTACAACCCCTTCAACATCATATTTATTGCGCTTGAAATCAACCTGACGATAGCGATTCTTACATCCACCTCCGCGGAAACGGACCGTTATTCGACCGGCATTATTACGCCCACCCTTAGAAGACAATCCTCGTGTCAAAGATTTTATAGGCTTTCCCCGATACAAAGAATCCCTGCTTACAATAACAAGCTGACGCTGACCCGATGTATCTGGATTAAAACTCTTTAATGCCATAATACAGCTCCCTCACAATATACTCTTTTAAAGACCAACTGAAACATCAATAGAATATCCCTTTGCCAAAGTTACAAAAGCCCTCTTAACATCTTTGCGCGATACATACAAACCACCAGAAGACTTTGTTCGACCACGAGAAGAAACCCTATTAAAACGTTTCGACTTTCCTTTTCGAATAAGGGTATTAACAGAAACAACCTTCACATCAAATAGAGATTCAACCGCAGACTTGATTTCCGACTTAGAAGATCCCTTTCTAACAGTAAAAACAACCTGACCATTTTCAGAAAGAAAAGTAGATTTCTCCGTAATAACAGGAGAAATTATAGTATCATAAAAGCCAATATTCATCATTTAAAACGCTCCTCTAAAGCTTCAACAGCAGATTTAGAAAGAACCAACTTTGAACAACGCAAAATGTCATAAACATTAATTCCGTGCACCGGAAGAATATTAACACGCGGAATATTTCGACTGGCAAGCTGAAAATTTCTATCTAATTGAGCGCCATCAACAATAAGCGCATCAGACAAGCCCAGATCTTTAAAAATCTTTGCCATATATTTAGTTTTACACTCTTTAGAAGTCAAACTATCAATTATTAGAATACTATTAGAAGAAAATTTATCAGACAACGCATGACGCAAAGCAAGAGCACGGACTTTCTTGGGAAGAGCATGGGTACCATTGACCCCAACAGGACCAAACGCTTTTCCCCCACCACGAAATTGGGGGGCAGACTTAGAACTATGCCTAGCACGACCCGTCCCTTTTTGTGCATACATTTTAGATCCGCTATACAAAACCTCAGAACGCCCTTTTGAACGAGAACAATTTCTTCTTTTACGCCAAGATTGCCAATTAAGCACTCTTGCCAAAATACCCTCTCGTTGATCTAAGCCAAAAATGCTTTTAGAAACAGAAATACTTCCTACATCCGCACCATTAAGAGCCTTAACACCTAACTCCATCACGAAACTTTCCCTTTACCACTCATCTCACATCCAAAAGAATCCCGAACAAGAAGCCAAGAATTATTCTTAGCGCCCGGAACAGAACCCTTAACAAAAATCAATCCTCGACTCTCATCAATTGACACAACCTTTAAATTTTTAATGGTGACACGTTTTCCACCCATTTGACCAGCCATTTTTTTATTCTTAAAAACACGACCTGGATCTTGTCGACCCCCAGTTGAACCTGCAGAACGGTGCGATACAGAAACCCCGTGAGTAGCACGAAGACCGCCAAAATTATGCCTTTTCATAGTACCTGCAAAACCCTTACCGATACTTATACCCGTAATATCAACAGACTTCCCAACATCAAAATAGCTCGGAGATAAAGTAGAACCAATCTGTAACAAATTATCTTCCTCTACACGAAACTCAAAAAGTTTTTTCTTTGGAGGTATATTAACAGAAGAAAAAAAACCTCTCATCGGCTTGGAGACATTCTTAACTTTTGCATTTCCAGCGCCTATCTGAACAGATGTATACCCATTTTTCTCTAAAGTACGATGAGCTACAACCTGACAATTATCTAAATACAATACAGTGACAGGAATACGATCACCTTCAGGATCATATACACATGTCATACCTAATTTCCGTGCAACGACACCCGAACGCATTAATTTATCCTTTCAAAAAACAAAAACACTAGAGCTTAATTACCACGTTGACACCAGAAGCAAGATCTAACTTCATTAAAGCGTCAACTGTCTGAGGAGTTGGCCTGATAATATCAAGCAAACGCTTTGATGTACGTATCTCTAACTGATCTCTGCTCTTTTTATCAACATGAGGAGATCTATTGACAGTAAATTTCCGTATAGATCGGGGAAGAGGAACAGGACCTCTAATCAGTGCGCCAGACTTTTTAGCAGTCGATACAATCTCAGATACGGAAGCATCAAGTATCCGCGAATCAAACGCCTTCAAACATATGCGAATGCGGATATTCCGACTATTCATTATTTACCCCTCTTCTCACAAACCAAGATTTAAAGAACACATTGTTTTTATCAAGATTGAACAGCAGTGCACATTACTA
>SEOL01000014.1 GCA_016808295.1 Candidatus Liberibacter ctenarytainae
CCATACCCTCAGAAAATGTATTTTTTGCATTAAAAACCACAAAAGAACCCTCAGATCGTGCTGATTTTTTATGAATAAGAAGTGCTAGAAGCTGTTTTCCAGAACCCGATGGACCAAACATCATCACACGACTATTCGTTGGAGCTATACGTTCCACCGATTGACGTAGCTGTGAAGCAGCTCCCGTGATACCAATTAATTCTTCCTCTACTATTTCTTTATTTACACTACACATCACAGTCGGAGGAGATATTCCCTTCGATTTATCGATTATAAGCAAAACTTGCTCGGTATCAAAAAGACTTTCTATAAAATTAAAGGCACTATATTTGCAAGATGAGGTCACCATTCCAAGATATCCACGATCAGCAGTCATCACGACAGGAACATTAGGATATATTTCTTTTATTTTATCCAGAAACGACAAATTATTTTCTAATAATCCTGCTATATCAACATCCAATAAAACCAAATTTGGTATATGATTGGCCATTTCTATGAGTGCATCCTCTGCACTATACGTTCTGCAAATAGAATATCCTTTTGATTCAAACTTGTTTGCCATCATATTGCAAACATCTCTTTTTCTATCAATTATAAGAACATCAAATGTCATATCAACATATTCCCTGCAACCATACTAGAACAGTCAACACCTCCGGAGAGGAGGTGCAACAATCTTTATATCTTTCAACTATGCATATCCTTTCGTTATTGGCTCTATCCTACCGCTATAATCGAATATAGGGAGATATGTCTTGTCATTAACCAGTGAATGAAAAAATAGTATTTTTGATTATAAGAAATAAAATGATTCACAATTCGTGTCTTAGAAAAATAGATTCCCATATTTACAGAATATTCTAGGGGATATTCCATATCTACGCAATAAGCGCAATTCCTGTAGAAAAATACATAATCATTTTCGATAAATTTTAACAAATAACTTTATGGATAAATGTTTATTTAAACTAGACAGTATAGTTATAAACTACTACTCATATTCATCATTTCTCTTCAAAGCTAAAGAAATTTTGCTGTTATTGTTTCTTCAATATAATAATGCTGATAACAACAGAGCATGATTCGAGAATAAAATATGGAAGTTTAATGAATGAATCCTTAATAAAAACCAATCGATGGTTTCTTTGTTATAAATCCTAGTTCAGAGAATCTTGATTCAAGTGCATATTAAAAATCTCAAAACCCTATCTCTGTTTAACAATATACAGATATTGACATGCTGATATTAATATCACAACTAAAATTGAATATTCTTCCTAAAAACGCTTTTTGACAGAGGAATACAACATATATAATTGGCGTAAGCACTGATGAACTGTATAGGGATTATCCAAAATTTTTGCACCATTCTTCTGAGTATTTTTCAAGATACGCCCTGTCATATACATAGGAAGAAATGCAGGAAAAATATTTTGTGGAATATGCTGTATCTCTTTTCTTGCTCTTATGAGATGATCTAATCCCCATTCAGCAAAAATACTAATAGCAAGAGATATTTTCTCCTTATTGTCTCCTGATAAAAAAGACTCACGATCTAGACCAGACGCTCCAAGAATATCAAGAGGTATGTATAGCTGTCCACGACTATAATGTATAGACATCCACAAAGATAATTCACCTATAGATTGTGCGATTCCCGCATGTTTGATTGCCTTATAGACGCTAGAACATTGCTCCCTATCCAGGATCTTTACTGCCAAATCTATAAGATTAGAAGCAGTACTAAACGCATATACCTCTAATTGCGCACAATCCCTCATTGAATCAGCATAAAGATCAAAAAAACGTGCTTCTATCATATCAAGAAAATGTTGATAAGGAAGATCGTACTTCTGAATAATAGACAATAGTTTGTCTGCAAAAGGAGATGTGCTTTTTTGTGAAACATCATTATCAGGTACTGTAAAAATATCCCTCCACCATTGCAAACGTATTTCTCCGGTCAATGGATTGCTTGTTATCTTTGGTACACGCATCAATTCCGCATTAAAACTATAAAGAATAGCCAACGAAATACGCATATTGGACGGAGATAGTAAGCAAGCAAGGTAACGATCTTGATCGTTATCTCGTAAATGATATAAATCAAGCATTTTTTCCTGACCAGAAATACTACTTATTGAGATATAATCTTTATCCTTTGGATCATAAAATCCAGCTACTTAAGGCTATAAACAAACCTGAGACCATGTGATAAGAAACAACCATGCTTACCTACATATTATCCCAGCTTATAACAGAAAAATCCTAGAATATATTTCAGCAATATATAAGTATTAAAAAACTAATGCCCCTACTGTAACTATATCAGGAGAAAAAATAGCTTGAAAAACTGAGAACGAAATTTTTTTGAGAAATATATATAACCTGTTGGCGATATTATATCTTAAAACTTATACTGTCACCGTCAAAGAATCCGTATCGTTTTTAAATTCTTTTGCCCCTTTTTCTTCCGTATCAGCAGGAATACTTTCAGAAGAACTTTCAATTTCAAAGCAAATAGGTGCCAGAGGTTTTTCAAGATCCAACGAAATATTAACCGCCCCTCCCCCTCTTTTTAGCTTTCCAAAAAGAATTTCATCAGCCAATGGCTTTTTAATATGTTCCTTGATCATTCTCTCCAATGGTCGTGCACCCATCTTTACATCATAACCATATTTAACAAGCCAACTAATGACTTCTTCTGATATCTGAAAAGAAATTTCCTTTTCCTGCAGCTGAATTTCAAGCTTCATTATAAACTTCAGCACTATCTGACGAATAATCTCTGGAGATAAAGGAGAAAAAGGCACAATGGCATCAAGACGATTTAAAAATTCCGGCGAGAAGAAACTCCTTAATGCTTCTTTATCTGCTTCATAATTCTGTGACGAACCAAAACCAATCTTTGCTTTAGACATCTCTAAAGCGCCTGCATTAGTCGTCATGATTAAAACAACATTCCGAAAACTAATCTTCCTTCCGCTCTGATCGGTCAAAGTACCATAATCCATGACTTGTAGCAAAATACTTAATACATCGGGATGGGCTTTTTCAATCTCATCCAACAAAACAACACTATATGGATTTTGGTCAACAGAATCTGCTAGAATTCCCCCTTGATCAAAACCAACATAACCAGGAGGAGCTCCTATTAAACGCGAAATAGCATGACGCTCCATATATTCCGACATATCAAATCGTAAAAGTTTTACTCCTAAACAAGAGGCTAATTGTTTGCTTATTTCTGTTTTTCCAACTCCTGTTGGACCAGAAAATACATAGCATCCTATTGGCTTTTGTGGATCGGAAAGCCCTGCCCGAGCCAATTTTATAGAATCTGACACTTTTTTAATTGCTTCTTCTTGGCCATAAACGACCCGCCCTAGATCCTTTTCTAAACTGCTTAAAATGACATCTTCATCTCTAGAAACGTTATTTAAATGGATACTACGATTCATTGATAAAACGGTTTTCTTAATATCCTTTTCAGTAATAAATTTTCTTCTTTTTGAAATAGGTTGCAATATTTGTGCTGCACCAGCCTCATCAATCACATCAATAGCCTTATCAGGCAGTTTACGTGAGGTAAAATGTCGCATCGATAACTCCACTGCGACTCTAATCGATTCCCTCGAATATCGTAATTGATGATATTCCTCAAAATAAGGCTTTATTCCCCTAATAATCTCAATTGCATCTTCAACAGACGGTTCATCAATATCAATTTTTTGAAAACGACGAACCAATGCCTTATCTTTTTCAAAAAACTGCCTATATTCACTATAAGTCGTTGAACCTATACAACGCACATCCCCAGAAGACAAAGCAGGCTTGAGAAGGTTAGAAGCATCTATAGAACTTCCTGAAGAAGATCCCGCGCCAACCAGTGTATGTATCTCGTCAATATAGAGAATTGCATTCGCACAGGACTTAATTTCTTTGATAATTTTTTTGATACGCTCTTCAAAATCACCCCGATACCGTGTTCCAGCAATAAGGTTCCCTATATCTAATGCAAAAACCCTCGCACCGAGCAAGGGTTCTGGAACCATTCCATCTACAATCTGCTTAGCAAATCCTTCCGCTATGGCTGTTTTACCAACCCCAGGATCTCCAACATATAGTGGATTATTTTTCGAACGTCGACAAAGTATCTGCATAGTCCGATTAATTTCTTCACGCCGACCGATGAGAACATCTATCTTACCTTTTCTAGCTTTTTCTGTAAGATCAACACAATAAGCACTCAAAGCAGGAAGAATATTGGAGTCTGTTTGAAGTTTATCATCATCAATAAAACTGCCGTCTTCTGCGTTTGATTCTTCCCTTGCAATTGGTGACCTAAAATTCGAAAACTCTCTTTTTTTTCCAGCACCATGGGAAATGAAGTTGACAGCATCACACCGTGTCATCTCCTGTTCTTGTAAAAAATAAACAGCATGACTATCTGGCTCGGAAAAAAGCGCAACAAGGATATTAGCGCCTGTTACAATACTATTTCCAGTAGTTTGCATATGAATAACAGCTCTTTGAACCACTCTTTGAAACCCAGCCGTAGGCTTACATTCTGCACGCAAACTTGCCTTTAATATATTGGAAGAGTCACTGTCAATATAATGCAGAAGATTATCTTTTAAAACCATGAGATCAATACTACAAGCAATCATTACTTCTGCTGCATCTGAATCATCAATAAGAGCCAAAAGAAGATGTTCTAACGTCGCATATTCATGACGTCTATCATTCGCCAATACCAGCGCCTGATGTAAAACTTTTTCAAGATTTGCTGAGAAAAAAGACAACATCGAATCCTTATTTCTTTTCCATAATACACCGCAAAGGATGCTGATGCTGCCGTGTATAGTTCATTACTTGATTTACCTTCATTTCAGCAATCTCACATGTGTAAATTCCATATTCTCCAATTCCCCGTTGATGAATATTCAGCATAATACACTCCGCACTTTCACGGTCTTTATGGAAGAAGTATTGCAATACGTGCACAACAAATTCCATAGGCGTATAATCGTCATTGATGAGCAAAACATGGTATAGTCTTAGAACTTGAATCTTTGAAACAACCTTTGTATTAGGAAAAGTATCAATTCCACCGACCTCCTTCTCACCACTTCTGTGGTTTGTATCCTCACAGATGAGAGCGATACTAGTACCACGAATCTATCTCCCTTTTACCCAATAATACATGCAAGCACTGTCCAAAAGATATAAAAAATTATCACCATTCACAAAAAATTATTTCATAATGCCTATTAATGATACAATAATTTGTTAATAGATCAATTTTAGGAATAAAAATATACCCCTTAATGAGTAAATTTTATGTAATACAATTCAGAGATCTTCGCTCAGAATAGGCATGCAAAAATTATACGACACCTCTCCTTCCTCATCATCTCGATAAACGAGGCCAATAAATTCTGACTTCATGAAAACTTCCGCTGAATCCAATTGATTGATCCGTGGCTTAGCAGAAATTCCGGGCCCAAACATATTTTTAAGATATAAATCCAGCTTCTGAATTTCAGTATCTTGCATATTCCCTCCTTAATTCAATGAGTTTTTTGTTATAAATACATATACTAGGCTAATGGCTCAGATAATTCAGAAAACACGATCTTTAAAAAAAGATCACTTTCCGCACAACACATATAAATAATCACATTCATTGCTTAAAACAATCCAAAAAATCACAATGGTCCATATGGATTGGTCAGCATAAATGCGCTTCCTGATTAATGCATAACACAGAACACATACTTTTCTGAGTAATACAAACGATATACCGTATTATTCACGACAATCTCACTGTGGCTGATGATTTATTCGCGAATAAAAATCCATAACACCTTGTTTAAACTGCTTGTCACCTACTGCTAGCATATGATCTCTATGGTAAATGTTAAGGTACTGACCATGCGGCATTAATGAAAGCAATTCTTGCGGTGAACCCGCGATTTCATCCTTAGATCCAACCGAGATTAATGTTGGAACATCAATATGTTTTAAATCTTCTTGGTCAAATAAAGCTCTGGTCATCGCAAGACATGAAGCGAGTGCTCTTAGATCATTTCCAGGAACATTTTCAGCAAATTGTCTAAATTTTTTCCCCAAAGGGGATTGCACATCGTTAATGGAAGGACATAAAAATGATTTTACAATAGGATCCCAATCAATGACATTTGGATCATATAAACCACTTCCTACCCCCCCTAAAACCAATGAATCTATATAGGAAGGATAAAACATCGCCATAGAACATGCTATACGTGCACCCATAGAATATCCAATGACATGTGCCTTTCCAATTCCCAAAAAATCCAGAAGAGATGCTGCATCAGCAGCCATAAAAACCAATTTATAATCAAAAGGATCGTGCGGCTTATCACTGTTCCCGTGTCCTAGATTATCAAGTGCAACAACCCGAAATCCTTGATCACATAGAAACTGTATCCAACCTGAAAAAATCCAATTAATTTTCAGCGAAGAAGTAAATCCATGAAGCAATAAGATGACCGGAGCTAATTTATCTCCCTCATCAACAAACGCTAATTGAAAATTTCGCCAAGAATGAAACATCATTTGGATAATCTCTCAATAGAATCATAAACGTTTACACATTTCAATCATCTAATGATATACCTGAAGTGGTCAACATCAACAACATGGTATATAGTCTCTAGTATTTACTAACATTGATATCCTACCGCATAGGTAACGTCAATATAATAAAGGATAACGATTTATGAGCCAATCTCCCGTTCTTCATTTCCAGAATGACAAAGGATATCACCACATTACTATCGGCGTTAAAACATTCATGTGTGCTGGAGCATCTCCTCCATTAGATCACCCCCATGTCTTTATTAATATGGGAGATAAAAATGAAAAATATTGCCCCTATTGCTCAACACTATACCAATTTAATGAATCACTTGATCCGGAGGAGACACGACCTGCAGGATGTTTCTTATCAATTGAGGGATAAACATCCTTCTATGATAACGGTTCCGAGTCAATGTTCAGCACCCCCTCCATCTATAGCAATAATTGGAGCAGGAATATCTGGGCTCACCCTTGCTCTTTCTTTATGTAAAAATGGCATACCTTCTCATGTTCTAGAAAAAAGAGATCAATTATCCCAAAAAGGCTTTGGATTACAAATCTCACCCAACGCTTCACGCATACTCAAAAAAATTGGTGTTCTTGATCAGTTAGAAGATATCTGGTTCGAACCAGAAGAGTTTATTCTCCACTCAGGATCGACCCTCAAAAAACTAAGTCGCATGCCTTGCAGGGATTATGCACGCAACTATTGGAAAGGCATGTATGGAGTCTTAAAACGGGAAACATTGCAAAAAATACTTTTATCTACCCTCCAATCGCAATCCCTAGCACAACTACATCCATCAACCTCTGTCACTGACCACTCTTTGTCAAAAATTTATCATATAACAAAACAACAACCCGATCTACTAGTCGGCGCCGATGGACTTCACTCAAGCATCCGAAAGCACATCAACAATCAACCAATAACATTCTCAGGGAGCATTGTATTGCGTTGTATTATTCCACAAAACGATGCACCTGAATTCATTAACCCACACTCAATAAATCTATTCTTTGGCCCTGATTCTCATATGGTTGCTTATCCCCTCAAAGAAGATAATACTATTAACGTCGTCGCTGTTATCAGCAAGCGCTCCTTAAATAAGATATCTTTCTTAAAAAACCATCAGGACAATCTCAATTGTATACACAAAGATTTTTTTCTAAAACACATGATTGGTTGGCACAAAGAAATAAGGCAATTCATTGCACAGATACAAAATGCCTCTATTTACCCCTTATTTGAATGCAAATGTGATCGTTGGCATAATGGTCATAATACAGTTTTAATTGGTGATGCAGCCCACACCTTTCTACCTTTTGCTGCTCAGGGAGCAAATATGGCTATTGAAGATGCATATATTTTATCAGATCTCTTGAGAACAAAGGAAATTACTGATGCCATTTCCACCTATCAGTGCATCCGCTCTGCCCGAATTGACCAAATATACGCCCGCACACGATTAAATCATCTATTTTTTCATCTACGTGGCCCAGCTCGTATCTGTAGAGACATTGCCCTTCGATTAGGAGCAAGCACACCACTGTCAAAAAGGCTTGATTGGATACATCACTATCAGTACCCTGAGCACATATGAATGTTCTATCTACTATCTAAGAAAAACAGGAATATGGGGTCGATAGATAGCACTTCAGGTTTGCAGTCATCTATCAAGCCCATTTGCAACAATCATCACAATCACTACCCATTTCCAATCCCCATATAGGAATAAGCCTTTTTCTCTTCAATCTTAATAAAACTGACATATCTTATGAGCATAAGATCAAGGAATAGTAACCATTGTATAGGTTGTCAAAACTATAACTTCTGATAAAATTCCTTTATGGTGCATATTTAAGATATAGAAATATTTGAGTATCTCTCCTTAGAGATTCAGCACAATGATTAGAAAGAATACGTGTTCATTATCATATCACTTTCCAAATCTTATACCGAATCATTTGCCCAGACCACACTGCAGAATCTGCAAAATTGAGAGAATCACTTCTTAAAGAAATGTTATTTTACCCAAAAAAAAATCATATAAAAGAATTTTTGTCGAAATATGGAAAATATCCCCCAACCTGTCAAAACCTCCTGAGAGCAATTTTTTTTAACAAAATAATTATTGGTGCACCCCCATAAACAAAAAAATAATATCAAAAATATAGGGTCAATATGGTTGTTTATATGCGAATTTAGCCTAAAAAGTCAGCATATTCCCATCGGGATAGTGAATTTTTTATTAAAACACCTTGAAATTATGCACCAATTGCTTAATCTAACAAATTCTTATGTGATTTTGATTATCAACTTGTAATGGTTTTTTCTGATTCGCTGGTGAGATTATTACGGCATACTGAGAAATTGTTTCAGATCTATTTTTTAGACACGTCACAACAATATCTCAAGAAAGGATTTTATGTACAGAGATTTTTTTATAGCTTTGATTAGCCTATCTCTTATGAGTTTTCCTGCTTGTGCTGATGTTCTAAAAGAAATCAAAGATAGAGGTTTTTTAAAGTGTGGAATAAACGTTGGGGTTGTTGGTTTTTCAGAGCTTAAATCAAATGGAAAATGGGAAGGATTTGATGTTGATTTCTGTAGAACTTTGGCTTCTACCATTTTCAATGATCCTGATAGGATTCAATTCTCCCCGATGAATGCCAAGGAACGTTTTATAGCACTGACATCAGGAGAAATTGACGTTCTCAGTCGAAATACCTCCTGGAATCTGCGCCGTGAAACAGAGCAAGGCATTGCCTTTCGTCCTATCACATATTATGATGGGCAGGGTATTATGGTGAACAAAAGATCTCAAGTTTCATCAATATCTCAACTGGATGGAGCTACTGTATGCGTTCAAGCAGGCACAACGACAGAGTCTACTCTTGCCGATTATTTTCGTTCGCACGCAATGTCGTTTGAGCCTGTAGTGCTTGACAATATTGAAGAAGTTGACCGCGCCTATTATAATGGTCGTTGTGATGCTTATACGGGTGATAAATCGGCCTTGTATCCTGTAAGGCTCAACGCCCCTAATCCAAGTGAGCATGTAATTTTAAACGAAACCATCTCCAAAGAACCACTTGGGCCCTCTGTTCGTCGTGATTTTACGTGGTTTAATGTTGTTTCATGGGCTCATTATGCCCAAGTATATGCAGAAGAACTTGGTATTACTCAGAAGAATGTTGATCAGATGCTTGGTTCTAAGAATCCAGAAATAAGACGTTTTCTCGGAATCGATAAAAGCAGTAAGATAGGTGAAACCCTTGGATTAAAAAATGATTGGGCTTATAAAATTATCAAGCATGTAGGAAATTATGGTGAGGTATTTGATCGTAATCTGGGCTCCAAATCTCTCTTGAAAATCCCTCGTGGACACAATGCTTTATGGTCCAAGGGTGGATTGATGTATTCACCACCTATACGCTAGATTTGATCCAATAACAATATTTTTCATCCTATAAAAGTATATTTATCGGAGACCATAGAAAAATAGCGCTGTCCATCTTAAAAGACACCTCGTTGTGTGTAAAGAAAGTGAATATATGATCGGAAAAATTAAAAACATAGCAATACATCGTATCCGTGAGATTAAATATTTGTACGATCTGCGTGTTCGAAGTTTTTCTATTCAAACAACGGCTTTATTAATCATCACGCTGATAGGAGCGTGGATTATCAATAATGCTTATCAAAATACGGCGAAATCGAATTTATCATTGGGTATAGGATTCCTCGCGGAACGTTCTGGATTTGAAATAGCTCAAGGCATTGTTCCTTATACAGGGGATTCATCTTTTGCTATGGCTCTGGTTCTTGGATTCTCTAATACATTAACTGTAGCTTTTTTTGGTATTATCCTTGCGACCCTCATAGGAATTGTGATCGGGACGGGACGCTTATCTTCCAACAAACTCGTCTCCTGGATTTGTAGAGTTTACGTAGAGATATTTCGAAATATTCCACCTTTGATAGTTATATTCTTTTGGTATCAAGCTGTACTTTCTGCACTACCACTTCCTAGTGAGTCAGTTGTTTTGCCATTTGGAACTTTTCTACATAATCGTGGGATTTCTTTTCCTACCTTGATAATGGATATTAACGCTCAAATTATTTTATCTATTTTTTTCTTGGGCATTATCCTCAGCATTATACTTGCGAAATTATTACGTGGATTTCATCAAAAAACTGGGAAAATCATATCTACATTCTATACTTCTATATCGCTTATATTTGGTTTTCCACTTTTGGTATGGGGCCTTACAGACTTGCCTTTGCATTTTGACTACCCTGTGCTAGGCCGATTTAATTTTGCAGGAGGATTCACGATTGGTCCTGAATTTCTTTCTTTATATATAGCTCTATCCTGCTATACCGCTTCTTTTATAGCAGAAATTGTGCGATTAGGTATCATTTCCATTCCACGCGGACAATCAGAAGCAGCGATGGCGATTGGACTAACCTCCGCACAAGCTACACGTTTGGTAATTTTGCCGCAGGCGATGAGAGTCATTATTCCCCCTCTTACCAGCCAGTATATGAATCTGCTCAAAAATTCCAGTCTTGCTGTGGCGGTAGGATTTTCCGATTTAGTATCAACTGGTGGGACTATTATTAATCAGACAGGACATGCAATTGAAATTGTTCTTATTTGGATGTTCGTCTATCTCAGTCTTTCAATAACGATTTCACTTTGTATGAACTGGTTGAATAACAAATTTGCTTTAAGGGAGAAAACATGATCGGTTCTCGTAAAGAATTACCCTCTGTGCGTAAACAGTTATTACTGTCCAGCCCACCGCCTATTTATCAACGTGGGATTATTGCGTGGATTTATTCTAGTTTTTTTTATACTCCTAAAGATATTTTATTCACCATTTTAATAGGATCTTTGTTGTTCTATATAGCGCCCATTCTCATTCACTGGGCATTTATAGATGCTGTATGGACAGGAACTGGTAGGGCAGTATGTACAACAATGTCTCAAGGTGGCATTCAGCCAAATAATTGGAACGGTGCTTGTTGGGCTTTTATATATGATCGTTATCCACTATTTATGTTTGGACATTATCCTGCAGAAGAAAGATGGAGACCTTTGATAGTTTGTCTTCTTGGAACTATTCTTCTTATCCCTATGTTGATTCCTTCTTGTCCCCGTAAGTTACTTAATGGCGTATTGTTGTTTGGATTATTCCCAATTTTCGCTTTTTTTATCTTATATGGCGGCTTTGGACTCCGTGTTATTGAAACATCCGAATGGGGAGGATTACTCATTACTTTAGTAATTTCTTTTTGTGGAATTGTTATATCCATGCCAGTAGGTATTTTATTAGCATTAGGAAGACAATCGAATATGCCTGTTTTCCGAATTTCTTGTATTACATTTATTGAAGTATTTCGTGGGGTTCCTTTAGTTACGGTTCTTTTTACTGCTAGCATTTTATTTCCGATTCTTCTTCCCGGTGGATGGGATCTGGACAAATTATTACGCGCTCTTTTGGGAGTATCCGCTTTTGCTTCTGCATATATTGCAGAGGTTATACGCGGTGGGTTGCAATCTATTCCCAAAGGACAGTATGAAGCAGCTAATTCCTTAGGTTTAAACTATTTTCAAACAACGCGCTTCATCATTATTCCGCAGGTGATTAAGCGTGTTATACCAGGGATTGTAAATACCTTTATAGGATTATTTAAAGATAGCACTCTCGTTTCTATCATTAATATGTTTGATCTTTTAGGAATCGTACGGGCAAATTTTAGCGATTCACTTTGGTTATCTCCTACCGTCCCTACTAGCGGATTAATCTTTGTTGGATTTGTATTTTGGATATTCTGCTTCAGCATCTCATCGTATTCGGTGTTCATGGAAAAATATCTTCATAAAAAAACTAAAAAATAAGGATTTCATCGATGAAAAACAATTCAGTAAATGCACAAGACTCAAAACAGATAAAATTTGCTGTTGAAATAAAATCCTTAAATAAATGGTATGGTAAATTTCATGCGATACGTGGTGTAGATCTTCAGGTTAAGCGCAACGAACGTGTTGTTATAGCAGGCCCATCAGGATCAGGAAAATCGTCCTTAATTCGCTGCATTAATCGAATCGAAAAACATCAAGAGGGTGAAATTATTATTAATGGCATTCCGCTTAATAACGATGTCAGAAATATTAATGAAATCCATTCTAAGATTGGGATGGTTTTCCAACATTTTCACCTCTTCCCCAATCGTAGCGTCCTTGATAATTGTACACTAGGTCCTATTTGGGTTAAAAAAATGCCTAAAAAGGAAGCTGAAGAACTTGCCATGTATTATCTTGAAAAGGTGAAAATTGCAGATAAGGCTTTGAGATCTTCTATGTTATTGTCTGGTGGAGAAAGTCAGCGAGCTGCTATTGCACGTTCTTTATGTATGAAACCGGAAATCATGTTATTTGATGAGCCTACCTCTGCCTTAGATCCAGAGATGGTCAAGGAAGTCCTAGACATCATGATTGAACTTGCAGAAGAAGGAATGACCATGATTTGTGTTACTCACGAAATGGGTTTTGCTCGTCAGGCTGCTGATCGAGTTGTCTTTATGGATCAAGGGCAGATTATTGAACAAAATTCTCCTGAAGAATTTTTTAATAATCCTCAGCACGAACGAACACAAGCTTTCTTAAGTCAAATAATTTATTAGCTAAAGTTTGCTACGTTATATATTATTATTATCTTGTATTATCGCCTTAAAGTGATCTAAATAAAATATTTTGGTGATAATTAGTATATAATAACTTGTTAGTAGTGATAGAATTATATATAGATTTGTATGGTAATAAGGATTTTTTCGGAGTGTAGCGCAGCCTGGTAGCGCATCTGGTTTGGGACCAGAGGGTCGGGAGTTCGAATCTCTCCACTCCGACCATTTTTTGGAATCAAGAAATACTTCCACCATAGATCTATGAACTGAGATTTGAGCATGTTGGCAAAAATTTATTGTAGAGGAAAAACATCTACTCAATCGGGGAAAAAAGGACGTGTGGGAACGTGGGTATTGGAGTTTGAAAGAAAAATACCTCCTTATATAGAGCCTTTCTTAGGTTATACTGCTTCCAAAGATCCCCTTCAACAAATTAAACTTTTCTTTAATTCCTTAGAAACAGCAGAGAAATATGCTGTAGATCATAATATTCAGTATTATGTCGTTCCATTATATAAGGAAGAGCAAAAGAAAGTTTCTTATCAGAACAATTTTTCATATGATCGTCTTGAACCCTGGACTCATTAAATTTCTGAATTAATTCAATAATACTGAAAATCGGCTCCTTAGCTCAGTGGATAGAGCGCCTGCCTTCTAAGCAGGATGTCGCAGGTTCGAATCCTGCAGGGGTCACCATTAAAATCATAACATGTTGATTTTAAATGTTTTTTTAACAATTTTGCCTAACCTATTCTAGGGTTAGGCATTAGGACTGAATTCTTAAGTTGGTTGGTATATTGCAATCCCGCACCTTTTGATTTACAATACGAACATGACCAAGGTTGCTGAAAAAGACAAAGCCCCTAAGATACAAGCTCCCCATTCTCTCACTGAGTATCGCTTAACTCTGCTTGAAAAGATTTATGATAGATTAGAGAATAAGGTAGATAGACTATCTGATAAGATGGATGCACGATTTGAAAGAGTTGATGTACGCATGGAAAGAGATTTTAGATTTACTTTCGGCGCTTTAATAGCAGTTGCTTTAGGGTTGGCAACAATGATGGCTAACGGGTTTCATTGGATTTAAGTCCTCTTATTCTATACGATCTTATCAGTATTAAAAAGGGAGGGAAATGGTGATTGTAAAAGATACGCCACATGATGTGCGAGCTGTTGCTAATTATATTTTAAAGAAAACACGCATTAATAACAAAGGTATTGATTGTCTAAGTATCATGAAGCTTTTAAAGCTTGTTTATTTCTCCCATGGTTGGTCGCTTGCTTTCTATGAAAATGATGTGCCCCTTGTTGAGCAACTTCCTGAAGCATGGAAGTACGGCCCTGTGTATCCAGACGTATATGATAATTTATCAAAATTTGGGAGGAGTTCTATTGATACCCTTATTCTAAATACAGAAGACCATCTGCCTTATTCAGCGAAGTTCTCATCTTATCAAGAGAAAATCATGGGTTTTGTGCTCCATAAATATGATCGATTCAGTGCTTATGATTTATCCGATATGACGCATTGTCAGGGTTCTCCATGGAAAAAAACAATTACATCAAAAGGATCCTATGCACAAATATCTAATGATATAATGCAAAAATACTATAGAACACAAGTAGAACAAAAAAGAATATGCTTGGAGGAAATAATTTGAACGGCAAAGAATTTCAGGAAGATATAGAAAAACTATGGACAGTTGTGGAAAATTTACAATTAGCTCAGGAAATGATGCAATTAAGTGCTGAGGACATCGAAAAGGATAGGGAAATCCTAAAGGATTTGCAACTAAAATGCACGGAGTACGTATCGGAATGCAAAAAAGAAATAAAAAATGGATTGCGTTGGCGGAATCTATTTTCTGCAATAGTTGCACTATATTTTCTTTCCATCAATGGATATCTACTGTTGGGAGGAGAATATTCTAGTGATAATCCTAATTTATTATATGCTATAATGCTACATAATCCTAATTTTTCATATGCTATAATGCTACATAATAGTTGTCTTTTGCTTTTGCCTCTTATTTCATTTTTTAAATCTTATGGAGAACGAAATAAAAATGATTACTATCCTCCTGCTATAAAGCAGGCACTGGATATAGCTTTAAAATCATCTGGAATTATAAAATAATTTTAAAATCACTGGATTTAAACCTTTCTCTTCTTCACAATGTTATCGGTATACCAAAATTTGGAATATAGGTGATGATCTCCTCAAAAAAGAAGATAAGACATGATAAATGATCGGTATCTAACCCTCCCCTTTTGAACCAATATAAGAATATCTCTATAATCCAAAAAAATATAGCGCAAGCCTCAAAATGTTAATGACATCAATCCCTTTTCTCTATTTTATAGCGAATGAGAGTACTTTCCTAATGGCCTAACAGATGCTTCTAGCCTAGCCTTTAAAAGAGTTATATGAAAATTGTTCTAGATTTTTGCAAGATCAGCCTTTAACTTTTCATATTTGATGAATTCCTTAAAAATGTAATAATTATAGATGCAATCAATGGTTGGTGTAAATT
>SEOL01000015.1 GCA_016808295.1 Candidatus Liberibacter ctenarytainae
TTTTATATACAGATAAGGTTGTGAAGAAGAAGGATCAGGTAAAGGGTTCAATATTATTGCGACTCATTTATTTCATTCAGCTGTCCCTCGATATTTTTAATCTCATCCTCAAATTCATGCAGCGCTATGTCACAGTTTTCTACTTCTTCCCTACACTCTTCTTTATCTACTTCCTCTGTTGCCTCCATTTCCCTGTTAGACCATTTTTCACGGGACCTTAGGACTCTTGTTTTCCCTTTGTTTGCAATGCCCAAATCATTTTCTAGTCGTTCTTTAATTGCTGTTTTATCACCATCTTGGTTGTTAGCTTCCTCTGTTGCTTCCCTTTTCAATCTGTGTCTCACAGCCAAAACCGCCTCTTCTACATGTCTTACCAATATTGTTTCAGCATCACCTTGGTTGTTATCTTTTGGTTTTTCAGCTACATTGCCTGCAAGTTTTGCTTTTTTCACATCTTTATTTCCCAAAAGATCACATCCACCCAATACAGCAGCGGTTGACAATAGAGATGTTATTACGAGTTGTTTTTTAATGCCCATGAAATAACCTCCATTTACAAATAGCCTCTATTTACAATAATTTATATCAAATAGTTTATATAAACAAATATGTAATAATAACCAGTTAACACTGAAGATTGAAAATATCAATCCTTGCTTGCCGTTCATGGGTTTAATTCACACCTTTAAAGGTTTCTTCCTATAAGAACGGCATTTGATGGATTGTGAAGGGGTGAATGCTTTAGTCCACCCTTTAACAACTTTCTTTTAGATTATTGCTTATCCTTTATTGGTTTGGTGGAGTATGAAAAAAAAGGGGGGGGGTGATAAAACCCCCTTTTAATCTTAATTCCTTTTGAACACGAAATAATCACTTGTATCTTTGGTTTTTGGTATACCGATAACATAGAGAAGAAGAGGGGTAAGATGAACCACTAACCCTCTCTTCTAGATTGTGATATATAGCCTTCCAAGCACAATTTAGTTTATAGAGTCTGTATTACCACCGATTGGCTATAGCTGTGTATTAGTTTCTGGGGTGGATTTACCAGACTGAGCACCTGGTTTGTCATCTTTTTGTTTGTCTTCTTTTGCTGCAATTACACTGTCTGCAGTTTCGTTTATCTCCCTTTGCCATTCTGGAAGTCTTTCTTCTGCTGCAATTTTGTTTATCTCCCTTTGCCATTCTGGAAGTCTTTCTTCTGCTGCTTTTTCAGCTGCTTTTTGTGCAGTTTTAGCTGCTATGGTTGCAGTTGCAGATTCTTTTATTGCGGTTTCAGCTGCTTTTATTGCAGTTTCAGCTGCAATTTCTGCTCTTTTAGATGCTATTATTACATCTTCCACACTTTTATTTCCCAAAAGATCACATCCACCCAATACAGCAGCGGTTGACAATAGAGATGTTATTACGAGTTGTTTTTTGATGCCCATGAAATAACCTCCATTTACAAATAGCCTCTATTTACAATAATTTATATCAAATAGTTCATATAAACAAATATGCAATAATAACTAGTTAATACTGAAGATTGAAAATATCAATCCTTGCTTGCCGTTCATTGGTTTAATTCACAACTTTAAATGTTTTTGCCGCCTATCGATGTCCGCCGGCATATGGACTGTTTTGGATATGGGCACTGGGTGTGGTATCAGCAGATACAAGAATAGTACGGTTAGAAAACGTGTTGATGAAGAAGATTGATTTTTAATGCCTCTCTTGAATGCAAAAGATTAAGAACGGCATTTGATGGATGAACGCTTTAGTCCGCCCTTTAACAACTTTCTTTTAGATTATTGCTTATCCTTTATTGATTTGGTGGAGCGTGAAAGAAAAGGGGGGTGATACAATCCCCCTTTTAATCTTCATTCCCTTTGAGCAAGAAATAATCCCTTGTATTTTTTGTATACAGATAAGGTTGTGATGAAGAAGGTCAGGTGAAGGGTTCAATATTATTGCTGCTCATTTATTTCATTCAGCTTTCTCTCGATATTTGCAATGTCATTCTCATATCCTTGCACTGTTATGTCATAGCTTAGTACTTGGTCCCTACACTCTTCTTTATCTACTTCTTCTTTTTCTTCCATTTCCTTTTTAGACCATTTTTCACGGCTCTTTAGAGCACTTGTTTTCCCATTTTTTGCAAAGCCCAATTTATTTTGTAGTTCTTCTTTAATTGTTATTTTATCAGCGTCTTGGTTGTTAGATAGCGCTATATAAGCTGCTTTTGCTATTTCATCTTGTTGTTTGTTTTCAGCAATTAATTTGTTTGCAGCAATTATTTTGTCTGTAGTTTCTCTTACCGCCCTTTGATGTCTGTCGGTGAATTCTCTCTCGTTCTGTTCAGTCGAAATATTATCTATTGTTTGTCTTTTATATCTTGTTATAACATTACCTTGGTTGTTATCTTCCGCTTTGTCAGCTTCTGGAGCTGCTTTTATTGCAGTTGCTGAAAATTGAGCTGCTTCCATTGCAGCTATAGCTGCTTCTTGTGCAACTTTAGCTGCAAATTCTGCTTTAGCTGCAAATTCTGCTTTAGCTGCAGCTTCTGCTCTTTTCACATCTTTATTTCCCAAAAGATCACATCCACCCAATACAGCAGCGGTTGACAATAGAGATGTTATTACGAGTTGTTTTTTGATGCCCATGAAATAACCTCCATTTACAAATAGCCTCTATTTACAATAATTTATATCAAATAGTTTATATAAACAAATATGCAATAATAACCAGTTAACACTGAAGATTGAAAATATCAATCCTTGCTTGCCGTTCATTGGTTTAATTCACAACTTTAAAGGTTTTTGCCTATCCGCCTATCGATGTCCGCTGGCATATGGATTGTTGGATATGGCCATACTGGGCGTGGTATCTATGAAGGGCAATATATATCTGTTGGACAAAGCAATGCTCTTTTACGTCAAGATACAATGAGACGTTTAAACCAAGTATTGAGAGTTTTCCCTATTCTTGCATCATCTGGTGAAAATCAAATATTGGTGATTTTGTTTTTAATTGTGGCATCAGCAGATACAAGAATAGTACGGTTAGAAAACGTGTTGATGAAGAATATTAGTTTTTAATGCCTCTCTTGAATACAAAAGATTAAGAACTGCATTTGATGGATTGTGAAGGGGTGAATGCTTTAATCCACCCCTTCACAACTTTCTTTTAGATTATTGCTTATCCTTTATTGGTTTGGTGGAGCGTGAAAGAAAAGGGGGTGATAAAATCCCCCTTTTAATCTTAATTCCCTTTGAACAAGAAATAATCCCTTGTATTTTTTGTATACAGATAAGGTTGTGAAGAAGAAGGATCAGGTAAAGGGTTCAATATTATTGCGACTCATTTATTTCATTCAGCTTTCTCTCGGCATTTGCAATGTCATTCTCATATCCTTGCAGCGCTATGTCATAGCCTTTTATTTGGTCTCTACACTCTTCTTTATCTACTTCTTCTGTTGCCTCCGTTTCCTTGTTAGACCATCTTTCACGGGTCTTTAGGGCTCTTGTTTTCCCTATGTTTGCAATGACCAACTTATTTTGTAGTTGTTCTTTAACTCCTATTTTATCAGCGTCTTGGTTGTTAGATTCCGCTGTGTAAGCTGCTTTTGCTATTTCATCTTGTTGCTTGTTTGCTGCAATTGCTTTGTCCCTAGCTTCTCTTGCCGCCCTTTGATTTCTGTCGGTGGATTCTCTTTGTCTCTCGCTCTCTCTAGTACCAGCCTTATCTATTGCTTGTCTTCTATTTCTTATTTTAACATCATCTTGGTTGTTACCTTCCGCTGTATCAGCTTCTGGAGTTGCTTTTATTGTAGTTACTGCCATTTGAGCTGCGTTCAGTGCAGTTTCAGCTGCTTCTTGTGCAGCTTTAGCTGCAGCTTCTGCTCTTTTCACATCTTTATTTTCCAAAAGATCACATCCACCCAATACAGCAGCGGTTGACAATAGAGATGTTATTACGAGTTGTTTTTTAATGCCCATGAAATAACCTCCATTTACAAATAGCCTCTATTTACAATAATTTATATCAAATAGTTCATATAAACAAATATGCAATAATAACTAGTTAATACTGAAGATTGAAAATATCAATCCTTGCTTGCCGCACATTGGTTTAATTCACAACTTTAAAGGTTTTTCCTATCCACCTATCGATGTCTGCTGGCATATGGACTGTTGGATATGGCCATACTGGGCGTGGTATCTATGAAGGGCAATATATATCTGTTGGACAAGGCAATGCTCTTTTACGTCAAGATACAATGAGACGTTTAAACCAAGTATTGAGAGTTTTTCCTATTCTTGCATCATCTGGTGAAAATCAAATATTGGTGATTTTATTTTTAATTGTGGTATCAGCAGATACAAGAATAGTACGGTTAGAAAACGTGTTGATGAAGAATATTTGATCAAGGTATCAGATGAATGCAAAAGATGGGTCTTGGTGGCAGGCAAGGAATTAAGAGGTTTAATTGTGAGAAGAGAAGTTAAATCAGGATTTTTATTAAGGGTTAGTATTACATTTTTAAAAAGTGAAGGGGTGAAGTAAATCAAACAATATAAAATCAATGATGTTAGTTTTGGATATTTTTATGGTTATGAATGATCTAAGACATTGATTTTACAATGTAATTATATTAGATGCCATTTATGAGAAGAGTGACTTTAAGGTTCTCTCACATCTAGCAGATAACATTTTCTGCTGATGCCAATTTTATTTTAACAATTTGTTTATAAATAGCGGATTCAAGAATAGCTCTCACTCTTTGACCCCTCAAATCAATAGTGATCTAAATAATCGGATAACTTCTTCCTTTGACATGCCATAATTCACCAATTGTCTTTCGCATAATCTTATGACAACTAGTCTATTTTATAGTTTGATGGTTCAGAATAAATATGCTGAAGAAAATGTTAATTGCTTTTCTTTACAAGATTTTTTCAACATTTAAAAAATGAATTTATCATTTCTTCCTTTTTTCTTATCGATTTAATTTTTGAAATCCTAAGCGGGAGAATTTTTACTAAACTTGCGTTATGTGAGAATAAATAGGACAATAACTATTGTTTGTATTGTTTTTCAGGCGGTTATACTTGTGACAATTTTTCTTCATTCATACGGATGATTTGTCGTTGCGTAGGAAGGCGATCGAATCAAAAATATATAGAATTTTTATTGTAATTATTATAGGAAATACTGATGAATTGTCGGTCTTTTTTGGGGGTAGGGCGTTCTATCTCTGGGTTTCGTTGGGTATCCTTGTTGGGACAAGATGAAATAAATCGTGCTCTTGCAATGACACAAATACATGGCATTCCTGAAGTTGTTTCTCGTATTTTAGCAGGTCGTCATGTTGCAGTGGAAAATGCCAAAGATTTTCTTAATCCAACTATTCGTTCGTTGATGCCGGATCCTATGATTTTGACAGATTGTGATATGGCTGCACGTCGTATTATTCAAGCAATGAATCGTTGTGAGAATATTGCAATTTTTGGTGATTATGATGTAGATGGTGCTGTTTCGGTTGCTTTAATGATGCGTTTTTTTTCACATTTTGGAATTAATGCTCGTATGTATATTCCAGATCGTATTTTAGATGGGTGGGGTCCTAACCCTAAACTCATGAAAAAGCTCATTGATGAAGGAGCACAACTTATAATTACTGTTGATTGTGGTTCTACAAGCACTGAGGCGCTTCAGTTTGCTGCTGAGAAAGGTGTTGATGTTGTTGTTATTGATCATCATCAGATGAAAACGGAGGCGACATTTGCCTATGCATTGGTGAATCCAAATCGTTGGGATGATTTGTCAGAACAGGGACACTTATGTGCGGCAGGAGTGGTTTTTCTCGTTCTTGTATTAGTTTGCCGTATTCTGCGTGAGGAAAACAAACATTCAAAATCTTTTGATCTATTATCTTTATTAGATCTTGTTGCCCTTGCAACGGTCTGTGACGTTGTCCCTTTAGTTGGGTTGAACAGAGCATATGTTTTAAAAGGTTTAATAGTAGCACGTCATCACTGTAATCCGGGGATAAAGTCCTTAATTGATCGAATCAATATTTTTGCACCCATAACAGCAGAACATTTAGGATTTATGATTGGTCCACGTATTAATGCAGGCGGGCGTATAGGAGAGTCTGATCTTGGAAGTCGTTTGTTGATATCTAATGATCCGGAAGAGCTTGAATCTCTTGCAATGAAATTGGATGTGCTCAATCAGAATCGTCGGCTGATGGAAACTGCTATGTTAGAACAAGCAGAAGCTGAAGTTTTAGCTGAATATGGAAGAGATCCACAAGCGTTAATTATTATTGTTTCAGGAGATCAATGGCATCCTGGTATTGTAGGATTGCTTGCTGCCCGTTTGAAAGAAAAATTTGATCGACCATCCTTTGCTATTTCTTTTGATGAGAATGGCATGGGATTGGGTTCAGGACGCTCCATTAAAGGTTTTGATATTGGAAAAATGGTTTCTCTGGCTGTTGAAGAAGGAATTCTGTTAAAAGGTGGGGGGCATGCAATGGCTGCAGGTTTGACTATAGAAAAAATGCATCTAGATCGATTGCGGATTTTTTTTCAAACATTTGCACAAAAAAGTATTCTGGATTTGATATCAGGCCCTACCATCAAGATAGATGGTGTGTTGAATGCTTCTGCCGTGAAAGTCGAATTAATTGATATGGTGGAATCAGCAGGACCTTACGGTGCAGGAAATCCTCAACCGATTTTTGCGTTTCCTCGTCATAAGTTACAGAATATACGTACTGTAAAATTAGATCATTTACAAATGACATTTGAATCACAAGATTCGTCTACCATTAAAGGAATAGCTTTTCGTGTCTACGGAACACCTCTTGGGGAATTTTTAATGCAATCTCGTGGACAATGGATGCACATTATAGGTCATTTATCTATCAATTACTGGAGAGGAAAAAAGAGTGTTCAGATGCGTGTAATAGATGCTGCACCTGTTGACAATCATTATACAATGCAAAAATAGAATAGCGATTCATAAAGTATAATGTATCTGACAAGGTCAGGATTACACTGCATTGAATGCCGTCTTAAGGCAAAGGAAAAGTATTCTGTATTCTTATTCCGGTAAAGAATTGTGATTGTGTAAACTCTTCTAGTCAAAAGAATACCCAATCTGTAATAGGGGGTTCTATGATCATAATATGTTTCACGAAAATAATATGAGATTTTATCAATTTCTCTCTTAAAATAATGGGATCTCATCGTCTGTTCCGACAAATAATAATCTTTATAAAAAGAAACGATTCTTGAGTGGATCACAACCAGCCAATGCAATAGTTACTGATAATATTTCTATTATAGAAACTACATTAAATTTGTTTTTCCATAAGATTCTTTAAATGCATACCAACTTCGCTGGTATTTTAATCTTATTCCATGTGGCCTTAATAGGTAAAGATGAGATTTCCTGATTCAACGCAGTGCCACGTCTTTTAATCGATTCGATTAAGGTTGTTCGGAATATAATAAGATTAAAATCCTATTGATGTTCTTTCTGGAGTGTTGAGTATTGGCTATGGATACTGAAACAACAACATTATTGAAGGTATATAATTCGTATGTTTTAAAGGATAATAATCAATATTACAAAAAAATCGTAAAATCAGTGTTTTGCGCTTTAACTGGTACGCCCTAGGGGAATCGAACCCCTCTTTCCAGAATGAAAATCTGACGTCCTAACCGATAGACGAAGGGCGCATAACCCTAGAATTATTGTAAAAGAAGCAATAGATAATTACAATAGTTCTATTTATTTAAAAAACAATGGAATTACAAGAATTATCTGTTATTTAGCAGGGATTTCACGCCCATTTCTGACTTTTATAAAGATTAATGTGCATTAATTCATTGAATACATACTTTGTATATGAATATCTCCTTTAAAGGGAATATCTGGGAATTATGGGTGTCTGGACAGTAACAATAGATGAGACGATTAGTCTAAAGTTTTATATGGCACAGAAAATATCTATTGATATTTTCCCTTTTATAGTTCGTTGGAAAATATGACCTTTGTTGGCAGAGATTTTATCTCATGAATTAGCAGGAATATTTATGTGTCTCTTTGTTATAGAGTTGAGAGAGAAGAGGTTAAATATTAAAGGTCATGATCAATCCTATTTCTCATACGAAAAAATATTTGATCAAAGATTCAAGGTTAGATCACATATTTAAGCCGAGGGAATCTCTTTCTCTAAGTCTTTGTTTCCATGCTGTCCCAATGTTAATTCTATAGTCTATTCAAACAAATGACTCAAATCTATACAGCGTGATACCTATAGGGTTTATTTTCTTACATAGCGAGGATTGATTAAACTTTCATCATTTGTTTTGAGTTGATTGCAATACATTTATCTACCTATTTTTTTACATATTGTATTTTGTCAGTCTAAATGATGAGATTTTAAACAACTATATAAAACCATTGGTGGATTGGGCTTATATGAGATGAACACCTATAACGACATGAGGAATTTTAGAGCCAATAGATTGATATTATTTTTTATGCATATTCTCTTGTAGAATCTTTTTCACAGTAGGGACTAGATCAGATTCTAGAACAGTGATTTGTGCTGCACGTGCTTCACGCCAAGACTTATTGCTTTTTATTTCTTGGGACAATTCCTTCCCTTTGACTAAATCTTTGATTTGAATCGATCCTTCACTGGCTTCTCTTGTTCCTTGAATAATGGCAAGAGGACAATTGCGTCGATCAGCGTATTTTAATTGATTACCAAAACTTGTTGTAGCTCCTTGGAACATTTCAGCGCGTATACCTGCATCATGCAACATTTTAGTATATCGTTGATATCTTCCAAGGCTGTCTATATTATGATCCATCACGGTTATGAGTATAGGTCCTTGTTCTAAATTTTCTTCAGATTTTTCAAGGCTTTCTAAAGCAACGATAAGGCGCGATAATCCAATGGAAAAACCAGTTGCTGGCACATTTTTCCCTTTAAAACGTGATATAAGTCCATCATAGCGACCCCCACCGCCAACAGCGCCGAATATAACGGGTTGTTTCTTTTTGTTCATTACGGAAAATTGCAGGGTTGCTTCGTATACACATCCTGTATAGTATTCAAGACCTCTAACAACAGCAGGAGATATTGCAATACGATCGTTGTATCCAGATCTGGAAACAAGCTCATGAACCAGAACAAGCTCATCTAGGCCTTGTTCTCCCGTAGTTGTTCCTCTTACTAATTCATATAATTCTTGAGTAGATTTTTCAAAATCTATAGAGATAAAAGACATGAGTATATTGATTTGTTCAGATGCAAGATGAGCTCCTGGTGTAAAGTCGCCAGAATCATCTGTGCGTCCTTTACCTAGCAAATCTTTGACTCCCTCTTCTCCAAATTTATCTAGTTTATCAATCGCACGCAGGACGATTAATCTCTTTTGGACTGTATCATTTCCACCTAAACCAATTTTTTCTAAAATACCATCAAGTATTTTGCGATTATTGATACCAATTCGGTAATCACTTCTTTTTATCCCTACAGCTTCTAGGGTATCTGCCATCATCATGCACATTTCAGCGTCAGCTGTTTCTCCAGCAGATCCGATATTGTCGACATCACATTGTATGAACTGTCTAAACCTTCCAGGTCCAGATTTTTCATTGCGGAAAACTGGGCCAATGCGATATGTGCGGTACGGAAATATGGTCGTATCAAAATTTTCTGCAACATGACGTGCTAACGGTGCAGTGAGATCATAACGCAGGCTTATCCATTGATTATCATCATCTTGAAGAGAAAAAACGCCTTTATTGGGCCTATCTTCGTCTGGGAGAAATTTTCCTAAACTATCAGAGTATTCAAGTAGAGGTGTTTCAATAGGGTCAAAACCATAGCGCTCATATATATGACGAATGGCATCAAGAATTTTTGTTCTGATGCGGATTTCCTTTGTTGTACAATCAACAAACCCACGAGGTAATTCAGCTCTTATTTCTGATTTTTTTTCCATATTTCCTCAATATATTACAGGGAATAATATTTTTGATTCACAGTATACATAGAATCTTGTTAGAAGGATTCTTTTTTCAAAACAAGCTTACAAGCAAAAAGTTTATAATTATTTCTAGATGATCAATTGCTATAGAATTTATTTTTATAAATCAATTGTTGTACAGTATTTTTCACTGTTTATATTTAAAAATGATCCACTCAATTGATACATTAGAATACCGTTTTTACGAGAGAATCTATGCATTTCCGTATTATCACTTCACTCTATAGGTATTTTTTTACAGATGGTTTCTGTATATCAATTAAGCGATAATTGCTCATTGGTTCAAATAAGAGGAGCATGACCTATAGTTCCCACGACGACTATTCGATGGCGTTGGGAAAGGGATGTTAATAGGGAGAGGATATAGGAAAAATCTGCAAGAAAAGTTCATTGCGTATCCTTTTTTTATAAAAGTTTACAATAGATATTAGTCACTGATTAAATGAATTGTATCCACTTCCAACTGCAATATAAAGGTTTACATAACTTTTTACTAGCTGCTGTTGAGCGATGGTAAGGTTGAAATCTGCTTGAGCAATAGTGCGTTCTATATCTAAAACATTCGAGAGGGGCGTCATCCCTTCTTGATAACCAATCATGACGAATGATAGAGTTTTCTGATATGATTCCACTTGATTTCGCAGCGATGAGACTATTTTTTTGTCTTCATTGATTGATATAAGTGCATTTTCAACCTCTTTAATGGCATGCAATACTGTTTTCTGCCAAGCTATATACTGTTCGCGCGCACGAGTTTCGGCAATGCGGATATTGGCTTTGATTTTTCCGCCATTAAAAATTGGGAAGTATAGTGTTGGGCCAAATGACCAATTATGATTATATGTAGGGGAAAGCCTGTTATTATGTGTAAGAGCAATAGAACCGCTCAGTGAAATTGAAGGATAGAGATCAGCTTTTGCAATACCAATCTTAGCAACGCAATCAGCAAGTTTTTTTTCGTGATAGCGGATATCTGGTCTGTTGCGAATTAGGTCGGCGGGAATGCCAATATGAATGTTCATATATAAGTTTGGACGAAAAGAATTTGGTTGTTTTTGCATCAAGGTTAAGAGTGCAGTGGGCGGATGACCAAGAATCGTTGATATATTGTGAACGCTAATACGAAATCCTTTTTCAAGATTGGGTATTTCGGATTCTATGGAATGGATCTCTGCTTGTAATTTCATAAGATCCAATTTTGATATAACGCCTTCTGAAAATTTGATCTCAGTTAAGTCCAAAGTTTTCTTATATAATGATAATATTTTATGGGCAATGTACATTCTTTCCTGAAAATAGCGTGCATCTATATATGCAGGTATCAATTCGGAAACCATGGTCATTTTTGCCATATCTGATTCGGCATATACACCATCAAACTGTGCTAAAGCGCTTTCTATTGCCCGATGATTCTGTCCAAACAAACCTAGTGTCCAGTTACAATCTGATTTTGCTATAGAATTTTTATGTGATTCTGGCATTATCGCGCTAGATATAGAGGTATGTAAAGATGGGACAAGATTGCCTTTGGTGGCTATAATATTTTCTCTGGCGGCATTTATGCGTTCTGTTGCTTGGCATATTGAGAGATTTTGTTTGAAAGCAATACTGACGAGTTTATTAAGCAGTTTATCGTTGAAGGATTCCCACCACTTGAATGTATCTATGGTGATTTTTCTGTCCGATTTTCCTATGGAAAAATGCCTGGGTAATTGTGGCATTTTGGGCTGTATATATTCAGGGCCAATAGCAGCGCATCCTGATAATAAGATAGCAAGGATAGAGAAATTTATTCGCAAAAATACCATAAATAATCAAATCTTTAATAAAATATTTTTAGTCGTAGAAAAGGAAATGGATGTAATAGTAAAAATTGAATTTTTTGCCTTGTTTTTTATACTGGTGTTTCAATTGATTCTGCATCAATTGGGACAATATACTATGATATCTTATAAAACAGGAAATTTTTTGTTTTTAATTTTTTCATTATGGAATAGCGCGACTGTTGTTTGGAATTATTCTTCCATATATTTGCGTAAATTTTTGCGGATTCGATTTAAGATAGATGGATCAGAATTATCAGCGATAAACTGTGATCCAGTGATCTTCTCATATGCTGTGATATAATTTTTTGATAGACTTGATATCAAACTATCAGGAATATCAGGAATAGAATCCTTATAAGGATCGCAGCGTGTAAGTATCCAATGACGCGCAAGATCCTTGTCTAGTCCGATGGGAGGGGCTCCTTTTTTGAGGGATTCTTCATAGGTTTCATTTTCCCAATAACGACTAGAGTCAGGTGTATGTATCTCATCGGCTAAGATAATTTGATTGTCTTCATCTAATCCAAATTCATATTTGCTATCAACAAGGATTAAATTGTTCTTTGACGCAATTTCAGACCCGCGCTTAAAGAGGGAAAGAGAATAAGAAGAAATTGTATCCCATTGTTTTTGCGTTATAATGCCTTTTTGAATCATTGCAGATGCAGATGTAGGTTGATCATGACCAGATTCTGTGGATTTCGTAGTAGGGGTTATAATAAGAAAGGGCAGTTGTTGATAATCGTGCATATTGTTAGGAAGACGGTATCCACATATTGTACGGTGTCCATTTTTATAGAACGTGAGGAGGGAAGTCTTGGTGTTTCCTGCTAAATATCCGCGAACGATCATTTCTATTGGAATCATTCGGAGTTGTTTTCCTACTAAAACATTAGGATCAGGGTAGTCTAAAGCATGATTCTGGCAGATATCTAATGTATTTTGAAGCCAATACTGTGTTGTTTGATTTAATATTTGACCCTTGTGAGGGATACAAGCGATGTTGCGATCAAAGGCGCTCATCCTATCCGTTGTGATCGTGATACGAGTTCCGTTGTTCAGAAAATAATTTTCTCGCACTTTTCCAGAATAATAATTTGGTAATTCAGAGATGTAAGCTTTAGAGAGGATTTTCATAGTTATTGTCCTCTGATAAGAACAGAATTCATTGCGCTAATCCAGCTATTTTAGTTTATGTATTGCTAATGATTTCGTCTGGATATAGTTTTTAGGGTTAAGAGTCAAATTTTTTTGTATTGGTGTGGTGTTGGTAGAATATTTTTTTGAGGGGATTTAGGTATAAATA
>SEOL01000016.1 GCA_016808295.1 Candidatus Liberibacter ctenarytainae
GGGCGTCTATGAGGGCCAATACATATCTGTTAGCCAAGCTGATGCTCTTTTACACCAAGACGCAATGAAGTGTTTGCACCAAGCACTCAAAGCTTCTCCTGTTCTTGCGTCATCTGGTGAAAAACGCCTATCAGCTGTTGGAGATTTTGTCTTTAATCTCGGTATCAGTAGATACAAATACAGCACTTTCAAGAAAAGGGTTGATGATGAGGATTGGTCTAATGCTGCAATAGAATGCAATAGGTGGGTATTTGCAGGGGGTAAAAAACTAAAAGGCCTCATTGTCAGAAGAGAGGTTGAAGCTGAGCTGTTATTGGGGTAATATCTCCTTTTAAAATGTTCGGGGTAGAATAAATAAAACAACGTATAATCAATGGTGTTATTTAATAGGATTTTTAGGGGCAGGGGCCACTTAAGTTATTGATTTTACGAAGTAACTAGGCTAATTAACCATTATTTTATGGTTAATTTTTCCTATAAGCGATAGAATATAAAAATAGCATTTCCTTCTTTTGTTTCCAGCGGAGATATAAGATATATTATGGTCATTATACCATAAGATGTAAAGTATAGAAATTTATGAGCAGAAGTGCATATTAATAGAACCAATTAGCTGGTAATTTAAATATTTTTTGAAATGAGGGAGATAATTATTGATATCATATCTCAGGAATATGATACAAACAGAGATGTTTTCCTAAATTTTTTTGCTTTGTCATCGTCACTAAAGGGTCTGAGATGAATCGAATAGAAGAGAGTATTAAAATTGGTGTAGCAGGGCTTGGAAAGGTGGGGGCTTCTCTGGTAAAAATTATTCAACAACAAGCCGATCATTTGAAAAAATCCTATGGGTGCTCATTCGTTGTTTCTGCGGTTAGTGCGCGTAACAGATACATGGATAGGGATGTGAATATTTTCGATGCTGAGTGGTTTGATGATCCTGTACAGATGGCTGATAAGGCCAAAATCGATATTTTTGTTGAATTGATCGGTGGAGAAGGATATCCCGCCCATGAATCTGTGCGTTCTGCTTTGATGCGAGGATGTCATGTGGTAACTGCGAATAAGGCTTTAATCGCTACTCACGGCACTGATTTAGCGCTATTAGCACAAAAAAATGGGGTTTTTTTGGGTTTTGAGGCGGCTGTTGGTGGCGGAATTCCTATCATCAAGGCTTTAAAAGATTCCTTAGCATGCAATGAGGTTATACGTATTTATGGAATCATTAATGGGACATGTAATTATATTCTCTCACATATGGAAAAGAGTGGATTGTCCTTTGAAGAGTGCCTTCAGGAATCGAAGAGATGTGGCTATGCTGAAGATAATGCAGAATTAGATATTAGTGGTATCGATTCTTCTCATAAAATCGCCATTCTCTCATCAATAGCCTTTGGTGTTCGTACATCTTGTGAAGGGATATATTGTGAAGGTATTTCTGATATTACTCTTGAAGATATGAGAGCTGCTTCGGATTTTGGTTATTGTATTAAACTTGTGGCAATTGCTTATCGTACAGATAAGGGCATTGTAAGATGTGTCTATCCTGCTTTGTTGAAACGTGATTCTATGGTGGCTTTGGTTGGCGGCACAACGAATGCGGTGGTGATTGAAACAGATATTCTAGGAAAATTAGTGATGGCTGGCCCTGGTGCTGGCGGGGATCCTACGGCATCAGCAGTATTGAGAGATATTTGTGATATTACTCAAATGAACCACCGACAATCGACATCCTTTTCCTTGGGTTGTGCAATTTCTCCTGTAAAATATGGTCAGTTAAATGATATTATTGATCAAGAAAAAGAGTATTTCATTCGTCTTAAAATACGCAATCATGAGGGTGTTTTAGATCAAATTATATCTCAAATGACTAAATTTTGCATTTCCTTTCGGATAGTAAGCTGCCCACATCAGGATCAAGATACTCAAGAGTGTTTTGTTTGCATGATAACACATAATGTTTTAGGTTCATTCGTTCGCAAAGCTATCAAATATATCCATGAGAAGAATAAAGATGTCAAATTTTCTCGCGTGATTTGTATTGAGAGCTTTGAATAGATTCCATATCCTAGTAAATAGGGTCAGTATATTGTGAGCAATAACATGATTTGCATGAACATTAAGTTGTTTTTCAGGGATTCATTTTTACTCATCATTTGATCAATAACCAAGAGACTCGATTCATAATCTTCGTGTCAATATAAAATATGCTCCAATGGCAGATCTGATCTTATATCATTGGTTGAGAATATGTATCTTGTTCAAGACAAGATAGGGTATCGTCTCAATCTTTTTTATTTTTTATTGTTCATAAAGAAACAAATTGTTGAGATTATTATATGATTTGATTACGTTGAATCAATTGATGTATTCAAAAAGTATTTAATTATGATGTTTTATAAGGAATAGCGGTGTTTTTTTTATATATCATAATTCTCTTTATGTATTTATTAAGATTTACTGCATTGCATTGTAGTTTATAGGACGAGATTAGTTTTCATGATGGATTACAGTGTGTTTTTTGAGATATTTTTTCTATTGAGGCAAGAATATTTCTTATGATTATAGGTATAGGAAGTGATATCGTTAATATTCAGCGGATTGAAAAGATATTGCGTCGTTTTAAAAAAAGGTTTGGATTACGTTGTTTTTCTCCATCGGAACGAGAAGATTGTGATCTTTCTTTCTCTCCCACTTCCTCATACGCAAAACGGTTTGCTGCCAAAGAAGCCTTTTCAAAGGCTCTAGGAACGGGGATGGGTCAGGGGGTTTTTTGGAAAGATATAGTCATTGCGCATCTCCCAGGAGGTAAGCCATATATATCTGTATTTGGTGGAGCATCTGAGAAGCTTTTTTCTCTTGTTGAAAATGGATATGAACCAGTAATTCATTTGACGATCAGCGACGACTTTCCATTTGCTCAAGCATTAGTGGTTGTAGAAAGACGTTTTATCAGGTGATGGATACAGAAAAGTGGAATTTATAGGGATGGAAGGTAGATGATATGTTGGTGAAGAAGGGGCTTAAAAGTAAGATACCAGTTAATGAAGCAGTAAAGTCGATTTTACATGCCATATTTTGGGCTGTTTTGATTCGTACATTTCTTTTCCAGCCGTCAACGATTCCGAGTGGATCCATGATACCAACGCTTTTAGTTGGGGACTATATTATTATCAACAAGTTTTCTTATGGTTATTCAAAGTATTCTCTACCTTTTTCTTTTAATCTTTTTAAAGGGAGAATCTTTAAAGATCAGCCTCAGCGTGGAGATGTCGTGGTATTTCGGTTGCCACGAGATACAAATATTGATTATGTAAAGAGGGTAATTGGTCTTCCCGGTGACAAAATATCGATTCGAGAGGGTTTATTGTATATTAATGATGTAGTGGTATCGCATCATTCGGAAGGAGTGTTTTCTTATAAATATGAGAAAGAATGGGGTGACAATATCCCGCTTTTGCGTGAAAAGATAGATAACAATGTGACGTATCAAGTTCTTTTGAAGGATATTTTTGCATATCAGAACAATATTCCAGATTTTTTTGTTCCTGCTGGACACTATTTTATGATGGGTGATAATCGAGATAGATCGGTTGATAGTCGCTGGATTGATGTTGGGTTTGTTCCTGAAGAAAATTTGATAGGTCGAGCTAGTATTGTTCTTTTTTCTATTGGAGGGGATGTTCCATTTAGAAAAATATGGCTTTGGATCCCAAATATGAGATGGGATAGGATTTTTAAAATATTGTGATATCTTCTTTCCAATATATGTCTGCACATATAAAGAATAGGTGATATTTTTCAGTCAACATGTGGCTGGGATTTTAATATGAAGTAAGATGATAGGATTTTAAAATTTTGTGATGAGTTCTTCTCAATATTCCGATTTAGAAAAACAAATAGGATATAGTTTTTCTGATAAAAATTTATTGGAAAAAGCATTAACGCATTCAAGCGTTTCTAGAACTCCTCATGAAAATTATGAGCGATTAGAATTTTTAGGCGATCGTATTCTTGGATTACTGGTTGCAGAGTTGTTGTTAGAGTATTTTGATACTGCTCGAGAAGGAGAACTATCTATAAGATTTAATTCTCTTGTCAGTGCAGAGACTTGTTGTCAGGTTGCAAAGGATTTAAATCTTTATTCTTTTGTGCATGTTAGTTATGATTTGAAAAAAGATATGAATATGAACAGGTGGGCAGCGGGAATTCAAGCTGATGTTGTAGAAAGCTTGATTGCTGCACTTTATCTGGATGGTGGACTGGAACATGCTCGTTCTTTTGTAGAAAAATATTGGATGTCACGTGCTGTTGAGAATGAAAAATTTCGTCGTGATGCAAAAACCGAATTACAAGAATGGGCGCATGCACAATTTGGACTGACTCCTGAATATAGAATGACTTCTCGTTCTGGTCCAGATCATAATCCACGATTTACAGTCATGGTTGAGATTGCCAGTATCGTTCCGGGTATAGGAACAGATTATTCGAAGCGTGCCGCAGAACAAGTTGCTGCTACCGAAGTTTTGAAGCGTGAAGGAATTTGGAAGTGATCAATCAAGGATAAAGGTGGTAGATATTATTTCTTTCAATGAGAAAAATGATTGTGATCAATCTCAAAGTCGTTCAGGATGTGTGGCATTAGTTGGGGCGACCAATGCTGGTAAATCTACGCTTGTTAATCGTTTTGTGGGAGCAAAAGTTTCTATAGTAACACATAAAGTACAAACAACGCGTTGGATTGTGCGGGGCATTGTTTCAGATCAAAATACTCAGGTGGTTTTTTTGGATACTCCTGGGATTTTTGATGCAAAAGATACATATCATAAGCTCATGATTAATTCATCTTGGAGCACTGTAAAACATGCCGATATAGTGTGTCTGGTTGTGGATAGTTATCGTGGCTTGAAACCCGATGTATATGCTCTTTTCAATAAAATTTGCAAGCATTCTAGTCGGCTTATTTTAATCTTAAATAAGATTGACTGTGTTAAACCTGAATATTTATTAGAGCAGGCTAAGATAGCCAATGAGTTGATGTCTGTAGAGAAAACTTTTATGATTTCTGCTACAAAAGGCCATGGATGTAAGGATGTTTTGCATTATTTGTCTTCTACATTGCCACTAGGACCATGGATTTATCCTTCGGATCAGATTTCTGATCTACCTATGTTTCGTTTTGCTGCAGAGATTACACGGGAAAAATTATTTTTGCGCCTTCATAAAGAGATCCCATATTCTTCTTACGTAGAAACTGAGCGGTGGGAAGAAAGAAAAGATGGTTCGGTATTGATCCGACAAGTCATTTATGTAGAACGCATGACTCAAAAGAAGATTGTGCTTAGTAAGCAAGGACAAATCATCAAGGCAATTTCGTTAGAATCCAGACAAGAGATAGCACAGATTATAGAAAAACCTGTACATGTTTTTATTTTTGTAAAGGTTCAAAAAAATTGGAGTCATCGTCCGGAGTCTTTTTTGCATGCAGGAATAGAGTTGTAAAGATGGGTCAGTGTATTGCTTTCATTTGAGTTTATGGGTTTTAAGCAAAAAACTCTCGCGAGAGTTTAGGAGGTTTTTTTGAAATGTCAAAAATTTCTATGAATCGTCGATGTCTTGCTATTGTTCTGGCTGCGGGTAGTGGAAGTCGTATGAACTCTGCTCTTCCTAAGGTATTGCATCCTATTGCTGGAAAACCCATGATTTCTCATGTGATGGAAACGATTGCTGCAATTGGGATAAGAGATGTTGCTTTGATTCTGGGTCATGGTGCCGAATTGGTTTCGAAAATTGATTTCCCACCAGAATTATCCGTAGAGCATTTTATACAAGATATGCAACAAGGTACTGCGCATGCTGTTTTATTGGCTCGAAATGCGATTAAACGTGGATATGATGATGTTGTAATCATGTATGGAGATGTACCGCTTATTTCTTCTCATACATTAAACAGGGCGCTTCAGGTCATAAACCAAGGTTATGATCTTGCTGTTATTGGATTTAGAAGCAATAATCCTGAAGGTTATGGGCGTTTATTAATGGAAAACAATGAATTAAAAGCTATTCGTGAAGAAAAAGACGCTACAGATAAAGAAAAGAATATTCGTTATTGTAACAGTGGGTTAATGGTTGCAAGCGGTAATCAGATTTTAGATTGGCTTGTGAAAATCAAGAAAAATGACAAAACCCAAGAATATTATTTAACAGATATCGTGGAAATAGCACGATTGGATGGAAAAAGTATTACGAGTCTTGAATCTGAAGAAGAAGAAGTATGTGGTTGTAATAATCGTTTTGATCTGGCTATGATTGAGAAGATTTGGCAATCTCGTTATCGTCATCATATGATGTTGTCTGGTGTTACAATAATTGCTCCGGAAACTGTTTTTTTATCACACGATACATCAATTGCTTCGGATACGGTCATAGAACCTCATGTTGTTTTTGGGTGTGGTGTTACCATAGAAAATTTTGTGAGAATACGATCATTTTCGTATTTAGAAGGAGTATATATTAGTCAAAATGCTATTATCGGACCCTTTGCCCGTTTAAGACAAGATTCTATAATAGAACAAAATGCACGGATAGGAAATTTTTGTGAGATTAAAAAATCAGTCGTTGGAGAAGGAAGCAAAATCAATCATCTTAGTTATATTGGAGATGGTTTTATAGGCAAAAATGTCAATATAGGAGCTGGTTCCATTACGTGTAATTATGATGGTATTGATAAACATGAGACGCATATAGGTGACAACGCTTTTGTTGGGTCTAATTCTTCTTTAGTTGCTCCTATTTCTATTGGATTAGGATCTTATATCGCCTCAGGAAGTGTGGTTACAGAAAATACTCCAGAAAATTCACTTGTATTGGCTAGATCGCGTCAGATTATAAAAGAACATAGGGCTCTATCAATGCGAGAAAAGAAATAATATCTTTATCTCATTCATATATAAAAAAGAATTTTTTTCTAGTTATATGATCTGTGTATTGTCATTTCATAAAACAATTTTCTATTCAGTAAGGGTAATTAGAGATGTGTGGTATTGTCGGTATTGTTAGACAGAATTCAGTAGAAAGATGTCTTTTAGAGGCTTTAAAACGCCTCGAATATCGTGGCTATGACTCTTCTGGAATGGCAACAATTGATGAAGGAAATATTCAATGTGTCCGTGCACAAGGAAAAATTTCCGCATTAGAGGAAAGTTTGAAAGAGTATCCATTAAAAGGTCATATAGGGATTGCTCATACTCGTTGGGCAACGCATGGTCTTCCTAACAAAGAAAATGCTCATCCCCATTGTATTGATGGTATAGCAGTTGTTCATAACGGTATTATTGAGAATTTCTCAGAGTTGAAGAAAGAGCTTTTATCCCCGCAAAGAGTATTGGTAACCGATACTGATACGGAAGTGGTTGTCTGTCTATTAGCGCAATTTAAAAGAGAAGGGAAAAGCAATCAAGAATCAATACAAAAAATGATTCAATGTCTCAAGGGTTCATATGCTCTAGCGGTTATTTTCGAAAATGACCCTGATACTATTATCGCTGTTCGCAATGGTCCTTCTTTGATTATAGGGTATGGTAATGATGAGATGTTCCTTGGATCAGATGTAGCGGCACTATCTTTACTCACCGATAGGGTGGCCTATATGGAAGATGGTGATTGGGCTATGATCAGACGTTCTGGATGTACAATCTATAATTCACAAGGTATTGAAGTAGAGCGTCCGATAGAGGTTATAAATATCTCTCCTTTTCTTGTTGGAAAAGGAAATTACAGACATTTTATGGAAAAAGAGATTTATGAACAACCAGAATCCATTAATCAAGTTTTAAATCACTATATTAATTTTGCCGACAATACAATTTTTCCGGGTATTTTTGGTTATGATTTTGCCAATATATCAGGTATCCTTACTGCTTCCTGCGGAACTTCTTATTTTGCTGGATTAATAGGGAAATTTTGGTTTGAACGCTTAGCCAGATTAAGAGTTGAAATAGATGTTGCGTCGGAATTTCGATATCGAGATTTTGCATATACATCAGATTGGATTGCTTTATTTATCTCGCAATCGGGTGAAACAGCAGACACATTAGCGTCTTTGCGCGGTATGCGCAAAGAAGGTTTTTGTATTGGATCCTTGGTGAATGTTGTAGAATCCAGTATCGCCAGGGAATCTCATTTTGTGTTTCCAATTAAAGCCGGTCTAGAAGTAGGGGTGGCTTCTACTAAAGCTTTTACATGTCAACTGATGGTTCTATTGATTATGGCAATATATGCTGGAAAAACAAGAGGTTACATAGATTATGAGCAAGAAAATAAATTAATAAAATCTTTAACCACAGTTCCTCAAATTATGTCTGATGTTTTGCAAAATATTTATACACAAATTAAGGGATTATGCTGTAAATTAGCAAAATACAAAAATATATTATACATTGGAAGAGGGTCTAGTTATCCTTTGGCTCTAGAAGGGGCTTTGAAGATCAAAGAAATTTCTTATATTCATGCTGAAGGCTACGCTGCAGGTGAATTAAAGCACGGTCCTATCGCTTTAATTGGTAAAGGGACTCTTGTCATTGCAATTGCTCCATATGATCGATTTTTTCATAAAACTGTATCTAACATACAAGAAATTCTAGCTCGAGGAGGGCGTGTTGTTTTTATTACAGATGAGAAAGGAGTGGAAAAAAGAGATTTTCCATGTTTAGAAACAATTGTGATTCCACATATGGGAGAAATGCTTTCACCTATTGTTTTTTCTTTGCCAATTCAACTTATTGCTTATTACACAGCTGTCTTTATTGGCACAGATGTTGATCAGCCCCGTAATTTAGCAAAATCAGTAACTGTTGAGTAAATGATATGCTTCTTTGATTTTTTATTTATTTTTCCATTATGCTAGGGACTTTATGATATGCAGAAAAGATCGTTTCGCTCATCTTTTGCTATGAAGATTAGAAATAATTTTTTGACTGGATTGGTGATATGTGCTCCATTAGCAATAACTATCTGGTTAACGTTATCGTTAATTCATTGGATTGATAGTTTTGTTATTCCTTATCTTCCTGATCGCTATAATCCGGAATATTATGTTGATTTTTCTATTCCTGGAATGGGACTATTTATCGTTATAATTCTTGTTAATATTATAGGATTTACCGGAAGAAATCTTCTAGGAAGATTTCTTCTTTCTTTGAGTGAAACTGTTTTAAATCATACTCCGATTGTACGAAGTCTGTATAGAAGCACGAAACAAATTGTGCAAACCATTCTTAACGAACATACCACTCCTTTTAAAAATACATGCATCATAGAATATCCTAGCCCTGGACATTGGTCTTTGTGCTTTTTGACAACAGATGTTCAAGGAGAATTAAAGGAAAAATTTTCAGAACGAAATAGCCACGATATGGTCACTGTTTTTATCCCACCAACTCCATTACCAACTGCTGGAATGTTGGTTTTTGTTTCTCGAAAAAAAGTGATTATGCTCGATATGACGGCTGAGGATGCCATAAAGATGTTGGTGTCTGGTGGTCTGATTGTCCCTGAACAAATATCTCCAGATGAAAAAAACAAGAAGAATAAAACGGAATAAAAGTCCTGTATTGTAGATTAGTTTGCAATATTGTAAAAACCATTTGCCAAAGGATTATGAAAACATGCTCTTTTCATTTAAATGTTTTTTGCCAGCAAATCAATGGTAGAAACTGCTAGTTTTTTCCGATCAGATTCCTTGGTATATATTTCAGCCATGCTTGATTGCGACCATCCATACATAGCCATTAGTTCATAGGCGCTAGCTCCAGAATTTGCTAATATAGTTGCTCCAGCTTTTCTCAATCCATGGCATCCGCACTCAGGAGGTAATCCTGCTTTTTTGCATTGGGTTTTAAACCACGCACTGAAAGAGACAGGGCTAAGGAAAGTTTTTCCATAGGAAGTGGTCAAGAAAACTTCATCCCCTAACGGGGTAGCATCTATGCAAGCTTTTAAGGCAGGACTTAGGGGGATATGGACATGTACTCCAGTCTTTTGGGTTTGGATGGACATAACTCCATCTTTAATGTGTTGAGCTCCCACTCTTATAACATCCGATCTCCGCAATCCTAGAAACAACATCATCTCAAGAGCTAGTCTCTCTTTTGTTCCTATAGGGAAATGTTTTCTAAATTGTTCAATCTGTTCTACTGTCCACGTATGGATCCCGTTTGTTTTCCACGATTGACGGGCAACCCCAGTGGTAGGATTTGATTTTACCAATCCTCTCGATACAGCCCACTTAAACACCACCACCACAGCAATGAGAAAAGCGTTTGCTACAGAATTCACCGTTGGTTTCTCGGGGGCCTGCATATTTGAGAGTTCTGAGCGAGGGGAGAAGAAGCTGAACCGATCCCCTCCACCTCCGAAGTTTTAAATTAGAATTAACCCGCACCACCTGATCAGAAGATAACACTTCAGCAAAGGCTTTTTGCAAGTCACCCCAAAGCTGCATCACTTTAGGATGCTTGGTTCTCCATGCGGCTTTCAATAGCTCACAAGCCGTTCCAATGAATAA
>SEOL01000017.1 GCA_016808295.1 Candidatus Liberibacter ctenarytainae
TTGGATAATAAGTGAGTATTTTTATTGACTAAGGAAGATTGATCTGTTTAATGGTAGGGATAGATATTTGATAAAGGAATAGAGAGAAGGAAGGGAAATGCGGACGGCGATTTTTTTGAAGGGCCACTAGTAGTAGTGGTTTTTTTTTAAGAAGAGGCGTTTTTGTGTTTTTCTAACTAAAGAATGACGTTGAGAGACGTTTTTGATTGCTAGAATTGAAGCATGGGGATGTCTTTGACATAACATGAGAGTTTGATCCTGGCTCAGAACGAACGCTGGCGGCAGGCTTAACACATGCAAGTCGAGCGAGTATGCGAATACGAGCGGCGGACGGGTGAGTAACGCGTAGGTATCTGCCTCTTTCTACGGGACAACGCATGGAAACGTGTGCTAATACCGTATACGCCCTAAGGGGGAAAGATTTTATTGGAGAGAGATGAGCCTGCGTTGGATTAGCTAGTTGGTAGGGTAAAGGCTTACCAAGGCGACGATCCATAGCTGGTCTGAGAGGACGATCAGCCACACTGGGACTGAGACACGGCCCAGACTCCTACGGGAGGCAGCAGTGGGGAATATTGGACAATGGGGGCAACCCTGATCCAGCCATGCCGCGTGAGTGAAGAAGGCCTTAGGGTTGTAAAGCTCTTTCGCCGGAGAAGATAATGACGGTATCCGGAGAAGAAGCCCCGGCTAACTTCGTGCCAGCAGCCGCGGTAATACGAAGGGGGCGAGCGTTGTTCGGAATAACTGGGCGTAAAGGGCGTGTAGGCGGATGATTAAGTTAGGGGTGAAATCCCAGGGCTCAACCCTGGAACTGCCTTTAATACTGGTTATCTAGAGTTCAGGAGAGGTGAGTGGAATTCCGAGTGTAGAGGTGAAATTCGTAGATATTCGGAGGAACACCAGAGGCGAAGGCGGCTCACTGGACTGATACTGACGCTGAGGCGCGAAAGCGTGGGGAGCAAACAGGATTAGATACCCTGGTAGTCCACGCTGTAAACGATGAGTGCTAGCTGTCGGGTGGTTTACCATTCGGTGGCGCAGCTAACGCATTAAGCACTCCGCCTGGGGAGTACGGTCGCAAGATTAAAACTCAAAGGAATTGACGGGGGCCCGCACAAGCGGTGGAGCATGTGGTTTAATTCGATGCAACGCGCAGAACCTTACCAGCTCTTGACATGGCGGGACAGTACTAGAGATAGTATTTTCTTTTCGGAGACCCGCGCACAGGTGCTGCATGGCTGTCGTCAGCTCGTGTCGTGAGATGTTGGGTTAAGTCCCGCAACGAGCGCAACCCCTACCTTTAGTTGCCATCATTTAGTTGGGCACTTTAGAGGGACTGCCGGTGATAAGCCGGAGGAAGGTGGGGATGACGTCAAGTCCTCATGGCCCTTATGGGCTGGGCTACACACGTGCTACAATGGTGGTGACAAAGGGTTGCTAAGCTGTGAGGTAGAGCTAATCCCTAAAAGCCATCTCAGTTCGGATTGCACTCTGCAACTCGAGTGCATGAAGTTGGAATCGCTAGTAATCGCGGATCAGCATGCCGCGGTGAATACGTTCTCGGGCCTTGTACACACCGCCCGTCACACCATGGGAGTTGGTTTTGCCTGAAGACGGTGTGCCAACCGCAAGGGAGCAGCCGGCCACGGTAGGGTCAGCGACTGGGGTGAAGTCGTAACAAGGTAGCCGTAGGGGAACCTGCGGCTGGATCACCTCCTTTCTAAGGAAGATGTTGAGTATTATTAGATTTTATTTGATAGCTGAACATTTTTTAAGGACAAGAGCTTTTCGGAGCTCGAACAAAGATTTGTTATGTAAGTAGCAGATTTTTTTAAGGATCGCCGTCCGTGTTTCTCTTTCTTTTCTTGTATAATTAATGGATGATGAGGGTCATTATAGTGACTGAGGGCCCGTAGCTCAGGCGGTTAGAGTGCACCCCTGATAAGGGTGAGGTCGGTAGTTCGAATCTACCTGGGCCCACCAATATCAGGTAGGGGGCCGTAGCTCAGCTGGGAGAGCGCCTGCTTTGCAAGCAGGATGTCAGCGGTTCGATCCCGCTCGGCTCCACCATTGTTTATTAATTATGTATTGAGAATTTTTGATTGAGATTAAATCTTAATTGAGAGGGCTATTTTACAATTGCATAGAAGATAAGTTGTTTAGTATTTGAGATGTTTAGCATTGTATGCGAGCACTGAAGTACCGTTGTTTTTAACCGAGCGATGACTATTTATCTCGAGAATTTGGTCTATTAAGGAAGCATTACGATGAAGTGTTGTGATGTTTTTTTGATAACAGGAGTTATAGATAAGTATAATTTATGACTATAGACAATGAGAGTGATCAAGCGCAAAAGGGCATTTGGTGGATGCCTTGGCATGCACAGGCGAAGAAGGACGTGCTACGCTGCGATAAGCTACGGGGAGCTGCAAAGAGCGTTAATCCGTAGATTTCCGAATGGGGGAACCCACTTTAGATGTCTAGGAAACTGTACGAACTGCGGTTTAATTTTCTAGGTATTTAAGGTATCTTTATCTGAATAAAATAGGATGAAAGAAGCGAACGCAGGGAACTGAAACATCTAAGTACCTGTAGGAAAGGACATCAATTGAGACTCCGTTAGTAGCGGCGAGCGAACGCGGACCAGGCCAGTGATAGGAAGGATTTAAGTAGAATTACCTGGGAAGGTAAGCCATAGTGAGTGATAGCCTTGTATACGTAATGATTTTTTTTATTTTTGAGTAGGGCGGGACACGTGAAATCCTGTCTGAAGATGGGGCGACCACGCTCCAAGCCTAAGTACTCGTGCATGACCGATAGTGAACTAGTACCGTGAGGGAAAGGCGAAAAGAACCCCTACAAGGGGAGTGAAATAGACCCTGAAACCGGATGCCTACAAACAGTCGAAGGCCGCGAGGCTGACGGCGTACCTTTTGTATAATGGGTCAACGACTTAGTGTGACAAGCGAGCTTAAGCCGATAGGTGTAGGCGTAGCGAAAGCGAGTCTTAATAGGGCGATTAGTTTGTTGCATTAGACCCGAAACCGAGTGATCTAGCCATGAGCAGGTTGAAGATTGGGTAACACCAATTGGAGGACCGAACCCGTATCTGTTGCAATAGATTGGGATGACTTGTGGCTAGGGGTGAAAGGCCAATCAAACTCGGAGATAGCTGGTTCTCCGCGAAATCTATTTAGGTAGAGCGTTAACTGAATACCCTCGGGGGTAGAGCACTGGATAGGCTATGGGGGCTTACCGCCTTACTGATTCTAACCAAACTCCGAATACCGAGGAGTAGTAGTTGGCAGACACACAGTGGGTGCTAACGTCCATTGTGGAGAGGGAAACAACCCTGACCTCCAGCTAAGGTCCCGAAGTCATGGCTAAGTGGGAAAGGATGTAGAAATCCCAAGACAACCAAGATGTTGGCTTAGAAGCAGCCATCATTTAAAGAAAGCGTAACAGCTCACTGGTCTAGATAAGGATTTCTGCGCCGAAAATGTAACGGGGCTCAAGCCATGCACCGAAGCTGAGGATTTATTTTCAATAAAATGAGGATGAGTGGTAGCGGAGCGTTCCGTAAGCTGATGAAGGAAGATCTGCGAGGACTTCTGGAGGTATCGGAAGTGAGAATGTTGACATGAGTAACGATAAAGAAGGTGAGAGACCTTCTCGCCGAAAGACCAAGGGTTCCTGCTTAAAGTTAATCTGAGCAGGGTTAGCCGGCCCCTAAGGTGAGGCGGAGACGCGTAGCTGATGGGAACCACATTAATATTTGTGGGCCTGGTGGTAGTGACGGATTGAGTAAATTGTACATTTTAATTGGATTAGATGTGCTTTGAATTAGTTCCAGGAAATAGCTCCACCGTATAGACCGTACCCGAAACCGACACAGGTGGTTAGGTAGAGTATACTAAGGCGCTTGAGAGAACTGCGTTGAAGGAACTCGGCAAATTGCACGCGTAACTTCGGGATAAGCGTGACCTATTTTTGGGCAACCAAGAAGAGGTGTCACAGACCAGGGGGTAGCGACTGTTTACCAAAAACACAGGGCTCTGCGAAGTCGAAAGACGCAGTATAGGGCCTGACGCCTGCCCGGTGCTGGAAGGTTAATAGGAGGGGTGAGAGCTCTGAATTGAAGCCCCAGTAAACGGCGGCCGTAACTATAACGGTCCTAAGGTAGCGAAATTCCTTGTCGGGTAAGTTCCGACCTGCACGAATGGCGTAACGACTTCCCCGCTGTCTCCAACGCAGACTCAGTGAAATTGAAATCCCCGTGAAGATGCGGGGTTCCTGCGGTTAGACGGAAAGACCCCGTGCACCTTTACTATAGCTTTACATTGGCGTTTGTGTTGATATGTGTAGGATAGGTGGTAGGCATTGAAGCGAAGGCGCAAGTTTTTGTGGAGCCAATCTTGAAATACCACCCTTATCAATGTGGATGTCTAACCGCGTTCCGTTATCCGGGACCGAGACATTGTATGGTGGGTAGTTTGACTGGGGCGGTCGCCTCCGAAAGAGTAACGGAGGCGCGCGATGGTAGGCTCAGAGCGGTCGGAAATCGCTTGTTGAGTGCAATGGCATAAGCCTGCCTGACTGTGAGACTGACAAGTCGAGCAGAGACGAAAGTCGGTCATAGTGATCCGGTGGTTCCGAGTGGAAGGGCCATCGCTCAACGGATAAAAGGTACGCCGGGGATAACAGGCTGATGACCCCCAAGAGTCCATATCGACGGGGTTGTTTGGCACCTCGATGTCGGCTCATCGCATCCTGGGGCTGGAGAAGGTCCCAAGGGTTTGGCTGTTCGCCAATTAAAGCGGTACGTGAGCTGGGTTCAGAACGTCGTGAGACAGTTCGGTCCCTATCTGCCGTGGGTGTAGGAATATTGACAGGATCTTTCCCTAGTACGAGAGGACCGGGATGGACGTATCTCTGGTGGACCTGTTGTTCTTCCAAGGGCATAGCAGGGTAGCTAAATACGGAAAGGATAACCGCTGAAAGCATCTAAGCGGGAAACCAACCTGAAAACTAGTATTCCCTATCAGAGCTGTGGGAGACTACCACGTTGATAGGCTGGATGTGGAAGCTAGGTAACTAGTGAAGCTTACCAGTACTAATAGCTTGATTGGCTTGATTGCTCTTATTGTCCATAATCATAAATATTGTTATACGAATTGTTATCAATAGACCATATTATCCGTTTTTTATAGACTTGGTGGCTTTTGCGGGGTTTCTGCACCCGTTCCCATTCCGAACACGGCCGTTAAATGCCCCAGCGCCTATGGTACTTCATCTTAAGATGTGGGAGAGTCGGTCGCTGCCAGGTCTATAAAAGGCGGATATATAATTGTATGGTATTATCGCGGGGTGGAGCAGTCCGGTAGCTCGTCAGGCTCATAACCTGAAGGTCGTGGGTTCAAATCCTACCCCCGCAACCAAGGCTATGGAT